>CAYJLE010000010.1:20449-28140 GCA_964370985.1 uncultured Gaiellales bacterium | reverse complement strand
CGGCGCCCACGGTGAGGATCCTGTGCAGCTCCCCCGGGTCGGCCCGCAGGTCCTGGTAGCGGCGCTGGATCGGCTCGAGCAGCCCGACGACCGCCTCGGCTACCTCGGCCTTGAACGCGCCGTAGCCCTGGCCGTCGTAGCGGGACTCGATCGCCTCGGGCGCCTCGCCGAGCGCGGCCGCGAGGATCTCGATCAGGTTCGTGACCCCGGGCTTGTCCGTGGAGCGCACGACCTCGCGACCCGAGTCCGTGACCGCCGAGCGCAGCTTCTTGCGGATCACATCGGGCGGGTCGAGCAGGCGCAGCACGCCGGCGTCCGAGTCCGCCGACGTCGACATCCGGCTGGTCGGATCCTGGAGGTCCATCAGCTTCGCCCCGATCTCCGGGTACGTCCCCTCGGGCACCGTGAACGTGTCGCCAAAGCGGTTGTTGAACCGCTGCGCGATATCACGGGCCAGCTCCAGATGCTGGCGCTGGTCCTCACCGACCGGCACAGCGTCGGCCTGGTAGAGGAGGATGTCCGCCGCCTGGAGAACCGGGTACGTGAGCAGCGCGACGCCGAAGCCATGCTCCTTCGCGGACTTCTCGCGGTACTGGGGCATCCTGCGCAGGTCGCCGTACGGTGTCATGCACTCGAGCACCCATGCGAGCCGCGGGTGCTCGGGCACGTGGCTCTGGACGAACAGCGTCGCCACGTCCGGGTCGAGCCCGCAGGCAACGAGCAGCGCGGCCAGTGACAGCGTCGACTCGCGCAGCTCTCCGGGCTCCTTCGGGATCGTGATCGCGTGCAGGTCGACGATCGGGTGGAAGCAGTCGGCCCCGTGCTGCTGCTCCGCCCAGCGGCGGATCGCCCCGAAGTAGTTGCCGAGGTGCTTGTCGCCCGTCGGCTGGATGCCCGAGAGGATGCGCACGGTCGCCGGGGATTATCCCTCACTACACTGAATGGCCATGGCAGTGATGGATTCGACGTGGACACCCTCGTCCTGGCGCGCCCGCCGGGCGTGTCACCAACCGAGCTGGCCCGACGAGCACGCCGCCGGTGCCGCCTTCGACCGTCTCAAGGCGATGCCGCCGCTCGTCTTCGCCGGCGAGGCGCGGGCGCTCCAGGCGGCGCTCGGCGAGGTCGCGGCCGGCCGGGCGTTCCTGCTCCAGGCCGGCGACTGCGCCGAGTCGTTCCACGACTTCACGGCGGTCTCGATCCGCGAGAAGCTGAAGATCATGCTCCAGATGGCGGCTGTGCTCACGTACGGCGCCATGCTCCCGGTCGTCAAGGTCGGCCGTATCGCGGGCCAGTTCGCGAAGCCGCGCTCCTCCCCGACCGAGCGTGTCGGCGACGTCGAGCTGCCCTCGTTCCTCGGCCACCTCGTCAATGGCGAGGTCCCGACCCCCGAGGCGCGCGTCCACGACCCCGAGCGGATGGTGCAGGCCTACCACCAGTCGGCCGCGACGCTCAACCTGCTGCGCGCGTTCACGAAGGGCGGGTTCGCCGACATCATGCGCGTCCACGAGTGGAACCAGAACTTCGTGGCCACCTCGGTCGAGGGCCGCCGCTACGAGCAGCTCGCGACCGAGATCGAGCGGGCGCTGCGGTTCATGGCCGCCTGCGGGATCGACGTCGTCTCCGAGCGCCAGCTCCACGAGGTCGACGTCTGGACGAGCCACGAAGGTCTCGTGCTCGACTACGAGGAGGGATTGACCAGGCGCGACTCGCTGACCGGCGACTGGTACGACTGCTCCGCCCACATGCTCTGGGTCGGCGAGCGTACGCGACAGCTCGACGGCGCCCACACCGAGTTCTTCGCGGGTGTGCACAACCCCGTCGGCGTGAAGCTCGGGCCGACGGCGACCGCGGACGAGGTTCTCGACCTGTGCGGGCGCCTCAACCCTGGCCGCATCCCCGGCCGGCTCACGCTGATCACGCGGATGGGCGCGGGCCGCATCGGCGAGCTGCTGCCGCCGCTGCTCCGCGCGGTCGCCGAAGCCGGGCACCCCGTCGTGTGGGCGTGCGACCCGATGCACGGCAACGGCGTCAGGACCGCCACCGGCGTGAAGACGCGCAGCTTCGACGCGATCATGGCGGAGCTCGAGGCCTTCTTCGCGGCCTGCTGGCATGCGGGCGCGTGGCCCGGTGGGGTTCACCTCGAGTACACGGGCGAGGACGTCACCGAGTGCCTCGGCGGCTCCGAGGCTGTGCTGGAGGAGCAGCTCTCGCATCGGTACGAGACGCTCTGCGACCCGCGGCTGAACGCGCGGCAGGCGCTCGACCTCGCCTTCCGCGTGGCCGAGCTGATGCGGCAGCGCGACGTGTTCCCGGGTCGAGCCGGCTAGTGGCGCTCGAGCGGCTCGCAGTGGTCGGCACCGGGCTGATCGGCGCGTCGGTGGGCCTCGCGGCCGGCCGCGCCGGGGTCGGCCGCGTCTCCGGGTGGGACACCGACCCGCGCGCCCTCGCCGTCGCCGCCGAGCGGGGTGCCGTGCACGTCGCCGCCGCGAGCCTCGAGGAAGCGCTCGACGGCGCTGATCTCGCCGTCGTCGCCGCCCCGGTCGCGACCCTCGGCAGCCAGGTCGCCGCGACGCTCGCGGCCAGCCAGGACGTCTGCACCGTCACCGATGTCGGCTCGACGAAAGCGGCCCTCTGCGAGGCTGTCGTCGACCGCGCGCGGTTCATCGGCGGCCACCCCCTGTGCGGGTCCGAGGCCCGCGGGCCCGAGCACGCGAGCGGCGACCTCTTCCAGGGCGCCACCTGGTTCCTGACCCCCGTCTCGGAGACCGAGCCGGCGCGCTACCGCGACCTGCACGGCTTTGTCGCCTCGCTCGGTGCGTTCCCCGTGGCGATCGACCCGGCCGCCCACGACCGGCTGCTCGCGCTGACGAGTCACCTGCCGCACGCGCTCGCGAACCTGCTCCTGAACCAGGCGGGCGCCACGCGGGTCAACGGTCACGAGGCGCTGGCCGCGGCCGGCGCCTCGCTCAAGGACATGACCCGGGTCGCCGGTGCGAATCCGCGGATCTGGGTCGATATCTTCCTCGAGAACGCCGATGCCCTGCTCGGCTCCCTCGCCGAGCACCGCCGCCGCGTCGAGGAGCTAGAGCGGGCGCTCGGGGCGCGCGACGCCGGCTACCTCGCCCGCTGGATCGGGGAGGCCGCCGGGAACCGGCGCAAGCTGCTCGAGCAGGCCTACGAGGACGCGGGGGCGCTCCAGCGCCTCCAGGTGCACGTGCCCGACCGGCCGGGCGTCCTGTCCGGCATCACGCAGGCGCTCGGCGCCCAGCAGATCAACATCGAGGACTTCGACCTCGCGCACATGACGCCGGAGCGGGGCGGCACGCTCGAGATCCTCGTCACGGGCGAGGACGCTGCGCGCCGCGCCGCCGAGCTGCTCGAGGCGCAGGGCTACTCGGTGATCGTGGCGCCCGAGTTCGAGGAGTAGGCGTCGTGAAGGTCGCGCCCGCCGTCAGCCTCCGCGGCGACGTCGCCGTACCCGGGGACAAGTCGGTCTCCCATCGCGCGCTCCTGCTCGCGGCGATCGCCGACGGCGAGAGCGAGATCCGTGGCTTCGGGCGCTCCGCCGACACGCTCTCGACCGCGGCGGCGGTGGCGGCGCTCGGCGCGGAGGTGCGGGACGAGGGCGACACGCTGCGGGTCGAGGGCGCTGGCCTGCGCGGTCTCCGCCCGCCCGCCGGCCCGGTCGACTGCGGGAACGCGGGCACCCTGATCCGCCTGCTCGCCGGGATCCTCGCCGGCCATCCGGGGTGCTTCGAGCTCGTCGGCGACGAGTCGCTGGCGCGGCGGCCGCTCGAGCGGGTCGCCGTGCCCCTCCGCCTGATGGGCGCGGCGGTGGAGACGGTAGACGGGCACGCGCCGCTCACCGTCCGCGGGGGCGAGCTCCGGCCGATCCGCTACGAGAGCCCGGTCGCGAGCGCCCAGGTCAAGTCGTGCGTGCTGCTCGCGGGGCTCTACGCCGTCGACGGGCCAACGACGGTCGTCGAGCCCTCGCCGAGTCGCGATCACACCGAGCGGATGCTCGCGGGGGTCGGCGCTCGCGTCGAGCGGAGACCGCCGGTTGCGACGGTCTGGCCGGCAGAGCGGCTCTCGCCGCTCTCGCTCGACGTGCCAGGCGACTTCTCCTCGGCCGCGCCGTTCCTCGCGGCCGCGACGCTTCTCCCGGGCTCCGAGCTGCGCCTGCACGGGGTCGGCCTGAACCCGACCCGCATTGGCTTCCTGCATGTGCTGGAGCGCATGGGTGCGCGGATCTCCGTCTACAACCGCCGTCAGGCGGGCGGCGAGCCGGTGGCCGACCTCGAGGTCACCTCGGCGGAGCTCGTCGCGACGGAGGTGACGCCCGGGGAGGTGCCGCTCCTGATCGACGAGCTGCCCCTGTTCGCTCTCTGCGCTGCGCTCGCCCACGGCGACAGCGGCGTGCGCGGCGCTCAGGAGCTGCGCGTCAAGGAGTCAGACCGCGTCGAGAGCGTGACGCGCGCGCTGCGCGCCGCCGGCGTCCGCATCAGCGAGACGCGCGACGGGTTCCGCGTCCGGGGCGTGCCGGCCCGTCCGCGGGGCGGGGGTGTCCTCGACGCGGCCGGCGACCACCGGATCGCCATGCTCGGCGCGCTCGCCGGGCTGCTCTCCCGCGAACCGATCGAGGTGCGGGGCGCCGACTGCGTCGCAGTAAGCTACCCCGGCTTCTTCGAAGTTCTCGACTCGCTGGTCGTCAGGTGAGGAGCCGCCCGTGATCGTCGCCATCGACGGGCCCGCCGGCGCGGGCAAGAGCACGGCCGCGAGACGGCTCGCCGAGCGCCTCTCCTTCCGCTATCTCGACACCGGGGCCATGTACCGGACGGTCACGCTGCTCGCGCTCGAGCAAGGTCTCGACCTCGGCGACGGTGCCGCGCTCGAGGGGCTCGCGGTCGCGACGCCCGTCTCGTTCGAAGGGGAGCGCGTGCTCGTCGACGGTCGGGACGTGACCGGATGCATCCGCGCCGTCGAGATCGACCGGGCCGTGTCGGCGGTCGCGGGGCACGACGGGGTGCGACGCGTCATGCGCTCCCGTCAGCGTGAGCTCGCCGAGGCCGGCGACGCGGTCGTCGAGGGGCGCGACATCGGTACCGTCGTCTGCCCGGGCGCCGAGGTGAAGGTGTACCTGGTCGCGGAGCCGGAAGAGCGCGCGCGCCGGCGGCAGGCTGAACGCCCGGCGGCCGGCGACGACGAGGTGCGGGGCCGTGACGAGCGCGACGCGGCCCAGCTCGCGCCCGCGGCCGACGCCGAGGTGATCGACACGACCGAGCTCACGATCGACGAGGTGGTGGAGCGGATTGAACGGCTCGTCGCCGCGAGGGCCGGGGAATGAGCGATTTCCCGGGCTCCCGCGTCGTCGTCCCGTTCATGTGGTGGACGTTCGGGAAAGGCCTGATCGGGGGGCTCACCCACGCGCTCGCGAGGCTGCGAGTCTACGGCGCCGAGCGCGTGCCGCGCGAGGGCGGTGCGGTGCTCGCCATGAACCACTTCCACTACATCGACCCGGCCGCGTTCGGGACCGCCTGCCCGAGGAGGATCGTCTTCGCCGCCAAGGTCGAGGCGCACCGGGTGCCCGGGCTCGGCCAGCTGATCCGCTCCCACGGGACGCTCTCGGTGCGGCGCGGGGAGTCCGACCGGGACGCGCTGCGGCGTATGCGCGAGACGGTCCGGAGAAACGAGCTGCTCGGCATGTTCGTCGAGGGGACGCGCCAGCGCGACGGCGAGCTGGGTGAGGCCAAGCCGGGCGCGGCGATGGTTGCGATCCAGGAGGGCGTCCCGGTCGTCCCCGCTGCGGTCTACGGCACGCTCGAGTGGAACTGGAACCTCCGACCGGTGTCCGTCGCGTTTGGCGAGCCGCTGCGCTTCGACGAGCACGCGCGCAACTCGCGTGGCTACCGGGATGCCTCCGTCGAGGTGATGGACGAGATCCGCCGCCTCTGGGAGTTTCTCGCGCACGTGCACGAGCTCGGGCGCCCCGCCGGCACGCCGCCGCTGCGCGCTCACCTCCACTCGAGGGCGCCCCGGTGAGAGCCGGCCGCGAACGCGGGCGCCCCGCCGAGGCGCCGCTCGCCCTCGACGGGGTGGTTGCGGTCGTCGGCTTTCCGAACGTGGGCAAGTCGACGCTCGTCAACCGGCTGACCGCGACCCGGGAGGCGGTCGTGTTCGAGACGCCGGGGGTGACGCGCGATCGCAAGAATGTCGTCTGCGAGTGGGCCGGCCGGGCGTTCCTGCTCGTCGACACGGGCGGCGTCGACGTCGCGGACGCGACGCCACTGATCCGGGGGGTCGCCGAGCAGGCGCGCAGGGCCGTGGAGGAGGCCGACCTCGTCCTGTTCGTGGTCGACGCCCGCGCCGGGATCACGCCCGGGGACGAGGAGGTGGCGGCGATCCTGCGCCACTCGCGCAAGCCGGTGATCGTGATCGCGAACAAGCTCGACGACCCCCGGCGTGACGACGAGGCAGTCGAGTTCCACCGCCTCGGCCTGGGTGACCCCGTGGCGCTCTCCGCGCTGCACGGGCACGGGACGGGCGATCTGCTCGACGTGATCGTGGGCGAGCTCGGACGCACGGGCGAGGTGCGCCCCGCGGGCCCCGGGACGGAGGCGATCCGCGTGGCGATCCTGGGCCGGCCGAACGTCGGCAAGTCGAGCCTCCTGAACGCCCTGCTCGGGGAGGAGCGCGTGATCGTCTCGGGCGAGCCGGGCACGACGCGCGACGCGATCGACACGGTGCTGCGCCGCGGCGAGACCACGTTCGTGCTGGTCGACACCGCCGGGCTGCGCCGCAAGCGCCGACATCGGCAGGAGATCGAGTACTACTCGGAGCTTCGGGCGCTCGCGGCCGCCGAGCGCGCCGATGTCGCCCTCGTGCTCGTCGACTCGAGCGAGGGCCTCGTCGATCAGGACCTCGCGGTCGCCGACGTCGCCAGGAAGGCGGGCTGCTCGACGCTCGTCGTGCTGGCGAAGTGGGACATCGCGCGCGTCGGGATCGAGGACGTGCGTCCCCGGGTCGAGGACAGGCTCCGGCAGCGCCCGCAGGTGGTCGCTGTCTCCGCAACGACCCGCAGGGGTCTCGAGCGGCTGCTCGACCGGGTCGAGGATCTGTTCGCCCGGCACACCGGCCGGGTCACCACCGGCGAGCTGAACCGCTTCCTCGCGGAGCTGCGGGATCAGCGGCCCGGGCCGGCGCGCGCGGGCCGGCGCCTCAATCTCCTCTACGGCACCCAGGTCGAGACCCGCCCGCCGCGCTTCCGGCTGTTCGTGAACGACCCGGGGCTCGTCACCCGCGACTGGGCCTACTGGGTCGAGAACCGCCTGCGCGACCGCTTCGGGCTCGCCGGGATCCCCGTCGTGATCGACTTCGTCGAGCGGAGCTGAGGTGCGCGTCGTCGTCATTGGCGGCGGCTGCTGGGGCTCCGTGTTCGCGGCGCTCCTCGCCGGTCGAGGCCACGACGTCACACTGGCGTGCCGCGACCCGGACCAGGCACGGGAGATCAGGGAGACCGGGCGAAACCCCCGCTACCTCACCGGCGTCGATCTCTCCGGCGTCAGCGCCGTCGCGCTTCCGGAGGCGCCGCTCGCGACGGCGGAGCTGATCGTGCTCGCGGTTCCGAGCCGGGAGTTCTCGAGCGTCGCGGGCGCCGGGGCCCCCCCCCCGCCCCCCCCCCCGCAGACCACCGC
>CAYJLE010000010.1:10508-20439 GCA_964370985.1 uncultured Gaiellales bacterium | reverse complement strand
GGGGCGGCGGGGGGTGGGCGGGGGGGGGGGGGCGGGGGCCCCGGCCCCCGCGCCCGTCCTGATCCTGACCAAGGGGCTCGACCCGGCCAGCGGCCGGCGGCTGTCCGAGCTCGTCGAGGGCAGGCCCGTGGCGGTGCTCTCGGGCCCCAACCACGCCGAGGAGATCGGCCAGGGGCTCCCGGCTGCGACCGTCGTCGCCAGCGAGGACGAGGGGCTGGCTCGCGAGCTCCAGCACGCGATCGTGACACCGCTCTTCCGGGTGTACGTCAACAGCGACCTCGTCGGGGTCGAGCTGTGCGCGGCCGCGAAGAACGTGATCGCGCTCGCCGCGGGCGGCGTCGACGGCCTCGGGCTCGGCGACAACGCGAAGGCGGGGCTGATCAGCCGTGGCCTCCGGGAGCTGGCTCGGCTCGGTGGCGGGTGCGGGGCGCGGTCCGAGACGTTCTCGGGGCTCGCGGGCATGGGCGACCTGATCGTCACCTGCTGGAGCCGTCACAGCCGCAACCGGCGGGCCGGCGAGCTGCTCGTGCGGGGCCGCACCCCCGAGCAGGCGGAGACCGAGATCGGGATGGTCGTCGAGGGGATCGCGACCGCGCCGGTGCTGCGCGATCTCTCGCGGAGGCTCGGAATCGAGCTCCCGATCACCGAGGCTGTCTGCCAGGTGCTGGCGGGCAACAGCGCGCCGGAGCTGGTCTCAAGTCTCATGGCACGCGAGCCGACAACAGAGTAGGGTGAAGACGATGCAGCTTTCCACGCCGCCCAGGGCGCTCGCAGCCGCGCTCGCGAGCGTGGTCGTCCTCGCCGCTGCGGCGTGCGGCGGCGGCGGCGGCAGCGGCACGGCCGGGAGCGAAGGTGCCGCGCTGGTGCCGGCGGACGTGGCTGCATTCGTCAGCGTCGATACCGACTTCGACTCGGAGCAGTGGGCCGCCGTGGAGGCGCTGATGGCTCGTTTCCCGTCGGGCGACGAGGCGATCCAGTCGCTCCTCGACTCGCTCACGAGCGAGGGGCTCGACCTCGAGACCGATATCAAGCCCGCGTTCGGCCCGGAGACCAGCCTCGCGATCCTCGAGCTCGACCAGGAGCAGCTCGACAGCGAGGACAACGCCCCGATCGTGATGCTCACGAAGCCGACCGACGCCGCCAAGTTCCAGAAGCTCCTGGAGGACGGCGAGGACGAGGCTGTGACGCGCGAGGTCGGCGACGGCTGGTACATGGTCGCGGACAACGACGCAATCATCGACTCGGTCGTCGCGGATGCCGAGCAGGCCAGCCTCGCGGACGACCCCCGCTACGAGGAGGCGCTCGCCGACCTTCCGTCCGGATCGGTGGCGACGCTCTACCTGAACGGGCAGAAGCTGATGGCGTCCCTCGAGGGGGAGGTCGACGCGGCCGTGAATCCGCTGTTCGATCTCGGCGCCGGCTCTCTCGTCTCCGTCGCGGTCGCCCTGACCGCCGAGGCGCAGGGCTTGTCGGTCGACGGGGTCGTCCGGACCGAGGGCGCGCCCGAGCCGGTCACGTACACGGCCGTGCTCCCCGGCATCGTGCCCGCGGACGCGCTCCTCTACGCATCCTTCAGCGACTTCCGCACCGCGGTCGAGAAGCTGCTCGAGATCGCGGCGAAGCAGGACCCGGAGTTCGACTCGAAGCTCGGCCAGGCCCAGCTCGGGCTCGGGATCTCGATCGAGGACGATCTCCTGCCCCTGTTCGAGGGGGAGCACGGGCTCTACGTACGCTCCGGCCTGCCGATCCCCGAGATCACGCTGCTGCTCTCCCCAGCGGAACCTCAGCGCGGCCTCGCGACGCTCGACAAGCTGGTTGCGAACGTCGTCGCTCTCGCCGGTCTCTCGGGCGAGGACGTGCCGTTCACGGTCACCGACACGACGATCGCCGGGGTGCCGGTCAAGCAGCTCGACATCGAGGGCCAGGAGTTCTCGCTGCTCTACGCGCTCGTCGGGGACAACCTCGTCCTGACGACCCAGACCAGCGGCATCGCCGACCTCGTCGCCGGCGCCGGCACGCTTGCGGACGACCCGCTCTACCAGGAGGCGGCGGGCGCCGCCGCTCTCACCGACAAGACCACGGGGTTCCTGTACGTGAACATGCGCGACGGGTTCGCGCTGCTGGAGCAGCTCGGCGAGCTTGCCGACGCAGCCCCGGCCGACCTCGAGGAGCTGCGCCCGCTTCAGTACCTCGTCGTGCAGACGGGCGGGGATGCGGGCCGGATGACGTTCTCGGGCTTCCTCGGGATCAAGTAGCCCGACCGGCCGTGTCGCTCGTCGCGGTCGGGTCGGTGGCCTTCGACTCCGTCGAGACCCCGTTCGGCTCCCGGGAGCGGATGCTCGGCGGGTCGGCCGTGCACTTCTCGCTCGCCGCGAGCTTCTTCACGGACGTGCGGGTCGTCGGCGTCGTCGGGGACGACTTCGGAGCGGGGGAGCTGGCCGTGCTCGAGCGCCGGGGGATCGCGACCGGCGATCTCGAGCGGGTCGAGGGCGGCCAGACGTTCTTCTGGCGCGGCCGCTACGGCTTCGACCTGAACACGGCGCACACGCTCGACACGCAGCTGAACGTGTTCGGCGACTTCCGCCCGGCCCTCTCGCCGGACTCCCGCTCCGCGCGGGTGCTGTTTCTCGGCAACATCCAACCCGATCTGCAGCGGGAGGTGCGCGCCCAGTGCGGCGAAGCGGTCTTCTCCGCGCTCGACTCGATGAACCTCTGGATCGACGTGGCGCGCGACTCGCTCGTCGAGGCGATCCGCGGCGTCGATTGCGTGATCCTGAACGACGCGGAGGCGCGGATGCTGACCGGGGAGGCGAACCTCGCCCGGGCGGCCCGGGCGATCCGCGAGCTGGGCCCGCGGCTCGTGGTCGCCAAGCAGGGCGAGTACGGCGCCGCCCTCTATTCGGACGAGGGGTTCTTCGCTCTGCCCGGGTACCCGCTCGAGACGGTCGTCGACCCGACCGGCGCCGGCGACTCGTTCGCCGGCGGCTTCCTCGGCTATCTTGCCGCTCACGCGGGCGAGCCTCTGACCGACGGGCTGTTTCGCCGCGCGCTCGCCTACGGGACCGTGCTCGCCTCCTTCAACGTCGAGGAGTTCGGCACCGAGCGCGTGCAGCGCCTGACGCCCGGCGAGATCGAGGCCCGCTACGGGGAGCTGCGCCGCATGACCCAGTTCGACGCCGTGCCGTTCACGCGGCCGGCGTAGAGGCGGGTCAGGACCCGGCCCCCACGTGGGATTGCGGCCGCGCCGTCGCGGTCAGCGCTCGACGTGCCCGGCGCCGCCGTCCGGGCCCAGTACCAGGTCGCGGTCCGGGTCGGGGACGTGGTCGCGCGGGACCGGGGCGAGCGCCTCGAAGAACGTCACGCCGCCGGGCGAGTGGAGCTCGTGCTCGAGCCCGCGGTTGACGACGACCACGTCGCCGCTCGCGAGCGTGCGCCACTCGCCCTCGATCGCCATCTCGACCGAGCCGTCGAGGATCACCATCACCTGCTCGGTGTGCTCGTGGGCGTGCAGGGGCACGCGCTTGCCGGGCTCGTACGTGACCCGGCAGAGCAGCGCCTGCTCGCCGCCGATCGCGTGCAGGCGGACACCGTCGACGAACTCGTGCGCGTCGACGCCGTTCCAGGTGCGAAACGGCGTGCTCAGGCGTTCACCTCGAACGAGATCCCGCTCGCGAGCGTGTTCACGGACAGCTCCTCGTCGAAGACGTAGCGCTTGCCGTCGCGGCGCGGCCCGCCGCCGCCGCCGGCCTTCTCGTCGAGAGCCCGGAGCACGCGCTCGGGCGTGATCGGGGACTCCGTCACCCAGACGCCGATCGCGTCGTGGATCGCCGCGACGATCGCCGGGCCGATCCCGTTCGAGGCCATCTCGCCGACGCCCTTCGCGCCGAACGGCCCGTCCACGTCGGGGTTCTCGAGCAGCACGGTCTCGACGTCGGGTAGGCCCTCGATCGAGGCGGAGAGGTACGAGCCGAACTCGGAGCCGCGGTGGTCGACCGACGGGTAGTACGGGTAGGAGGCCTCGAGCAGCCCGAAGCTGAGGCCCATGATCCCGCCACCCTCGAGCTGTCCCTCGACGAACATCGGGTTGATCGCTCGCCCGACGTCGTAGACCTGGATCAGCTTCGTGACCGTCACCGTCCCGGTCTGGTCGTCGACTTCGATGTCGGCCACGCAAGCGCCGTAGGAGATGCCCGCGTGCGGGTTTCGGTCGGTGCGTCCGGTCTCCGGATCGACGTTCGCGTACGGCTTCAGGTACGCGCCGGTGCCGGTGATCAGCTCCCCGAACTGCCAGGTGGCCGCTGCGGCCACGTCGGGGACGCCGACACGCTTCTCGGTCGCGCCCTTCACGAACACCTCGCCCTCGTCGATGTCGAGGTCCGCCGCGTCCACCTCGAGCAGCCTGGAGGCGATGTCGAGGATGCGCTCTCGCGCCCGCTCGGCCGCGACGCGGGCGGCGTTGCCGCCCATGAACGTCGCACGGGAGGCGAAGCTGCCGGTGCAGAGGGGGGACGTGTCGGTGTTCGAGTTGTCGAACGTGACCCAGTCGGTGGGGACGCCAAGCACCTCCGCCACGATCTGGGTCTGGATCGTCTTGGCGCCCTGGCCGAGATCGACCGTGCCCGACAGCACGTCGACGCGCCCGTCCGGCTTCAGCTTCACCCAGCACTGGCTGGGGTCGCCACCCTGGTTCATCCCGGTCGGGTACTCGATCGCGGCCATGCCGCGTCCGCGCTGCTTGGCCATCAGGACTCCTTCGCGTCGAGGTCGCCGAGCTGCCCTTCGAGCCACTCGGGGAGGAGGTCGCCGGAGCGCGGGTCGCGCGTCATCGTTCGGTAGTCGGCCGCGAGCTCGACGCCCGCGGCCTCCGCCGCGGCCTGGATCACCGGCACCGAGGACGGGTCGCGCAGCGTGACCCAGTTCGGCGTCGTGTCGCCGATTCGGCTCGCGTTGCGGAGCCGCACCTCGTACGGGTCGAGGCCAAGCACGGACGCGATCCTGCTCATCTGCGTCTCGATCGTCCAGGAGACGGAGGTGACGCCGAAGCCGCGCATCGCGCTCGTCGGTACGCGGTTCGTGAACACGACGTAGCCGTCGAAGTGGACGTTCGGGATCGCGTAGGAGCCGGCGATGTGGAACGAGTGCTTCGTGACGCCGTAGGGCGAGAAGCGAGCGTACGCGCCGGCGTCGTGCAGCGTCAGCATCTTGCGGCCGAGGATCCAGCCGTCGCTCGTGACCGCGTCGGCGATCTCGATGTGCCACGGTGCCCTCGTGGACGTGCAGAGGAACTCCTCCTCGCGGGTGAAGCGGATCTTCACCGGCTTGCCCGTCTTCATTGCGAGCAGCGCCACGACCGGCTCCGTCCACGACTCGACCTTGCCGCCGAAGCCGCCGCCGACCGTACCGGCAATGAACTTGAGCCGGTTCAGCGGCACGCCCAGGTGGCCGGCGACGATGCCCATCGTGAAGTACACGCCCTGCGTGCACGAGTGGATCGTCAGGCGCCCGTTCGGCTCGGGCACGCAGGCGCAGACCTGCGGCTCGACAGGCATCTGCTCGATCGCGTTCGGGCGGTAGACGCCCTGGACGATCGCGTCGGCCTGCTCGAACGCGGCGTCGATGTCGCCCTTGCGGATCTTCCGGCGGTCGGGCGGCGTGTCCGGGCCGCCGAAGTGCGGGTACCAGTTGCCCCAGGGGTGGGACTTCGGCGCGTCCGTTTCGAACGCGAGGCGCACGTCGAAGAGCGCCGGGCGCTCCTCGAAGGAGACCCGGATCGCGGCGACGCCCTCGAGGGCCGCCTCCTCGCTCTCGGCGGCGACGACCGCGATCGGCTGGCCCTCCCAGCGAACCTCGCTCTCGGCGAGCAGCGGCTCGTCGGCCGGCACGCCGAGACCCTCGAGGTGGCCGAGAACGTTCTTCGGGACGTCCTCGTGCGTGATCACCGCGCGAACGCCGGGAACCCCGAGCGCGGGGGCGACGTCGAGCTTCGTGATCGCGGCGTGGTGGTGAGGCGAGCGCAGGACCTTCGCCCACAGCATCCCGGGGATGCGCCAGTCGTCGACGAACGTCGTCTGGCCGGTGACGTGGCCGACGCCGTCGACCTTCTCGACTCTCGCGCCGACCGCCTTCATCGTGCACCTCCCGCGGCCGCTTCGACCGCCTCGACGATCTTGACGTAGCCCGTGCAGCGGCAGATGTGGCCGGAGAGGGCGTGCTCGATGTCCCCCCGGCTCGGCTGCGGCAGGCGCTTCAGCAGCGCGACCGTCGCCACGATCATGCCGGGGGTGCAGAAACCGCACTGGGCGGCATGAAACGTGTGGAACGCCTGCTGCACAGGGTGGAGGTGGTGGGCGTCGCCGATTCCCTCGATCGTCGTCACCTCGGCACCGTCGACTGCGCCGACGGGCACGAGGCAGGAGCGCCGCGGCTCGCCTTCGACGAGGACGGTGCAGGCGCCGCAGCCGCCGGACTGGCAGCCGGCCTTCGGGCTCGTAACACCGAGCTCCTCGCGGAGCACGTGCAGGAGCGGCGTCAAAGGGCCGCTCTCCAGCGTGTGCTCGACGCCGTTCACGTGTAGCTTCATGGGGCGATTCTCCCTTCGGGGCGAAGCGTGGCGTTCGTCATCGTCAGCTGCCGAGGCCGTCGAGGGCCTTCTGGACGAGGCCAGGCAGGACGCGCCGGCGGTACCAGGCAGACGCGAGCGCGTCGTCGGCGGGGTCGACGTCGTCGAGAGCTCTTGCGGCGGCGTCCGCCGTGGCCGCGCCGGCTGCGAGTGCCGCCTCGACGGACGGGCAGCGCCGGCCGGCGGGGCCGCCACCCGTGACCGCGACGCGCGTCTCGCTGCCTTCCCGCACCGCCGCGACGGCGAGGATCGTGTAGTGGTGCGTGTGGGGCCGCCACGCGGCCGCGTAGCTGGCGCTGCGGGGCACGTCGTCGTAGCTCACGTCGAGTACGAGCCTGCCGCTGCCAGCGGCCAGGAAGTCCTCGAGGGGCTCGACGCGCTCACCGCCGGCGCCGGTCGAGCGAACGCGAGCCGCGAGTGCGAGCAGCGGCGCCTGCAGGTCGCCGCGCGGCGTCTCGCCCGCGGTGGAGCAGAGGTTGCCGCCCACGGTCGCCTGGCCGCGGATCTCCCCGTCGCCGACGTGAGCGGCCGCGGACGCGAGCGGCTCGTCCCCGCCGACGAGCGCCGCGACGGGCGTTGCCGCGCCGATCGTGACCGTCCCGCCGGCGCGCTCGATCCGGTCGAGCCCGCTTCTCGCGAGCATGAGCACGCGGGCCGGATGCAGCCGTCCGTGGGTGATGTCGGGCACGGCGATCGTGCCGCCCGCGACGACCGTCACCCCGGAACCGTCGCCGAACGCGGACGCGGCCTCGGCCGGCGACGTGGGAAGGATGACCTCGGAAGCCATCGACTGGTTCCTCTCGTTCGGGTGGTTAGCCGGTTACTCGGGCGATTCTAACCCGGCCGGGACGGCGCCGGAGCAACGGGCTCGAGCGCCGCCGCCACCGCCTCCGCGCCAGCGCCGAAGCGGTCGGCGACGGCGGCGCGCAGGGCCTCTCCCGGGATCGTTCCCGCGGCCCTCGACCAGGCCGCGACGGCGGCGAGGGCGGCGAGCTTCGGCCCGAAGCCCGACCGCAGCGGCAGGCGCAGCGGCTCGACCGGGAGCGGCGGCAGCTCGACGCCGGCGTCGGCGACGACGAGCGTGCCGGGGCCGACGCGGCCGAGGATGCCGGTCCGGGCGAGCTCGGCGGCCCCATCGGTCGAGGTCACGAGCACCGCGTCGGGTCGCTCGATCCCCGTGTAGAGGATCGGCTCCGGGCTCAGGATCAGCTCCGAGACGGAGAAGCCGGTGCCCTGCGTGACCGGGTTGTCGTTCTTCTGCGTCGCGTGGAGGCCGCAGAGGAGCGCGGCCTTCGCGAGCAGCGTCGCGGCCGTCTGCACCCGCTCCCCGGCCGTGCCCGCGACGACGATGCCGGTGCTGCTGGCAACGTCGTGGTGGAAGCGTGCGGGGGCTGCAGCCGCAGGCTCGGCGGGGTCGGCGCTCGCCTGGCCGTGGCGCGCGAGCCAGCCGGCGGCAAACGTGGGTCGTGGCTCGTCTCGGAGCACGCCGAGCTCGTAGCCCGCCTCCTCCGCCACCTCGCGCAGCGTTGCCCCGGTGAGCGGGTTCCAGCGCGTCGCGTAGGCGGTGCACAGCTCTAGCACCTCGACGACCGCGAAGCCCGGGTGGGCGATTGCTCGCCGCAGCAGCTTCGGGAGCTCCCGGTCGCTGGTGACAGTCCGGGCGACGAACGGCGCACGGCTCGCGAGCAGCACCCGGGCGAGGTCGAGCGGAGGCAGGACGTTGCCCTCCCGGGTCGTCGAGGTGACGAAATCGACGGGGGAGAAGGCCGAGCTCTGGCCGCCGGTCATCCCGAACAGGAAGTTGTTGTGGACAACGACGGTCACGTCCGGATTGAGGAGCGCGCCGCCGATCAGGTGATTGATCCCAATCGTGGCACCGCCGTCGCCGACGAGCACGATCGGCTTCAGCCGGCCCGCCCCGAGCACCGAGTCGGCAAGTGCGAGCCCCGAGGCGAACGCGCTCGACCGGCCGTGCGTCGTGTGGACGGTATGCGGGGCCCCGATGCGCGAGTCGGCGAGCCCGACGCAGCCGATGTCGGTCACGATCGCGACGTCCGCCGGGTCGAGCTCGAGTCCGGCGAGCGCCTCGTCGAGGGCGCGCAGGACGAGCGGGTGGCCGCAGCCCTTGCAGTAGGGGCCGGCCCCCGGCAGGATCCAGGGCTCGCCCGTCATGCGGCCTCCTCGAGCGCTGCCTCGATCCGCGCCGGCGGGATCATGCCGCCGAGTCCGGTCACCCGGGTCAGCGGCCGTCCGCCGAGGTGCGGCTCCAGCACGCCCGCGTAGAGCCCCGTCAGGTTCTCCTCGACGACGACGACGCGCGAGCAGCCCTCGAGTGCCGGCTCGAGCGCGCTGACCGGCAGCGGGAACAGGGTCTCGAGCTTCAGGAACGAGACGCGCTGCCCGCGCGCGCGGGCGCGGCGGCACGCCTCGAGTGCCGCGCGGGCCGAGACGCCGTAGCTGATAACGAGCGTATCGGCGCCCGCGGCGGGCTCGGCCTGCGCGAGCGTCAGCTCGGTCGCGTGCGCGTCGATCTTCCGCTGCAGGCTCGCCAGGATCTCGATCACCTCGGGGGAGGTCTTCGACAGCCAGCCCTCGGCGTCGTGCGCGGAGCCGGTCGCGATCACCTTGACCGGTCCGCCGACGGGCGCGAAGTCCGGCGGCTCCCCGGGGCACGGCCGGCGGTACGGCGCGAAGCGCGTCGTGCCGGGTGCGACTGACCGCCGGCCGGGCGGTGCGGCGCCGTTCCCGAGTGTGGCGAGGTCGACGGTCTCGAGCGTCATCCCGATCTCCTTGTCGGAAAGCAGGACCACCGGCGTTCGCAGCCGCTCGGACCACTCGAAGGCGGCGCGGGCGAGCCGGTAGCAGTCGGCCGCGCCAGCCGGTGCGAAGACGGGGATCGTGATGCCGCCGGAGACGCAGTGCTCGGCGAGCAGCACGTCGCCCTGGGCACCCTGGGTGGCGCCGCCCGTCGAGGGGCCGAGCCGCTGGACGAGGCAGATGACGAGCGGCGTCTCGGTCATGACGGCGTACTGGATCGTCTCGATCATCAGGCAGAAGCCGGGCCCCGAGGTCGCTGTCATCGCGCGGTGGCCGCCGAGCGAGGCGCCGACGCAGGTGGCCGCGGCGGAGATCTCGTCGGACGCGGCGATCGCGAGCCCGCCGCGGCGGGGCAGCTCCGCCACCATCGTCTGGTAGATCTCGCTCGACGGCGTGATCGGATAGCCGGCGAAGAAGCGGCAGCCCGCGGAGAGCGCGCCGAGCGCGGTCAGGCGGTTGCCCGAGACGAGCTCCACGCCGGCGAGTCTAGCCTGC
>CAYJLE010000010.1:0-10408 GCA_964370985.1 uncultured Gaiellales bacterium | reverse complement strand
TCCGATGGATCGCTTCGACGGGAAGAACGTGATCGTGACGGGCGCGGGGCGCGGAATCGGCCGCGCGACCGCGCTGCGCTTCGCCTCGGAGGGGGCCGACGTGATGTGCGTCGGGCGGACGCTCGAGCCGCTCGAGGAGACGGTGTCTCGGTGCGGGAAGGGCTGGGCGCACGTCTGCGACGTCGGCAAGTCCGACCAGGTGCGGGCGGCGGTCGACGCGGCGACGGCGCGCTGGGGTCGCATCGACGTGCTCGTCAACAACGCCGGCATCGACGACCAGACCCCGTTCCTCGACGTGTCGGAGGAGCGGTGGGATGCCGTGATCGAGACGAATCTCAAAGGACCCTTCCTGATGTCGCAGCGGGTGGCGCGTGCGATGGCCGGAACGGGGGGCGGCGTGATCCTCCACAACGCCTCGATCGACGCCTCGGGCGGCGACGGAACCTTCGCGAGCTACAACGCGTCGAAGGCGGCGCTGCTCGGACTGAACAGGACGATGGCGCTCGAGCTCGCGGCTCACGGCATCCGCGTCAACTGCGTGAGCCCAGGGTTCACGCACACGGACCTGACCGAGCGGGCGGTCGGCCCGCGCATGCTCGCCTATCTGAGCGGCTCGTTCGACCGGGTGCCCATGCGGCGGCTCGTGAAGCCCGAGGAGATCGCCGCCGGCTTCGCGTTTCTCGCCTCCGACGACGCGTCGGGAATCACCGGAATCGATCTGACGATCGACTGCGGCCTGACCGCCAACTGGTACATCCTCGAGACGCTGCCCGACCTGTGATCGAGGAGGCCGAGGTGGCCGGCTGGCGCGCGCTCGTGCTCGCGAACGAGCTCGTGCGCGTGACCGTGCTGCCCGAGAAGGGTGCCGACATCTGCTCGCTCGTGGACGTGCCGTCCGGGACCGAGCTCCTCTTCCAGGCGCCGTGGGGGCTGGCACCGCCCGGGTCCGCGCCCCGCGAGGGCTCGGACGGCCAGGAGTTCCTCGCCAATTACGAGGGCGGCTGGCAGGAGCTCTTCCCGAGCGCGAACGACGCGTGCACCGTGGGCGGGGCGCCGATGCCCTTCCACGGAGAGGTGGCCACCCTCCCCTGGGAGGCCGCTGTGGAAGACGAGGCGCTTCGCCTCTCGGTGCGCTGCCGCCGCGTCCCGTTTCGTCTCGACCGATCGATGCGCCTGGAGGGCTCCTCGCTCGTCGTCGATGAGACGGTGACGAACGAGTCCGACTCGGTCGCGTCGTTCGTGTGGGGTCACCACTGCGTTCTCGGGCCGCCGTTCCTCGCGCCCGGCTGCCGCCTGGAGACGTCCGCGCGAACGATCGTGACCGTACCGCAGGCGTGGGAGGAGACCGCCCGGCTCGAGCCGGGCCAGACGTCGGCGTGGCCCCATGCCCGCCTGTGGGCTGGCGGCACGGTCGACCTCCGCGAGGTCCCGGGGCCCGAGGCGGGAAGCCACGACGACGTGTACGCGACCGACCTGGACGGCGGCTGGGCCGAGGTGGCGAATCCGCACCTGGGCCTTGCATTCCGCCTCCACTGGGACGCTGCGATCTTCCGGTGGCTCGTCGTCTGGCAGCCGTACGGAGGCGCTCACGCGATGCCGCTCACCGGCACCTACGCGCTGGGAATCGAGCCGTGGGTGTCCCGCCTCGACCTCGAACGGGCGGTCGAGGCGAGCGAGGCGCTCGAGCTCGCCGGGGGCGCCGCGTGCTCGACCTCGCTTCGGGCCTCCATCGCGCGGCGTTCGTGACCGGGAGCGGGACGCGTGCTCAGGCGCTGTACGTGCCCGAGGTCGTCTCGCCGCCGCGGCCGGTCCAGTCGGTGTGGAACGTCTCGCCGCGCGGCCGGTCGACGCGCTCGTACGTGTGCGCGCCGAAGTAGTCGCGCTGGGCCTGGATCAGGCTCGCGGGCAGGCGCGCGGTGCGGTACCCGTCGTAGAACGCGAGCGCGGAGGAGTAGGCGGGGGCGGGAATGCCGTGAGTCGCGGCACGGGCGACGGTGCGCCGCCAGCCGTCGACGAGGGGGGCGAGCTCCTCGCGGATCGCGGGGTCCAGGAGCAGGTTGGTGAGCCCGGGGTCGCGCCCGTACGCCGCGCGGATGCGGCCGAGGAAGGCCGAGCGGATGATGCAGCCGCCCCTCCAGAGATGGGCGATCCCGGCGTGGTCGAGCGTCCAGCCGTACGCCTCCGCCGCAGCGCGGAAGAGCATGAACCCCTGGGCGTACGAGACGATCTTGGAGGCGTGGAGGGCGTCGCGGACGTCGGCGACGAAGCTGTTGCGATCGTCGCCGAGCCTGGCGGACGGCTCCCCGAGCAGCGCCGCGGCAGCCTCGCGCTCCTCCTTGAGCGCGGAGAGCATCCGTGCCAGCACGGCCTCGGCGACGAGCGTCACCGGCACGCCGAGCTCGAGGGCGGAGGAGACTGTCCACCTGCCGGTGCCCTTCTGCCCCGCGACGTCGAGGATCTTCGCGACGAGGGGCTCCCCGTCGTCGTCGCGGACGGCCATGATGTCGCGGGTGATCTCGACGAGGTAGGACTCGAGCGGGCCGCTATTCCAGGCGGCGAACGCGTCGTGTAGCTCGTCATGGGAGAGGCCGGCGAGGCCGTGCAGGAGGTGGTAGGCCTCGGCGATCACCTGCATGTCGCCGTACTCGATCCCGTTGTGGACCATCTTCACGAAGTGACCCGAGCCGCCCTCGCCGATCCAGTCACAGCAGGGGACGCCGTCGACGTGCGCCGCGATCGCCTGGAGCGCGTCGCGCACGAGGGGCCAGGCGCCGGTCGACCCTCCCGGCATGATCGACGGCCCGTTCCGCGCGCCTTCTTCGCCTCCGGAGATTCCGGCCCCCACGTACAGGAGCCCGCGCGCCTCGAGCTCGCGGCAGCGGCGGGCCGAGTCCTCGAAGTGCGAGTTGCCCCCGTCGATGACCACATCGCCGGGCTCGAGGTGCTGCGAGAGCTCGGCGATCGTGTCGTCGACCGGCTGCCCGGCGCGGACCATCAGCATGACCCTGCGCGGTCGCTCGAGCGCTCCGGCGAGCTCGGCGAGCGAGCGGGCGGCGACGATCCGCGTGCCGCGAGCGGGCCCGGCGAGGAAGTCGTCGCTGGCCGAGGAGGTGCGGTTCCAGACGGCGACGCGGAAACCGTGGTCATCCATGTTCAGGGCGAGGTTCTGGCCCATCACCGCAAGGCCGACGAGCCCGAGGTCGGCGCCTTCGCCCATGTCCGGGCCAGCCTACCGGCGCAGGGCGAGCTCGAGCAGCCGCTCGAGCTCGGTGACCGTGCGATCGACCTCTTCGTGGAGGATCCCGGCCATGCCGACAGCGACCGCGGCCTCGACGTGGTGCGGGAGGTCGTCGACCATCACGCAGTCGCCGGGCCTGACCCCGAGACGCTCGGCGGCGAGCAGGTAGATCTCCGGCTGGGGCTTCATGAGCCCGACCTCGGCGGAGATCACCTCGGTGTCGACGAGGTCGCGCAGGAGCGCCCGGTCGTACATGCGCAGGCCGAGCGAGTTCGAGACGAGCGCGGCGGGGACTCCGGCCTCGCGGGCCGCGCGAACCACCTCGACCATGGTCTCCTCGATCGCCCATGTGGCCGCGAGGCGGTCGAGGAGGCCGTCGGCAGGGACGCCGAGCCGGACGCCGAGGCGGCGTTCGAACTCCTCCTCCTCGAGCGCTCCGAGCTGGATCGCGCGGAGGTCGTCGGCGGCGTCGTCGTCGGCGACGAGCAGCCGCTGCAGCGTCTCGAGCTCGAGCCCGTGCTCGGCGCAGAAGCCGCGGAAGCCGGCCCAGACGTCCGTGGTCAGGACGCCCCCGTAGTCGACCAGCAGCGCCTTCACGTGGCCCGGCGCGGCAGCGGGGTCGCGTAGACGCCGTCCTCGAGCGTGGCGGGGTCGGGCGGCGCCGCCGCCTCGGCCTCCTCGAGGGCCGCCGCGACCTCGGCCGCGGCGGCGGCGCGGAGAGCGTCCACCTCCCCGGCCGTGAGCCCGTCGAGCAGGAGCCGGGCTGCCAGGCGCTCGATCGGGTCTTCGAAGCGGGCGCGCAGCTCGGCCGGCACGTAGCTCGCGTCGTCGTGGGCGGCGTGCCCGTGGCCACGCAGCGTCAGCGCCTCGATCGCCTGGGGCCCCTCGCTCGCGCGGGCTCGCTCCACAGCGGCGCGGACGGCCTCGTAGACGAGCAGCGCGTCCGTGCCGTCGATCCGCTCGCACGGGATCGACCAGCCGCCGCGGATTCGCTCGCTCAGGTTCGTGTTCACCATCTGGCTCGAGGTCGGCGTCGAGTAGGCGTACTGGTTGGACTGGAGCACGAGCACGAACGGGACGCGCAGCACCCCGGCGAGGTTCAGGCCCTCGTGGAAGTCGCCGGTGGAGGTCATCCCGTCCCCCGCGAACGTGAGCGCGACCCGCCGCTCGCCGCGGCGCTTGAAGGCGAGCGCCGCGCCGACGCACACCGGAATCAGGTCGCCGAGCATCGAGACGAGGGGGAACACGCCGAGCTCGGCCTTGCCGAAGTGCATGTTGCCGTCGCGCCCGCGGGTGGGGCCCGTCCCCTTGCCGAGGAAGTTGCGGAACACGTCGGCGACGGTCACGCCGCGGGCGTAGTGGCAGGCCTGCTCGCGGTTGAGCGGGCTGACGACGTCGTCGGGGCCGAGCGCGAGGCCGGCGCCGGCGGCGACCGCCTCCTGCTGGTTGCCGGTGTAGACGGATCCAGGGATGCGTCCCTGGCGGTAGAGGGCCATGATCCGGTCCTCCGCGTAGCGCTGGAGCAGCATCAGGCGGAACAGCTCGAGGCGGGTCTCCGGGGGCACGCCAGGCGCCTCGATCGCGGCGGTGGCAGCGTGCGGGGCATCAGTAGGCAAGGAGCTCCACCAGAGCCGCGTGCACGGAGGCGGTAGACGGCAGGTAGGCGTCCTCGAGCTCCGGCGCGAACGGCACGGGCGTGTCGGGCGACGCGACAAGCACGGGCGGCGCGTCGAGCTGCTCGAACGCCTCGCGGGAGACGAGTGAGAGGACGAGGCCCGCGCAGCCGATCGAGCGGGAGGCCTCCTGGAGCACGAGCACCCGGGAGGTGCGCGCGATCGAGGCGAGGATTGCCTCCTCGTCGAGCGGCCACAGCGTCCGCAGGTCGAGGATCTCGACATCGAGATCCTCCGCGGCCTCGAGCGCGAGGCCCACGCCCGCCCCGTACGTGACGACGGTCGCGTCGGAGCCGGGCCGGGCGACCCGTGCCCGCCCGAGCGGCGTGCGGTGGGCGCGGCCGGGCTGGTCGCCCCTGGCGCGGCGGTAGAGCGCCTTGTGCTCGAGGTAGAGGACGGGGTCGTCGTCCTCGATCGCGGAGCGCAGGAGCCCGTATGCGTCCTCGGCGCTGGCCGGGCAGACGACCTTGAGGCCGGCGGTGCCGACGAACCAGCCCTCGGGGCAGGAGGCGTGGAACGGCCCGCCGCGCACGCCACCTCCGAACGGGGCGCGGATCACGAGCGGCAGCCGGATGCCCGAGCGCCAGTGCGTCTTCGCCGCGAGCGTCATCACGATGTCGAACGGGCAGGTCAGGAAGTCCGCGAACTGGAGCTCGACGACCGGCCGTTCGCCCATCCAGGCCGCGCCGACCGCCGCCCCGACGAAGCCCTCCTCGCTGATCGGCGTGTCGATCACGCGCCCGTCGCCGAACTCCTGCCACAGGCCGCGCGTGGCCCCGAACGGGCCGCCGAAGCGGCCGATGTCCTCGCCGATCAGAAACACCCGCTCGTCCGCCGCGAGCGCGTCTGCGAGCGCGAGCCGGATCGCGTCGAGGTACGTGATCTCGCTCATCCGGGCAGCGGGCGAAGTCGTTGCGAAGCGGACACGGATTCCTGACGATACGCGGATCGGGCGCTCGTGTCGCCGCGATGCATCGGCGGGCGCCGGGCGGCCGTGGCGCGGCGACCGGGGGCGCTCACGCCGCCATGCCGCCGTCGACGAGCAGGGCGGCGCCGGTGATGTACGAGGCCGCGTCGGAGGCAAGGAACAGCGCCGGCTCCGCGACCTCCTCGAGCGTCGCGAGCCGGCCGAGCGGGGTTTGCCCGAGCACCTCCGCCCGCAGGTGGTCGACGGCGAGCATGACCCGGGTCAGGTCTGTCTCCACGTAGCCGGGGCAGATCGCGTTCACCCGCACGCCGCGCGGCGCCCACTCGCGCGCCAGCGTGCGCGTCAGGTGCACGACCGAGGCCTTCGAGGCGCCGTAGGCGGCCGTGCGCGGGCTCGCGATCATCCCGACCGCGCTCGCGACCAGGACGACCGAGCCGCCCGCCTCCAGCAGCGCCGGCGCGGCGGCGCGGACGGCGAGGTACGACCCGGTCAGGTTGACGTCGAGGATCTGCCGCCAGGCTTCGACGTCGTGGTGCTCGGTTCGCTGACGCACCGGGGAGATGCCGGCGGCACAGACGACGATGTCCGGGGGCCCGAGCTGGGACGTGACCTCGGCCACCGCGCGCTCGCAAGCGGCCTGGTCGGTGACGTCGAGCTCGACCGCGAAGGCCCGGCCTCCGATCTCGGCCGCGACGGCCTCGCACTGGGCGCGCGTGCGCGCGGCCACGGCGACCCTGCCGCCCCCGGCCGCGAGCCCGAGGGCGATCGCGCGGCCGATGCCGCGTCCGCCGCCCGTGACGAGGCAGACGCGGCCCTCGAAGCGCTGCGCGCCGTTCACGGAGCCCATTCGGCTGCGCCCAGCCCCATCTCGCGGGTCTCGCTCGTCGTGCGGTGCTCAACCGGCCGCTCGGGGCCGGGCACCGAGTCGCCGACGAGCCGGGTGAGGACACGGCCGTGCGAGATCCGAGCGGGCCAGTCGTGGACCGGCAGCAGGAACGTGCCCGAGTTGAGCGCCCTCTTGATCGCGGCCCTTTCCTGGCGCTTGGAAGTCGACTGGTTCCCCGTCGACTGCGGCTCGTAGTCGAGCACCTGGTAGATCGGGTCGACGATCTGGTTCTGGATGTCGTAGATCACGTCGCCGCAGATGCAGGCATTGCCTTCGGCCGTCTCCACGATCACGTTCATCGAGCCGTCGGTGTGCCCGCCGGCCGCCTCGCAGACGATCCCCGGGAAGATCTCGTCGGGCCCGGACAGCTCGAGGTCGAGCAGGCGTAGGGCGCCGGGCGTGTGCAGGCGGTCGATGTGGTGCTTCACGTACTCGGGCGGGTACTGGCCGCCCATGATCCCCGAGGCCGAGAACTCGAGCTCGCGGCGGTTCGTGATCACGGTCGCCTTCGGGAAGCGGTCGTCTTGGCCGGCGTGGTCGATGTGGTGGTGCGTGTGGAGGATCCAGCGGACGTCGTCGATCCGAAGGCCGTGGCGCGCGAGCTGATTCTCGAGGCGCATCTCCTCCGAGATATGGCCGGTCATGCCGAGGCGCTGCATGATCCCCGCGTTCATCGCGCCCGTGTCGACGAGAGCTGGCTCGATGCCGGGCCCGAGGATGAGGAATCCCCAGGTCTTGGCCCGGGGGCGCACCTTGCCCATGTTGCGCCCGAGCACCAGGAAGCTCGATTCCACGTCGATGTCGATCAGATCGAGGAGCTTGATCTCGTAGGGCATTGGAAACCTCCCGGTTCCGGGCGAGGACGGACCTCGCACCCACGATTGACGACCGACCGGTCGGTCGAGTAGCGTAGGCGGCGTGGCACCCCCTGTCAAGGCCGACGAGAAGCGGCGCGAGCTGGTTGGCAAGGCCGCCGATCTCTTCGACCGGGCCGGCTACCACACGACGAGCGTGAGCGAGCTCGCGCAGGCCGTCGGGATCCGCAAGCCGACGCTGTACCACTACGTCTCGGGTAAGGACGAGATCCTGTTCTGGATCCACGAGGAGTTCATCGATCTCCTGATCGAGCGGCAAGGGTCGCGCTCGGCGCTCAGGGCGCCGGACGAGCTGCGCGAGGTGATGGCGGACGTGCTCGGCCTGATGGATACCCACCGGGGTCACGTGCGGGTGTTCTTCGAGCACCACCGCGAGCTTTCGGCTGCCGATCGGGAGACGATCCGGGTCAAGCGCGACCGCTACCAGTCGCTCGTCGAGGGGGTGATCGCCCGCGGGATCCGGGACGGTGAGCTGCGCGACGTCGATCCGCGGCTCGCGACCCTCGCGGTGTTCGGCATGTGCAACTGGGCCTACCAGTGGTATCGGGCGGATGGCCCGCTCTCGAGCCGCGAGCTCGCGGAGGTCTTCTTCGATCTCCTGTTCAACGGACTGAGGAGGTAATGGTGCGGACGGCGGAGGAATACCTGGCGGGGCTGCGCGACGGGCGCGAGGTCTGGTACCGGGGGAAGCGGGTGCCCGACGTGGTCGAGCATCCCGAGCTGGGCGTGGGAGCCCGCCATGCGGCACTCGACTTCGAGTTCGCAGACGACCCGGAGAACCGCTCGCTCGCCGTCACGGACGGCCACTCGACCTATTACCACCTGCCGCGGGACACGTCCGACCTCAGGCGGCGCTCGCTCCTGATCGAGCGCTCGACCGCGTTCGCGGGCACGCTCGTGATCCTCGTCAAGGAGATCGGCACCGACGCGCTGTTCGCGCTCCATCGCGTCACGCACGGCACCGACTGGTACGAGCGCGTGGAGGCGTACCATCGCCACTGCCGCGAGGGTGACCTGGCGCTCGCCGTCGCGCAGACGGACGTCAAGGGCGACCGCTCGAAGGGGCCCTCCGGACAGGCGGATCCCGACCTCTACGTCCACGTCGTCGACCGCCGCCCCGACGGCGTCGTGGTACGCGGCGCCAAGGTGCACACGACGTCGTGCCCGAACGTGGACGAGGTGATCGTGATCCCCACGCGTGCGCTCAAGCCCGGGGAGGAGGAATGGGCGATCGCGTTCGCTCTCCCGGTCACGACGCCCGGCGTGAGGCTGTTCGCCTCCGACTTCATGCACGCCGATCCCGATCCGTGGACGCGGCCGGTCTCGCACCGCCACAAGCTGACGGAGACGCTGACGGTCTTCGACGACGTCCTCGTTCCGAACGAGCGGATCTTCCTCGACGGCGACCTTGCTCTGGCGGGGCGGCTGGCGCTCGAGTTCGTGGAGTATCACCGTTTCACGGCCGTCTCCTACAAGCTGCCGCTCGTTGACGCGCTCGTTGGCCTCGCGATGCTGCTTGCCGAGGCAAACGGGATCCAGCGCGCTTCCCACGTGCGCGACAAGCTGGTCGCGCTCGTCGGGTACGCCGAGACGGTGCGTGGCCTCACGCACCTGGCCGCGGACCGCTGCCGCGTGGACGGGGCGACCGGGATCGCCTACCCGGACCCGATGACGACGAACCTCGCCAAGTGGACGTTCGCCCGGGACTACCACGCGGCCGTCGAGAAGGTGATCGACATCGCCGGCGGCCTCCTCGTCACGGGGCCGGGCGGAGACGACTGGCGCTCCGACGAGGTGCGCCCATACCTCGAGAAGTACTTCGCGGGCGCGGTGCCGGCCGCCCAGCGCCTCGCGCTGATGAACCTCGCGTCGGATCTGCTGGCCCGCGAGTACGCGGGCTATCAGAGCGTGCTTGCGATCCATGCCGAGGGCTCGCTCGAGGCCGAGAAGCTGATGATCGCCCGCTCCTACGACAGCGGGGCCGCGGTCGCGTACGCGCGCAAGCTCGCCGGGCTCGCCTAGCGCGTCTGGGCGTAGGGGCGGGTCATGACCCGCCCCTACACGTTTCGGCCTAGCGCGTCTGCGGGAAGCCGAGATCGATCCGGCTCGTCGCCGGGTCGGGCCAGCGGCTCGTCACGACCTTGCCGCGCGTATAGAAGTTGATCGACTCCGGGCCGTAGGCGTGGGAGTCCCCGAACAGCGACGCCTTCCAGCCGCCGAACGAGTAGTAGGCGACCGGCACAGGGATCGGCACGTTGATCCCGACCATCCCGGCGGTCGCGTCGAACTGGAACTGCCGGGCGGCGCCGCCGTCGCGGGTGAAGATCGCGGTGCCGTTCCCGTACGGGTTCTCGTTCACGAGCCGCACGGCCTCGTCGAAGCTACCGGCCCGGACGACCGAGAGCACCGGGCCGAAGATCTCGTCCCGGTAGCAGTCCATCTCCGGCGTCACGTGATCGAGCAGGGACACCCCGACGAAGAACCCGTCGCCGGGCACGTCGAGCTCGCGCCCGTCGGCCACCACGGTCGCCCCCTGGGCGCGCCCGCCTTCCACGTAGGAGGCGACCCTGTCGCGATGCTCGCGCGTGATCAGCGGCCCCATCTCCGAGTCGGGCTCGAGTCCCGGGCCGACCCTCACGTTCGGCAGCCGGTCGCGGATCGCAGCGACGAGCGGATCGGCCACGTCGCCGACCGCGACCACGACCGACACCGCCATGCAGCGCTCGCCGGCCGAGCCGTAGGCGGCGCTGACAGCCGCGTCCGCGGCCATGTCGATGTCGGCGTCCGGCAGCACGACCATGTGGTTCT
>CAYJLE010000009.1:952-87107 GCA_964370985.1 uncultured Gaiellales bacterium | reverse complement strand
GGCCCGGGTACTTCGGGTTGACGCTCTCGATCTGAACAGCCTCGGAGAGCGTCTCGACGAGCTCGCGCGCGAGCGCGTCGACCCTGGCGAGCACCGTCTCGCACAGGCCCGGCTCGAGCGTCATCGCGGCCTCCTACGGTCCCGAGGCCTCGGGCGCGGCGGGGCCCGGCCCGCTACCGCCCGTCTCGCGACTCGCCCGGCGCCGGTTCAGGTACTCGCGGACCTGCGAGGGGATACCGACGAGGCCCCGCGTCGTGCCAAGCGTGATCCCGAACATGATGATGCCGATCCAGACGAGACGCCACGCGGGCGTCTCGATGTCCGCGAACGTGCGGTCGATGAACAGCAGCAGCGCCGTTCCGATGATCGCCCCCTTGGCCGACCCGAGACCGCCGACGACGATCATCGCGAGCAGGAGCAGCAGCGTGTTGAAGTCGAAGATCGTCAGCGAGACGCCGCCGTAGAAGCCGGAGTAGAAGCCGCCGATCAGTCCGAGCACCGCCGACGAGATGATGAAGACGGCGAAGCGCGCACGCACGACGTCGACGCCGAGCCCCTTCGCGACGCTCTCGCTCTCCCGGACGGTCCGGAGCAGCAGGCCGAGCCTGCCGCCGTCGACCGCCCGGTACACGAGCAGGCAGAACACGAGCAGGGCGAGGCCCACGAAGAAGTGGATGGTGCGCCCCGTCTCGGTCGCGATCTGGTCGACCTTGATGAACCGCGCCCCGCCGAAGAGGCCCGAGTTCTTGCCCAGCACCTCGTGCTGCTTCACGATCGCCCGCCCCACCTCGGCCAGGCCGATCGTGAACAGCGCGAAGTAGATACCGCGCAGGCGGATCGTCGGCGCCGCGACGATCGCTCCGAGGAGCGCGCCGAACCCGGTCGCGATCAGGATCATGAAGACCACGTTCAGCGACCGGGCGCTCTCGAGCTCCTTCCCCGCGATCGAGCCGCCCGACACGAGCGCGCCGACGTACGCGCACGCGCCGACGACCGCGATCGTGGCGAACGAGTAGAGGCCCGCCGTGCCGATCACGAGCATCCACATCAGGTTGATCGACGCGTACAGGCAGAAGAGGATCCAGTGGCCGCCGAAGACCTCGTTGTCGTAGACGAAGAAGAAGAGGACGAGAGCGGCCGCGAGCCCCCCGCCGTAGAACGCGGCGTCGAGAGCGGACTTGACGCTCAGCAGCGAGTTACGCACGCGTCGCCTCGAGGATGCCGGCCACGCCGCGCGGGCGCACGAGCAGCACGACCGCGATCAGCCCGAACTGGGTCAGGAGGATCCAGCTCTGGTCGAGGTAGTGCGCCGTGACGGCCTCGGTGGCTCCCACCAGGAGGGCGGCGACCACCGCGCCGGGGATGCTGCCGAGGCCGCCGAGCAGGGCCACGATCAGACCCTTCAGAAGCGGCAGATAGCCGATGTTCGGCTCCGGATAGAAGATCTGGGAGAGCAGCACGGCCGCGAAACCCGCGAGCATCCCGGACACGGTCAGGATCGCGAACGCGGCCTGCTTGCGACCGATGCCGACGAGAGCCGCCCCCTCCGCGTTTTGCGTGAGCGCCCTGACGCCGAGCCCGATCCTCGACTTCACGAGCGCGATCACGACGAGCAGCATGACGACGCTCGCCGAGATGATCGCGCCGCTCTTGTCGGCCGTGATCGTGGATCCGCCGAGCTCGAACTTGGAGGTGCCGAAGAGATACTCGATCGCCTTGCGCTGGGGCCCGAAGACGAGCAGGAACGTGTTCACCCCGATGATCGCGAGCCCCAGCGAAGCGATGATCGAGCGCATGTCCCAGTTCTTCTTGCCGTCCAGGGGCAGGAAGACGCTCAGCCACACGACGGCGCCCGCGAAGGCACCGACGACGATTCCGCCGAGGAAGATCACGGAGGCGTGGTCGGAGATGTTCTCCTGCGCCCACCAGGCGCCGTAGAGGCTGGCAGCGAAGGTGACGCCGTGGGCGAGGTTGAGGAAGCCGAGCCCGGCCCACGTCAGCGAGATACCGACTCCGATCAGCCCGTAGACGGCCGCGAGGTTGATGGTCGTGATCAGATCGGTCACGCGTCCGCCCTCCCTTCCCGATCCGCGGCGGCTTCTCCGTCCGGGGATGCTTCGGCTGTCTCGATGCTGACGATCCTGCCTCCGTGGATCCGGGCGACCCTGCCGATCCAGCCCTCGAGCAGGGACTGGTTCTGCTCGGCGAGCACGAGCGTGCCGCCGCGGAGATCGAGGCCCCGGAGCGTTGCGTACAGGCCGGCGGCGACGCCGGGAGCGAGCCCCAGCGAGGGCTCGTCGAGCAGGAAGACCCGGGCGTTCGACATCAGCCCTCGGCCCACCGAGCACATGCGCCGCTCGCCGCCCGAGAGGGTACCGGCCGCCTGGTCGAGACGCTCGGCGAGGCGCGGGAACAGCTCGAGCACGCGGTCGCGCCGCTGCTTGCGCTCCCGCCAGCCGGTCGCGAACGCGCCGGAGTCGAGGTTCTCCCGGACCGACAGGCCGGGGAAGAGCGCGTCGCCCTGGGGGATCATGGCGACACCCGCCCGCGCCAGCCGATGCGCCGGCGTCTTCAGGATCGATTTCCCGTCGAGCTCGATCTCTCCCTGGCGCCAGTCGACGAGCCCCATGATCGAGCGCAGCAGAGTCGTCTTCCCGTGCCCGTTGAGACCGACGAGCCCCACGCGCTCGCCCTCGCCGACGGCGAGGTCGATCTCGTGGAGCACGCGCAGCGGCCCGTAGCCCGCCGAGAGATTCCGCACCTCGAGAACGTTCGTCATGCGGCCTGCGGCGCCTCGAAGTAGGCCGCCTGGACGGCGGGGTCGTTGAACACCACCGCCGGTGGCCCCTCCGCGATCACCTGCCCGGCGTCCATCACGACCACCGTCTCGGCGACCGCGTGCAGCAGCTCGAGGCGATGCTCGACCACGATCACGGCGATCGCGGTCTCGGCCACCATCTGGCGGATGATCGCATCCATCTCGTCGATCTCGTCCTGCATCAGGCCGGAGCACGGCTCGTCGAGAAGGAGGACGCTCGGCTTGCGCATCAGCACGCACGCGAGCAGCAGCTTGCGGCGGTCGAGCGTGTCGAGGCCGCCGCAGCGAACGCGATCGGGAGTCGCGAACCGCACGAGCTCCCTGGTGGGCTGCTCGACTGCCCGGTCGAGCTTCGGCGACCAGGCAAGCCGCGCGGCCTCGAGCGTCTCCCCGATCGTCAGCTCGGTCGGCACGAGCGGGGACTGGAACGTCCGAGCGAGACCGAGGCGGACGCGCCGGTGAACGGGAAGCCGCGTGATGTCGGTCCCGTTCAGCTCGACGCGTCCGCCGTCAGCGCTGTGGAAGCCCGAGAGGACGTCGAACAGCGTCGTCTTACCTGCCCCGTTCGGCCCGGCCACCCCGAGGATGTGGCCCTCCGTCGCGGAGAGGGAGACCCCGTCTACGGCGACGAAGCCGCCGTAGAGGGCCCTGATGTCCGTGCAGGTAAGCGACACGTGCGTCCTTCGAGCCTCTGTTTCTTCGCCTGACTCGCTAGAAGCTCAGCCAGGGCGGCTTCACGTACGAGGTCTGGATGTACGGCGGCGGCGAGATCACCTGGTGGCTCAGGGCCCCGTCCTCTCCGGGCAGGATCTGGAAGAAGAGGTGCGGGTTCCCGAGCGACGGGTCCGGGGTCTCGACCGGGTAGGCGAGACAGTAGTTCGCCTCGTCGTGCCCGAACCAGTAGCCGCCCGAGACGCCGCGCATGACGTTGCGCTTGAGCTCGGCGATGTTGGCGTCGAAGTTCCGGGTGTCGCCCGTGATGCCCCAGGCGTGGGCGAGCAGGTAGACCTCGTCGTAGCCCGTGCCGGCGTTCGAGAAGCCGGGCGCCTTGCCCCACTTTGCCTGGTAGCGCTCCTGGAACGCGAGGCCGACCGCGTCGTTCATGGTGCCGAGCACCGTCGCCCAGACGACACCGTTCGCGGCGTCGCCCGCAAGCTCCAGGAACTCGGGCACCGACGCGCCGTACTGCAGGTAGAGGAACGCGTCGGGCGCGTCCGCCGCCCACTGCTTCATCAGCGCCGCGTGGTCGGCCGGGTTCCAGTGCGTGTTGAAGACGACCGCCGCACCGGTCTCCTTCGCCTTCGCGATCATCGGCGTCCAGTCGGTGACGGGACCGCCGGTACCCGCGATCGGCTCGATGCCCACGACCTCCCAGCCGAGATCGGGAGCCACCTCCTGGCAGGCCTTCGAGATGTTCGAGCTGTACGGGATATCGCCCTCGTAGATGTGGATCGTCTTGGTCGGCGGGTTGAACAGCCCCTGCGCGATCAGGCCCTCGAGGAAGGCCGGGAAGCCATAGCCGTACTGCAACTCGGTCGGGTCGGCCTGGAAGATGTTCTTGTACTTGACCGGGTCCGACTTGAGCAGGTTGACCTGGTCGCTCGACGTCGACGCGTTCAGGAACGGGATCCCGGACGCGGCCACGATGTCGTTCGGCTCGTACACGTTGTGGTAGCCGAAGATGATCGCATCGGACTCCTTGCCGATGAGGTCGTTGAAGGCGCCCGTGATGCTCTCGCCGTCGAAGTTGTTGAAGTCGATGATCTCGTGCTCGATCATGCGTCCGGCGACCCCGCCGCGGTCGTTGATCTCCGCGATCGCGAGGTCGGAGCCGCCCTTCATCTCCTCGCCGTCGGACGTCGTCATCGGGTACGCCGAGCCGATCAGGATCGGCTTCGCGCTGTCCGTGGCATCCTGGCCGGCCGCGGTCGTCGTCGCCGCCTCCGGCTCCTCGTCGCCGCCGCCACCGCACGCGGCGAGGACACCCGCGAGGGTGAGCCCGCCGATCGAGGCGCCGGCGACGCCACCGAGGAACTTCCTCCGGCTGACCCGCGAGGTCTCGATCGCCTCCGGCGTCTCCTCCGGGATGGTGGGTGTTTCGTCTGTCATGCTCCCGCTCCTTTCTCTCCCCGCATTGATCCCTGGCTAGCCGGGATTTCGTCCATCACCTCGATACGACGTACGCACCGGCCGGGGGTTAGGCGAGCCCGTCTCCGGCGAAAAGCGTCCGTCATAGTGAGCATTGTTTAGGGAAGCTAACGTGTCCGCCGGACGAAATCAAGAGCCGGGTAGGTTGGCGAGGTTGGCCTCGGCGGCCGCGATCGCCGCGTCCTGGTGCGGCTGGAGGGCCTGTCCCCCGACGCCCTCGAAGATCGGCAGGAACGGATCCTCGATCGTCCCCTTGACGCCCGAGAGCTCCTCGACGACGGCGAGGCCGCAGTAGGGGACGTAGGCCGACGAGTAGCCTCCCTCGTGCTCGACGACCAGGCGCCCGCCGCAGACCTCGGCGGCGACGTCGAGCATGATCCGCGTCAGCTGCCGGTAGCCGCCCGAGTGCACCATCATGTGAGCGAGCGGGTCCATCGCGCTCGCGTCGAGACCCGAAGCGACGACGATCAGCTCGGGGCGGAACGCGCGCAGCGCCGGGGCGACCACGCGCTCGAACGTGGCGACGTACGCGCCGACGCCCGACCCAGGAGGCAGCGGCACGTTGATGTTGCAGCCCGCGCCCGCGCCCTCGCCGTTGTCGCGCACGTAGCCCGAGTCGGGCGGGTAGTAGTTGTCCTGGTGGACGGAGATCGTGAGCACGCTCGGGTCGGAGTAGAACGCCTTCTGGGTGCCGTTGCCGTGGTGGACGTCCCAGTCGACGACCGCCACCTTCCCGAGGCCGCGCGACTGCCGGGCGTGCATCACGCCGATCGCAGCGTTGCCGAAGATGCAGAAGCCGCGGCCGAGGTCGGGCTCGGCATGGTGGCCGGGCGGCCGGGTGAGCGCGTAGATGTTGTCGACGGTGCCGTCGAGGACCGCGTCGATGGAGCTGATCACACCTCCGGCGGCGAGCAGCGCGATCTCGTACCCGCCCGGCCCGAACGGCGTCAGCTCACCGGCGTCGCCGCCGTTGTCGGCCGAAAGTGCCTTGATCCTCTCGACGTACTCCCGGGTGTGGAAGCGGAGGATCTCCTCCTCGGTGGCCGGGCGCGGCTCGACCGGGACGAGCTTCGACAGCACACCGGAGACCTCGAGCAGGTTGCGCAGCCGGCGTTTCGTGCCGGGATTCTCGGCGTGCGTGTCCGGCTCGACGGTGCCGTGGCCCGCCGGCATGAAGCCCGCGCCCGCGCGCGTGTCGTGCCAGAAGTAGAGCTCGTGGCAGAGCCACCCTGTGGCCATGCGTCCCTCCTGTCCGTCGTTTCCGTCGCGCTGCGCGCAGACTACCGCGCGTCCTGGGGAATCTCCACCGCGTAGACGACCGCGTTGTCGGCGACCCGCTCGAGCCAGCCTTCGAGCATCGCGGCCATCTCGGGCAACGTCTCGACCTCGCGGTCGAACGCCGCCTGGTCGTCGAACTCCATCTCCTCGAGGTACTCGTAGGGCGGCTCGCCTTCCATGGCGCCGGTGGCGCGCCAGACCCGGTAGCTCGAGAGCGAGCGCATGCGGCGCACCGCGGGCACGTTCTCGACCCGGAACCACTCCTCGTACTGCTCGGGCGTGACCCCGGGCTTGAGGCGAAACGTCACGAAACACTTCACGTCGGCCGCTCCTTCCGTCAGAACGAGGGGGGCGTGATCGCGGACACGAGCGTCGTGCGCTCGGGGCCGTGGTTCTCCACGCGATGCGGGATGCCGGAGTTGAAGGCGATCGAGTCGCCGGCCTCGAGCACGTGCTCCTCGTCGCCGATCCAGACGTGCAGCCGCCCCTCCAGCACGAGAGCGGCCTCCTCGCCCGGATGGCCCATGGGCACGCGCGTCCCGCCCTGCCCCGGCTCGAGCTCGATCAGGATGAACTCGATCTGCCGGTTCAGGTCGGGCGTGAGCAGCTGGTAGACGAGACCCGAGCGCGGGATCCGCATGGTCTTGCGCTCGCCCCTGCGCACCACGACCCCGCCCGCCGGCGCGTCGTCGAAGAACGACGCGATCGGCGAGTCGAGCGCCGCGGCGATCTTGCGCAGCGTCTCGATCGACGGATTGGCCCGGTCGAGCTCGATCTGGCTGATCAGGCCACGCGAGACGCCTGCGGCGCGGGCCAGCTCGGTGCTCGACAGCCCCCGCAGCTGGCGGATCGCCCTGATCCGGCCGCCGATCGACACGTCAGGCCCTCGCCCCCGCCCCGCGGCTCTCCGCCTCGAGCCAGCCCGCGACCGTGGCCACGGGGAGCCCGCCCACCTCCGCCGCCAGGTACTCGAGGTCGACGTCGCCGAGGCTATCGAGGAGGCGGTCGCCGACCGCGCGCCTGAGGTAGCCGCGGCGGATCTCGTCGAGGTCGACCTCGACGGCCGACAGCTCGCCGGGGGAGCGGGGGATCGCGATCACGCGGCCGGGCACGTTCTCGCTCGGGTGGCCGCGGCGGACCTCGATGCCGAGCTCGCGGGCAAAGGTCAGCTGGGCGGTCGGATGCTTGCCGGCACCCGTGTACTCGGTCTCCTGGACGACGAGCACGGCGTCCTCGTCGAGCTCGCGGGCGAGCGCGATCGCAGCCGCCAGCGACGTGTTGCCCGCGGGGCCGCGCTCGAGCCCCTCGAGTCGCGCGAGCGCCTCGGTCACGTAGAAGACCTCGCCCTGGGTGACCGTCACGTGGCGGTCGAGGTAGCGCAGCGGCCGGGCTGCGCTGCGAGGCACGTCCGTGCGGTCGGGATCGAGCAGGAACGGCATCGCGAAGCCCGTGTGGCCGGTCGTGAACGACTTGCGGTTGAAGTCCCGGTCGGAGTCCATCCGCAGCCCGCGCAAATCGACGCTGACGCCGATCACCGTCGTCGCGTCGCAGCCGGCGGCGCGCAGCCCGCGGGCGGTGCCGGTGACGTTGCCGCCGCCCGCGTTCGTGCAGACGACCGCGTCGGGCGGACGGCCGTAGCGCTCGAGCACCTCGGCGCCGATCTCGTGCCCGAGCGTCTCGATCCCGGCAACCGCATGCGGCGTGTACAGCGAGGCGCTGAAGTAGCCGGTCTCCTCGAGCGTGAGCAGCATCGCGTAGAACAGCTCGGGCCCGACGGTGAGCTGCCACACCTCGGCTCCGTAGGCCTCGCACGCGCGGCCCTTCTCGAGGATCTCCGGCTGGCCGCGTCCGAGCGAGTCGTACACCTCCTGGAGCACGATGCAGTCGAGGCCGCGCATCGCCGTCTGGGAGGAGACCGCGGCACCGTAGTTCCCGGACGTGGCGGCGACGACGCCGCGGTAGCCCCGCCGGGCCGCCTCGTGGACGGCGACGGAGGCGCGGCGCGCCTTGAAACTGCCCGACGGGTTCGCCGCCTCGTCCTTGACCAGGATCGTCGCCCCCTTGCCCGCCGGCGCGCCGAGCCGGGCGAGCCCGGTCAGGGCGGGCAGCTCGAGCAGAGGCGTCGAGCCGACCTTCGCGGCCCGCTGGATCGCCCGAACCTCCTCGAGCGTCGTGCCGGCGCTCGCCATCAGCGCCTCGTAGTCGAAGGCGAGCTCGCCGCGCTCGAACGCCCCGTAGTCGATGCCGAGCGCGGCCGCGACGATCTCGTCGCGACGGGCGAGCACGGCCGCGAACGAGCGGTCAGGCACCGCCCGGCTCCCCGGCGCGCGTCAGCTCCCGGAGCTCGCCGCCGACTTCGAGCAGCTCCGGCACGGGCCGGCCGAACGTCTGGCGGGCGGGCGGCAAGATCTCGAGCAGCCTCCCCACGACGCGACGCCCGAGCACCGTGCGCACGGCCGCAGCCTCCCCGATCCGGGCGTCGCGCTCGAGGAAGCCTCGCACGCGCGCCTCGAGCGGCACCCCGGCGGTCTCGGGGGGCAGGCCCGGCGCGCGCTCGCCCGCGCCGAGCAGCACGAGGTGAAGCTCCGCCCAGTCGCCCGCGCGTCCGTCCGCGTCGCCCTCCTCGCCGCTCATGAGCCGGCCGACGCCTCCCCTTCGGCGAGCGCCGAGCGGCGCACGTAGACCATTCGACACTGCCCGTCGCCGAGACAGCGGTACTCGTCCTGGGTCGCGTAGAACTCGTCCCAGAGCCCGACCGCCTTCATGATCGCCTGGTAGTAGTTCGCCGACGTCGCGCCGATCGTCTTCTGGTGCATCCGGCTCGCCGCCTGCTTGCCGTACATGTCGATCATGTTGTCCCAGAACGGGCAGGTCTTGATCACCGCGACGTGGCGGTCGGGGGTCGTCTCGATGTCCTCGACCTCGCAGCCGATCGCCTCCCAGTAGGCCCGGTTCATGCGGGCGAGATCGTCCGTCGTGCGCACCTCGTCGAGCCCGAGCGCCTGCTTGACGAAGTCGAGGAACACGAGCGCGAGCTGCTCCCAGATGCGCGAGTAGACGATCAGGCCCTCCCGCGCGCCGTAGCGGTGCTCGAGCACCTGCCACAGCTCGTGGTCGTGCGCGGTGAAGGCCCGGTTCCAGAACACGAGCGCATCCTCTGGCGAGCGGTCGAGCCGGGCCGCGATCGCCGCCGCGTCCAGCTCGAGCGAGAGCCCGAACGGGGGCTCCGGACTCGCCCAGGCGAATGTCGCCTCCGCGGCGCCGCGGATCTCCTCGGAGAGGCGCGACCAGGTCTCGGCGCAGACGGCGCGCGCCTCGTCCTCGCCCTTCTCCTCGACCATCGCGTTCCAGAGCAGGCCCGGCTCGAGCGAGAAGCCGAGCGCCCAGGTGTGGAGCGCGTCCTCGAGCGGCTGCCCGGTCTTCTCGATCGCCTTCAGGACCCAGTTGCGCGGGTCGTCCGGGTCGTCGCCGAGCGGGCGCAGGAGGAACGGGGCCTCCTGGTCGACGAGCTCCTGCCGGAGCGGGAGCTCCCGCGTGAAGCGCGGCGTGGCCATGTCCTTCTCCTTCCGCGGTCGCTAGGCCAGGCACTCCTGGATGAACGGCGTCGTCGTCAGGACCTCGACGCCGGTCTCGCTGACCATGACGGTCTCCTCGAGCGCGGCCTGGATGTACGTCCTGTCGTCGATCATCCTGTAGAAGCGCGGCTCGAGCGTGAAGCACATTCCGGGCTCGAGCACGACGTCGAGATGGTCGGGGGCGGTGCCGGCCTTCATGCAGACCGGCAGCTCGCAGCAGTTGAGGCCGATCCCGTGGCCGGTGTCGAAGCGGTTCTCCATGTAGCCGTGGGCGAGCGCGGTGCGCCGCACGGCCGCGTCGACCTCGGAGATCCTGATCCCGGGCCGGATCGTCTCGATCCCCGCGTACATCGCCTCGTAGTTGACGCGGTACAGCTCCTTGAACTCGGGCGTGGGCTCGCCGATGAAGCCGGTGCGCATGCAGTCGCCGTTGTAGCCCTCCACGATCGGGCCCATGTCCATCACGATCGCGTCGCCCTCCTGGAGCACGCGGTTCGTGGGGTAGAGCGTCCCCTCGGTGACCGCACCCGAGGCGAGGAACGGGTAGAAGCCGTCCCCTTCCGAGCCGAGCGCGAACATGCGGCCCATGAAGGCGCCGGAGACCTCGTACTCGGTCACGCCGGGCGCGAGCGCGTCGAGGCCGGCCTGGACGCCCTCGCTGGCGACCTTCGCGGCGGCGCGCATCAGCTTGCGCTCCTCCTCGTTCTTGACGATCCGCTCGAACAGGAGCGCCTCCTCCGCGTTCACGAACTCGATCTGGGGCATCGCCTCGCGGAACGCGTCGAGGATCACCCACGAGACCCGGTCGACCCCGACCTTGCCCCGGGTGACGCCGAGCGCGGCCAGCGCGTCCTTCACCCAGGCCGCGTAGCGGGCGTGGACGAGGCTCGCGTTGAAGACGGAGAAGTGGTCCCAGCCGGTCTGCTCCTTGAGCCAGGCGCCCTCGTTCGCCCAGTGCGGGCCGGGCGCGACGTGGTAGCCGCAGTCCACGGACTTGACGGCCCCCTCGCGCGTGATCGCCGCCATCGAGTTCGGCTCCCAGCCGTACACGAAGAACCGGCGCACGTCCGCGATGTACTGAACGTTGTCGTGCTGGGTCGCGAGCAGCGCATCGGCGCCGATGCGCTCGCAGACCCGCACCGCGCCCTCCTGGCGCAGATGGATCAGCTTCTCGTGGTCAACGTCCTCGACCGACATTCCCGTGCTCCTTTCGTCAGGACTCTCGCGGCAGCCCGGCCTCGTTGGCGAGCCGCCACATGGTGATCGCGGTCAGGTCCCCGACCGCCTTGAGCGAGTTCCCGTCGAGCTTGTCGGCGGTGTCGTGGACCGAGTGGTAGTAGAAGTCGTCGGGCTTCCAGAACCAGATCGCCGGCACGCCGGCCTCCAGGAACCGCCCGGACTCGGCGACGCCCCAGGTCGCCGTCATCCGCCCCACGTCGTAGCCGAGCTCGTCGGCGAGCTCCTCGACGCGGCGCATCAGCCACTCCGTGTGCGGGATCGGCGGCCGATCGGGCCAGAGGCCGAGCTCGACGAGCTTCACCTTGCCGCCGACGCCGAACATGTCGAGGTCGATCGCGGCCCGGATCTGACCGAGCGTGCCCTCGGCCTGGCGAGCCGCGATGTACGCGGCGACGCCGGGCGTGACGCCCTCCTCGGCGGTGGTGCAGAGGAACTCGAGCGAGCGTCGCGGCCGCGAGCCGGCGAGCGCGGACGCGACCTCGAGCATCGTGCCGTAGCCGGAGCCGTTGTCGTTCGCCCCCGGCTCGAGCCCGTGATCCCGGTGGGCGTGGACGAGAACGACCTCGTCGGGCAGCTCGGAGCCGCGCAGGGTGCCGCTCACGTTCCAGCTCGTGACCCGGGGCAGCTCGGCCTCGACCACGAGCGTCGCCCGGGCGCCGCCGGCGCCGATCGCGTGGAGAAGCTGGCCGCCGTCGATCCCGGAGACGCAGACGACGGGGAGCTGCTCGTTGCAGAAGCGGCTCGCGAGCTCGCCGTTGCCCGCCTCGAGCGACATCCGGTACGGCCAGGGCAGCGGGTGGATCACGATCATCGCGACGGCGCCACGGCGGGCCGCGAGCGCGACGAAGGTGCCGAGCCAGAACCGCGAGTAGCCGAACCCGACTTCCTGCATGACGACGATCCGCCCCTCGACGTCGAGGCCGTCGTAGTCGGCCTCCTCGCCGCCGCCGACGAACACGAGCTCGCCCTCGATGCCTCCTGGCGGGGTCGGAGGCGAGAAGTAGGGCGGGATCGCGTCGAAGGAGCGCCCGTCGCCGAGGCGCAGCTCGACCCGACCGTGGCGGTAGCCGAGCGTCTCGAACTCGCGGTCGGCGACGTCGAGGCCCAGGTCGCGAAACCGCGTCCGAACGAGCTCGGCCGCGCGGCCGTCTCCGTCGCCGCCGACGAACCGGTCGCCGGTCGCGACGAGATCCTCGATGTGGGAGATCGCCCGCCGGCCGTTGATGCGGCCGCGAAGCTCGGGCTCGAACGATGCCGGCACTGGCGTCCTCCGGGGTCGGGGTCGGAACTCGATCGTACGTCCGCCGGACCGGTCAGTCAACAGTGTGGCTAACCGAATTTGATCCTGCTTAACCGCGTCGGCGGTGCAGCACCCGGCCCGGCGCGCTAGTGTCCGCCCGTGGCATCCGGCGCCGCCAAGCCAGTTCCGTGTCTCTACTGCGGCGCGCCCGCGACCCGGGACGACCCCGCGATTCCCGCGTGGGCCTTGCGGCTGACCGGTCTCGCGGACAGCCCGGTCGAGCACCTGCGAGCGAGCGGCGAGCCGCTCGCGCTTCCGGTCCTCGCGCCGGGTGAGGAGATCCCCGTCTCCGTGCCGAGGCACGCCGCCGCGCCCGGCCGCTCGCCGCTCGAGCGGCTACACGAGGCGATCGAGGGAGCGATCGAGGAACGCGCGCAGCTGGCGGCCGCCGAGTATGCGTCGCGCTGCCTGTGCGAGGCCTGCGCGCGGGAGATGGCAGCCCGGGACGAGGAGACGCTGCCCCTGCTCGAGCCGATGGTGACGGGCTCGGCCGCACGCTTCACGGTCGCCGAGCAGCGCCGGCTGGCCGGCTGGGGCGCCCGCGCCGCCTACGCGATCCTCGCCGCCGAGGGCAAGGAGGCCGGCGTGCCGGAGGCTCACCGCCGCGAGCTGCGCGAGCGGGCCGTTCCCCACGCCGACGTCTACGTGGGCCTGGGGCGTTACCGCGCGAACCACGCGGGCGTGCTCGCCGCCCGTCTCGAGCTGCCGCTCGGAGAGGCGGAGCCGACCGAGGCCTACAGCGTGCTCGCCGTCCTCGGGCACCTGGCGCTCAAGGTCTTCGGCGTCCACCGCCGCCCGGACGACACGCGGGTCGCGTCGCCCCGCGGCACGATCAACCGGATCTGGCCGGAGCGGGACGCCGAGCTGCCCTGGCCGCCGCTCTGGACGCTGACCGAGCAGACGCTCGACCGGGCGTTCCTCCAGGAGCCGTTCCGGGCGCCGATCCGCGAGATGGAGCTGCGCTACCAGGGCCCGAACGTCAAGGTCCGCGCCAAGCGCCGCCGCACCGAGGGCCCCGGCCCCCGCAGGTAGCCGGCCGCGGCCCGGCCCTCAGAACCAGCCGGTCTCGTCCGGGTTCCCGTATTGCATGAACTCGACGAGCGCGCCGCCCACGTCCACGAACGCGGCCTTCAGGAACCCGTCGCCGACCTCGAACGGGCCGAGCAGGACAGCGTGGCCCTCGATCGCGGCCCCGAGGTCGTCGACCCGGTAGGCGACGTGCGGCTGCGTGCGCACCGGGCCGGTCACGGGGCTGTCCGGCTCGAAGCGCAGGAACTCGATGTTGTAGGGGTGGGCGCGAGGGCTCGTCACCCACACGCGGGTCGCCTCGACCCAGCTCTCGTCGGGCTGGCGCGCCTCGGTGACGATGCCGACGTGGTCGAATCTGGAGCGGTCGAACTGCTGCACGGAACCTCCCGGAGACGTGGCGCGGACGCGGCGAGCGGACCTTGTAGCAGGAGTCGCTCGCAGCGGTCAAGCCCACAGGGTCGTAGAATCGCGGCGTGCCCGATCCCGTCCTCGAGGCGCACGGCCCGGAGTGGCTCCGCCAGATGCTGCGGATCCGCGCATTCGAGACCACGCTCGCCGACCTGTTCGAGCGCGGTCAGCTCGTCGGGGTCGTGCACCTCTCGATCGGCCAGGAGGCGGTCGCGGCCGGCGTGTGCTCCACGCTTCGGCCGGGCGACCAGATCACGACCACCCATCGCGGCCACCACCACATGCTCGCCCGGGGCCTCGAGCCGGAGCCGATGCTGGCCGAGATCCTCGGCAAGGCGACCGGCTACTGCCGCGGCAAGGGGGGCTCGATGCACGTCGCGTGCTTCGAGCGCGGCGTCACCGGGGCGAACGGGATCGTCGGGGGCGGCATCCCGATGGCGCTCGGGCTCGCGCTGGCGGCGCAGGAGCTCGGCACCGGCGGTGTCGCGGTCGCGTTCTTCGGCGACGGGGCCTCCAGCCAGGGCACCTTCCACGAGACGCTGAACCTCGCCGCCCTGTGGCGGGCGCCGGCCGTGTTCGTGTGCGAGAACAACCGCTACGGCGAGTTCACGCCGGCCGAGCGCGCGATCGCCGGGCCGGGGGTCGCCGCGCGAGCCGCCGGCTACGGGATCCCCGGCGTCGCCGTCGACGGGCACGACGTCCGAGCCGTGCACGCCGCGGCCCTGGAGGCCGTCGAGCGGGCCCGCGCGGGCGGCGGCCCCTCCCTGCTCGAATGCGTGACGACGCGGGTGCGCGGCCACCACGAGGGCGAGGAGAACTACGCCGGCACGTACCGGGAGGCGCCGCGCGGCCCCGACCCGATCGACCTGCTGGACGCGGCGCTCGGGCAGCCCGGGCTGCGCGAGCAGCTCGAGGCAGAGGAGCGCGAGCTCGTCGCGCGTGCGCTGGCTGCGGCGCAGGCGGCACCCGACCCGGAGCCCGCGAGCGCGCTCGAGGACGTGTTCGCGTGAGCAGCTCGCCGTCCCGGGCCAACCGGCTCGCGCCCGCGATCGCCGACGCGATCGCGCAGGAGATGCGCGCCGACCCCCGCGTGCTCGTCTGGGGCGAGGACGTCACGATCGGCGTGATGGGCCCCACCCGCGGCCTCGCCGAGGAGTTCGGGAAGAGCCGCGTGCGCGACTGCCCGATCTCCGAGGCTGGCTTCGTCGGGGCCGCGGTGGGCGCCGCGATCGGCGGCCTCAGGCCGGTCGTGGACATCATGTTCTCGAGCTTCACGTACGTCGCCTTCGACCAGCTCGTCAACCAGGCGGGCAGGATGCGCTACATGACCGGCGGCCAGCTCTCGGTGCCGCTCGTCGTGATCGGCTCGGCCGGCGCGGCCGGCTCGAACGCGGCCCAGCACTCCGAGGTGCCGTCGGCGCTGTTCCTGAACGGGGGCGGCCTGCGCCTTGCCTTCCCGTCGACTCCCCACCAGGCGTTCTGGCTGACCCGGGCGGCGATCCGCTGCGACGACCCGGTGGTCGTCCTCCACCACCCGGCGCTGGCCGCCGCCCGCGGCCCCGTCGGCGCGGAGCCGCTCGAGCTGGGTCAGGCCGAGGTGGGACCGGAGGGCGACGACGTCACGATCCTCGCGGTCGGGCTGATGGCGCGCCGCGCCCGGGCGGTGGCCGAGACGCTCGCAGCCGAGGGGATTGCCGCGGAGGTGGTCGACGTCTGCAGCCTCTCGCCGATGCCGTGGGGGACGATCCTCGCATCGGTGCGCAAGACGGGACGGGTCGTCGTCGTCGACGAGGCCCGGCTCACCTGCTCGGTCGCCTCCGAGCTCGCCGCCGGTGTGGCGGAGTGGGCGTTCGGGGACCTGCGCGCGCCGGTGCGGCGCCTGGCGGTGCCGGACGTGCCGATCCCGTTCGCGCCGGGCCTCGAGGCGGCGGTGATCCCGGACGAGGACGCGATCGCGCGGGTGGTCAGGGAGACGGTGGGTGCCTGATCCCGTTGCGGTGGTCCTGCCGAAGTGGGGCATGAACATGGTCGAGGCGACCGTGGTCGAGTGGCTGAAGGGCGTCGGCCAGCGTGTCGAGCAGGGCGAGCCGCTCGTGAGCGTCGAGACCGACAAGGTCGAGGCGGTCGTCGAGGCGCCCGTCTCGGGGACGCTCGTCGAGATCCTGGCCGGACCGGACGCCGACGTACCGGTCGGCGCGACGCTGGGGCTCGTCCTACCTGAGTAGACGCACGACGTCGCGGGCCCCGGTCACGTACGGGATCTCGAGGTTGCCCGCGACGAGCGTGCCGTAGCCGAGCAGCCGGCCGGTCAGGCTCTGCTCGACCTCGATCGCCTGCACGCGGTCGAGGCGGACGGCGGCGGCGTGGCGCTTCGCGATCCCGTACACGACGAGCAGCTTGTCGCTCGTCAGGACGACCGACGTGCGGTCCCAGCGCCAGACCGCGCGCAGCGCGGCCAGGGCACCGACGCAGATCGCCGCGGCGCCGGCGGCGGCGATCGCCCAGTGGACGGAGAAGCCGTAGACGACGCAGGCACCGCCGGCGGCGCCCCAGGCGAGCGCGCGCGCGAGCGGGCGGACGAGAGCGACCCCGTGCGGGCGCGCGCTCAGGCGGACCTGCTCGCCCGGCTCGAGGTATCGCTCCACGCGGCGCCGTTCGGCGCGCACGACCGGTGTCCTGCGGGCGGCGGCGCCCGGACCTACGCGTTCGCCTTGCGCGAGCGGCCGAAGACCAGACCGCCGAGCGCGAAGCCGAGCCCGAAGGTGCCGAGCGCGAAGCCGCCGATCGCGAGCGTCTTGCGCCATGTCGACAACCGCTCCCAGCGCCCCAGAGCCTCGCGCTCTTCGGGCGACAGCGCCTCGCCGCGGCGCTGCTTGCGCCCGGCTACGCCGGCGCGGACGCCGAGGTAGATGTCGTCGAAGATCTCGGTGGGCTCGTCGACCATCTCTTCTCTCACTATAGAGACCGGATCCGACGCAGGGTCACGGCCCGTAGCGCTCGCGGAAGCGCAGCACGCGCTCCACGTGCTCGTCGAGAAGACCGCGGCGGGCCAGCGGCACGAGAGCCGTGATCGCGCGGCGGGCGTCGCGGGCGCTCGAGAAGAGGACGAGATCGGCGCCGGCGAGGACGGCGCGGCGAGCCCATTCGGACGCCCCCTCGCTGCCGAGCACGCCGAGCTCGTCGGTGATCGCGACGCCGTCGAAGCCCTGGTCTCGCAGAAGCCGGTAGGCCTCCGGCTCGAGCGAGGCCGGGCGGCCGCCGAAGCGCGGGTAGATCGCGTGGCCGACCATCACGCAGGGAACCCCGGCCTGGATCGCGTCGCGGAAGCCCGCGACCTCGGCGCCGCGGACGACGCCGTGCACGGGCTTGCGGCCGTCCGTCGACTCGGGGGTCGAGCCGAGCCCGGGGAAGTGCTTCGCACAGGCGGCGACACCCCCCGCGGCGAGCCCGCGGGCGAACGCGATCCCGACCCTGGCGCTGGCGAAGTGGCGCGAGCCGAGCGGGCCGTCCGCCGTGTCGAGGACGGGCGCCAGGTCGACGTGGACGCCGGCGCGACGGAGTGCGACCGCCGTGCGACGTCCGGCTGCCCGCGCCTGCGCCCGGCTGTCGTAGCCGGCGGCAGCCAGGGCCGGCGGCAGGCCGGGATAGGCCCGGACCGGCCCGCCCTCCTGGTCGACGAAGACGAGCGTTCCCTCCGGGACGGTTGCGCCGGTCTCCCAGCTGTGGAGCAGCGTGCCGACGGCGCCGCGCGGTACCGGCGGGGAGGAGACGACGAGCAGCGCTGCCTTCTGGCGCGGGGTGAGCTCGGCGACCCGCGCCAGCTCGGCGCCCCGCTCGACCTGGCCGAGGTACGCGGCGACCGCTGCCAGCAGGGCGGCGATGAGGCCCACGAGCCTAGGCTACCGGCATGACCGTACGACTGATCCAGGTCTCCGACCTCCACGTGGGTGCCCACGACGCCGGGTTCGAGGAGGTCGCGGCGGCGGTGCGGGCGCTCGTCGCCGAGCTCGCGCCGGAGCTCGTGCTCGCGACCGGCGACCTCTCCCACCGCAACCGGCCAGGCCAGCACGAGCGGGCGGCGGCGTTCCTGCGCTCGCTCGAGGCGCCCGTGCTCGCGGTCCCGGGCAACCACGACCTGCCCGCGCTGCCGCCCGCGCGGATCGCGCGGCCGTTCGCGGCATTCCTCGTCGAGTGGCCCGAGACGGAGCCGGTGTACGTCTCCGAGCGGCTCACGATCTGCGCGCTCTGCTCGGTTCGACCGTGGAAATACCAGCGGGGAGCGCTGGGCGCCGCCCAGCTCGAGCGGACGACGGGCGTGCTCGCCGCCGCGCCGGCGGGCGCCCTGCGCGTGGTCGCGCTCCACCATCACCTGCTCGGAGCGCCCTGGCGAACCGGCAAGCGCTCCGTACCGGCCCGCTCGCGCGTCCTGGCCGCGCTCGCGGCGGCGGGAGCCGAGCTCGTCGTCTCAGGGCACACCCACCAGAGCGTCGTCGTCGAGCGCCGCGAGTTCCTGTTCCCCCGCGGGGGCGAACCAGGGCTCGTGGTCGCCACCGCCCCGGGGCTCGGCCGCCCGCGCCCGGGCCGCCACGCGGAGGCGGCCGGGCTCCAGCTCTACGAAGCCGACACGGACAGCCTGCGCGCGGTCACGTACGCCTGGACGGGGGGCCGGCTCGAGCCGGTGGCCGAGCGGCGCTACCCGCGGAGGGTCACGTCCGCGCGGCCCTGATCGTGATCAGACGAGTGGTCGTCCCGGGGTTGCCGGACCCGTCCCGCGCCGTGACGACAGCCCGAGCCCGCAGCGTGCCACGCTCGCGGACGAGCTCGCGGCCCCGCTTCGAGAGACGAACGGCAACCCCGCGTGACTCACCGCCGGCGAGCCGGAAGCTGGCCTTGCCGAGCGCGAGCGCGCTCGCGGCTGGCCCGGCAGGACGGCGACCCGCCGACCTCGCCACCGTCCCGAGCACCAGCGTGCCCCGGCAGCGCGTCTCGTCGTCGGGACACGCGAGTCGGATCGTCACCCGGCCGTCCCTGCCGAGAGTCGCGCTCGCGCGCAGCACCCTGACCGTCGGTCCTGTCGTATCCGGCTCCGGGGCATCGTCGCAGGCGTCTCCGACTCCATCACCGTCCGCGTCCGTCTGCGCGGGGTTCGCCACCCCGGGGCAGTTGTCGGCACGGTCAACGAGCATGTCCCCGTCGCCGTCCGGCCAGACGAACCGGGGGCAGCCGACGTCCTGGAGCGCGCCCTCGGCCTCGCCGCCGGGCAGGAACGTGCCGCTGACCGAGAACAGCCCCGTCGACGCGGTCCAGGAGAAGCTGTCGCCCGCGATCGGGAGCGGTGTCGCAAAGGCGAGCCTGATCGAGATCGTCCGCGCGCAGCCGGCAGCTCCTTCGTAGGTGTACGAGTAGAGCGTCATCGTCGTGATCGAGTTGCCGCCCATGGAGACCGTGAAGCTGAGGCCGCCGCCGCCCGTGTGCACGTACAGGTAGGTCTTCCCGGGCACGGGTTGGCCCCCCGCCGGCGCGGGCGAGGCAGCCGAAACGGCGGCCGCGGCCAGGGCGGCCGCGAGCAAGCGGACAGCCGCCGACGGCACGAGGCTCAGGCCCTCCGGCGGGCCGTGTAGGCGACGCGGTCGGGTGCCGACTCGCAGCTCGGCGCCGCGATCGTTCCCTTGATCAGCGTCGGCTTGACGAAGCGGCCCGTGATCGTCATCCCGGCACTCGACAGCCTGAACGTCCCGTTCTTGACCTTCGTCGCCCGCACGAGGTAGACGCTGAGGCTGCAGCCGCCGGGGCCGCTGATCGTGAAGCGGACTGCAGGCCGGACGACCCCCTTGCGGATCGTGAGCTTGACCGCGTGCCCCTGCGCGGTCTTGCCGATGTACACGCCGTTGGCGGGCCGGGCAGCCGCGAGCGCCTCCCCGGCGGGAGCGGCGACCGCCGGCGTGCGAGCGGCTGCGCCGAGTGCGAGCGCGACCGCGACAAAGCACGCCGTTCGTAGCCCGAGCTGCCGCATGTCCCGTGCTCCTCGCTGCCGGACACAAGCGTAGACGATCGTGCCGTTGGTTGCAAGAAGTGTGCCCCATGGCCTACGCCTGGACGGGCGCGCGGCTCGAACCGGTGGTGGAGCGGCTCTACCCGCGGTCGCCGAGCGCGAGGGGACGCCGCCCCGCGGGCGCGCGCACACCTTGCCGTCGGAGCGGTAGCGACGGTTGAGCCGGATCACGTAGAGCCACGAGTTCCCGCCGGCCGCGAGCCGGCCCGCCGCGCTTCCGGCCCGGAGGCGTTGCAGTTCTGTTTGACGCAAGAATCTCCCCTCGAGGGGGTGGAGCCGCCGATCGACCACCGGGACGTGACGACTATCATGAGGCTGCTCGGAGACATCCAGCACGATGTCGCCCGGATCCGCAGTTTGCTGGAGGAGGACGATGGGGAAGAAGAGGAAGCTCCCGAAGATGACGCCTGAGGAGATCGCCCAGCGCGAGGCGACGCAGGCGATGGTGCGCGAGCGGATCGCCTACCACGAGGCGAAGGCACGGGGGCAGGACGAGGAGCGCGCCCGCAAGGGATCCTCGTAGGGGCGGACGCGACCCTTCCTACACCGCGAGCGCCTGCAGCTCGCGGCGCAGGTCCTTGACCTCGTCGCGGAGCTTGGCCGCGTACTCGAACCGGAGCTCCTCGGCGGCGGCGTACATCTCCTCCTCGAGCGTGACCACCAGCCGCTCGAGCTCCCCCGCCGACATCCCCTCCACCTTGCGGGTGCCGCGGCGGCGGCGGCCGGGTACGTGCGGCGCCTCGAGCGCGAGCAGCTCCGCGATATCCGAGACGCCCTTCACGATCGACTCCGGCGTGATCCCGTGCTCCTCGTTGTACGCGACCTGGATCGCGCGGCGCCGCTCCGTCTCCCCCATCGCCCCCCTGATCGCCTCCGTCAGCTTGTCCGCGTACAGGAGCACCTTGCCGTTCACGTTGCGGGCGGCCCGCCCGATCGTCTGGATCAGCGCCGTCTGGCCGCGCAGGAACCCTTCCTTGTCCGCGTCGAGGATCGCGACCAGCGTCACCTCCGGCAGGTCAAGACCCTCCCGGAGCAGATTCACCCCCACCAGCACGTCGTACTCGCCCAGGCGCAGCTCCCTGATGATCTGGATCCGCTGCAGCGTGTCGATCTCCGAGTGCAGATAGCGCGCCTTCACGTTCGCCTCGAGCAGGTAGTCGGTCAGGTCCTCCGCCATCTTCTTCGTCAACGTCGTGATCAACACCCGCTCCGAAGCCTCCTCGCGACGGCGGATCTCGTTCAACAGGTCGTCGATCTGATTCTTCGTCGGGCGAAGCTCCACCTCCGGATCCACGATCCCCGTCGGGCGGATGATCTGCTCCGCCACGACCGGGGAGTGGCGCAGCTCCCACGCGCCCGGCGTCGCCGACACGAACACGAGCTGCGGCACCAGCTCCAGGAACTCGTCGAACCGCAACGGCCGGTTGTCCATCGCCGACGGTAGCCGGAACCCGTAATCGACCAGAGTCTCCTTGCGTGAGCGGTCGCCCTCGTACATCCCGCCGATCTGCGGCACCGTCTGGTGGGACTCGTCGACGAACAGAAGGAAGTCGTCGGGGAAGAAGTCGAGCAGGCAGTGCGGCCGCGACCCGCGCGGGCGGTTCTCGAGGAAGCGCGAGTAGTTCTCGATCCCGTTGCAGTAGCCGAGCTCGGCCAGGAGCTCCAGGTCGTACTCGGTCCGCTGGCGGATCCGGTGCGCCTCGAGCAGCTTCCCCTTCGACTCGAACAGCGCCACCTGCTCCTCGAGCTCCGCGCGGATGTCGCCGAGCGCCCGCTCGATCGTCGGGCGGTCGGTCACGTACTGGGTCGCCGGGAAGATCGCGAGGTGCTCGAGCCGCTGGTGGACCTCGCCGGTCATCGGGTCGAAATGCGTGATCTGCTCGACCTCGTCGCCGAAGAACGAGATCCGGTAGGCGGTCTCCGTCGCCGCGGGCTGCACCTCGACCACATCGCCGCGGACGCGAAAGCGCCCGCGACCCAGGTACGAGTCGTTGCGCTGGTACTGGATGTCGACGAGCTTGCGCAGAACCGCGTCACGGTCGACCTGCTCCCCGACCGCGAGCAGCACGGTCTTCTCCCGGTACTCGGCGGGCGAGCCGAGGCCGTAGATACACGAGACGGAGGCGACGATCAGGACGTCGCGGCGGGTCAGCAGCGCGCTCGTGGCCGCGTGGCGCAGCCGGTCGATGTCGTCGTTGATCGACGCGTCCTTCTCGATATAGAGGTCTGCCTGTGGGACGTACGCCTCCGGCTGGTAGTAGTCGTAGTAGGAGACGAAGTACTCGACCGCGTTGTCGGGAAAGAACTCCCGGAACTCGTTGCAGAGCTGCGCGGCGAGCGTCTTGTTGTGGACGATCACGAGCGTCGGCTTCTGCACCCGCTCCACGATCCACGCCATCGTCGCCGTCTTGCCGGTGCCGGTGGCCCCGAGCAGGGTCTGGTAGCGCTCCCCGGCCGTGACGCTGGCAGCGAGCGCGTCGATCGCCTGCGGCTGGTCGCCGGTCGGCCGGTAGTCGGCGGAGACGCGGAAGTCCGGCACGCAAGCCATGGTAGCCGCGCTACCCTCGGTGGCCGATGCCCGCACCACGCCTTCTCGTAGCGTTCTGCGCGCTCGCTCTCGCCGGTCTCCCGGGCCCGGCGCGGGCCACGGAGCTCGTGGTCTCGCTCGAGCCGGGAGCGACCCGCGGGGACGCGACCCGGCTCGCGGCGGCCGCCGGCGGGCGGGTCGTGGACGCGATCCCCGAACTCGGCGCCTACCTCGTCGCGGTACCCGGGCGGGCCGTGGCGCTGCGCGGGAGCGCGCTCGTCCGCTCGGTCGAGCGCAACGGGCGCCTGGGGCTCGCTGGCGTCGCGGACGACCCGTTCCTCTCGCTCCAGTGGTCGCTTGCACGGATCGGGGCGGAGCAGGCCTGGGCCGGGGGCACCGGCGACGCGGCGGTCGTGATCGCGATCGTCGACACGGGCATCGACTACACGCACCCCGACCTCGCCGGCAAGGTGATCCTCGGCCCGGACCTGGCCAACGGCGACGACGACCCGATCGATCCGCACGGGCACGGCACAGCGGTCGCCGGGATCGCTGCCGCCCGCGCGGGGGACGGGCTCGGCATCGCGGGGGTCTGCCCGGGCTGCACGCTGATGGCCGTCAAGGTCGTGCGCGACGGCGGCACGGAAGCGACGAAGTTCGACTCGGCGCAGGGGATCGTCTGGGCCGCGGACCACGGGGCCGACGTGATCAACCTGAGCCTGAGCGGCCCGACCGACAGCCCGCTCCAGCGGGACGCGGTCGCCTACGCGGCCGGCAAGGGGGTCGTGCTCGTTGCGGCCGCCGGTAACGACGGGAACGACGCCCTTCAGTACCCCGCGGCGTACGAGGACGTGCTGGCGGTCGCAGCGAGCACGGATCGCGATCGCCTCGCCTCGTTCTCGAGCCGGGGCGAGTGGGTCGACCTGGCCGCACCCGGGACCAGCATCCTCTCGGCCGCGGCGGGTGCCTACGCGCGGGTGTGGGGGACGTCGTTCGCCGCGCCGATCGTAGCCGGCGCCGCCGGCCTCGTGCTCTCTCTCCGTCCGGGCACGACCGCGGCAGCCGTCCGCGCGGCGCTCGTGACCGGCACCCGGCCGCTCGCCGACGAGAAGCTGCGGCGCCTCGACCTCGCCTACGCGCTTCGCCGGGCACTCGACCCGGGCGCGCCGCTCGAGCCGGATCCGCCGCTGACGCTCACGATCGCCCGTTTCGCGATCTCCCCGGGGAGCTGGTTCGTGGCGGGCTTCGACCCCCCGGAGCCCGGGCGAGTCTTCGCCGCCGGAGCCCGGGTCGTCCGGGACGACACGGGGGAGATCGTCGAGTCGGGCCGCGTTTCCTGCCGCGCCCGGATCGGCACGCGGCCCCTCCGGATCGTTCGAGCGGCGTTCACGGGAGGGGTCGCGCTGTGCGCCTGGCGCGTACCGGCCGGCGCCGCCGGCAAGCGGGTGAGCGGCACGGTCGAGGCGTCGTTCCGGGACGCCTGGGCCGTGCGCGCCTTCGCGACGCGAGTCGCGGCGGGACGCTAGGCTGCGGCGGCGAGACCGTAGCCGCGGCGATAGCGCTCGCGCAGCTCGAGCACGTCGGCGACGTAGCCCCGGGTCTCGGCGAACGCGATCCCCTCGCCGCGGGCGAGCCAGCCGTCCACGTTCCCCTGCCCCGCGTGGTAGGCGGCGAGCGCGAGCGAGACGTCGCCGTCGTACTTGCGCAGGAGCCGACGCAGGTAGAAGGAGCCGTAGCGGACGTTCAGCTCCGGGTCGGTCAGGTCATCGACGCGGAACTCCGAGCCGCCGGTGTACTCGGCGATGCCCCGCGCCGTCTGGGGCAGGAGCTGCATCAGGCCGATCGCGCCCGACTCCGAGATCGCGTCCGGATCGAACTTGCTCTCCCGATAGATCACAGCCGCGAGGAGTGCAGGGTCGAGATCGTAGTTCTCCGCGTGGCCGCGGATGATGCTCTCGTACTCGAGCGGGAAGCGAAGCCGGATGTACCAGCCCGGCTCCGCCGAGACGGCGTACGCGATCACGCCGCCGGCGACGGCGACGAGCGCCGTCAGAGCGACGAATCGCCTCACCCCGTCAGTCTGGCGATTACCGAGGTGGCGAACGCGTCGAGCTCCTCGAGCGTCCCGTCGTTGACGTACGCGAAGTCGGCGCGGCGTACCTTCTCCTCGTCGGCCAGGAGCCGCCGCTCGCGCAGCGGCACGTCCGGCACGACCGTTCTCGCGGCCCGGGTCGCGGGCGACGCGGTCACGACGACCACCGCGTCGAAGCTGACCTCGCCGCCCGTCTCGTAGAGGAGCGGCACCTCGATCGCGCACACGGCCGGCGGGTCGGAGCGCGCGGCGAGCTCGTCCCGCCAGCGCCGCTGGGACTCCGCCACGAGGGGGTGGAGAAGCTCCTCGAGCCACGCGAGCTTGCCCGGCTTCGCGAAGACGATCCGCCCGACCGCGGCTCGATCGATCCGGCCGTCCGGGCCCAGCACCCCGTCGCCGAGGCGCTCGATGACGGCTTGCCTGACCGCGGGATCCTCCGCGAGCAACCGGTGGACGATCTCGTCGCTCGAGCTAACCGCGGCACCGTGCCGCGCGAAGGCGCGCAGGAGCGCGCTCTTGCCCGCTCCGATCCCGCCGGTGACGGCGACCGCGACGGGGCGGCGGCGCGCGCGTCCTGGCGCCGCCGCGGCTTCCCGGTAGGGCTCGCTAGTCGTACGCCTCGGTCTCGGCGGCCGGCTCCGGCTCGACCGAGACCTCGACCGGCGCGGGAGCACCGGCCTCGGGCGCCGGCTCCTCGGAGCCAGCGTCGAGCGCGGCCTCATCCGGGGCGGCCTCGAGCGCGGCCTCATCCGGGGCGACCTCGAGCACGGGCTCATCCGGGGCGGCCTCGAGCGCGGCCTCATCCGGGGCGACCTCGAGCACGGGCTCCTCCGGGGCGGCCTCGAGCGCGGGCTCCTCCGGGCCGGCCTCGAGCATGGGCTCCTCCGGGCCGGCCTCGAGCGCCGGCTGCTCCTCGGCAGCCTCCGCCTCGGCGACCGGAGCGGGCTCCTCGACGACCAGCGACTCGTAGACCGCGCCGCCGATCGCCGGTTGGACCTCGTCGTCAGGCTCGACACGCTTCAGCGACAGCGAGAGGCGCCGGCGGTCGGCGTCCATCTCGATCAGCTTGACCTGGACGACCTCGCCCTGCTGCACGATCTCGCGCGGGTTCTCGACGTGATGCTGAGCGAGCTCGGAGATGTGGACGAGCCCCTCGACGCCGGGGAGGATCTCGACGAAGGAGCCGAACGTGACGACCTTCGTGACGCGGCCCTGGACGACGTCGCCCTCGCGGTAGTGGTCGATCACCTGCTGCCACGGGTCGGACTGGGTCTGCTTGAGGCCCAACGAGATCCGCTGGCGGTCGCGGTCGATGTCGAGCACCTTGACCTTGACGGGCCGGCCGATCTCGAGCACCTCGGACGGGTGGTTGACATGGCTCCAGGACAGCTCCGAGATGTGGATCAGGCCGTCGATGCCCTCGAGGTCGACGAACGCGCCGAAGTCGACGATGTTCGAGATCGTGCCCTCGACCACGTCGCCGGGCGAGAGCCGGTCGAGGATCGCCTGGCGCATCTCCTTGCGCTCGTCCTCGAGCACGGCGCGGCGGGACAGCACGACGTTGTTGCGGCTGCGGTTCAGCTCGATCACCTTGCAGCGAAGCTGCTTGCCGAGGAACTCGTCGAGGTTCTGGACGCGGCGGATATCGACGAGCGACGCGGGCAGGAAGCCGCGCACGCCGAGGTCGAGGATCAGGCCGCCCTTGACGACCTCGATCACGGTGCCCTCGACCGGCTCGCCGCTCTCCGCGGCACCTTCGATGCGCTTCCACGCCATCTCGAAGCGCGCGCGCTTCTTGGAGAGGATGAGGCGCCCCTCGGCGTCCTCCTTCGTCATCACGAGCGCGTCGATCTCGTCGCCGAGCTGCACCTCGTCGGCCGGGTTCACGGACCGGCGGATCGACAGCTCGGAGACCGGGATGACGCCCTCGGACTTGTAGCCGATGTCGACCAGCACCTCGTCCTTGTCGACACGGACGACGGTGCCGCGCACGACCTCCCCCTCGTTGATGACGGGGATGGTGGCGTCGTAGTCGGGGATCAGCGTGCCGTCTTCGGCACGGATCCAGCCAGCCTCGGTCGTATCGGTCTCGGCGGTGGTCTCGTGGGCCATCAGGAAGGGCGCATTATAGCCACGTACCGGAAAACCGCCGGCACAGGCGCTCTGACTACGCCTTGGCCTCGCGCCAATCGTCCCCGACACCGACGTCGACGACGAGAGGCGGGTCGAGCGGGTAGGCACCGCAGAGCTCGGCCCGGACGAGGTCGCGGACGGCCTTCAGCTCCGCGTCCGGCACCTCGAGCAGGAGCTCGTCGTGCACCTGGAGCACCAGCCGCGCCGCACGCCCCTCGGCCCGCAGCCGCCGGTGGATCGCGACCATCGCCACCTTGATCACGTCGGCGGCCGTGCCCTGCATCACGGTGTTGACGGCGAGCCGCTCCCCGAGCGCGCGCGTCTGGCGGTTCGACGCCCGCAGCTCCGGGATCGGCCGGCGGCGCCCGAACAGCGTACGGACGAAGCCGTCCCGCTCGGCCTGCTCGACCGTCGCGCGGATGAACTCCTGGACGCGCGGAAAGCGGGCCAGGTACGCGTCGATGTAGGCGCCCGCCTCCTCGCGGGAGATCTCGAGCTGCTCGGAGAGCCCGAACGCGGAGATACCGTAGATGATCCCGAAGTTGACGGCCTTCGCGCGGTTGCGCTCGTCCTTCGTCAGGGTCGCCTGGTCCTTGCCGAGCACCTCGGCGGCGGTGATCGCGTGCACGTCGTCACCGCGCAGGAACGCCTCTCGCAGCTTCGGCTCGCCGGAGACGTGAGCGAGGATCCGCAGCTCGACCTGCGAGTAGTCGGCCGAGAGGAGCTTCCAGCCCGGCTCGGCGACGAACGCGCTGCGGATCTCGCGGCCCAGCTCGGTGCGGATCGGGATCGACTGGAGATTCGGATTCGACGTCGAGAGCCGGCCGGTCGCCGCGACCGCCTGGTTGAACGTGGTGTGGAGGCGAACGTCCGCCGGGGAGATCAGCTCCGGCAGCGGCCCCAGGTACGTGTTCAGGAGCTTCGAGTACTCCCGCCACTCCTCGAGCACCGGCACGATCGGATGCGCGTCGCGCAGGCCGCGCAGCACGCGCGTGTCGGTGGAGTAGCCGGTCTTGCCCCTGCGCCCGGGCTCGAGCCCGAGCCGCTCGAACAGGATCCGGGCGACCTGTTGGGTGGAGCCGAGCAGGAACGGCTCGCCGGCGAGCTCGTGCGCCCGCGCCTCGAGCTCCTCGACCCGGTCGGCGAGCCGCGCGGTGATCTCCCCCATCCGGTAGGTGTCGATCCGAACGCCCGCGTCCTCCATCGCCGCGAGCACCCCGGTCAGGGGCAGCTCGACGTCCCGGAAGAGGGCGCCCATGCCGAGCTCCTCGACCCGGCCAGCGAGCGGGCCGGCAAGCCGGCGCACGGCCTCCGCCTCCCGGACGAGCGCGGCGGTCTCCTCCTCCGCGGCCGGCTCCGGGACGAGCTCGAGCCCGTGCTCGACGGCGAGCTCCTCCACGGGATAGGAGGAGCGGCCGGGGTCGATCAGGTAGGCGGCCAGCATCGTGTCGCAGCGGGGCACGACACCTGCGGCGGCCAGCTCGTGCGGGAGCGACTTGAAGTCGTGGCAGAGGATCTCCGCCCCGGCGAAGGCCTCCGCGTGGAACGCCCCGACGACCACGGGCTGGCCCGCCAGCGCGACCGCGGCACGGCCATCGCGGACTGCCACGCCGGCCTCGCCGCCGACAGGGTCGATCTTCCCCTCGGCCCACGGCACCGCCGCCGCGCCGACCGCGGGCGCGGACGGGGGCAGGGCGGCGTCGAGCTCATCGACGCGCCGCAGCACGTTTCGGAACTCGAAGCGACGAAACAGCTCCTTGAGCTGCGAGCGGTCGGGCGGTGCGAGCACGAGCTCGGCGGGGTCGCAGTCGAGCTCGAGGTCGCGGCGCATCGTGGCGAGCAGCTTCGAGTCGCGCGCCTGGCCGGCGTGCTCGCGCAGCGCCTTCGCGCGGGCCGGTGAGAGCTCGTCCGCGTGCTCGAGCACGCCTTCGAGCGACCCGTAGCGGGCGATCAGCTCGGCGGCGGTCTTGTCGCCGATCCCCGGGACGCCCGGGATGTTGTCCGAGGTGTCGCCCTTGAGGCCGATGAAGTCGGGCACCAGGCCGGGCGGGATCCCGTAGCGCGCCTCGACCCGCTCGGGCGTGTAGACCTGGACGTCGGAGACGCCACGCGGGGTCATCATCAGGCAGACGTTGGGAGAGCAGAGCTGGAACGCGTCCCGGTCGGTCGAGACCACGCACGTCCTGATCCCGACCCGGTCGGCGCGCGTCGCGAGCGTCGCGATCACGTCGTCGGCCTCCCAGCCCTCGAACTCGAGGTTCACGTAGCCGAACGCCTCGACGATCGGACGGAAGTGCGGGAACTGCTCGCGGAGCAGGCCCGGCATCTCCTTGCGCTCGGCCTTGTAGGCCTCGGAGACCTCCTTGCGGTGCACGGGGCGGGTGTCCCAGGCGACCGCGACGCCCTTCGGCCGGTAGTCGACGAGCAGCTTGAACAGCATGTTCACGAACCCGAGCAGCGCGTTCGTCGGGAATCCGTCCGTCGTCGCGAGCTCCTCAGGAAGCGCGAAGAAGGCGCGGTAGGCGAGGTTGTTGCCGTCGACGAGGAACAGCTCGCAGTCGCGGGCGGGCCCGTCCTCGAGGTCGAGCTCCTCCCCGCTCAGGGCCTTCGGCGCCACGGCCCAACTCTACGCGCGGACGAGTCGGCACGATCCCGTGCCGGTAGTGTGCTAACTTGTGTGTGTGCGTTTACACATCTTCCTCGATGATGCGCTCGTGAAGGAGCTCGATCGCCGTGTCGGTCCGCGCGGGCGCAGCGCGTTCATCTCGCGAGCGGTGGAGCGCTCTCTCGACCAGGAGCGACGCTGGGAGCTGATCGAGTCCGCGCTGGGATCGATCCCCGATACCGGGCACGACTGGGACGACGATGTGGCCGCGTGGGTTCACGAGCAGCGCTACGCCGACCCGAGGCGGGTCGGCTGAGTGGCCGACGTCCTGCTCGACACGACTGTGCTCGTCGACGCCCTCCGGGGTCGCCAGGCAGCCAGGCGCCTGCGGCTGCTGCGGCTCGCGGGCGACCGCCCCTGGGCGTGTGCGCTCAACATCGACGAGGTCGTCCGGGGGCTGCGGCCGGATGAGGAGGAGCGCGCCCGCCGGCTGCTCGGCGGGCTGAGCGTCGTCCCGCTGGGAGCCGAGGAGGGCTGGCGAGCAGGGGAGTGGCGCCGCGAGCTCGGCCGCCGCGGCGTCACGATCTCGCAGGCCGACGCGCTGATCGCGGCCGCCGCGCACGCGATCGGCGGACGGCTCGCGACCGGCAACCCGAAGCACTTCCCGATGCCGGAGCTGACCGTCGAGCACTGGCCGGCGGGGGAGTAGCCGCAGTTGATGCGCGGGTCGACCCTACGCAACACCGGTCGCGCGGCGGATCCGGTCGACCGCCTCGGCCGGATCCTCATGTTCCCAGACCCGGATCACCGTCCAGCCGCCTCGCGCTAAGCGCTCGTCGGTGTTGCGATCGCGATCGCGGTTCGCAGCGAGCTTCTCGCTCCACCACAGCGTGTTGCTCTTCGGCAACGTCCCGTGCTCGGGACAGCTGTGCCAGAAGCATCCGTCGACGAACACAGCCACGTGCGCTCGCGGGAGCGCGATGTCTGCGCGCCGGCGCAGACCCGGCAGCGGGTAGTCGACTCGAAAGCGGATCCCCATGCGGTGCAGCCTCGACCGGATCGCAAGTTCCGGCGCAGTGTCCCGCCGCCGCTGGCGCTGCATGCGCCTGAGTGCCTCGGGCGAGGTTGCGGCTGGCGTCCCCCGGTCGGGGCTCACGGGACCAGTCTACGCAGGCTCAGATCCGCGCGAACGTCGTGTCGTACTCGTTCGCAACGCGTGTAACCATCGTCTCGTAGTGATAGATGTCGCCGGGCTGGGGAGCTGGGGGATCCGTGACGAGCGCTACTCGGCTGCCGTCGTTTGCGCATTCGACCGCTACGATCGCGAGTCCATCGAAACCGCTCGACCCCGGCCCGACCCGACGCGGTATCTCGCGCACCTTGGCGATGATCCCTTCTGCGTCTCTGGGTTGACGGTGCGTCGACACGATGTTCGACCGCCCACGCCCCTGGCGGGCCGGACTCACGAACGTCGCGCTCACGTTGACCATCACGAATCCGACGGCGAGAGCCTGGCGGGACGCGCCGTGGACAGTGAGGTGACTGGAGTTGAGCTCGTCGTACAGCCGCGGTCTCGCCTTGGTGTGCGCTGTCATGGCCGCCTTGGCTTCAAGAGCGATCAATGGGGCCCCCACCACGCCCTGCTGAAGCGCCGGTAGCCCGACAAGCTTGGAGCGCTGCTCCGGTTCGAGAACGACGCCCCACTCGTCGGCGGTCTGTGCGAGCGTCTTCGATCCGGTGATCCCGGTACCCGCCGGTCGGGCAATGACTAGATCGAGCTTCTTCTGACGCCCCGTGGCGAAGTCCCGCATCTCGAAGTTGACACCGAAGATGACCGTCCCGGACAAGGCGTGATCTCGGAGAAGCGTGCTCTGCTGGAGCAAGTCGAAGACGACCACCCAACACGCCGTCCTGCTGTGGAGATCCGAGCGCGAGTGGTATTGCCACAGCCGGCCGGATCGGTCACGGACGTTGGGGACCGACATCGTCGCCACGAGTATCGACGGCCCGTCTACTGAACTGCCTCCAGGCCTGGCGGCCTATGCGAGTATCGAGAGCTGAGCGCCATTCCGGGCACGCACTCGGTCGAGATGCATCGCCACGTCGCGGAGGAATCCGTCCGGGAACCTGAGCGAACTCGCGCTCGCACGCCGCAAGAAGCCTTCCGTGGCCCTTTCGGACAGCGGTGCGGTCGGATACCGCAGGAACTCAGCCAAGCCGGGGCGGAACTCGTTCGCTGGCCATTGCGAAACTCGTACGAAGTAGGCATTCCCGTCGCGCCCCCAGGCCGCATTAGGCCAACTCTCGATCACTTGTTCGTAGTCCGTCTCGTCATACCGCCCCGGGCCGCGAAGCCGGCTCCCGAGCCAGTGCGAGACCGGGACGCTTACGGCGTTACCGACGAGTTTCCAGCGGGCGCCCGGTCGCAGGCCCATCTCGGTCGCGGGGAGCGTCCAGTCGGCTTCGAAGCCCTGAAGGCGTTCCGCGTCCCTCAGTTCCGGAAGGACGATCCCCTCCCCATCCGGGAGCCTGATCGCGGGAGGGGATGGAATACCGACTGTCGACCCCCCCTTCAGAGTCGGGACCGCGTCGACGGCCCAGCCTAGGCCGCGAATGCCTTCCGTCCAGTAGAAGCCGCAAGCGACGGCGGCCTCGTCGCGTTCCTCCGGCTCACCGGAGTCGTCGCCGAACAGGACAGCTCGGGGATCATTCACGCGCGACGCCAGTAGGAGAACGCGCTTCCGGCGTTGGGGGAGTCCGAAGGCTCGGGAATCCACGATGCGATACGCCCACGTGTAGCCCCGGCCCGCGAGCTCAGACGTGAGATACCGCATTGCCCGACCGCGATCGAGTTGAAGCATGAAGGGAACGTTCTCCAGGCAGATCCACTCTGGCGACGCGTCGTCCAACAGCCGGAATACCTCGCCCACGAGCCCCGAGTTGCGGCCGGAGATGCCCGCTGTGCGACCAGCCTGGCTGAGATCCTGACACGGGAAACCCGCGCAGACGAGATCCAACTCGGGCAATCGATCGATTTCTCGGACATCGGGCGCTAGCGGGATTCCGGGGAATCGGGCACGGAGAACCGCCTGCGCGCCCGGGTCGACCTCGCAGAGAAGGACACTACGATGACCCGCCGCATGAAGGCCCAGCTCGATCCCGCCGATTCCGGCAAACAGACCGACGACTCTGAGGGAACGCCCGTTCGCCATTGACACTCGGAGTCTACGGCGCGGATCGGCTGGAACGAAACCGCCCTCGCTTCGCCGTAAGAACTCGAGGCGAATGGATGGCTGACCATTGGGACCGCGCGAGCGCCAGCCGCCGATTCACCGGGTACGATCGCCCCATGTCCGTGAACCCGGCCACCGTCGATTCCCTGACGGAACCAGAGCTGGACGCGCTCCTCGGCGCGGCGGCCTGGTATGCGAAGTACCCAGAATAGTCTCGCGGCTCGCACGGATGACCGCTCGGCGGCAGCGATCGTGCGCCGTGAGCACTTCCGGGACCTCCACGACGCCCTGCGGAAGCTGGGCGTGCGCATTCGCCGGCCCGACTGGGTCGACGCGGCGTAGCCGGCCCCGCACGGGGCTCTGCTCCACGGTGACGGCCCCGGCAGCTTGCTTCCGAACCGGATCCGACCGGCTGCCCCGTGGCGGCCCCGCTACCGTTCCGCACGTGCCGGTCAGGCGCGCGACCCCCGACGACGCAGGCGAGGTGCTCGAGTTGATGGCCGGGCTCGGCAGGCCCGCCGTCGCGGCCGACCCCGCCGCGCAGCGCGCGGTCTTGCTCGCGCACCTCGAGCACCCGGACGGGCTCGTGCTCGTCGCCGAAGAGGGTGGGGAGCTCGCGGGGGCCGCGAGCCTCTGGTTCCGGCCGCGGCTCAACTGGACGACGCCCGAGGCGTGGTTGCCCGACCTCTTCGTACGGCCGGAGCAGCGCCGCCACGGAATCGCTCGGGCCCTCCTCGACGCCTGCGTGGCGGAGGCCCGGGCGCGCGGCTGCCACGCGCTCAAGCTCGAGTCCGGCCACGATCGCACGGGCTCGCACCCGCTCTACGACGCGTACGGCTTCACGCACCACGGGCGCGCCTACAGGCTCGAGCTGTAGGGAGGCTGTACTGGGCGCGACGCGAGCGATAGGCTCCCGCGAGTCGATGAGCGAGCTCGCCCAGCTCCTAGCGAACGGCCTCGTCACCGGCTCGATCATCGCGATCGCCGCCATCGGGCTCACGCTGGTCTACGGGATCCTGGGGATCGTCAACTTCGCCCACGGCGAGTACCTCGCGTTCGGGGCCTTCATGGCGTTCGCCGTCAACGTGACGCTCGGCTGGCCGATCGCGATCGCGATCGTGCTCGCGATGGGCGCGACCGCGCTGCTCGGCGTCGGGCTCGAGTACGGGCTCTGGCGGCCGCTCCGCCGCCGCGGCGCGAAGGTGGTCGCGCTGCTGCTCGTCTCGATCGGGCTCGCCCTCGTCCTGCGGCATGTCATCTTCCTCGTCTGGGGGGCTACGCCCCGGCGACTCGACGTCGACGTGTTCCAGGCCTACGACCTCGGCGGCGTGATCCGCCTGTCGCTGACGCAGATCACCGCCGTCTCGATCGCCTTCGCGGCGATTCTGCTCGTGGGCCTGATGCTCGCGAGGACGAAGCTCGGGAAGTCGATGCGCGCGTACTCCGACAACAGCGATCTCGCGTCCGTGTCAGGTATCGACGTCGACCGGATCATCGCCTACACCTGGATCCTGGGAGCGGGGCTGGCCGGGCTCGGCGGCGTGCTGCTCGGGCTGGTGCAAAGCTCCTTCAACCCCAACATGGGCTTCACGCTGCTGCTCCCGATCTTCGCCGCCGTCATCCTCGGCGGCGTCGGCAGCGCCTACGGCTCCCTCGTCGGCGGCGTCGGCCTCGGGCTCGCCATGGAGGTTTCGACGTGGAGCGCCCTCGCCGGCGGCGTCAACCCCGTCTACAAGCCCGTCGTGGCGTTCGCGATCCTGATCCTCGCGCTGCTCGTGCGCCCCCAGGGCCTGCTCGGGAAGGCGCGCTACGTATGAGCGCCCTGCTCGCGACGACGATCGCCAGCCCGTCCTTCTGGGCGTTCGTCGGGGTCGTGGCCGGCATCTACACCATCTTCGCGCTCGGCCTCCAGCTCCAGTTCGGCTTCACCGGGCTGCTCAACTTCGGCCACGTCGCGTTCATGGCAATCGCCGCCTACACCATGGCGATCCTGATCGTGAAGGTCGAGGTCCCGATGTGGGCCGCCGCGTTCGCCGGGATCGCCGTCGCGATGGCGTTCGGGCTCCTGATCGGGCTGCCGACGCTGCGTCTGCGGGCCGACTACCTCGCGATCACTACGATCGCGTTCGGGGAGATCGTGCGCTACGTCGCGCTCAACCAGAACGACCTCACGGGAGGCCCGATCGGCACGATCAACCTGAAGGGCAGCGGCAGCTCCGCCTCCTACAACGGCGACTGGCTCGCCTTCCAGGGGAAGGTGCAGGACGCGCTCGAGACCGTGTTCGGGGACATGGGCAAGGACACCGCGATGCTCGCGATCGTCTGGACGGTCGCGATCGCGCTGATCGTCGTCATGCAGATGCTCGTCAAGGCACCGTGGGGGCGGGTGCTCCGCTCGATCCGGGAGGACGAGGACGCCGCCTCCGCACTCGGCAAGAACGTGTTCGCGTACAAGCTCCAGGCGCTCGCCCTCGGAGCCGGGCTCGCCGCGATCGCCGGTCTCTTCTTCGCCTTCCAGTTCTCGTTCTTCAGCCCACACGACTTCGACCCGCTGACGACGTTCTTCGCCTACATCATCGTGATCCTGGCCGGCACGGCGAGGAACTGGGCCGTGCCCGTCGGAGCCGTGATCTTCGGGGTCATCTTCGCCGGGACGCGGTTCTTCGATTTCCCGCCGTTCACCTACTTCGGCTCCGCGGACCGGGCCTACCTGCGCCTCGTCATCGTCGGCGTGATCCTGATCGCGCTGATGGCGTTCCGCCCGCAGGGACTGTTCGGCAAGCGGGAGGAGATGGTCCTTGAGTAGCCCCATCCTCACCGTCACCGGCGTCGAGAAGCACTTCGGGGGCATCGCCGCCGTCGACGGCGCGACGCTCGACGTGGCCAGCGGGTCGATCACGGCGCTGATCGGCCCGAACGGCGCGGGCAAGACGACGCTCTTCAACGTCGTCTCCGGCTTCTACCGGCCCGAGCGGGGGGAGATCCGGTTCAAGGGGGAGCGCATCGACCGCCGCTCGCCGCACACGATCGCGAAGCGCGGGCTGGTCAGGACGTTCCAGATCACCAAGGCGCTGACGAAGATGACGGTGCTCGAGAACGTGATGCTGGCTGCGCGCAACCAGCCCGGCGAGCATCTCTGGCGCATCGTCCTGCAACCGAGGCAGTACCGCCAGCGGGAACGCGAGATCGCCGATCGGGCCCGCGAGCTCCTGAGCTTCGTGCGGCTGAGCCGGCTCGCTGACGACTACGCGGGCACGCTCTCCGGCGGTCAGCGCAAGCTACTCGAGTTCGCGCGGGCCCTGATGACGGAGCCGGAGCTGGTGCTGCTCGACGAGCCGATGGCCGGCGTCAACCCCACGCTCGGGCTCGAGCTCCTGGAGCACATGAAGGTGCTCCAGGCCGACCTCGGCATGACCTTTCTCCTGATCGAGCACGACATGGAAGTCGTGATGACCGTCAGCGAGCGCGTGATCGTGATGAACGAGGGCAAGGTGATCGCGGACGGCTCGCCGGGCGAGGTGCGGCGCGACAAGCGGGTCGTCGACGCCTACCTCGGCACCGGCGCCTCCGCCCCGCCACCCGCCCCCGCACCCGGAGGGCCGGAGCCGTGAGCGAGCCCGCCCCGCCGATCCTCGAGACGTCCGGCCTGAAGGCCGGCTACTTCGAGGTCAACATCCTCCACGACGTCTCGATCGTCGTCCCGAGAGGCGCGATCGTGTCGGTGATCGGGCCGAACGGGGCCGGCAAGTCGACGCTCCTGAAGACGATCTACGGCTTCCTCACGCCTCGCGAAGGAAGCGTCGTCTACCGGCCCGACGGGTCCGAGCACGACATCACCGGGCTGAAGCCGCATCGAGTGACGGCCCTCGGGCTCTCCTACATCCCCCAGCTCGACAACGTGTTCCCGAACATGTCGATCCAGGAAAACCTCGAGATGGGGGCGTTCCTGCTCCGCACGGGCATCGACGAGCGGCTCGAGCAGATGTTCGAGCTGTTCCCGCTGCTGCGAGAGCGCCGCCGGGCGAGAGCCGGCGGCCTCTCGGGGGGCCAGCGGCAGATGCTCGCGATGGCCCGGGCGCTGATGGCCGGCCCGAGCCTGCTCCTCCTCGACGAGCCGTCGGCCGGGCTCGCCCCGAACGTCGTCGACGAGGTCTTCGACAAGATCCGCGAGATCAACGCCAGCGGGATCTCGATGATCATCGTCGAGCAGAACGCCCGCCGCTCGCTCGCGATGTCCGACTACGGCTACGTGCTCGACATGGGCCGCAACCGCTTCGAGGGCCCCGGCGAGCGACTCCTCCACGACGAGAAGGTGATCGACCTCTACCTCGGCGGCCGCGGACGCCTCGCAGCGGCGGCGCTGGTCGCGGAGGACTACGAGGCCGAGCCGCTCCGGGAGCCGCCCGACCGCTGAGGCGGCAGCGGGCGGGGCCGAGGCCCCGCCCGCTGCTCGCTAGTGCTACCGCGGCGAGGCGCCTAGGCCCCGAATTCCACGGTCTCGAGGATCGTCAGCTCGCCGTCCACGAACTGCCACAGGTCGTAGAGGGCGCCATCGGCGCTGACATCGCCGTTCTCGTCGAAGTCGATCACGCCCGAGGCACCCTGGTAGTCGACGTCCTCGCCCGCCAGGATGGCGGCCACGAGCGCGTCGATGTCCTCGAACGTGCCCTCGAGGCCGGGCGGGCCGGAGATCGCCTGCAGGTTCTCCGCGATCGCGGCGGGATCCGAGGAGCCGGCCTGGAGTGCCGCCAGGAACGCGACCATGACCGCGTCGAACGTGTGCTCCTCGAAGAGCTGCCGCTCGACATCGGGGTAGGCGGCGGCGAAGGCAGCGCCGAACGCCTCGCCGGCCGGCGTCTCACCGCCCGAGCCCGCGGCCGTGCCGCGCATGCCCTCGGTCGTCTCCGCGCCGGCGAGCTCGGGCAGGGTGACGTCCTTCAGCCCGTCCGTGCTGAACGTCCGCGCCGGATCCCAGGTACCCGTCCTGACGAGCGCGGGTCCCATCTTCGCCCAGGTCTCGGGGAAGTCGACGATCACCCAGCCGTCCGGCTCTCCGCCGGCGATCTGCTGCGCCTCGGTATCGAAGGTCGCGGCCTCGGGGTTCCAGCGGACGGAGGCACCGACCGTGCCGCCGAGCGCCTGCCACTCGGCCTCGAAGCCGTCGGCGAGCCCAACGCCGTAGGCGTCGTTGCGGGCCCCCACGTTGATCGTGGCGTCGGTCCCGAACGCCTCGGCCACGGCCGCAGCGAGGATCGGCGCCTGCGCCGCATCCGACGGCGGCGTGCGCCAGAGCATCCCGCCATCCGCGATATCGCTGATCGCGACCGCCGTCGACGCGGGCGAGATCTGGATCACGTTGTTCGGGATCGAGACCGACTCGGCGATCGGGATCGTCACCGACGAGGCGAGCGACCCGATGATCACCTGGACGCCGTCTGACTGCACGAGCTTGGTGGCCGCCTCGACGCCGGCGGTCGCCTTGGTCTGGTCGTCCTCGGTGGCGACGACCGCGACGGACGCGTCCGTCAGACCCGCGTTCGCGAGTGCCGCGTTCCCGAGGTCCGCAGCGAGCCGGGCAGCCCGGTCGATGCCGGGCCCGAACGGCGAAAGATCGCCGGTCAGCGACGTCACCACGCCGACGCGCAGCTCGAATGCCGGCGTCGCGGGCTCCTCGGCGGGCTCCTCGGCCGGCTCTTCGGCGGGCTCCTCCGCCGGCTCCTCGGCGGGCGCCTCGGTCTCGGTCGGGGTGTCCACGGGCGGGGTAGCCTCGTCGTCGCCGCCGCAACCTACGGCGAGGAACGCCAACACTCCGGCGAGCACCGCCAGTAGGACGAATAGCCTGTTTCGCCTCACGTCTCCTCCTTCTGTCGCCCTGCTTGCCTCCCGGCGCCGCATCCCCGAGCGGCCTCCGAAAAGCGGATTATCGCCCCGGCACGCGAGCCCGACAAGACCCCGGGGCTATGATGATCGCGCTGCCGAAGTGGCGGAACTGGTAGACGCGCTGGACTCAAAATCCAGTGGGGCTGTGCCCCGTGCGGGTTCGACCCCCGCCTTCGGCATCGGGCTCGCGTGAGATCCAGCGCCGCACTCATGCGATGCTGTTGACGACAGGAAACCGGGAAAGTTGGCGAATAGCATCACGATCGGCATCCTGACCGGCGGCGGCGACTGCCCCGGGCTGAACGCCGTCATCCGCGCGGTCGCGCGCCGGGCGCTCGACCGGGGCGACACCGCGATCGGCGTGCGCGAGGGCTGGCGCGGCCTCGTCGAGGGGAAGCTCGCCCAGCTCGGTCGCCGGGAGATCTCCGGGATCCTGCCGCGCGGCGGCACCATCCTCGGGACGTCGCGGACGAACCCGTACACGATCGAGGACGGCGTCGAGCGCGTACTCGCGACCGTCGGCGAGGCCGGGCTCGACGCGCTCGTCGCGGTCGGCGGCGAGGACACGCTCGGCGTCGCCGCCCGCCTCCACGCCGAGCACGGGCTGCCGGTCGTCGGCGTGCCGAAGACGATCGACAACGATCTCTCGGCCACCGACTACACGTTCGGCTTCGACACGGCCGTCTCGATCGCGACCGAGGCGATCGATCGCCTGCACACGACCGCGGAGTCCCACAACCGGGTCATGGTCGTCGAGGTGATGGGCCGGCACACCGGCTGGATCGCGGTCATGAGCGGGATCGCGAGCGGCGCCGACGTGATCCTGATCCCCGAGCACCCGATCACCGTCGAGGCGGCCTGCGAGGAGATCCGCCGCCGCCACGCCCGCGGCAAGGACTTCTCGATCGTCGTCGTCAGCGAAGGCTACGAGCTCGCCACCGCGTCGGGCGAGCGGGCCGCGGTCGCCCGGCCGCCCGCGGCGACCGACCAGTTCGGACACGCCCGCCTGGGCGGCGTCGGCGAGCTGCTCGGCCGCGAGATCGAGGAGCGCACGGGCTTCGAGACGCGCGTGACGGTGCTCGGCCACGTCCAGCGCGGCGGTACGCCGACCGCGCGCGACCGCGTGCTCGCGACCCGCTTCGGCCTGAAGGCAGCCGACCTCGTGAAGGAGGGGCGGTTCGGGACGATGGCCGCGCTCCAGGGCGACACGATCGTGGCGGTGCCGCTGGCCGAGGCCGTCGCCGGGCTCAAGACCGTGCCGGCGGAGTGGTACGAGGTGGCGCGGGCGTTCTTCGGGTAGCCGGCGCTACACGCGGCCGGTCAGCTCCCCGAGCGACCGGGGGGCGAGCTCCGCGGTCAGCAGCACCGCGTCGACACCGGCGCGCTCCAGCTCGAGCACCTGCTCGCGGCTCGGTGCGTTCGCCTCGGCGACGACGAGCTTGCCCGCCGGCACGTCCGGGAGGAGGTCGAGCATCCGCTCGAGCGCCTCCTCGGCCCCGTCGTCCCCGCGCGCACGGAGGGCGACGATCTCGGGGTCGAGCCGCTCGAGCGCCTGCTCGAGCTCCTCCTCGCTGCACACGGCGAGAGCCCAGTCGAGCCCGAGGCTCTGCGCAATGCCGGCGAGTTCCTCGAGCAGCGTCCCCTCTCCGGCCAGCTCGCCGAACGCGAGCACGCACGCGTCGGCGCCCGCGCCCCGCGCGGCATGCAGCGTCCCCTCGTCGGACACGCCGGCGTGCAGGACCAGCGGCAGGCCGGTGGCTGGGCGCAGGGAGGCAACGTCGTCGGGTACCTCGACCGCGAGCGCCTCGGCGCCCGCATCCTCCGCCTCCCGGGCACGCTCCTCGAGCAGGCCGCGCACGAGCGGGATCACGGAGATGCCGTCGCCTTCCGAGATCGCCTGGCTGAACCGTCTTCGAGGCCAGCCGGACGGCTGACCGCTCATGGCGTCCGCCCGCGCTGCACGACGCCCGGCACGGCACGTTCGATCGTCGTCGCGAGCTGCTCGAGCCGTAACGCCATCGGCGACCGCCATTGTAGGGGTCGCGCCGGGCCGCCACCGCTCACGCGGCAAGCTCGGCGACGAGCGGGCCGGTGTCGAGCGGCTCGAAGCCGAGCCGAGCCGCGACGTCCTCGCTCGAGGGCTGCGTGCCTTCGCGAAACAGGCCGCGCAGGAGCTCGCCCGTCTCCGCCCGCCGCCACCAGCCCTCGCCCGCCTCCCGGCGAAGATGAGCGCGCACCTGGGCGGCGCGGATCCAGGCGCGGAGGTAGTCCGCGGAGTAGAAGCCGTCGTCCATGTCGGCCAGGAAGCCGGAGCGCGGATAGCGAAACCCGCTCGCCTCCGACACGAGGCGCTCGTACTCGGACGCGTGCTCCGCCGCGTTCGCGAAGTCAGCCCAGAGACCCAGCTCGTAGCGCAGCTTGGCGGTGTAGCGCCGAAACAGGCCTGCGTCGAGGAACCTCGTCGCCTCGGCGTTCGCCTCGGCCCCGGCCACGTCGAGCCCGAAGTGCTCGGCGTGCCAGCCCGGCTCGTGCGTCACGGACTCGACGAGGAACGAGTAGATCTCGGTCAGCGCGTGGTCGCGCGCCAGCCGCCGGAACGCGTACGGCAGCTCGGGGTCGCAGCCGGCGTAGTGGAGCGCGTGGCCGGCCTCGTGCAGGAACGCCTGGTAGTCGGCGAGCCCGCCCTGGGCGCGCGTGATCAGGTGGACGACACGCGGCGGGTCGGAGGCGATCACGCACGCTCGCGGGTTCTTCTGGGGACGGTCGTCGAGGTCGAGCCGGATGCGCTCGTCGCCGGCGAGGTCGAAGCCGAGCGCGGTCAGGGTCTCGAGGCACACGGCGACGGCGCGCTCCTTCGCATACGTGGACGCGAGCGGCGACAGGCGGCGTACGTAGGAGAAATGGGCGGACAGCGGTTGATCGTCGCGATCCGCCCCGAGCAGCCGGTCGAGCCAGCGGCCGCGCAGCGTCGCGTACGGGCCGTCGAGCTGCGCCGACGCGCTCTCGAGGGCGCTGGCGAGGGCGTGGAGATCGACGCCCTTCAGCTCGCCGCTTCGCCGCACGGGATCCGGCTCGCCGGAAAGCTCCGCGTCGAGGCCCTCGCCGCAGCGCAGCAGCTCGAGCCGCTCGGGATTGAACGCGGCGGATGCGTCGGTCACGAGCCCGCCGAGGCGATCCCGCGCCACGTACGGCTCGAGCACCGCAAGCCGCGCCTGGGCGGCACGCAGCGGCAGCGACTCCCCGTCGAAGTCGATCCGGCAGGCGAGGATCGCGTTCTCGAGCGCATCCGCGCGCTCGGCGAGCTCGGCCGCGACGATCCCGCCTGCGCAGGCCTCGCGCAGGCGGAGCAGCCGCTCACGGGCGGCGCCGCTCGCCGATACCTCCGCCTCGCGCAGCCCGTTGTGCTGCGCGCGGGTGAACAGGCCCGCGTAGCGGGCGACGATCGCCGCCTGCTCGGACGTCTCCTTCGCCCCCACGCGCACGGCACGCGCCTCCTCGGACCGCTCGAACAGGTAGCGGGCGAGCTCCTCCTCGAACGCGTCAGGGGCGAGCGGAGGCATGCGCCAAGCCTACGCGCGGAAGCGACCGCGGCGCCTCGCCGACCGGCGGGTCACAACCCGAGCCGCTCGAGCAAGGCCCCGTCGCGACGCCACCTGGGCCGGACCTTGACGCGCAGCTCGAGGAAGACGGGCCCGCCCAGCAGGCGCTCGATCTCGGGGCGCGCGCGGATCCCGATCTCCTTGATCATCCGCCCGCCGTGCCCGACCACGATCCGCTTCTGCGCCTCCGTCTCGACCAGAACGCTCGCGCGGACGCGCCGCTCGCCGAGCTCCTCGACCTCCACGGTGATCGCATGCGGAACCTCCTCCCGGGTCAGCTCGAGCGCCCGCTCGCGAACGAGCTCGGCGACGCGGAAGCCAAGCGGCTGATCGGTCGTGGCGCCTTCCGGGAAGTAGCGAGGCCCCTCCGGCAGGAGAGCAACCAGCTCGTCGCGAAGCGCCGAGATGCCGTCGCCGGTGCGGGCGCTCACGGGGTGCAGCGCACGGAAGTCGCCCAGCTCGGCGACCCGCTCGATCTGCTCCGCGATTTCGGCCGGCCCCAGCCGGTCGACCTTGTTGAGGACGATCACGACGGGTGCGCTGCCCCCGAACACGCGCCGTGCGACGAACCGGTCACCTGGCCCGGTCGGCTCGTCGGCGGCGAGCACGAGCAGCACGCCGTCGACGTCGGCGAGCCCCCGGTCGACGGTGCGCTGCATCCGCTCCGTCAGCGGGTCGAGCGGCCGCTGGAAACCCGGCAGGTCGACCAGGACGAGCTGGTAGCCCTCGCCCTCGACGACGCCCGAGACGCGATGGCGCGTCGTCTGGGGCTTGTCGGAGACGATCGCGACCTTGCCGCCACAGAGCGCGTTCACGAGCGTCGACTTGCCGACGTTCGGCCGCCCGGCGAGCGCGACGAAGCCGCTCCTCACAGCTCGAACGCGCCGGGGAGGAGCTCGGCGGGGTCGCGGACGGCGTGGCCCGCGCCCGCCGGGTAGACGACGCGCCCGACCCGGAGCTCGACGAGCCACTGGCGGCAGCCGCCGCACGGCACGGCGGTCACCGCGACCGCCTCCACGTCGCCGGGCCGGATCCCGTCGGCGACGGCCCGGGCCAGCGCGGCACGCTCCGCACACAGGCCGAGCGGGTACGAGGCGCACTCGACGTTCACGCCGGCGAACACGCGCCCGTCTCGCGCGAGCACGACGGCGCCGACCGCGAGCCCCGAGTAGGGGGCGTACGCCGCGCGTGCGGCGCGGCGGGCCTCCTCGAGGAGGGCGGCGTCGTCCATCAGCCGAACGCCTGGAAGAGCGCGAGGGTCACCCCGGCGCCGAACACGGCACCGATCGCGACCTCGAGGGTCGAGTGGATGCCCGACTCGACGCGGGTCTGGGCGACGAGCAGGGCCAGGATGCACGCGACCGTCGACACGAGCACGCGGTGGCGGAAGCCCTCGGTGAGGAACGTGATCGCCGCCCAGCCCGCGAATGCGAGCGCGGCGTGCCCCGAGGGGAGCCCTCCGGAGAGGGGGCGACCCCGGCGGGTCAGGGCCTTGAGCGCGATCACCGAGAGGATCACGACCACGAGCGCGATCAGCGTCAGGTGCAGCGGCCGGTCGCGGATCTGCGTGAGCAGCCGGTCGGTCGGTTGGCCGAGACGGTCGGCGAGCACGAGGTACGCGATCACGAGGGCGGTGACAGATGCGATCAGGACAGCCCCGGCGGCGATGTCCTTGGCGAGCTTCGCAAGCGGATCGAACGAGGTCGTGGCGACGTCCGTTGCCGCCTCGAGCGCCGTGTTGATCATCTCCGTGATCAGGACGAACGCGATCGCGAGCAGGAGCGCGATCAGCTCGATCCTGGTCACGTCGTAGGCGAACGCGACGACGAGCACGAGCGTCGCCACCCCGAAGTGGATGCGCATGTTTCGCTGCGTGCGCAGCACCCAGGTGATCCCCTCGAACGCGTAGTTGAAGCTCTGGAGGATCGAGGTCGACCCACGCGGCCCGGGCAGCTGGCCCTCCTCGCCGGGCGACGGGTGGCCGGGCTCGGCCGGCTTGCGGGAGGGCTTCGTGGCGCTCACGGCAGGAGCGCCACCTCCCGGCGCTCCATCGCCTCGCCGTGGTCGTAGCCGAGCAGGTGCAGCAGCCCGTGCACGAGCGGCGCCCGCCAGGCGTCACCGACGACCTGCGGGCAGAGGACGACGTCGCCGAGCTGCCGCGGAACGCCCGCGGGCAACTCGTCGCGGCCGTCGATCGGGAACGAGAGCACGTCGGTCGGCTCGTGCGCGCCCAGATGCTCGCGCTTCAGCGCGGCGATCTCGTCCGGCCCGACCAGCGTCACGCCGAGGTCGCCGCCCTCGATCCCCTCCGCGGCGAGGACATGGCGGCACAGGTCGCGAAGCGCCTGCTCGTCCGCGCCGGCGCCGCTTCGATTGACGACCTCGATCTCGATCAACGCCGCCGCTGGGTGCCGGTCTCTTCGGCGTGGAGCCGGTAGGCCTCGACGATGCGCTGGACGAGCTTGTGGCGCACGACGTCCTGGTGGCCGAACTCGACGAAGGCGATGCCCTCGACCTCGGCGAGGATCTGCTGTACCTGGATCAGGCCCGACGCCTGGTCGCGCGGGAGGTCGACCTGGGTGACGTCGCCCGTGACGACGACACGCGAGCCGAAGCCGAGGCGTGTCAGGAACATCTGCATCTGCTCGGGGCTCGTGTTCTGCGCCTCGTCGAGGATCACGAACGAGTCGTTCAGGGTGCGGCCACGCATGAACGCGAGCGGGGCGACCTCGATCGCCCCCTTCTCCATGTGAGAGGCGAGCCGGTCCGCGTCGAGCATGTCGTAGAGGGCGTCGAACAGCGGGCGCAGATACGGATCGACCTTCGCGAGCATGTCGCCCGGAAGGAAGCCGAGCCGTTCGCCCGCCTCGACCGCGGGACGGGTGAGGATGATCCGGCCCACCTCGCGCTCGGCGAGCGCGGCGACGGCGAGCGCCATCGCGAGGTAGGTCTTCCCCGTGCCGGCCGGCCCGATCCCGAAGGTGATCGTGCGGCTGCGGATCGCGTCGACGTAGCGCTTCTGGTTGACGGTCTTCGGCGTGATCTTCTTGCCCCGGTGGCGCCAGATCACGTCCTCGAACACGTCACGCACGTCCGCCGACTCCTCCAGCGCCCCGAGCACCGCGTCCACGGTGCCCGGGCCGATCTCGTGGCCGGCCTCGACAAGCTCGACCAGCTCGTCGAGCACGGTGCGCGCGGCCGCCACGTCGAGCTCGCGCCCCTCGAGGGTGACGCGGTTGCCGCGCAGCAGGATCGAGCAGCCGAACCGGTCGCGCAGTGCCTCCAGGATGCCGTCGTCGATCGAGGCGAGCTCCGCCGCGACCTCGTTCGGTACGGACAGGACGTCCTGCAACGTCTCCAAGTCTAGAAGGCCGCCCGGCGCCCGGCGGCCACGCTACGCAAGCAGCTCGCGCACGAGCTGGCTGACGCCCGAGCCGTCGGCGCGGCCGGCGACCTGGGGCATCACGTCCGCCATCACGCGGCCGAGGTCGCGCAGCGACGTCGCTCCCGTCTCCGCGATCGCGTTCTCCACGATCCGCTCGAGCTCCGCCTCGGACAGAGGCTCGGGCAAGAGCTCCTCGAGCACGCGCAGCTCCTCCTCCTCGCTGCCGGCCTGCTGCTCACGACCTGCCTCGCGAAACACACGCACCGATTCGAGCCGGCGCTTGCGCTCCCGCTGGAGCACCTGGAGCTCCTCCTCGACCTTCAGCGGCCGGTCGAGCTCCTTCTCGGCCGCCCGCAGCGCGGCGAGCGTCAGGCGTAGCGTCGAGCGGCGCACCGCGTCGCGCCGGCGCATGGCGTCCTTGAGCTCGGTCTCGATCCGCTCGATCATGGAAACGGAAGCGTACGTCCTCCGAGCACATGCCAGTGGAGGTGGAAGACGGTCTGCCCCGCCCCGGGGCCGACGTTCACGATCACGCGGTAGTCGTCGAGGCCCGCCAGCTCGGCGGTCTCGGCCACGAAGTCGAGCAGCAGCTTCGCCTCGGCCTGCTCCAGCGCGGAGATCTCGCGGAACGTCGCGAGATGGCGCTCGGGAAAGCAGAGCAGGTGGACGGGGGCCTTCGGCGCGATGTCGCGGATCGCCAGTAGCCCGTCGGCGCGGTGGACGACGTCGGCGGGAAGCTCGCCGCGCGCGATCCGGCAGAACACGCAGCCGGCGTCAGGCAGCGAGGATCCCCTCCTCCGTGACCGCGCGGCCGCGAACGGGCACGAGCTCGCCGACCCGGCCCTCGACGAGCCAGGGCGAGTAGTCGTCGCCGTAGCCGCGGCCCGGGCGGTCGACGAGGACGGTGTCGTCGCTACCGAGCTTGCGCGCCCAGGCGCGCAGACGGGTCTCCCGGACGGCGGCGCGCAACCGCGAGCCGCGCTCTCGCTTCGAGGTGGCGCTGACCGGGTCGAGGCCCTCCGTCGGCGTGCCCGGCCTGGGCGAGTACGGAAACACGTGCGCCCTCGTGATCCCGGCGCGCTCGACGACCGCGAGCGTCCGCTCGAACGCCGCGTCGTCCTCGCCGGGAAAGCCGACGATCACGTCGGTGGTGAGGTTGAAGCCCTCGGCGTGCTCGAGACGCCGCAGGAACGTGGCCGCGGTGTAGCGCCGGCCCATGGCCTGCAGGATCCCGTCGTCCCCGGCCTGGAGCGGCACGTGCAGGTGCGGCGAAGCCGTCCCCGTCTCCCGCAGCGCGGCCACGAGCGCCGGCGTGACGTGGTTGACCTCGACGGACGAGAGCCGCAGCCGCGCGAGCCCCGGCGTCGCCCCGGCCGCGCGCACGAGACCGGCGAGATCGACGGTGACCTCCCGGTCGCGGTAGCAGCCGAGGTTGATGCCGGTCAGGACCACCTCTCGGTGGCCCTGCTCGACCCGGCGGCGGATCTCGGCGAGCACCCTGGCGGCGGGGCGGCTCCGTGGCGCGCCGCGCACCTGCGGGATCACGCAGAACGAGCAGCCGAAGCCGCACCCGTCCTGCACCTTCACGAACGCGCGGACCCGCTCGAGACCCGTGTCCGGCGTCGCGCAGCCGAACGTGCCGACCCGCTCCGCGACGAACCCGGGCGTACGCTCGCTCGGGAGCCCGACCACCTCGACGTTCGCCGGGAGGTCGTCGAAGGAGCCCGGGAGGCTTGCCGCACAGCCCGTCAGGTAGACGCGCTGCGCGCTGCCGGCGGCCCGCCGCGCAGCCTTGCGCGACTTGCGGACAGCCTCCCGCGTGACGCAACACGTTCCGATCACCGCCACCTCCGCAAGCTCGGACTCGACGTGGCCGTCCGCGAGCAGGCGTTCGCGTACCTCCTGCACGTCGGTGTGGGAGACCTTGCAGCCGAGGAAGCGGGCACTGAACGTCGCCACGCCACCATGCTATAAGGGCGCCCGCCACGGGAGGTCATAGCACGGTGACGGGACTGATCGCAGCGCTGCGGCTGCAAGAGCGAGGAGCTCGAGCACATGGAGACCTTCACGGCCGTCGTCGGCTAGCCGGCCGCTCGAGCACGTCCGCGGCCCACACGTCGAGCTCGCGCCGCTCGACGCTGCGGCGGCCCGGTGTCTCGATGCGGTCGGCCGCGAGGTAGCCAGACGCGATCAGGCGCGGAGCGGGTACGCGGCCGGCGAGCGGGGCAACCGCGGCGGCGCCGATGTTGGCGATCGCGAGCGCGGTCTCCGGCAGCGGCTCGCGCAGGCAGTCGGCGAGCCGGACGTCGATGTCGGCGCGGTTCACGAGCGCGTTCGCGCGGGTAGCCTCGACGGCCGCGGGGTCATCGTCGAGCGCGACCACAGGGCCAAATCCGAGCCTCGCCGCCGCGATCGCGAGCACGCCAGAGCCGCAGCCGAGGTCGAGGAGGCTGCCACGCGGCTGCCCGACCAGGAGCTCGAGGCAGAGGCGGGTGGTCGCGTGCGCCCCGGTTCCGAACGCCTGGCCGGGGTCGATCACGACCGCCACGGCACCCGGCTCCGGCTCCTCCCAGGGTGGCCCGACCCAGAGCGGCCCGACCCGGACCGGCCGGTGGAACGCCCGCCACGCGCCCTCCCAGCCGTCCGGGACGTCGCGGCCCTCGGCCCGGGGGAACGCCCTCAGGAGCCGCTCTTCGCCGGCAGCGTCGACGTAGGCGGAGAGCTCCACCGTGCCCGGGCGCTCGAGCTCCTCGAAGCCGCCGGGACAGAGCGCGAGGAGGAGCGCGCGGGCCTCCTCGGCGCGCTCGGCGGCGACGAGCACCGCCACGCGGCGCAGCGGTTGCGGGTGCCGCCCCTCCCCGCTCAGTGGAACGCGGCCCTGACGCGCTCGAAGAACCCCTCGTCGAGCGCGTACGTGCGCTCGCCGGAGAGGCGCTCGAACTCCTCGAGCAGGCGCCTCTGCTCGTCGGTGAGCCGGTGGGGAACCGCTACGACGACGAGGAGGCGGTGGTTGCCGCGCCCGAAGCCCTGAAGGGCCGGCAGCCCCTTGCCACGAAGCACCCGCACCTCGCCCGGCTGCGTCCCCGGCTTGAACTCGAGCTCCAGCTCGCCGTCGATCGTCGGCACCGTGACGCGGCACCCGAGCGCCGCCTGGGTGATCGTCAGCTGCACCCCCGACACGATGTCGTCGCCGTCGCGGGCGAGCCGCTCGTCGGGGCGGACGCGCACGACGACGTAGGCGTCCCCGGGACGGCTCCCCCGGTCGCCCACGTGGCCCTCGCCGGACAGGCGGATGCGCTGGCCGTCGTGGATACCCGCCGGGATCCGCACCTCGCGCGCGCGCTGCTCGGGAACACGTCCATCGCCGTCGCAGGCGGGGCAGGGCTCGGCGATGATCGTTCCGACGCCGCGGCAGCGGGGGCACACCTGGGCTCGCACGATCTGCCCGAACACGGTGCTCGCGACCTGCTGAACACGACCGGCGCCGGAGCAGCCGGGGCAAGTCTCGGGCGTAGACCCGGTCGCCGCACCGCTCCCGTCACACGCAGCGCATGCCACGGCCACGGTCAGCGGCACCTCGCGCGTGACTCCGCGGGCGACGTCGACGAGGTCGATCTCGACCTCGGCGGCGACGTCGCCGCCGCGCTGCCGCCCCCGCCGCCGCGCCTGCCCGCCACCGAGCAGCTCGTCCCCGAAGAACGCCGAGAAGAGGTCGGAAAGGTTCGCGAAGTCGAAGGAACCCGGCCGGAAGCCGCCCGTTCGCAGCCCCTCGTGCCCGTAGCGGTCGTACAGCTCGCGTGCCTCCGGCTTGGAGAGCACCTCGTACGCCTCCGCCAGCTCGCGGAACCGCTCCTCCGCGTCGGCCGCGTCGGACACGTCCGGGTGGAGCTCCCGCGCGAGCGTCCGGAAGGACTTCTTGATCGCCCGCTCGTCAGCGTCGCGCGGAACGCCGAGGATCTCGTAGTAGTCGCGCTTCGTCGTCGCCATCGCGGTCTAGGGTACCGCCGCCCCAGGACCGCCGGTCACTCGTCGTACAGGCCCTCGACGAACCGGGACAGCTCGAGCGCCGCCGCCCGGACAGCGCCGATCGCCTTGCCGTAGTCCATGCGCGTGGGGCCGATCAGGCTGACGGTGCCGAGGTTGCGGCGGCTGAGCCCGTACGGCGCCCCGACCAGGGAGACGCGGACGAACGCCGGGTCGTCGAGCTCCGACCCGACGCGAACGAAGGGCCTGCGGGTCGCGAGCTTCGCCCGTGTCAGCTCGAGCAGGGCGGCACGGCGCTCGAGCGCCTCGAGCAGGCTGCGGAACGCGCCGATGTCGTCGGCGGGGAACTCGTCCATCACGCCGGCGGCGCCGCCCACGTACACCTCGCGCTCCCCCCGCTCGACGAGCTCCGTGAAGGCGGGCTCGAGCGCCGCCAGGAACTCCCGCTCGCGCGGGGAGAGACCGGGGTCGCCGAAGCGATGCCGCAGCAGGCGGGCGCCGAGCGTGAGGCCCGCGACCTGCTCGTTCAGGTACTCCCGGGCCCACTCGGCCAGCCCCGCGTCGACGGGCTCGTCGAAGGTGGCGACCCGCTTCGACACCTCGCCGGTCGACGTGATCACCACGCAGACGACGACCTGTGGCTGGAGCATGAGCACCTCCGCGTGCCGCACGATCGTCGCCTCCAGCGGCGGCGCCGTCACGAGCGCGAGCAGGTGCGTGACGTGGGCGAGGGCGTCGGTCGTCGCCTGGAGCGCCACGTCGACCTCGCGGCTGGCGGCGGACAGGTCGAGCGTCAGCTCGGTCGGCCTCGGCTCGGGCGTTCCCAGCAGCCGGTCCACGTACACGCGGTAGCCGAGGTCGGTGGGCACCCGCCCGGCCGACGTGTGCGGGTGGCTGAGGAGCCCCCGCTCCTCGAGTTCCGCGAGCTCGTAGCGCACGGTGGAGGCGGAGATCTCCATGTCGCGGCGGGTCGCGAGCGCCTTCGACCCCACCGGCTGTCCAGCGGCGACGTAGTCCTCGACGACGTACTCGAGGATCACTCGCTGCCGCTCGGTCAGCTCCTGCGTCTCCGGGCCCATACCGTTGATCCTAGCCGATCACCCCGACTCAACAAGCTCATTTGCAGGCATTTCCGCGAGCAGCTCGACGGTCGCGCCGCCGCCGAGGAAGCGGCCGCGGGAGGTGAGGCGCACCCCGTCGCCGAGGCGCTCGAGCAGGCCGAGACGCTCGAGCCGCACGAGCCCGCGCGGGTCGTAGGCGCCCTCGACCTCGGCGAGCGGGAGCGGCTCGTCGAGGCGCAGACCGACCATCAGCCGCTCGCCCCGGCGGGTCGCCGGGCCGAGCGGCTCGAGCTCGCGCGGGGGAAGCCGGCCGGCGTCGAGCGCCCGCAGGTAGGCGGCCAAGCCGGGGCGGTTGCGCCAGCGCCGGCCGGCGACCGTCGAGACCGCCCCGATGCCGAGACCCAGGTAGTCACGGCCGAGCCAGGTCGCGAGGTTGTGACGCGAGCGCCTCCCCTCCCGGCAGAAGCTCGACGTCTCGTACCAGCGGTAGCCCGCCGCGGTCAGCGTGGCGACGACCAGCTCGAAGTAGCCCTCCATCGCCTCCGCCTGCCGGGCGAGCTCGACACCGTGGGCGTGCGTGAAGCGCGTCCCCGGCTTGGCCTCGAGCTCGTAGCAGGAGATGTGCTCGGGACCGAGGGCGAGCGCGGCCTGCAGGTCGCCTTCGAGGTCGGCAGCGCTCTGCCCCGGGATCCCGTAGATGAGGTCGATCGACACGTTGTCGAGGCCTCCTTCGCGCAGGAGGCGGACGGCGCGCCGCACGTCCTCCGGGCCCGCGCGGCGCTCGAGCGCGGCGAGCAGGCGCGGCTCGAAGCTCTGCGCCCCGAGCGACACGCGCGAGACGCCCGCGCGCCGCAGCAGGTCGACGAGTGCCGGCGTGACCGTCTCCGGGTTCGCCTCGACGGTGACCTCCGCGGCCGGGGGCAGCGACCGGAGCAGCCGCTCGAGCGCCCGGGGCTTCGCGAACGTCGGCGTCCCCCCGCCCAGGTAGACGGTCTCGAGCTCCGCGGCGAGCGAGCCCCGCTCGAGCTCGAGCTCCGCGAGCAGCGCGTCCACGTAGGCCTCGTGCTGGCCGCGGCGATCGACGAGCGTGACGAAGTCGCAGTAGCCGCAGCGCCGGGCGCAGAACGGGACGTGGACGTACAGGTGGGAGACCGCGGTCACGGCCGTCGGTCCTCGTCGAGGTTCAGGACCGCGAGGAACGCCTCCTGCGGCACCTCGACGGAGCCGAGCTGCCGCATCCGCTTCTTGCCCTCCTTCTGCTTCTCGAGCAGCTTGCGCTTGCGGCTCACGTCGCCGCCGTAGCACTTGGACAGCACGTCCTTGCGGCGGGCCTTGATCGTCTCGCGGGCGATCACGCGCGCGCCGATCGCGGCCTGGACGGGGACGTCGAACATCTGGCGCGGGATCTCCGCGCGCAGCCGCTCGACGAGCGTCTTGCCGCGCGCGTAGGCGCGCTCGCGGTGCACGATCAGGCTGAGCGCGTCCACGGGCTCGCCGGCGAGCAGGATGTCGAGCCGCACGAGCTCGCCGGGCCGAAATCCGATCACGTCGTAGTCGAACGTCGCGTAGCCCCGCGTGCGGCCCTTGAGCTGATCGTAGTAGTCGAACACGACCTCCGCGAGCGGCACGTCGTAGACGAGCAGGACGCGCTCCTCGGTCAGGTACTCCATGTGGTGGAACTCGCCACGCCGGTCCTGGTTCAGCTCCATGACGGTGCCGACGTACTCCTTGGGCGCGATGATCGAGGCGCGAATGTAGGGCTCCTGCGCCTCGAGCCGGTCGGGCGGCATCTCGGACGGGTTGTGCACCTCGAGCTCGTCCCCGCCCAGCGTGAGCACGCGGTAGGCGACGGTCGGCGCGGTCACGATCAGGTCGAGGTCGAACTCGCGCTCGAGGCGCTCGCGCACGATGTCGAGGTGCAGCAGGCCGAGGAAGCCGCAGCGGAAGCCGAAACCGAGCGCCTGCGACGTCTCGGGCTCGTAGACGAGCGAGGCGTCGTTCAGCCTGAGCTTCGCGAGCGCGTCGCGGAGGTCCGGGTAGGCGTCCGAGTCGCTCGGGAAGAGGCCGGCGAAGACCATCGGCTTGACGTCGCGGTACCCCGGGACCGGCTCGGCAGCCGGCCGGGCCTCGCTCGTGACCGTGTCGCCGACACGGAGGCGCGCGACGTCCTTGAGCCCGGTGACGACGTAGCCGACCTCGCCGGCGGCCAGCCCGCGGGTCGGCGTGCGCTCCGGCGAGAACACGCCGAGCTCCTCCGCCTCGAACGCCGTCTGCGTCGCCATCGTCCGCAGCCGCTCGCCGGGGCGGAACGACCCGTCGACGGCGCGCACGAACGCGATCACGCCCCGGTACTGGTCGTAGGTCGAGTCGAAGACGAGCGCGCGCGCCGGCGCGGCCGGATCGCCCGCGGGCGGGGGCACCCGCTCGACGATCGCGTCGAGCACGGCTGCGACGCCGTCGCCGGTCTTCGCGGAGATCGCGAGCACGTCGGCGGGGTCGACGCCGACGAGCGCCGCGAGCTCGGCGGCGACGCCCTCCGGATCGGCCTGGGGCAGGTCGATCTTGTTCACGACCGGGACGATCTCGAGGTTGTTCTCGATCGCGAGGTAGGCGTTCGCGAGCGTCTGCGCCTGGATCCCCTGGGCCGCGTCGACGAGCAGGACGGCGCCCTCGCAGGCCTGGAGCGCCCGCGAGACCTCGTAGGTGAAGTCGACGTGGCCGGGCGTGTCGATCAGGTTGAGCTGGCAGCCGCGCCAGAAGACCCGGACGGCTTGCGCCTTGATCGTGATCCCGCGCTCCCGCTCGAGCTCCATCGTGTCGAGCACCTGCTCGCGCATCTCCCGGCTCGTCAGGGTGCCGGTGACCTCGAGGATGCGGTCGGCGAGCGTCGACTTGCCGTGGTCGATGTGCGCGATGATCGAGAAGTTGCGGATACGATCGAGGCTCATGCGGGGCGGCCGTCCGATCGCCTTCCGGAGCGGCCGACCAACGATAGCAATGCGCCGAGCTCGCGAATCCCCAGCAAACGAGCCAGAACCAGGTACGCGAGCGCGCCGGCGCCCACGGCGATGCCGACGGCGGCGACCTGGGGCCAGAGCGCCCGCCCGAGCGGCCCGTCGAGCCCGGCGTAGACGCCCCAGGCGACGGCGGCGGCGGCCGCCGCGACGGGCACGATCCGCGCGTAGGCGCCACCGATGGCGCGCGAGTCGAGCCGGCCGAGGCGCCGGCGCAGGATCGCGAACAGGGCAACGGAGGCGACGATGTTCACGACCGCGGTCGCGAGCGGCAGCCCCCAGATCCCGAGCCGGTAGAAGGCGAAGTCGAGTCCGGCGTTCACGAACAGGTTCCCGAGCGCGACCCACGTCGGCACCCATGGCGCCTGGAGGCTGAAGAACGCCCGGTTCAGCATCAGCATCATCCCGTTGAACGTGAGCCCGATCAGGAACGCGGCCAGGGCGTGGCCGACGACCGTGGTCTCCTCCGCCCCGAAGGCGCCGCGCTCGTAGAGGACGCGCACGATCGGGATCGAGAGCGCCGCCCCGATCGCGCTCGCCGGGACGAGCATGAAGCCGATCTGGCGGACGCCGAGCGACACGGTCTCGAGGAAGCCGTCGCTGTCGCCCCTGGCGGCGAGGCGCGAGAGGGACGGGAAGAGCACGGTCGCGATCGCGACGGAGAAGATCCCCTGCGGCAGCATGTAGATGCGGAAGGCCGCGTCGATCGCGCTCGGCGCGAGCTGCGGGTCGAGGAAGCGGGCGGCGAAGAACGTGTCGACGACGAGGTTGAAGTTGATCAGCCCGAGCCCGAGCGCGACCGGGAGCATCAGCGCGAACACGCGCCGCACGGCCGGGTCGCGCCAGTCGAGCGCGACGCGGAGACTGCCGTCGAGGCGGGCGAGCCACGGCACCGGCAAGAGCACCTGGATCACGGTGCCGGCGAGCACGCCGCCCGCGTACACGTACAGCTTCGAGGTGTCGCTGTCGGCCTGGGGGACGCCGACGACGAGGGCGGCGATGATCGCGAGGTTCCAGAAGATCGGCGTCAGCGCCGGCACGGTGAAGCGCTCGTAGCTGTTCAGGATCCCGACGATCACGCCGGAGGCGCCGAGCAGCGCGACGATCGGGAAGAGCACGCGCGAGAGCCCGACCACGAGCTCTTGCTGGTCGCCCTCGTAGCCGAACGGTCGCATCACCCAGGGGGCGAGCAGCACGAACAGCGCGCTCAGCGCGGTCAGCGCGAGCAGGAGCAGGAAGAAGACGCTCGAGGCGACACGCCAGGCGCGGGCCCGCTGCCCCTTCTCGAGCAGCTCGCTGAACACGGGCACGAACGCGGAGGAGAGCGCGGCGTCGGCAACGAGCGCGCGGATCAGGTTCGGCACCTGGAACGCGACGGTGAACGCGTTGATCGAGCCCTCGACGCCGAAATAGCGTCGCACGACGATCTCGCGCACGAGCCCGAGCACGCGGGAGCCGCCGGTGGCGAGCGCGAACACGGCCGTCGAGCGCGCGAGGCGTCGGCGGTGGGCCGAGGCCGTCTCCTCCCCGGCGGGCTCCTCGACCGGTTCGGGCCCCGCCACGGCCCAGCGAGTATAGGAGCCGGGCCGGGCAGGGCGGTTCCTGCTAGCATCCCGGTGCCCCGGATCGAGCGGGGCGCTTTGCTGCTATGCCCAACATCAAGCAACAGGAGCGTCGCGTCAGGACCGCCGCCAGGCAGCGGCTCGAGAACCTGCGCTGGCGCTCCTCGGCGAAGACGCTCTACCGGCGGCTCGCGAACGCCGTCGCCGACGGCGACCAGGAGCAGATCGCTGCGGAGCATCGCGCGCTCGTTCGCACGCTCGACAAGGCGGCGGCCCGCCGGGCGATCCACCCGAACCGGGCGGCGCGCAAGAAGGCGCAGGCCGCGCGGCTCGTTTCCTCCCGCGACGCGAGCTAGAGCCGAGACGCGGCCCGGGCCGCGTCAGGAGTGCCGCGTCAGCTCGACGAGCGCCCGCTCCAGCTCGAGCTCGGGGTCGAGCCTGCTGCCGCCCTTGAGCGCCACGTCGAGCGCGGCGAGCCGCACGACAGCCGCGTCGAGCTCCTCGCGGGCGTAGTTGCCCGCCTGGCCGAGCTCCCGGCGGGGCGGGAAGCGCCAGCCGAGGCGCCCGGCCATCTCGCCGACGGGGACGCCCTCGTCGCGGAGGCGCTGCACGGCGCGTACCCGGGCGACGTGGGAGGCGAGGCGGGCGATGATCCGGGTCGGCTCCGAGCCCCGGCCGAGCGCGGCCTCGCACGCTCCCAGGAGCTCCGCCGGAGCGCGTGAGCCCCAGGCGTCGGCAACGGCGTAGTCCGAGGTCTCGGCGGTGGGCGCGGTCAGCGCTTCGACGTCCCGGACGGCGACGGGATCGCCGTCCGACCAGGTGGCGAGCTTGTCGACCTCGGTCTCGAGCGCGAACGTGTCCGGGCCGACCAGCTCGACGAGCCGCGCGATGGCGTCCTGGTCGGCGCGTACGCCGGCCCGTTCGAGCTGTGTCCTCACCCAGGCGACGTGATCCGGCGTCTCGCGGTTCCGCGTCCTGCGGACCGGGATGTCATAGCGCAGCACGTCGCCGGCGCGCGCGCAGGCCTCGGCGAGCGCGGAATGCTTGGAGGCGTCGCCGCCGAGCGCCAGCACCGCCCCGGGTGCCGGGGTCGCGAGGTAGGCGACGACCGCCTCGGCGTCGGCCTTCTTCCAGCGCTCGATCCCCTCCACGAGCACGAGCCGCTCGCCGCCGCCGAAGAGGCCCAGCGCGTTCGCGGCCGCGACAGCGTCCTCCCCGGACGCGGCGGCGGCGTCGAGCTCGTCGACCGACCCCTCCTCGAACCGCCGCCGCAGGCGGCGCAAGGCGAGCGAGACCTTCGGCAGGTCTGTGCCGGTGATCAGGTAGGCCGGCTTCAGCTCCTCCGCCACGTGGCCAGGATACGTCAGCGCCAGGTCCGCACCGTGAGCACCGTCCCGTCGCTCTCGACCACCACGGTGCCGTCGCGATCGGTCCGGAACGTCCGGGTGCCGCGGCTGGCTCCGAGCGCTGCGAGCGTCGAGCGTGTCGGGTGGCCGTAGTCGTTGCGCTCGCCCACGGAGACGACCGCGGCGAGCGGGCGCGTCCGCTCGAGGAGTCGCGCCAGCCCCTCGTCCGCCGAGCCGTGGTGGGCGATCTTGAGTACCTCGAGGCGCGGGAGCTCGAGCCGGGCGGTGACGTCCGACTCCGCATCGGCGGTGAGCAGGACGTCCGTGTCCCCGAACGAGGCGAGCAGGACGATGGCCCGGCCGTTCGGGTCCTCACCGGGAGCTCCGGGCCCGTCGGGCCAGAGGACGGTGAGCCGCAGCCGGCCGAGCGCGAGCCGCTGCCCGGCACGCGCGACGACCACCGGGACGCCGCGCGAGCGTGCGGCCGCGAGCGTAGCGGCCCCGTCCGGGCTCTCCACCGGCAAGCCCGGGTCGAGCACCCCGGCCACCGGAAATGAGCGCAGGACGTCGACCGCCCCGCCGACGTGGTCGCGCTGGGGATGGGTGAGAACCAGCGCCGACAGGCTCCTGACTCCGAACGCGCGCAGGCGCTCGGCGACGTTCGCCTCCGGTGGGCCCTGGTCGACGAGGACGGCGCCCTCGGGAACCTGGAGCAGGATCGCGTCGCCCTGGCCGACGTCGAGAAAGGACACCCGCAGCCCCTCCGGCGGCGGCAGCGGCGCCCGGGGCAGATCGATCCTCCAGGCGGCGAGCCCGAGGGCCGCGGCCAGCGCGAGGGCGAGCGTCGGGCGCCGCACCCGGGCCGGAGCGCGCGCGACACCGACGAGCACGAGCACGCCAAGGGCGATGCCGAGGAGAGCGGCGCCGGAGCGAAGCTGGGCAAGGGGCAGCCCGCCCACGAGCCGGGCGCACCCCGCGAGGTAGGCGGCCAGCCAGCCGTTCAGCCACCCGAGCGCGAACGCCAGGTCCGGCAGCGCCGGGCTCGCCGCGGCCGAGAGGAGCCCCAGCCCGAGTATCGGGGCGACGACCGGCAGCGCCAGCACGTTGGCGAGCACCGACCAGACGGGCACGGTGCCGAACTGGAGCCAGAGGATGGGGGCGGTGACGAGACCGCAGGCGCCGGAGACCGCGACCGCGGCTGCGAGCACGCGCGGCACGGGGTAGCCCTCGAGGCGGCGCTCCAGTCGCGGCACGAGCAGGAAGATCGCGGCGACGGCCGCGAAGGAGAGCTGGAAGCCGGGATCGAGCAGGCTGTATGGGCTCCACGCGAGCAGCACGGCCGCACCGACGAGCAGGAAGTACCAGCGGTCCCGCGGCCGGGATGCGAGCCAGGCGAGCGAGGCAAGCGCACCCGCGACCCCGGCCCGCACGACCGACGGCTGCCAGCCGACCGCGACGACGTAGCCGGCGACCGCGGCGAGCGCGGCGATCTGCGCAGCCGCACGAGGCACGCCCAGGAGCCAGGCCGCGAGGAGAACGCCCGCGACGACGTAGGCGACGTTCTGTCCCGACACGGCGAGAACGTGGTACAGACCCGACGCGCGGAAGCGATCGCGCAGAGCGTCATCGAGCCCCTCATCCCGGCCGAGCACGATCCCCTCGACGAGAGCGCGACGCTCGCCTTCGAGGCCGGGGGCGACCGAGCTGGCGAGCCGCGCGCGCAGCGCGTCCGCTGCCCCCGCGAGCCCGCCCCGGTGCCCGACGATGCGGAAGCGAGCGCCGTGCAGGACGACGTGCATGCCGCGGCGGCGCAGGTACGCAGCCTCGTCGAAGCTGCCGGGCTCGGCGGGCCCACGAGGGAGCCGGACCTGCACGACCAGCTCGAGAATCGCCCCCTGGTCCGGCGCGGGCGCATCCGCCGGCAGCTCGAGCTGGGCTGGCTCGCCCGTCCTCCGCCCGTCGAAGGCGACGACCCGCACCGGGATGCGGATCGTGTGCCTGCTCGGCCGGACGGGACCGGTGATCTCGACCCGGGCGAGCGCGGCCTCCCCGACCGCGTTCGAGAGCACGCTGCGGTCGAGCTCGGCGAGCCGGACGCTCCCCCACCAGACGCCCGCGGTGGCGAGGGCGAGCACGAGCGCGACCGCGCGGCCGCGCGGCAGCGCCACCGACAGCACCGCGAGGGAGGCGGCGGCGACCGCGACGCCCGGCGAGGCGGCGCGCACGCCGAGCGATGCGGCGAGCCCCACGCACAGCCCGGTGGCGAGGAGGTGGGCGGCGGGCGGCTGCGCGGCACGGATCACGGCACGACGAGCTCCCGCAGCTGCTCGAGGCGTGCCGGGCCGATCCCCGGAACCGCGTCCAGCTCGTCGACCGAGGCGAACGGGCCGTGGCGTTCACGGTAGTCGAGGATCCGCTGCGACGTCACCGGTCCGACGCCGGGCAGCGTGTCGAGTTGCTCCAGCGTCGCCGTGCTCAGGCTCAGCGGGCCCGAGGGGCCGCCGGGGGCACCCGCAACTCCACCCGCGGAGGCTCCGCTGCCCCCGCGCGCCGGCACGAGCACCTGCTGGCCGTCCACGAGCGGCGCCGCCAGGTTCACGAGCCCGATCGCGGCCCGACGCGACGCGCCGCCCGCCTCCCGGACCGCGTCGGCGACCCGGCTCCCCTCCGGCAGCCGGTAGAGCCCCGGCCGCCGCACGGCACCGGCGACGTGGACGACGACGACCTCCGGCTCGGCTGTCTCGGCCGCGTTCGAGGCGGCCGCAGCGCCGGCGAGCGTCGCGACCGGCGCGGCCTCGAGCGCCGCGTTGCCGCCGCCGAGGAAGAGCCGCCCGCCGAGGGCGAGCAGACCCGCGACCAGTGCCAGGTAGGCGAGCGCGCGACCGCGAGGGATCGTCGGCATCCGCATGGAGCCGATGATCGCGCCGCATGCGTGCCCGGAGACGCACGCGCCGTGCCGGAAGCGTCACCGGCCCGTGCCGGAAGGGGCCGCCGCGGTCTACGCGCGGGCGCCGGCGCCGTAGGCGAGGCCGAGCGCCTCGCCGCGGTCGAACCGGTCGGGGCGCAGGCTGCCGACGTCGATCGCCGGCGTTCGCCCCAGCACCTCGTCGGCGACGACCTCGCCGACCGCGGGCGCCAGCTTGAAGCCGTGGCCCGACCAGCCGAGCGCGAGGTACAGGCCCTCCACCCCGGGCGTCCAGCCGAGCAGCGGGTTCCAGTCGGGCGTGTAGTCGTAGGCCCCGGCGAAGCCGCCCGCCCACGCCGCATCCGCGTACGCGGGCAGGCGCGCCCGCAGCGCGTCACGCACCGCCGGCTCGTAGGAGGCGTCGAGCTCCTCGCGGCACTCGTCGCGGGTCGCGACCCTCTCCTCGGGCAGGTACGCGACCACGCAGGCGAGCCCGGCCCGGTCCGGCCGGAAGACGACGTTCGAGACGATGTCCGAGAACAACGCGCCCGCCTGCGGCCGGTCGGGCGGCTGACGCACGTAGGCGACCTGGAGGCGGCGCAGCAGGATCGGCAGCTCGACCCCGATCGTACGCATCAACTCCGGGCCCCAGCCGCCCGCGGCGTTCACGACCAGGTCCGCCTCGATCGGGCCGCGGTCGGTCTCGACGCCGCGCACCCGGCCGCCCTCGACCGAGAGGCCGGTGACGCGGCGGCCGAGCTCGGGGCGGACGCCGAGGCGCACGGCTTCCGCGAACCAGGTCAGCGTGATCCGGAACGTGTCGGCGAAGCCCCCATCGGCCTCGTAGGCGGCGCCCGCGATCCCGTCGAGCGAGAGCAGCGGCTCGACCTCGTGGATCTCCTCCGGGGTCAAGACCGACGTGTCGAGGCCGAGCGAGCGCAGCCGCTCCACGTTCTCGCGCACCGCGGCGAGGCGCTCCTCCGGCACCGTCAGCAGGTAGCCGGTCGCGACGTAGCCGGAGTCGCCGGCGCCGACCTCCCGCCCCCAGTCCTTGATCACGTCGACGCCCCGGATCGCGAGCCGGGCCGTCGCCTCGTTCGAGTAGTGGCGGCGGACCATCGAGAAGCAGAGGCCCGAGTCGCCGCCGCAGACGGCTCCGCGCTCGACGAGCGCGACCGTGCCCGCGCCCCGGCGGGCAAGCTGGTAGGCGATGCTCGTCCCGAACAGGCCCGCGCCGACGACGACGATGTCGACGTGGTCGCCCACGGCTAGCTGCTGGCGGCTGCGGGTCGGATCACCGCACGACGAGCACGTCGCAGGGCGAGTCGTGCGCGAGCCGCGTGGAGACCGACCCGAGCAACATCCGCTTGCCGGCGCCGAGGCCGCGGGTTCCGACCACGATCAGGTCGGCGTTCGCCTCCTTCGCTGCCTCGCCGATCACCTCGGCCGGCTCGCCGATCCCCTCGACCGTCTTCACGCCCACGCCGAGCCCCTCGAGGTGCGCCCGGCCCGCGTCGAGAGTCTCGCGCGCGGCCGCGCGCTCGGTCTCGTCCACCGCGCCCATGCCGCGGGGCCCGCTCCCGGCAACCGCTACCGCCGCCACGACGGTTACCGTCGTGCCGGAACCGGCCAGCGCCGCCGCCCGATCGAGCGCGCGCTTGGACTCGGCGGAACCGTCGTAGCCGACAACGATCGACTGCATCCTCGAACCTCCTTCGGAGCCTGGTGCCCTACGGACACCGTGATCCTAGTGTGTGCGCGCGACCCGCGCAGGCTCGGCTACGACACCACGAGGTTCACGAGCTTGCCGGGCACGACGACCGCCCGGCGCGGCTCCTTCCCCTCCAGGTACGCCCGGACGCGCGGAAGCGCCCGCGCCAGCCCGACCAGCTCGGCATCGGAGAGCCCGACCTCGACCTCGAGCCGGTCGCGCACCTTGCCGTTGACCTGGACGACGAGCTCGAACGTGTCACGCTCGAGCAGGGCCGGGTCGGGGTCGGGCCACGGCTGCTCCCACAGGCGCTCGTGGCCGAGGCGCTCCCACAGCTCCTCGGCGACGTGCGGCGCGTACGGCTGGATCAGGCTGACCGCCGTCTCGGTCGCGAACCGGACCGCCGGCGCCTGGGCCGGGTCTCCCTTCGCCAGGTAGACGTCGTTCACGAGCTCCATCACCGCCGCGATCGGCGTGTTGAACTGGAACCGGCGCTCGAGGTCGTCCGTGACCTTCGCGATCGTCGCGTGCGCCCGGCGCACGAGCGGCCCGTCCGGCGGCTCGCCCGCCGGCCCCGCGGCCGCGACCTCGAGCGCGAGTCGCCACAGGCGGCTCAGGAACCGATAGGTGCCCTCGATGCCCGTGACCTGCCACTCCTTGTCGTCCTCCGCCGGGCCCATGAAGAGGATGTACAGGCGGAGCGCGTCGGCCCCGAAACGCTCGACGATCGCGTCGGGGGCGACGACGTTGCCCTTCGACTTGGACATCTTGGCGCCGAGGTGGTAGATCATCCCCTGGTTGAACAACCGGAGGAACGGCTCGCTGAAGCCGAGCAGCCCGAGGTCGCAGAGCACCTTCGTGAAGAAGCGGGCGTACAGGAGGTGCAGGATCGCGTGCTCGATCCCGCCGATGTACTGCCGCACGGGCAGCCAGTAGTCGGCAACCTCCCGGGCCACCGGCGCGCGATCGTTGCGCGGGTCGGCGTAGCGCAGGAAGTACCAGGAGGAGTCGACGAACGTGTCCATCGTGTCCGTCTCCCGGCGGGCAGGCACGCCGCAGCGCGGGCAGGCGGTGGCGACCCAGCTCTCGGCGGCCGCGAGCGGGGAGCGCCCCCTCGGCTTGTAGTCTTCGACTTCGGGCAGAAGCACCGGGAGCTCGTCGCGCGGCACGGCCACCGGCCCGCAGGCGTCGCAGTGCACGATCGGGATCGGGCAGCCCCAGTAGCGCTGACGCGAGAGCAGCCAGTCGCGCAGCCGGTAGCCGACCGCCGCCTTGCCCCGGCCCTCGGCGTCGAGCCAGGCGACGATCTCGCGGATCGCGTCCGGTGTCGCGAGCCCGGAGAACCGCCCCGATCCGACAGAGCGCGCCGAGCCGGCCTTCTCGACGTACGGCAGCTCGACCGCGGAGCCGTCCGCGGGCTCGACGACCTGGCGGATCTCGAGGCCGAAGCGGGTTGCGAACGCGAAGTCGCGCTCGTCGTGCGCGGGGACGGCCATGATCGCGCCCGTCCCGTACTCCGGGAGCACGTAGTCGGCCACCCAGACCGGCAGCCGCTCCCCGTTGACCGGGTTCGTGACGTGGCGGCCCGTGAACACGCCTGTCTTCTCCCTCGCCGGGTCGGCCCGCTCGACCGCTGACTCGGCCGCCGTCCGCCGCACGTAATCGAGGACCGCCGCTGCCTCGGTGCTACCGCGGACGAGCTCGGGGATCAGCGGGTGCTCGGGCGCGAGCACGAAGAACGTGGCGCCGAAGAGCGTGTCCGGCCGGGTCGTGAAGACCGGGATCCCGGTCCCGAGCCCCTCGACCTCGAACACGACCTCGCAGCCGTGCGAGCGCCCGATCCAGTTGCGCTGCATCGTCAGCACGCGCTCGGGCCACGACTCGAGCTGCTCCATCTCGTCGAGCAGCCGGTCGGCGTAGGCGGTGATCCGGAAGAACCACTGTTCGAGGCTCTTCGCCTCGACCTCGGCTCCGCAGCGCTCGCAGCGGCCCTCGACGACCTGCTCGTTCGCGAGCACCGTCTGGTCGTTCGGGCACCACTTGACCGGCGCCTCCCGCCGGTAGGCGAGCCCGGCCTCGTAGAGCTCGAGGAACAGCCACTGCGTCCAGCGGTAGTACTCGGGCTCGTGCGTCGAGAGCTCGCGACCCCAGTCGATCGCCCAGCCCATCCGCTTCGCCTGCGCGCGAATCGAGGCGATGTTGCGCTCGGTGATCAGCCGCGGATGACCGCCCTCGCGGATGGCCGCGTTCTCCGCGGGCAGCCCGAACGCGTCGTAGCCCATCGGCCGCAACACCGTGAACCCGCGGCGGCGGCGAACGTGGGTGACCACGTCCCCGAGCGTGTAGTTGAGGACGTGCCCCATGTGCAGGTCGCCCGACGGATAGGGCAACATCTCGAGCACGTACGTCCGGGGAGCCGGGTCGTCCGGGTCCGCGCGCTCGGGATTCGGCACGAGGAAGGCCCCCTCGCGCGCCCACGCCTCCTGCCACTTGCGCTCGATCGCGTCCGGGTCGTACCGCTCCATGGCCCGTGGATCGTAGCGGCGGGCCGACCCGCGGGCTACGGGCGAAGCGTCACGAGGTCGACGCGGCGACCGCGGAGGTCGAGCGCCGCCACGCGCAGGCCGTCGTCACGCGAGACGATCGAGAGGAACCCGTAGTCCGCCTTGCCGTAGAGGAGTCGCGGGTAGCCGGGACTGCAGAAGAGGATCGGGTAGAGGGTCGCGCCGCCGCCGCCGTGGATCACGTAGGTGACCCCGCCCTTCGCCGCGAAGCGCTGGTAGCTGTGGTCGTGGCCCGAGAGCACGAGGTCGACGCCGTAGCGCTCGAACAGCGGCACCCAGCGCTCTTCGACCTCGTCGTGGCCGGAGTGGCCGCCACAGGCCCAGGGCGGGTGGTGGAAGGCCGCGATCTTCCAGCGCGCGGTCGAGGCCCGGAGCGCCCGGCGCAGCCAGCGCGTCTGCGCGGTCGTGATCTCGTTCGAGTCGAGCAGGAACAGCTGCACGTCCCCGGCCCGTCGCGTGTAGAAGCGCCGCGGCATCCCGAGCGTCTCGAGCTCGTAGGCGCCCCGGTCGCCGTGCTCGTAGTCGTGATTTCCGAGCACGCCGGCGACGGTGACGTCCGCGTCCGGAAGCCAGCCGAACGACTGCTTCCAGTTCTCCTCGAAGGCGGCGCCCTTCGTGTAGTCGTTGTCGCCGAGGGTGACGAGCAGGGAGGCCGGGTGGGACGCCTCGAAGGCGCGCATCGCCCGGCCCGTCGCCTCCTGGCGGGAGCCACCGACACCGAAGTCCCCGACGGCGAGGATGCGGGTGACCGCGCCGGCCCCGGCCGGCAGGGCGAGCGCGAGCGCGGCGACAGCGGCCGCGGCGGCAAGCCTCGGGTGCATCCGGGCAGTATGCGGGCCGGCCCGGAGGAGACGGCGGCTCAGCCGACAAGGACGAGGGGCTCGGGTGCGACGACGCTGAGGGGCAGCCCGACGCGGAACACCGTGCCGGCGCCCTCCTCGCTCGCGAACGAGATGGTGCCTCCGTGGGCGTCGACGATTGCCTTCGCGATCGTGAGGCCGAGGCCCGTGCCCTGGATCGCCGCGGTGCGAGCCGTCGAGGAGCGGAAGAAGCGCTCGAACAGGTGCTGCTGCTCCCCGGCCGGGATGCCCAGCCCCGCGTCTTCGACCTCGAGCACCGCGCGGCCGTCCTCGCTCGCGAGGCGCACGTCGACTCGCCCGCCGCCGGGCATGAACTTGATCGCGTTCGACACCAGGTTCTCGACGAGCTGGGCCAGGCGATCGGGGTCGCCGTCGACCACGGGAGCGCCGTGGCAGACCGAAAGGCCGACCGTCACCCCGGCGCCCTCGGCATACGGCCGGTGCGTCTCCAGGCACTCCTCCACGATCGTCCGCAAATCGACCTGCTCCCGCTCGAGCCGGAGCCCTCCCGCCTCGACCCGCGCCACGAACAGGAGGTCGGCCACGAGGCCCAGCAGCCGCCTCGCGTTACGCTCGATCACGTCCACGAAGCGGCGGTGCTCGTCGGTCAGCTCGTCCCCCTCGTCCTGGAGCACGCTCACGTAGCCGAGGATCGACGTCAGCGGAGTTCGCAGCTCGTGCGAGGCGACAGCGACGAGCTCGTCCTTCATCCGATCGATCTCGTGCAGGCGCTCGTTCTGCTCGAGGAGCTGGCGGCGCGCGGTCTCGGCACGCGCCCGGCGGCCGCGCAGCTCGATGATCCCACCGACGACGGCCGCGAGAGCGGCGCCGACCAGCGCGACCAGCCACGGGAGCCACGAGGTCAGGGCCTCGGTCAGCGGCTCCCGGGAGCGAAGGACGAGGAGAGCCGGGGCGCTCGCCAGCTCGGTCGGCTGCGTCACGAGCGACCCGCGAAGCGGCAGCTCCTCCGTGGAGGCGACGAGCAGGGTCTCCGGCGCGGCCCGCGCTCCCAGGTAGAGCGCGAAGTCGACACCCTCCGACCCGGCCGCGGGGAACGCCGCTGCGAGCATCGAGATCGGGCTCTCCGCATAGACGACGGTCCCCTCCCCGGCCGCCACCGCGATCGCGAGCACGCGCAGCCCGCCCACGGTCGCGAGCTTGACCACGGCCGGACGCTCGCCTCCCGCGACCGCGCGCAGGCGCTCGAGATCGGTCCGTTCGAGTGATTCCAGGAGCAGCGGACGCCCCGTGCCCGCGTGGGCGAGCGGCTCGGCCGCGCCGGAGCCGACGCGAAGCAGAGTGAGGTTGCCGAGCACGCCGCGATCGAGCCGGGGCCCGACGGCCGCCGCGAACCGCGACGGATCGGAGCCGACGACGGCGGCGATCGCCCCGGCCGCGCTCAGCGCGGACTCGATCTCGCGGGCGTAGGAGCCGAGGAGCTCGGACAGCGCCACCGCGCGCGCCTGCAGGTGGTGGTGCTCGGCGTCCCTGCGATAGCTCTCGGCGGCCGCGACGGCGGCCGCGGTCGCGAGCAGTGTCGCGACGACGGCGATGACGGTGCCGGAACGAAGGCGGCTCACACCTCCTGCATCGGCCAGGAGGTCGCGGTCGTTGAGGATGAACCGCGACGAGGCCGAAGGATCAGCGGCCGAACCAGCGGGCCCGGCGGCTCGAGCCGAAGAGCTGCTTCTCGGCGACGAGGGCGCCGGAGGGCTCCTGGAACGCGCCGGTCGGCTTCGGGCCCGAGAGGAAGTCCACGTCGACGCGGCCGACGCGACCGGCGCCGAACTCGACGTAGCAGGAGCCGAGCCCGTCGTAGGCCCCGGGCGGCTCGCCGCCCCCCAGGCGTGCGATCACCGACGCCGCGACAACGCGGGCTGCGCCCTCGGCGAACACTCCCGCTTTCGGCACCCCGATCGTCGCGACGTCCCCGACGGCGTACACGCCCGGGAACCGCGTCTCGAGCGTCCGCGGGCTCACGGGCACGTAGCCGCCCTCGGTCAGCCCGCTCGCGATCACCACGTCGGGGGCGCGGTGCACGGGAACGCCGAGGAACAGATCGTAGGGCAGCTCGCTGCCGTCCTCGAGCACGGCCACGCGGCGTCCCGCGTCGAGCGAGCTGACCCGGCAGCCCGAAACGAACTCGATCCCCCGCTCGGCGAAGGCGCCCAGCAGCGCCCGGGACGTCTCCGGCGACGGCGGAACCGGGATCGAGAACGGCATCACCAGGGAGATCTCGCACGCCTCACGCACGCCCCGCGCGACCAGGTGGTCGTGCAGCAGCAACGCGGCCTCGCTCGGCGCCGGAGGACACTTGAACGGCGCCCCGCAGACGCCCACGACCGCCCGACCGCGCGAGAACGCGGGCAGCAACTCCCGCAGCAGCGCCGCGCCAGCCACGGAGTAGAACTCGTTCCCGCCCTCCGCGAGCCCCGGCGTGGCGTCGAGATCGTAATCGGCTCCGAGCGCCACCACCAGCACGTCGGCCTCGTGGACACCACCGTCGGTGATCACGCGCCGCGCCCCGGGATCGATCGCGCGGATCGTCTCCCGCAGGAAGCGCACCCCCGGCTTCGCGATCTCACGGTACGGCAGGCGCACCGCGTCGAGCGTAGCCCGGCCGAACAACACGTCGAGCTTCGAGTACCCGAACACGAACGCGTCACTCCTGTCGATCAACGTCACATCGACGCCGTCGCCGAGCGCCTCCGACAACGTCGTCGCGAGCTCGAGACCGCCGAAGCCCGCACCGAGGACGACAACCCGGAGCCCCATCCGCCGATCATAGCCAGCCGCCGCCGCGGCGAAAGCCCCAATCCCACGGTCGGGACGGGTATGGAGCCAGGGGGATTCGAACCCCCGACCTCCGCGCTGCCAGCGCGGCGCTCTCCCAGCTGAGCTATGGCCCCTTGAGACCACTCCAGTCTAGAGTCTCGAACTCGAACGCGGACGCCCAGTGGATGCCGGCGCTCTGGCGGTTGCGCGCGGGCGCGAGACGTAGCTGTACGTAGGGGCGCCCCGCGCAGAGTGCCATCGGGAGGAGATAACAGCGATCGAGCTCCGCGGAATAGGCCGCAATGGCATCGATCTCCTCGGCCGTGTAGCTGCGCTTGGCGTGGCCGCCCCGGACTCTGCGAGCCGAATGGCACTGAACGACGAGGACGTCGCCCCTGCGAAGGGCCGACTTGCACTGGACACGCAGAAACCCCGTCCCGATGTCGAAGATCAGGTCGTAGCGGTCGCCCCCGCCCAGCGGCCAGGCAACTCCCATCCCGTGCTTCCTTGCGGCGAGTGCGATCGCCAGCTCGGCCGTCGCGCCCTTCCAGCTCGTCACGCTCATGAGCGAACACTAGTTCGCCCGGCGGACGTTGTCTCTGTTGACGACGAGCTACGCGCCGGCTGCGACCTCGACCGAGGGCACGTCGCCCCAGAGCTCTTCGAGCCGGTAGTAGGCGCGCGCCTCGGGCGTGAACACGTGCAGGACCACGTCGAGATAGTCGGCAAGGACCCAGGTCGACTCCCGCTCGCCGGCCACGTAGCGCGGCACGACACCGGTCTCGCGCTTCACGGCCTCCCGCACCTCCTCGTAGATCGCGGCCACCTGGCGGGGGTTGCGGCCGGTGCAGACGACGAAGAAGTCCGTGTAGGCGACGGCCGGGCGCATGTCGAGGATGACCACGTCCTGCGCGAGCTTCTCCCCGGCAAGGTGGGCGATTCGGCGGGCCAGCTCGAGCGGCGTCAGGGCGGTTCGTGTCTCCTCGGGGATTCCCGGCTCAGCCTAGCGACGCGGGCGGACGGGGGTCAAGCCGTCCGTAGAGGCCAAGCTCCGCGACGAGCGCGGCCACAGCGGGCGGGACAAGCCCGTCGATCGAAAGCCCGCGCGCGACCCGCTCGCGCACGTCGCTCGAGGAGACGGGCAGCTCGGGGATCTCGAACAGCTCGACCCGGTCGGGGCGTTCCAGCCGTCCCAGCACGGCGTCGAACAGGTCGCCCGGGTAGCCTGGCCTCGTGGCGACACCGAGCCGCACGTGGCGCAGCACCTCGTCCGGGTCCTTCCAGGCGAGGAAGCTCGCGAACTCGTCCGCGCCCACGAGGAAGATCGCATCCCCGTACCGACCCGCGGCCCAGCGCGCCGTGTCGACCGTGTACGACGGGCCGGGCCGATCGAGCTCGTGGCGCGACACCTCGACGCTCGGCCGACCCGCGAAAGCGGCGACCGCGAGCCGGTAGCGAAGCTCCGGGTCGGTCTCGACCTCCTTGTGCGGCGCGACGCCGGTGACCACGACCACCAGCCGGTCGAGCCGGAAGCGGCGGACCGCCTCGTCCGCGAGCAGGAGATGGCCGTTGTGGGGCGGGTCGAAGGCACCGCCGAGCAGGCCCGTCACGCGAGCTCCAGCGTGCGATCGCCGATCTCGACCGCGTCACCCGGACGAGCGCCCGCGGAACGCACGGCCTCCTCGATCTCCTCCTCGCTGACGACGTCGAGATCTCGACCCGTGACGAGGAAGCCCCGGTCGGTGCGAAAGACCCGGAAGGCGCGACGCCGCGGCGGGCGGGGCCGGTAGACCAGGAAGTCGGCGAGCTCGGGCGCTGCCGCGACCGCCTCGGCCGCCGGCTCCGGGATCAGCTCGAAGAGCGCACGCGCGAGCCCGGGGATGCCCGCGCCCGTGACGGCGGACACGGCCACGATGGCGAGGATCCGGGCGTCGTCGAGCCGCAGCGCGGGCGGCTGCGACAGCAGGTCGACCTTGTTCAGCGCCACGATCTGAGGCCGCTCGGCGAGCCCGGCCCCGTAGGCGACCAGCTCGCGGTCGATCGCCCGGAAGCGCCCGACCGGGTCGTCCTCGTGCGCGTCGATGACGTGGACGAGGACGCGCGCCCGCTCGAGGTGCGCGAGGAACTCGTCGCCGAGGCCGACACCCTCGCTCGCGCCCTCGAGCAGCCCGGGCACGTCGGCGACGACGAGCTGGCGCCCGTCGGGCGCCTCCACCGTGCCGAGCACCGGCTGGAGTGTCGTGAACGGGTAGTCGGCCACCTTCGGGGTCGCGTTCGAGATCCGGCGCAAGAGCGACGACTTCCCTGCGTTCGGGAATCCGAGCAGGGCCGCGTCGACGACGAGCTTGAGACGCAACTCGGCGTCGACCTCGTCCCCGGGCAGGCCGGGCTCGGCGAACCTCGGTGCACGCTGCGTCGGGGTCGCGAAGCGCCGGTTCCCCCCGCCGCCGCGCCCGCCGGCGGCGAGCACGACGCGTGCGCCCTGATGGGCGAGGTCGGCGACGAGGCCGCCCTCCGCGTCGAGCACCTGGGTGCCCACCGGAACCCGCAGGACGACGTCGTCGCCGTCCGCGCCCCGACGATTCGACCCCTCGCCGTGCCGACCCCTCTGCGCTGCGAACACCGTCCGCCCCCTGAAGAACGACAGGTCGCGCAGATCGGCATCCGCGACGAGCACGACGTCTCCGCCGCGCCCGCCGTCGCCGCCGTCGGGGCCGCCCCTCGGAACGTACTTCTCGCGACGGAAGCTGCGGGCTCCGTCGCCTCCGCGGCCCCCCCGGGCAACGACACGCGCGCGGTCGTGGAACACGCCGGGACTCCGCGGCCTCGGGCCGGGCGCCCGGCCCTAGACGACCGAGACGATGCGCCGCTCGCCGCTCGTGCGGAACGTGACCACGCCGTCGCGGGTCGCGAACACCGTGTCGTCCCGACCAAGGCCGACCCCGGTCCCGGGCCGGAAGCGGGTGCCGCGCTGGCGAGCGATGATCATGCCGGCCTTGATCTCCTGCCCGGCAAAGACCTTGACGCCGAGCCGTTTCGACTCGGAGTCGCGGCCGTTCCTGGACGATCCGAGCCCTTTCTTGTGCGCCATTGTCCTACTCCTCCCCGGAGGAAGGGGCGGCCGCCTCGGCCGGGACCTCCTCCGCCTTCTTGCGCGTCCGACGGGCGGGCCTCGCGGTTCCGATCGACTCGATCTCGATCTTCGACAACCGGGCCCGGAAACCGTTCCGGCGCCGGTAGCCCGTGCGCTGGCGGTGCTTGCCGACGATCACCTTCTTGCCGAGCAGGTGCTCGGTCACTCGAACCGTGACCTGCACGCCCGCGAGCTCCTCGGAGCCGAGCAGCGCCTCGCCCTCGCCGCCAACGAGGAGAACCTCCGGGTTGAACGTCTCCCCCGGCTCGATCGGCAGCCGGTCGACGAGCAGCCACTCGCCCTCGCGAACGCGATGCTGCTTGCCGCCGACGGTGATGATCGCGTAGCTCATTGCATGGCTCCCAGCGTGAGAAGAGCGGGCACGGGCCCGCTTCAACCGGACATCCTAGCCGTGCTCGACGCCCTCGGCAACCGGTTCGGCAACCACAACGGTCCCATCGCCCGCCGGCTCGGGCCGCTTGCGCCCTCGCCCGCCCCGCGTTCCGCGACGGGTGCGCTTCTTCGCGGCGGCCTCGCCGTCCGCTGGCTCCCCGACCGCAGCGTCGTCGGACAGGGACAGCTCGGGCTCCTCGTCGGCACCGCCGTCCACGCCCGCGACCTCCCCGATCGCCCCATCGCCGTTCGCGGCCGCGCCCGCTGCGGGAGTCCTCTTGCGCCCCCTCCCGCCCCGGGTACCGCGACGCGTGCGCTTCTTCGGCGCGGCTTCGCCGTCCGGCGCCAGCGCCGGCTCCGCTTCCCCCGCCTCCGGCTCGACCGCGGGCGCCGCATCCGGGGAGGGGCCGTCGCCGACCTCGGTCGTAGCGCCGTCGGCGGCGGGCGTCGGCTTCTTCCGCCCGCGCCCGCCCCGGGTGCCACGGCGGGTGCGCTTCTTCGGCGCCTCTCCGTCCTCCCCCGCGTCCCCGGCAGTGGCCTCCGTCCCCGCGATCTCCTCGGCCTGCTTCTCCGGCGGCTCGGGTGCCGTGGGCTTGCGCCGGCGCGGCGCGGGCTTCTTCGGAGCCTCCTCTCCGACGACCTCGTCCGGGCCGCCGGCCGTTTCCTTCGACGCGGCAGGCTTGCGGCGGCGCGGCGGCGCCTTCTTGGCGACCACCGTCTCGCCCGCCTCGTCCTCGGCGACCGCGCCGAGCTCGAGGGGCGCTTCCACGGCAGCTGCGGCGCCGGTGAGGGTCGCGTAGGCAACCGTGCGAGTAGCGCGCTCGACCCGCACGCGCACGGTGCGCCCGACCTGCGCCGCAGCGCCCGTCACCGCGACGACGTAGCCGTCGAGGCGGCCGATCGCGTCCTCGGGATGGTGGAGCCGCCGCTCGACGAGCTCGAGCTCGAGCTCCGCTCCGGCGGCGACGGGCAACACGCCCTCGATCTCGGCGGCCGAGCCCTCGCGCAGCAGCTTCACGTGGTCGAGCGGCACGTCGTCCCGCGCCTCGAACGCGAACAGCTTGCCGGTCTCCTTCTCGATCTCGCCGAGGCGAGAGCCGCCGGCGCCGATCAGCAGGCCCCCGACGCGCGCCGGCAGCTCGACGAGCAGCGCCTCGCCCGTCGCATCGGCGGCGAGACGCCCCAGCGCCCGCTCCGCGTCCACCGCGTACGTCTCGTCGGAGACCACGATGCCGTCGCCCCGGCAGGCCTGGCAGCGCTCGGTGAGGATCTCGCGCGGCCCGTCGGTGACGTTCTGCCGTGTCATCTCGACGAGCCCGAGCGGCGAGATCTCGACGACGTAGGTCTTCGTGCGGTCGCGTTCCAGCTCCAGCTTGAGCGCGTCCTCGACATCCTGGCGGTTCTTCGGATTCGCCATGTCGATGAAGTCGATGACGATGATCCCGCCGATGTCCCGGAGCCGCAACTGGCGGACGATCTCCTTCGCCGCCTCGAGGTTGTTCTTCGTGATCGTGTCCTCGAGCCGTCCGGTGGACGACTTGCCGCGCCCGCCGACGAACCGGCCGGTGTTCACGTCGATGACCGTGAACGCCTCGGCGTAGTCGAAGATGAGGTAGCCACCCGAAGGAAGGTCGACCCGGCGGTTGAGCGTCGAGCGGACTGCCGCGTCGACCCCGGAGCGCTCCATCAGGGGCTCCCGGTCGCGGTACCACTCGACGCGCTCGGCGAGGTCCGGCGACGTCCGCGCGAGGTAGCTGACGATGCGGCGGTACGTGCGCTCGTGGTCGATCGCGAGCCGCTCGAAATCGCTGCGGAAGACGTCCCTGACGACCCGCAGCGGCAGCTCCGCCTCCCGGTACACGAGCGCGGGCGCCTTCGAGCGCTCCGCGCGGCCCTGGATCGTCAGCCACAGCTTGCGCAGGAGCGCGAGATCTCCCGCGAGCTCCTCCTCGGACGCGCCCTCAGCGGCGGTGCGCACGATGATGCCGCCCTCGGGCAGCTCGAGCCCGCGGCAAAGCCCCTTCAACCGCTCGCGCTCCTCGTCCTCGAGCCGGCGCGAGACGCCGATCCCGTCCCCGAACGGCGTGTAGACGAGGAAGCGGCCGGGCAGGGAGATCTCCGTGGTCAGGCGCGCGCCCTTCGTGCCCATCGGGTCCTTGACCGCCTGCACGAGCACTTCCTGCCCGCGGGAGATCAGATCCTGGATGCGACGGCCGTGGCGCTTGCCCTCGAGCTCCGGCACGACGATCTCGTCGACGTAGAGGAATCCGTGCTTCTCGAGGCCGATCTCGACGAACGAGGCCTCCATGCCGGGTAGCACGTTGACGACGGCGCCCTTGTAGACGTTGCCGGCGATCGAGCGCCGTCCCGGCCGCTCCAGGTAGACCTCGACCGGCTGGCTGTCCTCGAGCACCGCGACCCGCTGCTCGCCGACGTCGTAGGAGATCAGCATCTCCTTGCGCACCTTCGGCAGCGACGACGTCCGGGACGTCGGCGTGCGCCGCCGCGCACGGGCGGGCTTCTTCTCCACAGCCTGCTTCTCCGCGACCTTCGACACGGGCGCCTTGGCAGCGGCTTTCGTACCGCGTGCCGGCGCCTTCGCGGCCCCGTCCGCCGTCTGACTCCTCGTGTTCCGCCCGCCGCGCGTGCCGCGGGCGCGTGGCGCGGGCGCCTTCTCAGTCCCCGCCGGTCTCTCCTCCGCGGCGATCGCGCCGCCCTCCTCGTTCGTTCCCTGAGCGGCTGCCTGCGGGGGCGCCTGCTCGTCCGTTTGCGCCTTGCGGCGAAACCATTGCAGCACCTAGTCCTCCTCGTGCGCCACGCGTCCGGAGCAGCGGGAACATCCCGTGGGTCATGCTGCGTTTCGCGGTGGCGTCCGTCATCTTCGACCGAGATCCCGCTCGCCCGATCCGGGCCGGATGCTCTCGGATTCCTGCCCGAAGCCTACCAGCGGCCCCGGTCGCTCGACCGCTCGAGCCAGAGGATCATCGCACCGCCGATTGCGACCGTTCCCGCGAAGGCGGCGCCGCTGCGCAGCGCCTGCCCGGAGAGCCCGGGACCGGCGCCCGCTCGCCGGACGATCGTGCGGAGCGCGAGGGCGACGCCCGCGACCCCCGCGAGGGCCGGCGCCTGAACCCGTGCCGGCTCGAGGGCGGACGTGGCCGCCAGCCTGGCCACGAGGCCGAGCTGGCTGCTGGCGAGCACGGGGAGATCGGAGCCCTCGCGCGGGAGCGCCGCGGTCAGCGCGCTCCGCATGGCCGTCCGCCGCACGAGCGCCCGCGCCGCGGGACCGGCGAGCACGGGCAAGTCGGCGGAGAGCGCCCAGGCGGAGTCCGCCGCCCGCGCGGCGACGGCCCTCGCGACCGCTCCGATCGCCTCCTCGTCGAGCTGACCCGCGCGGACGACATCGGTCGCCCGGACGTACGGAAGCACCAGTCCCGGCGTCCCGCCCTCCCCGAGCAGCAGGCACACGAGCGGGATCCGCCGCCGGTCGGCCCCGCAGAGCAGAGCCTCGTCGGTCGGGGTGAGCGACCCGCGCACGACGTGTACGAGCGCGCTGGCGCCCGCGAAGGTGCCGGGCTCGCCACCGGCGCGAAGCTCCCGGACGAGCCCGGGACGGCCGTCCCGGACGAGCCCCCGGACGAGCTCGCGGGTGACCGACGGCGGGCCCGAGACGAGCAGCGGGCCCGGCCGCGTCGCCTGCGCCTCCCGCAGCTGCCGCGGCAGGCTCGCCGCCACGCGAAGCAGCGCCGCGCTGTCCCCGCTCACCGGTTCCCCGCCAGACGCCCGCGGGCGTGAATCGCCTGGAGCACGCCGATCATGGCGAGCGACGTGATCATCGAGCTGCCGCCGTAGCTGATGAACGGCAGCGGGATGCCGGTGATCGGGGCGATCCCGATCGTCATGCCGATGTTCAGGACGACCTGGAACAGGAACGCCCCCACGATCGCGCCGGCGACCGAGGCCGAGAACAGACTATCCGCGACCGCGACGACCTTGATCCCGCGCCACACGACGAGTGCGTACAGGAGCAGCAGGATCGAGGCGCCGAGGAATCCGCGCTGCTCGGCGAGCGAGGCGAAGATGAAGTCGGTCGCATGCTCGGGCAGGTAGTTCAGGTTGGTCTGGGTGGAGCCAGCGACGCCACGCCCGTCGAGCCCGCCAGCGCCCACGGCGGTGATCGACTGGGTGATGTTGTAGGTGCTGCCGCTGGGGTCGGAATCCGGGTCGAGGAAGCCCACGAGCCGGTCGACCTGGTAGGGCCGCAGCACCTGGATTCCCGCAGCCGGAAGACCCCAGAGGAGCGCGACCGCGAGCCCGGCGGCCGCGACCCCGAGCGCGCCGAGGTGGAAGAAGCGGACGCCCGCGAAGGACAGCACGCTCACGGTCGCCGCCGAGAAGACGAGCGCGGTGCCGAAATCCGGCTCGAAGAAGACGAGCAGGATCGGCACCGACGCGAGCCCGAGCGCGGCGAGGACTGTCCCGGCCTCCCCGATCCGCTTGGCGCGCTCCGCGAGGAACCCCGCGAGGAAGATGATCAACGCGAGCTTGCCGATCTCGGACGGCTGGAGCTGGAAGGAGCCGAAATCGATCCACCGGCGCGATCCGCGGACTGCGGAGCCGACGACGAACACGACGGCCATGAGGGCGAGCGTCGCGCCGAACAGGACGTGCCGGTAACGGCGCAGCAGGCCGGGGCTGACCAGGGTGGCCCCGACGAGGACGGCGAGCCCGACCCCCGCGTAGATCGACTGGCGCATCAGGAAGTAGGACGGGTCGCCGGCCACGTCGTCGTCGGTGATCGCCCGGATCACCCAGAGGCCGTATGCGACGAGCCCGGCCGTGGCCGCCAGGAGCACGTAGTCGAGGCTGCGCAGGAAGTGACCCACATCCGCGCCTGCCTGCGGTCGGCGGCGCCGGCTGCGAACATGCCAGATCCCGGGCTCCGTGGCCATCAGTCGGACTCCCGCAGCGTGATCTCCGGCAGGGGCGTGTCGAAATGCTCGGCGAACACCCTGAGGGCCACGGGCGCGGCGACCTCGCCGCCGTGGCCGCCGTTCTCGACGAGGGCGCACACGACGAGCGGCTTCTTGCCGCCCCACGACTCCCCCTCGTACGGGCCCCAACCGCACCACCAGGCCTGATCCATCAGGCGCGAGAACGGCTTCTCGAGCCCGAGATAGCCCTCCGGCAGGGTCACGTACTTCTCCGCCGTCCCGGTCTTGCCGGCGATCGGAACATCGTAGAAGCCGAAGACGCCGTAGGACGTGCCGTAGTTCGCGTCGTGCGTCCCGTCCCACAGGCCCTCCCTGATCACCTGGAGGTAGGAGGGGTTGAGGTCGAGGCTCTGCGGCGGCTTCGCGGCGAACGTGCGCAGCACGACCGGGGGCCCGGTCTCGCCCTCCGCCCGGGGCTGCTCGATCGACTTCACGAGGTGCGGCTCGACGAGCTTGCCGCCGTTCGCAAGCAGCGCGTAGAACCGGGTCATCTGGAGCGGCGTGACGAGCAGGTCGCCCTGCCCGATCGCGAGCTGCACCGAGTGCCCCGACGACCAGAGCTTGTCGATGGCGGTGTCGAAGTGGCGCTTGCGCCAGGCGGGCGTCGGCAGGAGGCCCGCGCTCTCCGGGCCGACGTCGAACCCGGTCTCGACCCCGATCCCCATCGTCTCCGCCCAGTCCTGTAGCGGGTTCCCCCGCTCGGGCGGCAGGTCGTAGAAACGCAGCGCCAACTCGTAGAAGTACGTATCGCACGAGTTCGAGAGCGCGGTGCGAAGCTGCATCGCCTCGTTGCGATACGGGTCCCAGTTGACGAACTCCTGCTTGTCGATGATTCGCTCCGGCACGCACGAGATCAGCTCGTACGGGTCGAGGATCCCCTCCGACATTGCAGCCAGGGCCGTCACGGGCTTGAACACCGATCCGGCCGGGTACAGGCCCGCGATCGCGCGATTCAGCATCGGGAAGTTTGCCGCCGCGCTCACCTCCGGGTCGAAGAGCTGCTGGACCCTGTTCGGGTCGGGCCGGCCGCTGAACACGCTCGGGGTGAACGTCGGGTACGAGGCGAGCGCGAGGATCTCGCCGTTCTGCGGGTTCATGGCGACGACGGCGCCCCCGTTCGCGGCCCAGCTGCCGCTGTCCCGCGCAAGCTGAACACCCCAGCGTAGGGCCGCCTCGGCCGCGCCCTGGAGCTCCGCGTCGAGGGTCAGGCGAACGGCGTAGCCGGCCTGCGGCATCTTGCTCGGCACGAGTCCGCTCGTGCGCTTCCCGAGCGCGTTGACGCGAACCTGGCCGACACCGGGCTGACCCCTGAGGTAGTCGTCGTAGGCAGCCTCGACGCCGGTCTTCCCGACCCGGTCGCCGCCGGCGTACCCCTCCCCTTTCTGCCGGAGCTCGAGCTCGGTGATCTCGCCGACGTAGCCGAGGAGGTGGGCCGCGAACGACCCGAGCTCGTAGCGGCGAAGCTGCGTGGATCCGACCTGGACTCCGGGGAATTCCGCCTGGTGCTCGTCGAGGTAGTCCGCCTTGGCGGCGTGCACGCTCGTCTTCACGATCACCGGCGTGAGCGGGTCGCTGGCGCGGGCGCGCACGGCCTGCCAGAGCTCCTTCTCGGGGACGTCGAGCAGCTCCGAGAGGCGGCGGACGACGTCGTCGAGCATGTCCTCGGGGACGTCCGCCGGCCAGAGCCGGACGATCGTGCCCGGCACGTTCGTGACGAGCGCGACGCCGTCGCGGTCGAGGATCGGCCCGCGCGGCGGCTGGATCCGGAACGCACGGATCTGGTTCGAGCGCGCACTCTGCAGGTAGTCCTCGCCCGAGATCACCTGGAGCGCCCAGAGCCGGAAGAACAACACCGCGAACAGGGCGACCCCGACGACGCCGAAGATCGCGACCCGCAGCGCCAGCTGGGGCGTGAACCGGTAGGGCTCCTCGACGCGGGGGTCGGGCGGCAGGAAGGCGCCGCTAGACAGCCGGCACCGCCTCCCGCTCCGGACGCGCCGGCGGCGGGAAGAGCCGCCGCAGGAGCGCGTAGACCGGAATCGCAAGTACCAGGTTGAGCCCGAGCGACGGCGCGAGCACTCGGCCGACGACCTGGTCGAACGCGGCCGACCCACCGAGCAGCACGTGCACGACGAGCGAGCCGAGCTCGAGCGCGAGGGTCGCGAGCGCCACGACGATCAGAACCCGCGCGCGCTGGTTGCGGTGGTGGCTCGTGGACTCGCCGAGACGGCCGACTCCGTAGCCGGTCAAGGTGAGGAGCAGCGACGTCAGCCCGAGCGTCCCGAACGTCGCGGTGTCGATCACGACGCCGGCGAAAAAACCGGCGCAGGCCCCGAAGACAGGGCCGCGGAGCAGCCCCACCCCGACGAGAGCGAGCAGCACGACATCGGCCTTGCCCTCCGCGAGCTCGAAGGCATTCACGAACGACACCTGAGCGACCGCTGCCGCGAAGATCAGCGCCACCGCCTTGGCGGCATCGACGATCATCGCGGGCGCTCCCTCGAGGGGCGGCTGGTCGGGGACGGCACGCTCATCTCCTGACGAGGACGATCACCTCGGACAGCGAGTCGAAGTGGACGAACGGGTCGACCTGAACCCGCTTGTACAGGTCGATGTCCTGCTGCCCGACGCTCGTCACGGTGCCGATCGCGATGCCCATCGGGTACAGGGAGGCGATGTTGCCCGAGCGCCAGCCGGCCGTGATCACGGTATCCCCCACCCGCACGACCTGATCCTTGCCGACCCGGTCGAGCACGAGCCCGGAGCCGGCGCTCGGCGCCGGCCGCACGATGCCCCTCGCCTCGGTCGCGAAGTCGAGCGCCGAGACCGCGACCGACTCGTCCGTCAGCAGGGTCACGCTGGAGACGCCGGGAGCGACTTTCGTGACGATCCCCACGAGACCGTCCTCGTTGACGACCGGGGCGTCGACCGTCACGCCGTCGTCGGAGCCGGCAGCGATGAGGATCTCCTGGTCGTACGCGCTCGCGGGCTGCGCGAGCACGCGCGTCGTCACCCGCTCGAACTCGGCCAGGGCGGGCCCGTCGACGAAGTCGAGCAGGTCGCGCAGGCGCACGTTCTCCTGCCTCGCGGTCTGGTACTCGACCACCTGCCCCTCGAGCTCGTGCACCCGAAGCTCGAGCGCGTCCCGCTCGGCCTTCACGTCGACGAGGTCGGAGACGTAGGCGTACGCGTCCTGGAACGGGCGCGCCACACGCTCCCCCGCGGCCTGGAACGGCGCGAGCACCGCGAGGCCGATGCGCTGGGCGGCGTGCAGCGCGCCCTCGTCGTCCTCGCGGAGGTAGACGGTCAGGAGCACGAGCGAGGCGAGCACGAGCACCACGGCGACGAGACGCCGGGCCATGACGCCTTTCGCCTTCGACCGGGGAGCCGTCGGCCGGGGAAACGCGCCCAGCCGGGCGAGCCGTGCTGTTCGTTGCCGGGGCACGGACGCCAAAGGTTAGCCGAGTGCCCGGCTCGCCTGGCGCAGTCGCGCGGGCGCGCGGCCCCCGCAGGCCGCGTACCCTAGCGCCGCCGACCGCTGCGCTGGCCGGCCTTCGCGGAGCGGTGGATGGCCTCGAACTCCTCGAGGCTGCGCCCGGAGCCGACCGCGACGCAGGTGAGCGGCGACTCGGCGACGTGAACGGGCATGTGCGTCTCCGCACGCAGACGCTGGTCGAGGCCCATGAGCAGCGCGCCGCCTCCGGCGAGCACGACCCCGCGGTCCATGATGTCCGCGGACAGCTCGGGTGGCGTCTTGTCGAGCGTGCCGCGGATCGCGTCGATGATCTGGGTGACCGGCTCGTCGAGGGCCCTCCGAACGTCCTCGGACCCGATCACGACGGTCTTCGGAAGCCCGCTGAGCATGTCGCGCCCGCGCACCTCGGCCTGCAGCTCCTCGGTGAGAGGCCAGGCGGAGCCGATCTCGAGCTTGACCTCCTCGGACGTCTGCAGACCGATGAGCAGCTTGTACTCCTTGCGCAGGTGGCTCGTGATCGCCTCGTCCATCTCGTCGCCGCCGACCCGGATCGACTGGGAGACGACGATCCCACCGAGCGAGATCACGGCGACCTCGGTGGTGCCGCCGCCGATGTCCACGATCATCGACCCTGTCGGGTCGGAGACGGGCAGGCCGGCACCGATCGCGGCCGCCATCGGCTCTTCGATCAGGTACGCCTGCCGCGCGCCGGCCGAGAGGGTGGCCTCCTCGACCGCCCGCTTCTCGACGCCGGTGACGCCGCTCGGCACGCAAACGATCACGCGCGGGTGGGCGAACCGGTTGCCGTTCGCCTTGTGGATGAAGTGGCGGAGCATCTGCTCGGTCACGTCGAAGTCGGCGATCACCCCGTCCTTCAGCGGCCGGATCGCGGTGATCGTGCCGGGCGTGCGCCCGAGCATCCGCTTTGCCTCCACCCCGACGGCGTGAATCTCACCGGAGCGCTGGTCGATCGCGACCACGGACGGCTCCGAGAGCACGATGCCGCGCCCACGCACGTAGACGAGGGTGTTGGCGGTGCCGAGGTCGACCGCCATGTCGCGACCGGACAGGCCGCCGAGGTAGCCCATGATTCCCATCAGGCTCGCGTCAAGTGTAGTCGAGGTCCGTTCACGGCCCGTCTCACGAGAACCAGAGCTCCCCGGGCAGTCGGCGGGAGAGGACCGTGACGAGCAGGGCGGCGGGCAGGCCGACGACGTTCAGGTAGTCGCCCTCGATGCGCGCCACAAGGGTTGCGCCACGACCCTGGATCGCGTAGCCGCCAGCCCGTCCCTCCCACTCGCCGGTCGCGACGTAGGCGTCGTTCGCCGCCGCCGGCAGCGAGCGGAACGTGACGCGGGTCGTCTCGTGCTCCACGTCCTCGAAGCCGGGGCCGACAAGGCAGAGGCCCGAGACGACCTCGTGCGTGCGTCCAGCGAGTCCGGCCAGCATGGCCGCGGCCTCGCCGGCCGAGCGCGGCTTCCCGTGGACGCGCCCGTCGAGGACGACGGCGGTGTCGACCCCGAGCGCCGTCCGCCCGGCCGCCTCAGCGGCCACGGAACGGGCCTTGCCGAGCGCGTGGGCGCGAACGGCCTCGACGGGGGTGAGCCCGGGCGGGTCGTGCTCCCGGTAGTCCGGGGCGGCGACCTCGAACGGGATGCCGAGTTGGGCGAGGATGGCCCGGCGCTGCGGCGACGTCGACGCGAGCAGGAGGACACTCACGACGTCTCGGGAACCGCCCAGATCCCCCACACCGGGGCATCGCTCGCCCAGTTGCGCCGCCCGGACTCGACCCAGTCGTCAGCGGTCCGATCCCGGTATGCGCGGTTTCGCAGCGCGTGCTCGGTCAGCTCAGACAAGCTCTTCCGGGGCGAACCAGAGCGCGACCTCGCGGGCGGCGGACTCCGGGGAGTCCGAGCCGTGCACGAGGTTGTCGGGCATCGAGAGGGCGAGATCACCACGGATCGTCCCGGGGGCCGCCGTGGCCGGGTTGGTCGCACCCATGGTCGTGCGCACGGTCGCGATCGCGCCCTCGCCTTCGAGGACGAGCGCGAGCGTCGGTGACGATGTGATGAACTCCACGAGCTCGCCGAAGAACGGCTTCTCGACGTGCTCGGCGTAGTGCCGCTCGGCCAGGTCGCGTCCGACCTGGACGAGCTTCGCGGCCCGGATGGTCAGGCCGCGCTGCTCGAAGCGGTCGAGGATCCTGCCGGTGAGTCGCCGCCTGACGGCGTCGGGCTTGATGAGGACGAGCGTGCGCTCCACCACGTGCGTGTCTTCCTTCCTTGTCGTCGAACGGCGAGGCGGAACGAATCCGCCCCTACAGGTTCTCCAGCGTGCGCGGCTGCTCGACCGGGGTTGTGCAGTACGGGCAGATCTGCCAGAGCGCCTCGAGGGGGGCATTGCAGTGACGGCAGGACTGGCGCAGCCGCGTCGTGCAGACAGGGCACGCGAGAAAGCCGGAGTCGACGGCGGAGCGACAGACGGGGCAGCGCTCGTCGCCTCCGACGTGCTCCTCCATGGCCCGGATCTCGAGCTCGCGCTCCCGCACGTCCTCCAGGTATTCCGGCGGGCGGAAGAACAGATAGACGAGCGGACCGAAGAAGGGCGGGAAGATACCGACCGCGACCGCGACCGCGATCAGCCAGGGGTCATCGATCCGACGGCGAGCGTCCTTGTAGACCCAGTAGGCGGACGCAACCCAGAAGACGACCGCCAGGAAGATGGCGACGTTGCGCACGACGAGCCAGAAATCCGACTCGAAGAAGTCGCGAACGCCCTCGAAGAGGTCGTCGCTCGAGCCCGTGGTTGTCTGACCGGTGAGCATCGCGAGCCTATTCGCCGCCTCAGAGCAGAATCTTGCCTAGGAAGTAGCCGACGCCAAACGCAATCGCCAGGAGCGCGCAGACCGCGACCACGACGAAGACGATGACGCTCGTCCTACCGCCTTCCCGCTTCATGGTACGCGCGACGGCCGGACGGCAGCGAGATCGAGCAAGAGGTACAGGGAGCCGGCGACGAGCACGGCGCCGCCGGACCCGGCGAGCTCGCGGGCGCGGGCACGGGCGGCGACGGGGTCGGCAACCGCCTCGACGTGCTCGAACAGGCCGAGCTCGCGGGCGAGCGCCGCCAGCTCGGCGGCCGAGCGGCTGCGCGCATTCGTGGAGCTGGTCGCGATGAGCGCTGTCGCGTGCGCCGCGAGCGGACGCAGGATCCCGTCCGCGTCCTTGTCGGCAAGGATCGAGCTGACGAGCACGAACGGCCCCGCAGCCCCGAGCCGTGCCGCCAGGTAGCGGGCGCCCTCCGCGTTGTGCGCGCCGTCCCAGAGCTCGAGCGGGTCGCGGGAGACGACCTCGAGCCTTCCCGGAACGTCGATCCGCTCCGCCGGCGCCGGGTCGACCGGCCGACCGAGGAACGCCTCCGCCGCCGCCACCGCGCAGCCGAGGTTCCCCTCCGTGAGCACGACCCGCGAGGCCCCGGCGATGCGCGCCATCCCCTCCCACTCCGGCTCGCCGAGCACGACCACCGCGCCCGGGTTGACGACCGCGATCTTCTCCGAGGCGACCTGCTCCCGCGTGTCGCCGAGGTGGTCGGTGTGGTCGAGGCCGACGCTGGTCAGGACGACCACCGGGGCCGCGAGGACGTTCGTGGCATCGCGGCGACCGCCGAGCCCCGCCTCGACCGCGGCGACCTCCACCCCTCCCTCGGCGAATGCGACGAACGCTGCCGCCGTCAGGACCTCGAACTGGGTGACCGGATCGCCGAGCTCGCGGTCGATCTCCTCGATCGCGGGGGCGAGCCCGGCGACGAGCCGGTCGAGATCGACCTCCTCGCCCCGCACGCGGATGCGCTCCGACCAGCGCACGACGTGCGGCGACACGTAGGCGCCGACCGCGAGGCCGGCGTCGGCGAGGAGCGCCTCGATCATTCGCGTCGTCGTCGTCTTCCCGTTCGTGCCGACGACGTGGACGGCGCGGAAGCTCCTTTGCGGATCGCCGAGCCGCGCGAGCAGCGCCCGCATCCGCGCCAACCCGGGGCGGATCCCGAACCGGTCGCGGGCGAGGATGAAGTCAGCCGCCGACAGCATCGAGCTCGCGCCGGTAGCGGGCAAGCTTCTCGCGCTCGGCCTCGACCACGTGCTGCGGGGCCCTCCCGACGAACTGCTCGTTGGCGAGCATCCGCTCCGCGCGGGCGATCTCGCCTCGCAGCCGCTCGCGCTCCGCCTCGGCGTCGCCGTCCACCCTGAGGCGCTCGGGCCGGACGACCGCGTCGAAGATCCGCGACTCCGCCTCGTTCAGCTCGAGCCGCACGCCGCTGCGGCGAAACGTGGCTGCGGCGGACTTGACGAGCTCCATCGAGATCGCCCCGTCCGGGGCCGACCCGTCCGGCGTCGGCCACGGCGACACGATCAGGCGCCCGGCCCGGTCGGGGAGCTGCGCCCAGATCTCCTCGGTCACGTGCGGCATGATCGGGTGCAGGAGCGCGAGAAGTCGCTCGAGCGCGTACAGGGCGGTCGCCGTCGCGTCCGGGTCGCGCGCGTGCAGCCTCGGCTTCACAGCCTCGGCGTACCAGTCGCAGAAGTCGTCGAACGTGACGTGGTAGAGCACGTCGGTGGCAGCCGCGAAGTCGAAACATGCGAAGTGCCCTTCCACGTCCGCGCGCGCCTGCTCGAGGCGGGCCAGGATCCAGCGCTCGATCGGCTCCCGCGGCCTCGCCTCGACGTCGCCGCCGCCGGCAGCGAGCAGGAGGCGGGCGGCGTTCCAGAGCTTGTTCGCGAGCCGCCGTCCCTCCTCGATCGACCCGATCGAGAAGCGCACGTCCTGGGTCGAGGACATCTTGCAGAGCCCGTAGCGGGTCGCGTCCGCCCCGTGGCGGGCGATCACGTCCAGCGGGTCGATCCCGGTGCCGAGGCTCTTCGACATCCGCCGCCCGTCGGGCGCGAGCACGGTCGAGTGGATGATCACGTCGCGGAACGGCACGTCGCCCATGAGCTCGAGCCCGGCCATGATCATCCGGGCGACCCAGAGGAAGATGATCTCGCGCGCGGTCGAGTTGACGTGGCCCGGGTAGAACGCGCGCAGGTCAGCGGTGTCGTCCGGCCAGCCGAGCGTGGCGAACGGCCAGAGCGCCGAGGAGAACCACGTGTCGAGGACGTCCTCGTCCCGGCGCAGCTCGGGGTCGCCGCACTCCTCGCACCGGTCGGGCTCGCTCTCCGCCACGATCGTGGCACCGCAGCCGCAGTACCAGACGGGGATCCGGTGTCCCCACCAGAGCTGACGCGAGATGCACCAGGGCCGGATCGCCTCCATCCAGTCGAGGTAGACCCTGCCGTGGACGGGCGGGTGGAAGCGCACGGCGCCGTCCCGGACGGCCTCGATCGCGGGGGCAGCGAGCTCCGCCATCTCGCAGAACCACTGGAGCGAGATCAGCGGCTCGATCCGCGTGTGGCAGCGCTCGCAGTGGCCGACCGCGTGGCGGTATGGCTCGCGGCGCTCGAGCTGGCCCCGTTCCTCGAGCCAGGCGAGCACGCGGGCTCCCGCCTGCTCCTGGGTCAGGCCCTCGAAGGCGGGGGCCTCCCCGTTCATGCGACCGTCGAGCCCGACCACCATCGGCTCGGGGAGACCGTGGCGCCGCCCGATCTCGAAGTCGACCGGGTCGTGCCCGGGGGTGATCTTGAGCGCGCCGGTGCCGAAGCCGGGTTCGACGTGGTCGTCGGCGATCACCGGGACGCGGCGCTCGACGACCGGGACGATCACCTCGCGCCCGACCAGGTGGCGGTAGCGGTCGTCCGCCGGGTGTACGGCGACGGCGACGTCGGCGAGGATCGTGGCCGGGCGGACGGTCGCGACGGTGATGGAGCCGTCGCCCTCGGCGAGCGGGTAGCGCGCGTAGGTGAGCGTGTCGTCGACCTCGACGTGCTCGACCTCGAGGTCGGAGATCGCGGTGGCGCAGCGGGGGCACCAGTTGACCATCCGGTTGTCGCGGTAGATCCAGCCGCGCCGGTAGAGGTGGACGAAGAAACGCAGGACGGCCCGCACGTACGCCTCGTCCATCGTGAAGCGCTCGCGGCGGTAGTCGAGAGAAGCGCCAAGCCGGCGGAACTGGCCCATGATGATGCCCCCGTACTCCTCGAGCCAGGCCCACACCCGCTCGAGGAACGCGTCGCGGCCGAGGTCGTGGCGGCTGACGCCCTCGCGTGCGAGCTCCTTCTCGACGACGTTCTGGGTCGCGATGCCCGCGTGGTCGTAGCCCGGCTGCCAGAGGGTCGCGAACCCGCGCATCCGGTGCCAGCGTACGAGCACGTCCTGGATCGTCCCGTTGAGCGCGTGGCCCATGTGGAGGGCGCCGGTCACGTTCGGGGGCGGCACCGCGATCACGTACGTCGGCCTGCCCTCGGCGGCGTGGGCCAGGTAGAGACCCTCGGTCTCCCAGGTCTCCTGCCAGCGCTCCTCGACCAGCTCGGGACGGTACAGGCTGTCCATCGGGCCATTGTAGGGAGCGGGGGCGTGTAGTACCGTGTGTACATGAGCGGTCGCAGAGTCGGGATCCGGGAGCTACGCACCCACCTTTCGCGCACGATCCGCGAGGTCGAGCGAGGCGACAGCGTAGAGGTGACCCGCGCAGGGGAGACCGTTGCGCGGATCATTCCGGTCACGTATCCGACGAGGCTCGACCAGCTCGTGGCCGAGGGAAAGGTGCGGCCGGCGCTGCGGCCGTTCGATCCAACACGAGCTCTTCACCCGCCGACGACGGGGATGACAGCGAGCGAGGCGCTCGAATGGCTTCGTGGCGAGCGCTGAGCGCATTCTCTACCTGGACGCATCCGCTCTCGTCAAGCTCGTGATCGACGAGCCGGAGAGCGGCGCCCTGCGTCGCGAGATCATGGGCGAGCGCCTCGCTGCCACCAGCACGATCGCGATCGTCGAGATGCATCGCGCCGTCCGCATGTCGAACCCCTCCCCCCGGGCGCTGGAGGACGCCCGCCGCGTGCTCGGCGAAGCCTGGCTGGTCGAGCTCGACGGCGAGTTGCTGGAGGAGGGGGGCCCGGACGGGGCGCCCCCCCACCCCCCCCGCCCCCCC
>CAYJLE010000009.1:0-942 GCA_964370985.1 uncultured Gaiellales bacterium | reverse complement strand
CTCCGCCGGGTGGATCTCATCGGCATCGATGATCGGATCCTGGACCAGGCCGGGCTCCTGGAACCCAAGGTCCTCCGGACGCTCGACGCGATCCACCTCGCGACCGCGCTCCGCGTCCGACCGGACGCGCTCCTCGCCTACGACCGCCGACTACTCGGCGCGGCCGCGGCGGCGGGGCTCAGCGTCGCGTCCCCGGGCGCCTGAGCGGCGCCTACGCGGATTCTTCCTGGAGCTCGTCGAGCTCCAGGGAGCGGCCGGCGCTCGTGACGAGCGTCGGCTTCAGGTTGCGCGTGATCGTCTCCTTCGTGATCACGCACTTCGAGACGTCCTGGCGGGAGGGGAGCTCGAACATCACGTCGAGCAACGCCTGCTCGATGATGGAGCGCAGGCCGCGCGCGCCAGTCTCGCGCTCGAGCGCGCGATCGGAGATCGACCAGAGCGCGTCGTCGGTGAAGACGAGCTCGATCGAGTCGTAGTTGAAGAAGCGCTGGTACTGCTTGACGAGCGCGTTCTTCGGCTCGAGCAGGATCTTCACGAGGTCGTCGCGGGTGAGCTGGTGTACCGCGCAGATGACGGGCAGACGGCCGATGAACTCCGGGATCAGCCCGTAGGAGAGGAGGTCCTCGGGCATCACCCGCGAGAGCAGCTCGGCACCCTCGACCGACCGCTTCGACCGGATGTCCGCGCCAAAGCCGACCTGGTTCTTGCCGATGCGCTTGCCGATGATCTTCTCGAGCCCGGCGAACGCGCCACCGCAGATGAACAGGATGTTCGTGGTGTCGATCGAGAGGAACTCCTGGTGAGGGTGCTTGCGCCCGCCCTGCGGAGGCACCGACGCGACCGTTCCCTCCAGGATCTTCAGCAGCGCCTGCTGGACGCCCTCGCCGGACACGTCGCGCGTGATCGACGGGTTGTCGGCCTTGCGCGCGATCTTGTCGACCT
>CAYJLE010000008.1:12991-90381 GCA_964370985.1 uncultured Gaiellales bacterium | reverse complement strand
GCCGAAGGCGAAGGCCGCGAAGGCGTAGGACGGCGAGGGCGCGCCGGCCCCCGTGGGTCGGCGCGCCGCTCACTCAGCCCGCGGTCACGAGCGCGACCCCGGCGAACGCGCCGACGACGCCCGCCCGCTGGGAGACCGCGATCCGCTCGCCCAGGAGCAGGTGCGCGAGCACGACCGTCGTGACCGGGTACAGCGACGCGATCACCGACACGACGCCGATCATCCCGCGCGTCGTCGCCTCCGACAAGAGCGCGAGCGCGCCCACGTCGAGCAGCCCGACGAGGGCGATCGCCGGCAGGTCGCGCCGGGAGACCACCAGCTTGCCTCGACCCCACACCGCGAGCGCGATCGGGGCGACGAGCGCGACGAACGTCAGCCGCTGCATCAGCACGGCCCAGCCGACGCTTTCCTCGCTCGCGGCGTCGAACGCGACGTAGAAGAGCCCGAGGCAGAGCGCGCTCACGACCGCGAGCCCGACCCCGGTCGCGACCCCCGCCCCCCGCTTCTGCCCCGGCTCCCGGGACGCGAGCGCGACCCCGCCCAGGACGAGCACCATCCCGCCGCCCTGCACCCACGTCGGCTGCTCACCCCGGCCGAGGCCGACCGCGACGGGAACGATCGCGCCGGCAGCGCCGATCGGGGCGACGATGCTCATCGCGCCGACGGCGAGCGCGCGGTAGAGCGCGCTCAGGCCGACCAGGCTGACGGCGCCTGCAGCCGCGCCGAGAAGCAGCGCCCGTCCCCCCGGCGGGCTCATCTGCGTGGCGGCGACGACGACGGCGACGGGCACGAGCCCGGCGAGCTGCGAGCCGCCAACGACGGCGACGGTGCTCGCGACCCGGCTCTTGAGGCCGCCGAGGAAGTCCGCCGCGCCCCACAGCACGGCGGTTCCGAGCGCCATCAACACGGCGACCACCCGGCAGTTCTACCGCGAACCCACTCCGCAGGGTCGCGGGAACCCGTCGCGCACGGGCGCGCCGCCCCCGCGCCTGCTAGCCTCGCCCGACCATGAGCCCGAATCTGCGCGAGCGCCTCCACGGGGCCGGCCCGGCCCTGATCGCGACACTCGTGATCGTCCCGAGGATCGAGATCGTCGAGATCGTCGCGGCCGCGGGCTACGACGCGGTCGTGCTCGACCAGGAGCACGGCCCGATCTCGATCGACGTGCTGCCGGCCCTGATCGCAGCCGCGCAGGGCGCGAACCTCGCCTGCATCGTCCGGGTCGCCGAGTGCCGGTCGCAGCAGATCGAGGCGGCGCTCGACGCGGGCGCCGACGGCGTGCTCGTCCCGCACGTCGGCTCGGCCGCAGCGGCGGCCGAGATCGTCGCTGCCACCCGCTTCGCGCCCGAGGGGCGCCGGAGCGCGAACCCGTACGTGCGCGCCGCGGGCTTCCTCGGCGACCCTGCCTTCTACGACCGCTCGAACGCGCGCTGCGCGTGCCTCGCGATGGTGGAGGGCCAAGCCGGCGTCGACGCCGTCGACGCGATTCTCGCCACCCCGGGGCTCGACGGGATCTTCGTCGGCCCCGTCGACCTCTCGAGCTCGCTCGGCTACCACGGGCAGCCCGAGCACCCGGCCGTCGTCGAGGCGGTTCGCGAGCTCGTCGAGCGCGGCCGCGAGCAGGGCGTCGTCACCGCCGTGTTCGCGCCGACGGCGGCCGCGGCGCGCCGCTGGCTCGACCTCGGCGTCCGCCTGGTCGGCCTCTCCGTCGACACCGCGGCGATCCTCGCGGGCTTCCGGGCACAGCTCGACGAGCTGCGCGGCTGAGCGGGCTCGGAGCGGGCCGGGACTAGAATCGTCCCATGGGCCTGCGTGTCTGCCTCGTCACGCCGTTCGCCTGGTCGCAGCCGCACGAGGTCAACGACCACGTCGCCGCCGCCGCCGCCGTCCTGCGCGCCCGCGGCCACGACGTCTGCATCCTCGCGCCGTCGAACCGCGCGCACGAGCTCGCCGCCGGTCGGCGCGCGCTGCGCCACCTCGAGCTGGACGGGACGCCACTCGAAGGCCTCGTCGCTCTCGGCCCGGCGCTCGCCCCCGGGCGCGGCGGCCCCTTGCCCGTTCCGGTCGGCATGCGCGCGAACCTCCGGCTCGCGCTCGTGCGCGGTGGGTTCGACGTCGTGCACGCTCACGAGCCAGGCATGGTCGGTCTCTCCTCCCTGGCCCTGCGGGAGACGCGCGCGCTGGCGGTCGCGACGTTCCACTCCGCCGAGCGGCTCGGCTTCTCGCCGGGGAAGGCACAGCGAGCGAAGCTGCTCGCGCGGATCGACGCGCTCACCGCCCTCGACCGCGACACCGCCCGGGCGGCCGCCGGGCGCTTCCCGGGCGAGTACCGCCTCCTCCCGGCCGGCGTCGACACCGACCTGTTCGAGCCGGGAGCCGGTCGCCGCCGGTTCGTGCTCGAGTGGGATCCCGACGCGCGGCCGCTCGCGCGCGCGGCGATCCGCGGGCTGCGGGCGCTGCCGGGCTGGGAGATCGCCGTGGTGAAGGCACGCCCGCTCGGCGGCAGGCCGTACGTCCCCGGCGAGCTGCGGCCCCGCGTCGCCGTCTCCCGGGCCCGCGACGCCGCCGCCCGGGCGGCACTCCTGAGCGGAGCCGCGGGCTTCATCCCGGCAAACGGCTCCCGCCGGCTGCGCCTCGAGGCGCTCGCCTGCGGCGTCCCGCTCGTCGAGCCCCCCGGGCGGCTCGAGCAGCCCGAGCTCGTCGCCGCCGCGATGGCCCGGCTCGCCGAGGACGAACGCCACCGCAAAGCGCAGTCGGAGGCCGCACGCGAGCTGGCGCTCCGCGACGGCCTGAACGCGCTCGGCGACGAGCTCGACCGCCTGTACGGCTCGCTGGTCCGTCGCCGCCGGCCGAAGGCGGCCGAGGATCCCCTGGCCGACCGCGAGTGGATCCTCGCCGACCTGCACATGCACACGGAGCACTCCCACGACTGCTCGGTCGCCGTGGCCGACCTGCTCGACTACGCGGAGGCGATCGGCCTCGGCGCTATCGCCGTCACCGACCACAATGCGATCTCGGGCGCGCTCGAGGCGGTCGAGCTCGCGCGCGGCCGCCCGCTGCGGGTGGTCCCGGGCGAGGAGGTGAAGACCGAAGGCCAGGGCGAGGTGATCGGGCTGTTCCTGGAACGAGAGGTGGCGCGTGGCCTCACGATGGCGGAGACGATCGCCGCGATCCGCGAGCAGGGGGGTCTCGTCTACCTCCCGCACCCCTTCGACCGCCTCCACGCGATCCCCGACCCGGCCACGCTGCACCGCCACCTGGCCGAGCTCGACGTGTTCGAGGTCTACAACGCGCGCCTGCTGTTCGAGGGCTACAACGACGAGGCCCTGCGCTTCGCCCGCAAGTACAACCTGCTCATGGGCGCCGGCTCGGACGCGCACGTGCTCCAGGGCGTGGGCACCGGAATCGTCAGGATGCGGGCGTTCGAGACGGCGGAGGAGTTCCTGCTCAGCCTCCGCTCCGCGGAGGTGGTGCGGCGCCCCAAGCCGCTCCTGTACCTCCAGAGCCTGAAATGGATGGCGCAGGCACGCGAGCGGCGGACACGGGCCACTGCCCGGTAGGAACGCCAGCCGCCGGGCCGAACTTGATTCGCAGCGTCCGTGCCTGTGGCTACCAACGACATCTCCGACCGCTACCTGCGCAAGGCGATCGCCGAGAGCAACGATCTCGGCGCCGACCTCGCCCGGGCCGCCGGCGCGGACCGGGCCGTCGTGGTCGGCTCCGGTCACCCCCTGGCGGACGTCCTGCTCTTGAAGTACGGGCCGCAGGCAGCCGAGCTGCACGAGGGGGTTGCGTTCTTCGGGCGGGCCGGGCAGGCCGTGCTCAAGTCGGTGCAGCGGCTCGGGGTCGACCCGACGGCGATCTACGGCACGAACTGCATCAAGTACGTCGACGAGCCGGAGGACGAGGCCCGCGGGTTCCTGGCGCGGGAGCTGCACATCGTCCAACCCAAGCTCGTGGTCGTGATGGGCGAGGACGCGCGTCAGTTCCTGAACGCGCTCGCGTTTCCGCTCGCCCGCGAGCTCGACGACATCCCCGGCACGCTGCAGGAGCTGACCCCCACGATCCAGGGGCTCGTGACCCCGGACATCGACGCCTCCCTCGACGAGCAGTCGGCGAAGCGCGCGTTCTGGGAGTCCTTCAAGGCGCTCGGCCCCTGGTGGTCAGAGCTGCCTCCGTACTGAGCGCGAGGCCCCGGTGGCCGGGCGACTCACTCTGAGGCGCGCTCTCTGGCTCGCGGGCCTCGGGCTCGTCGCCGCTCTCCTCCTGCGGGCGGCCCGCACCCGCCGCCCCCTCCCCGCATCGCCGCCGAGCCCGTACCCGGTCGCCCCGCCGCTCCCGTACCCGCTCGAGGAGGACACCGAGGAGAACACCCGGCCGCTTCCCCTCGCCGCGGAGGACACGTGGGAGCTCCCGCTCGTGGCGCCGGCCCCGACCGGAGCCCGACCGCGCCAGGCGGGCGCGCTCGCCTTCTGGGCGATCGCGGCCGCGCTCGGGGCCTACCACGCGCTCGCGAGCCGGCTCCCCGATGCGTCCACCTGGGGCGATGTCGCGATCGTCGGCCTGCTCGTGATCCCGGCCACGTTCGCGCTCGTCGGCCTGGCGTTGCCGCTGCGCGGGTCGCGGGTGCTGCCGTGGGCGGCCCTCGGCCTCGCGGGGCTCGCGGCGATCCTCGAGCTCGCGGAGCTCGGGATCGCCGCGAGCTTCGTGAAGCTGGCCGCGCTGACCGCGCTCGGCTGGTTCTTCCTGCGCTTCTTCGAGCAGGCGAGCTGGGTGCTCCTGGTGGCGCTCCTGATCGTGCCCGTCGACATCTACTCGGTCGCGAGCGGCCCGACCAGCGTGATTCTCGAGCGGGAGCCCGGGATCTTCGACCGCCTCAGCGTCGCCTTCCCCGTTCCCGGCGAGGAGACGCTCGCCCGGCTCGGCCTTCCGGATGTGCTCTTCTTCGCGCTCTTTCTCGGCGCCGCCGACCGGTTCGGGCTGCGCCGCGACCTGACCTGGGTCGCCTGCACGCTCTCGTTCGGGCTGACGCTCGCCCTGACCGTGGGCTTCGACAGCTCCGGCTTCCCGGCCCTACCGCTGCTCGCCGCCGGGTTCGTGCTCCCGAACGCCGACCTGCTGTGGCGGCGCCTCAGGCCGCGTCGCGCGTGAACAGCGCAACCGTCTCCACGTGCGGCGTGTGCGGGAACATGTCCACGGGCTGCGCCTTCACGAGCCGGTAGCCGCCCTCCGAGCAGAGCTCCCGCGCATTTCCCGCGAGCGTCGTCGGGTTGCAGGAGACGTACACGAGCCGCGGCGCCTCCAGCCGGACGATCGCCCGCAAGGCCTTCCCGGCGAGACCAGCGCGGGGCGGGTCGACGACGACAACGTCGGGGGGCCCGGACCGGTCGCGCAGCTCGGCCAGGTCGGCGCCGACCTCGCCCGCGAAGAACGCCGCGTTCGCGAGCCCGTTGCGCTCGGCGTTCTCGACGGCGCAGGCGACCGACTCCTCGGAGGACTCGATCCCCCACACCGTGAGCGTCTCCCGGGCGAGCGCGAGCCCGATCGTCCCGATCCCGCAGTAGAGGTCGTATGCCGTCTCCTCCCCGGTCAGGGCCGCGTACCGGAGCGCGACCTCGTACAGGCGCTCGCACATCGCCGTGTTCGTCTGGAGGAAGGCGTTCGGGCGCACGCGGAAGCGCAGGCCGAGCAGCTCCTCCTCGATCGCGTCCTCGCCCCAGAGCACCCGGGTCGGCAGATTCGTGACCTCGGCGGGCCGGTCGTTGACCGCCCAGTGGATCCCCCTGACCTCGGGGAAGCGCCTGAGCGCCTCGACGAGCGCGTCGGCGCCACGCAGCTCGCCCGGGGCGGTGACGAGGACGACGAGGGCCTGTGCGGTGTTGCGGCCCTCGCGGACGACGAGGTGGCGCAGGTAGCCCTCCCCGGATGCCTGCCCGTAGGCCGGGAGCTGCTCGGCGCGCGCCCAGTCGCGAACAGCCTCGCGGATCGCGTTGCCGAGATCGGTGGTGAGCCAGCAGCGCTCGATCTCGAGCACCTGATCCCAGCGGCCCGCGCGGTGGAACCCGAGCGCCGGCCCGGCCGGAGTCCCCGTGAACGAGTACTCGAGCTTGTTGCGGTAGGCGTAGGTCGACTCGGCCGGCAGGATCGGCTCGAGCTCGAACCCGGAGAGGCCCCCGAGCCGCTCGAGCGCATCGCGCACCTGCTGCTCCTTCTCCCGCGCCTGCACCTCGTAGGCGAGGTCCTGGAACCGGCAGCCCCCACACGAGCCGAAATGCGCGCAGGCCGGCTCGACGCGCACGGCCCCCGGCTCGACGACGTCCACGACCACCGCCTCGGCATAGCCGCCCTTCACCTTCGTCACCCGCGCGCGGACCATGTCGCCGGGAAGGCCGCGGCGCACGAAGACGACGAACCCGTCGAGGCGCGCGACACCGTTCCCGCCGTACGCGAGCGAGTCGATCCGGAGCTCGAGCTCCTCGCCCTTCGCGACGGGGGCAGCCACGCACGGATCCTACCCGCGGCGTTTCGTCTAGCGTTGCGGCAGAAGGCTGACGATGCGGGGACGCCGTGCTTCCCTCCTGGCCCGGACGGCCCTCGTCGCCGTCGCGCTCGCGGCCGCCTCCGCCGAGCCCGCTCTCGCGGCCGGGCAGAGCTTCCGGGTCGTCGTGGTCGAGGGCCTCGGCCTCGCCGACCTGGAGGCGCTCGCCCCCACCGCCGCCGTGGGCCTGCTCGTCCCGGGCGCGGGGCCCAGGGTGAGCGAGGACGCCGCTCTCGCCGCGCTCGTCCGCGGCAAGGTGCGCAACTCGCTTCGCGGCGGCCTGCCCTCGGGCCCGGTGTTGATCGACTACGAGACGGCCGCGGAGTGGCCGCTCGAGGGCCCCGCGATCGTGCTCTCACTCCCGGTCGGAGGCGACCAACCGCACGAGACGCGCTTTCCGATCGCGGTGCTCGGCGACGGCTACGAGGGCTTGCTCACGTCCGAGTCGACCCGGATCCCGGGGCTCGTCTCGATCGTCGACGTCGCCCCGACGGCGCTCGGCGAGGACGGCGGGCTCGGCTCGGTCGCCGACCCCGACGCGGCCGGGCACGTCGAGGCTCTCGACGCGCGGATCAGCGACAACGCGACCGCCCGGCCGCTGGCGGCGCTCCTGGCAGGCCTCGTGATCCTGGCGCTCGTTGCCATCTCCCCCGCGGCCGGGCTGCTCGGCTTTGCCGGCGCGCTCTCCGCGAACCTCGTGCTGGGCCTCGCCGGGGTCAGCGAGCCGTGGCTCGTGCTGGCCGTGATCGGGCTCGCCACCGGCCCGGCCGCGTGGCTCGCGTCCCGACGTCTCGGCTCGCCGTTCGGGCTCGCGGCCGTCTTCGCCGCCGTCATGCTCGCGTACCTGGTCGTGCTCGGGGCCGACGGCCAGGCCGTGGCGCTGTCGCCGCTCGGGCCGTCCCAGAACTCCCGCTTCTTCGGCCTCTCGAACCTGCTCTCCGCTCTCCTGCTCGTGCCTGCGCTGGCCGGCGTCGCGCTCGCGCGGATCGCCCTCGGCTGGGGCGCGGCCGGCGCTGTCGCCGCCGTCTCGCTCGTCGCGATCGCCGGCAGCCGCTTCGGTACCGACGGGGGCACCGCGATCGTGCTCGTGGCGGGGCTCGCCGTGCTTACGCTCGAGCTCGCGCGGGAACGCCGCCGCGCGGCGTTCGCGGTCGCCGCACTCGCAGCCGCCGCGGTCGCGGCGCTCGTCGCCGTCGACGCCGCCACCGGTCCGTCGAGCCACCTGACGGATGCGATCGGCGGCGGCCCGGACGGGCTCGCGGCGGATCTGCGCGACCGCGCGGTGCTGGCCTGGGCGCGCGCGACCGAGCACTGGTGGCTATCCGGGCTCGTGGCCGCGGGAACCGTGCTGATCGCCGTGCTCGCCGTGCGGCTCGTGCTCGCCGGGATGCCGCGCGCGCGGCGGGCTCTGCCGCTCGCCCTCGCGTCGGCCACGCTCGTCTCGCTGGTCGTCAACGACTCGCCGCTCGACGTGACCTCGGCCGGCCTCGTCGGCTACCTGGCCGCGCAGGCGTACGCACTCGCCGGCGAGGCCCCGCCGAGTCGGTTCGCGCAGGACGGCTAGCGCAGCGTCGAGACGAGCACCCGGCGCGTCCGGGGGCCGTCGAACTCGCAGAAGAAGATCCCCTGCCAGGTTCCGAGCGCGGGCTTCCCGTCGACGAGCGGGATCACGACCGAGGAGTTCGTCAGCGCGGCGCGGATGTGCGACCACGGGTTCTGCTCGTGATCCTCGAAGTGCGTGAACGGCCAGCCGTCGTCGACGATCCGGTCGAACGCCATCGCGAGATCGGCGGCGACGGTGTCGTCCTCGCGCGGCTCCTGCACGACGACCCCGGCGGTCACGTGCGGAACGTAGATCAGCACGGCGGCCGCGTCGCCGGGATCCCCGAGCGCCTCGAGCACCTGCTCGGTGATCTCGACGAACTCGGTCCGGCGGGTCGTCTCGAGGGTCAGCTCGCGCACGGCGGTATCCTACGCACTCGTGCCGGCGGACCTCGACTCCTACCGCGAGGAAGCCGACCGCTTCCTCACCGAGCTGACCGACGCGTACTACCGGCACTTCGCCGGGCTCGAGGCGACGCTCGAGCTGGAGCCGGTGTACGAGCGCTTCGCCGACCTCGCGACCGTCGAGGTCTGCGAGACGCTGCGTGAGGCGGCCGCGGGGGCGCCGCCACGTTCGGCCCCGGTCGAGCTGTGGCGGTTTGCCTGCGAGGGGCACCTCGGCAGCGTGACCCGCGCCCAGGAGGAGCGGCTGGCGGAGCTCGAGACTGCGCTCGAGGCCACGGTCGACGGCCGCACGGTCGGCTTCCGGATGCTGCGGCCGACGCTCGCGAACGAGCCCGACCGGGGCCGGCGCGAGCGGCTCGAGCGCGCCCGCGTCGAGCTCGCCGCCGAGCTCCTGCCCGTGTACCGCGATGCTGCCGGGGAGGTGCAGGCGGCGGCACGGACGCTCGGCGGCGGCACCGTCCGCGACCTCTACGAGAGCTTCGGCTTCGCGCTCGAGCCGCTGGCGGAGCAGTGCCGGGCCGTCCTCGACGACACGGAGGACATCTACGTCGCCGGGTTCGACCGGCTGCTGCGCGACCGCGCCGGCGTGTCGCTCGGCGACGCACGCCGCTGGGACGTCCCCCGCCTCTTTCGCGCGGCCGCCTGGGACGACGCCTTCCCGGCCGAGCGGATGGTGCCCGCACTGGAAGGGACGCTCGCCGGGCTCGGCGTCGACCTGCGCTCGCAGCGAAACGTCGAGCTCGACCTCGAGGAGCGCCCGACGAAGTCGCCGCGCGCGTTCTGCGCTCCGATCGAGGTGCCGGGCCGGGTCGTGCTCGTGATCCAGCCGATCGGGGGGCTGGACGACTGGCGGGCGCTCTTCCACGAGGCGGGGCATACCGAGCATTTCGCCCACACGTCCGCCGGGCTGCCCCTCGAGGCCCGCCGCCTCGGCGACAACGCCGTCACGGAGGGCTATGCGTTCCTGCTCGAGCACCTCGTGATCGACCCGGCGTGGCTCGAGCGTCGGCTCGACGTCGGCCGCGGCGGCGAGATCGCGGCCGAGTCAGCGGTGCGCCACCTGTACGCGCTGCGCCGCTACTGCGCGAAGCTGCTGTACGAGCTCGAGCTCCACGCGCGCGCCGACCTGGACGCGATGTCGGGCCGGTACGTGGAGCTGCTGTCGGAGGCCACGAAGATCGAGCCGTCCGGGGTCGACTTCCTCGCGGACGTCGACCCGGGCTTCTACGTGACGAGCTACCTGCGCGCGTGGGCGCTCGAGGCCCAGCTCGCCCGCCACCTGCGCGAGCGCTTCGGGCGCGCCTGGTTCGCCGAGCGGCGGGCCGGCTCGCTCCTGCGCGAGCTGTGGAGCGAGGGCCAGGGCCTCGACGCGGACGCGGTCGCGCGGGAGGTCACCGGGGCCGCGCTCGAGCTCGACGCCGCGGTCGAGCAGGCGCGGGAGCGGATCCACCCGTAGGCCCCGGCGGCCTCTCCACCCCGGGCGCGAGCTAGGATCCACGCGTGGTTCCGGGGCATCTGAAGGGCCGCGATCTCCTGCGGATCGACGACTGGTCGGGCGCCGAGCTGCGAGCCGTGCTCGAGCTGGCGGCGCAGCTGAAGGCGAAGCAGCGGGCCCGCGCCCCCCACCCGATCCTGGCGGGTCGCGCGATCGGGCTCGTGTTCGAGAAGCCCTCGACCAGGACGCGCGTGTCGTTCGCGGTCGGGATCGCGCAGCTCGGCGCGGTCGCCGTGCCGCTGTCGTCCGGCGAGCTGCAGCTCGGTCGCGGGGAGACGATCCGCGACACGGGTATCGTGCTCTCCCGCTACCTCGACGCCGTGATGGTGCGGACGTTCAGCCAGACGTGGCTCGACGAGCTCGCCGAGCACGCGTCGATCCCGGTCGTGAACGGGCTCACGGACGAGCACCACCCATGCCAGGCGCTCGCGGACGCGCTCACGATCACGGAGCGGTTCGGCGGGCTGGAAGGGGTGCGGGTCGGCTACGTCGGCGACGGCAACAACGTCTGCCACTCGCTCATCGCGGCCTGCGCCCGGCTCGGCGCGGACGTCGTCGTCGCCACGCCACCAGGATACGAGCCCGACGGCGACATCGTGCGCACGGCGCGCGTCGCCGCCGCAGGCGCGGGCGGCTCGGTCGAGCTCGTCGGCGACCCGCGGGAGGCCGCCCGCGGCGCCGACGTCCTCTACACCGACGTGTGGACGAGCATGGGCCAGGACGACGAGCGCGAGCGGCGGCTGCGCGCCTTCGACGGCTTCCGGGTCGACGAGGGCCTGCTCGCGCTCGCGAGCGAACGCGCCGTCGTGATGCACGACCTGCCGGCGCACTACGGCGAGGAGGTTACGGAGAGCGTGCTGCACGGGCCGCGCTCGGCGGCCTGGGACCAGGCCGAGAACCGCCTGCACGCGCAGAAGGCCCTGCTCGCGCTGATCGTGCCGTAGGCGACCGAGGTGCTCCCGCTCAGAGATCACCTACCGACCCGGTCGTTCCCGATCGTGACGATCGCGCTGATCGTGGCGAACGCGGCGGTCTGGGTCCTCTACCAGGTGCCGGATCTCGAGGGCTCCGTCGTCCAGCTCGGCTTCCGCCCGTGCGAGGTCGCCGCGAGCTGCCCGGCGATCGGCCAGCCCTGGCCGCTCGAAGCGCTCGGCTCCATGTTCGCTCACGGGAGCTGGGGGCACATCGTGTTCAACATGCTGTTCCTGTGGATCTTCGGCAACAACGTCGAGGACGCGCTCGGGCGGGTGCGGTTCCTCGCCTTCTACGTACTGTGCGGGCTCGCGGCGCATGCGCTCCAGAGCTTCATCACGCTCCAGTTCGGCGCGGAGCAGGATGCGACGATCCCGACCGTCGGCGCGAGCGGCGCGATCGCGGGCGTGCTCGGCGCGTACGTCCTCCTGCACCCGCGGGCGCGCGTGCTGACCTGGATCGCCCCGTTCTTCTTCCTCAGCCTGCCCGCGTGGGCGTACCTCGGGATCTGGTTCCTGTTCCAGGCCTGGGATGGCGGCTTCAGCGTCCTGCACCCGGAACAGGGCGGCGGGGTCGCCTACTTCGCCCACATCGGCGGATTCGTCTTCGGCCTCCTGACCGTGCGCGGGTTCATGGCCGGCCGGCCGCCGCAGCTCGACGCGGGAGCAGCGCGGTGATCGACTTCGAGAGCCACGTCCGCCGCGCGCTCGACTCGCTCCCCGCCGAGCTGCGCCGCGCGATGTCGAACGTGGAGATCGTGATCGAGGACGAGAACCCCGAGGATCCCGACCTGCTCGGTCTCTACACCGGGATCCCGCTGACGGAGCGGGATTCCGGCTACGCGGGGGCCCTGCCCGACAAGATCGAGATCTACCGGCTCCCGCTCGAGGACGAGTTCGGCGACGACCCGGCGCTGCTCGAGGACGAGATCAGGATCACCGTCATCCACGAGCTCGCCCACCACTTCGGAATCGACGACGAGCGGCTCGACGAGCTCGGCTGGGCCTGACCTCGCCCGCGTCGCTAGGCTTCGGCCTTTCCCGGCCTGAAGGAGGGGCAGCGACACGATGCTGACGTTCGGCGTGACCGTCCTCCCGGATCCGCCCCACACCCGCTTCGTCGAGCTGTTTCAGCTCGCCGAGGAGCAGGGCTTCGACTGGGGCTGGACGTACGACTCGCACGTACTCTGGCAGGAGTCGTTCCCGCTGCTCGCGCTGGTAGCGGCGAACACGAAGACGCTCCGCCTGGGCCACTGCGTGACTAACCCGGGCACGCGCGAGCCGACCGTGCTCGCGAGCGCATACGCCACGCTTCACGACATCTCGGGCGGCCGGATGCTGATGGGGATCGGCCGCGGCGACTCCGCCCGGAGGGTGATCGGCCTCGAGCCGGTGAAGCTGGCCGAGTTCGAGCGCTCGCTCGTGCTGATCCGGGAGCTGATGAACGGCCGGCGTGCCGAGTGGAACGGCAAGGAGCTCGAGCTCGTGTGGGCGCAGGGCCGGCCGGAGATCCCGCTCTACGTGGCCGCGTACGGGCCGAAGGCGCTCGGCGTCGCCGGCCGCGTCGGCGACGGGGTCGTGATCCAGCTCGCCGACCCGGACATCATCGAGTGGATCATGGGCATCGCCCGGCGCGCCGCGGAGGAGGCCGGCCGCGATCCGGCGGCGCTCGAGCCGATCGTGTGCGCCCCCGCGTTCGTCGGCGACGACCTCGCCCGGGCACGGGACCAGGTGCGCTGGTTCCCGGCGATGGTGTCGAACCACGTCATCGACCTGCTGGCCCGCTACCCGGAGTCGGAGCTGCCGCCCGCGCTCGTCGACTACGTGAAGCGCCGCAGGTTCTACGACTACGGGGAGCACAGCCGCATCGGCGCGAAGCACGGCGAGTTCGTCGACGACGAGACCTGCGACCGCTTCTGCATCCTCGGCACCCCCGAGCAGCACGTCGCCAAGCTGAAGCGGCTCGAGGAGCTCGGCGTCAGCCACTGGAACATCTACCTGATGACCGATGACCAGGAGCGCGTGCTCGAGACCTACGGCAAGGAGATCATGCCCGCCTTGCGCCGGGTGGCCGCGTAGCCGCCCGACGCAGCCGGCGGAGTACGGCCGCGGCTCCCGCGGCGAGGACGAGCACGAGCGCCCCGTACAGCGAGACGAGCAGGAGGCTATCCCCCGGCTGCCCTCAGCAAGTCTCGCAGCATCCCTCGCCTCGCCAGCTCGCGCGCCCCTCTCTCAGAGCGACCGCGGCGACGACGAGCGCGGCCGCAGGGTCGAGCCACCAGAGCCCGAACAGCGCGTTGCCGAGCAGCCCGACGAGAACGGCCGCGGCGAGGTAGGCGCAGAGGAGGTTCTGCGTCCCCTCCCCGTGCGTCGCGACCGACCCGAGCCGGCCGGCGAGCCTGCGCTTCGCGATTCCGAGGAATGGCATGCCGACGAGGCTCGAAGCGGTGAGCCCGATGCCAAGCCAGCTCGTCCCGGGCTGGTCGCCGGCGACGAGCTGGTGGATCGCCTCGGCCGCGACGTAGGGCGCGAGCAGGAAGAACTGGACGGCGACCAGCTTCTGCGCCCGCTGCTCGGCGGCATGCGAGCGGAGGCGCGACCCCGTGAACCGCCAGATGATCACAAGGCTCGCGAGCCCCTCGATCGCGGAGTCGATCCCGAAGCCGACGAGGGCGATCGAGCCGGCGAGGACGCCCGCGGTGATGGCGATCGCCCCCTCGGCACCCATCCAGGCGAGCGAGAGCCAGGAGAGCTGACGGGCACGCCGGGCGGCGCGGAGCCACTCCGCGGTCGGCTCCGGGTGGAGGACGGTCAGCTCACGCGCGCTCATCGTCGATCCCGCCTCTCGAGCAAGCGAGCGAGCTGAAGACGTTCGCTCTCCTGCGCGTGGTCGACCTGGAGCGTCGCGTGCTCGATTCCGAGCTCGTGCGCCAGAAGCTCCTCCACGTCGCGTCGCCGGGCATGGCAGTCGTCGCCCGGCCGGACGAGGACGTGAGCCGACAGGGCCGGGAAGCCGGACGTGATCGTCCAGATATGGAGGTCGTGCACCTCGACGACTCCCGGGACGCTCGCCATTCGGCGGCCGACCTCGGCCGCGTCGATGCCTGCCGGCGTCATCTCGAGGAGGATGCGGAGCGACTCGCGAAGGACGCTCCATGAGCTCACGAGGATGAGCAGCGCGATGAGCACGCCCACGAGGGGGTCGGCGGCCTGCCAGCCGAAGACGAGGATCACCGCGCCCGCGACGACCACACCGACCGACGCAAGGGCGTCGCCTGCGAGATGGACCACGGCCGCCCGGATGTTGAGATTGCCCTCCCCGACGCGCAGGAGGATGATCGCGCTCGCGAGGTTGACGACGATGCCGAAGGCAGCGACGCCGCTCATCCAGCCGCCTGACACGTCCGGGGGATCGCCGAGCCGTCTGGTCGCCTCGACGAGGATCCACACCCCGATCGCGACGAGCGATAGGCCGTTCACGAGGGCGCTCAGGATCTCGGCACGCTGGAGGCCGAAGCTCCGCTGCGGTGTCGACGGCCGTGAGGCGAGCCAGGCGGCGGCCAGCGCGATGCCCAGGGCGAAGACGTCGGACAGGTTGTGCCCCGCGTCGGCGAGGAGGGCGAGGCTTCCCGTCGCGAAGCCTGCGATCGCCTCCCCGGCGGTGTAGGCGAGGTTGAGGGCGACCGCGACGAGCAGGGCGCCCTTGTGACGCGCGCGGGCCGCGCCAGCTTGGCCGTGCGCGTGAACGTGCACGTGCGCCAGCGTCAGCCTCCGTGGCGCACGTGCTCGAGCCCGATGTCCAAGAGGAGCCGGATATGCGCGTCGTCGAGCGCGTAGTACACGTTCCTCCCCCGCTTCCGGTAGCGGACGAGACGACCCGAGCGGAGGAGACGAAGGTTGTGCGAGCAGGCCGTCTGGGAGAGGCCGGTGGCGGCGGCAAGGTCGCAGACGCACAGTTCCCCCGCCTCGAGGAGCGTGAGGATGAGGCGGAGGCGACCGGGGTCGGCAAGCACACGGAACGTCTCGGCGAGCACCTGAAAGGACGACTCGTCCGGAAGCCGCTCGCGCACGGACGCCACGCGCTCGGGCTCGACGCACTCGACCTCGCAGCGGTCGATTGGTGCGACCCGAGCCGATGCGGCAGACGATCTCTTCACGCCTGTGAAGATATCAGGTATCTCGCACGTTCGAGAGATAGCAAACTTCGGAACGACTGCACACGCCTTCATGTTATGCTCGCGCTCGTGAGTCACGGCGTCGAGGGAAGGGCCGGCCCCGTCCGCTTCGATGCAGACACGCCTCGGCTCGTGGCCGAGACGATGCAGGCGCTCGCGACGCCGAGCCGGGTGAGGATTCTCGGCCGGCTCCGCGACTCGGCCTGCTCGGTCGGCGAGCTCGCCACGGCCGTCGGCATGGAGCAGTCGGCGGTCTCCCACCAGCTCCGGATCCTTCGCCATCTCGGGCTGGTGATCAACGAGCGCCACGGCCGCCGCGTCGTCTACGCGCTCCACGACCCTCACGTGGGCGTCCTGCTCGAAGAGGCCGTCTACCACGTCCAGCACGTCCGCCTCGGCGCGGCAACAACCGCCGGCGAGGCAAGCGCGTCGTGAGCGGGCGCGCCCGCGAGCACGACGGCGATGCCCACGGCGGGCACTCGCATGGCCTCGTGGATCACTCGGTCGTCCGCTCCCGCGCGGGGCTGCGGGCCGTGGCCATCAGCCTCGCCGTCCTCGGCGGGACGGCCGGCGCTCAGGCAGGAATCTACGTCCTCTCCGAAAGCGTCGCCCTTCTCGCGGATCTCGTCCACAACACGGGCGACGCGCTGACGGCCGTCCCGGTCGGCGCGGCCTTCCTGCTTCGGAGCGGGCGAGCCGAGCGATGGGCCGGCTACGCGGTCGTTCTCGCCATCTTCGTCTCCGCCTGCTTCGCCCTCTGGCAATCGATCGAGCGGCTGATCCAGCCCGAGGAACTCTCGCACCTCTGGGCGCTCGCCGGCGCGGGTGCCCTGGGCTTCGTCGGGAACGAGCTCGCCGCCCGGATCCGGCTCCGGGCCGGACGGCGCCTGCAGAGCCCGGCGCTCGTCGCCGACGGGAACCATGCCCGCGTCGACGGCTTCGTCAGCCTGGGCGTCGTCGCGAGCGCCCTCGTGGTCGCCCTCGGGGCCCGGGTCGCCGACCCGCTCATCGGACTCGCGATCACCCTCGTCATCCTCAAGATCACGTGGGACTCATGGCGAACGGTCCGAACTGCCCATCTCCACGAGGAGGGCTAGAGACCGCAGGCGACGTGAGCCGCTCTCAGCCGGTGTAGTACTCGTCCGCGATCGCGAGCACCTCGTCGAGGATCGCGAGGCCCTCGTCGAGCTCGTCGCGGGTGATCGTCAGCGGCGGCGCGATCATGACCACGTTCCAGTGGACGAACAGGAAGAGACCGCGCTCCATCGCCGCTTTCGCCAGGCGAACGACCGGGGCCGCCGCGTCGCCGGAGGCGTTGAACGGGACGAGCATCTCCTTCGTCTCGCGGTTGCGGACGAGCTCGACGCCCCAGAACAGCCCGAGGCCGCGCACGTCGCCGATCGAGGGGTGCCGCTCCGCCAGCTTCGGCAGCTCCACCGCGAGCACGTCGCCCATCGCGGCCGCGTTCTCGACGATTCCCTCCTCGCGAAACGCCTCGATCGACGCGACCGCGACCGCGCAGGCGAGCGGGTGACCGGAGTACGTGAGCCCGCCCGCGAACGGCCGGTCGACGACCCAGTCGGAGATCGCCTCGGAGATCGTCATCGCCCCCAGTGGGACGTAGCCGGAGTTGATCCCCTTCGCCATCGTGATGATGTCGGGCACGATGTCCCAGTGGTCGCACGCGAACCAGCGCCCGGTTCGCCCGAAGCCCGCCATCACCTCGTCCAGGATGAGGACGATCCCGTGGCGGTCGCAGACCTCGCGCACCGAGCGGAGGTAGCCGTCGGGCGGGACGATGATCCCGTTCGTGCCGGTAACCGTCTCGAGGATGATCGCCGCGATCGTGTCCGGTCCCTCGTACTGGATCAGCTCCTCGATGTGGGGCGCCCCCGTGCAGACCGGGCACGGGTCGGGGTGGCCGGCGGGGCAGCGGTACGTGTACGGGTCGAGCGCGCGCACGACCCCGGGGATGCCCGGCTCGGCCGGCCAGCGCCGCGGATCGCCGGTCAGGGTGACCGCGCCGGCGGTCGCCCCGTGGTAGGAGCGGTAGCGCGCAATCACCTTGTGGCGGCCGGTGTACCAGCGGGCGAGCTTGATCGCGTTCTCGTTCGCCTCGGCGCCGCCGTTCGTGAAGAACGAGCGGACGAGGTCGCCGGGCGTCACCTCCGCGAGCAGCCGCGCCAGCTCGGAGCGCTTGTCGTTCGCCATCGGCGGCCCGATCGTGCAGAGACGATCCGCCTGGTCCTTGATCGCCTGCACGAGCTTCGGGTGCTGGTGGCCGATCGAGACGTTCACGAGCTGCGAGGCGAAGTCGAGGTAGCGCTTCCCGTCGTAGTCCCAGAAGTGGCGACCCTCGGCTCCCGCGACCGGGAGCGGGGCGATCTTCGACTGAACCGACCAGGAGTGCAGGATGTGCTTGCGATCGTCCTCGCGGACGCGCTCGGCGGCCTTCGGGTTGCTCTCTACGACGGCCATCGGGTCGCCACCTTCCTTTCGCTCCGGGCTCTCTCCACGCCGTAATAGCCTACCGCTGCCACGCGCCCGGGCTCTATGGCAGCCTTTCGCGAGCCCCTACCGGATCGCGTACAAAGGAGGACACCGGTGAGACCGCTGACGATCCCGGCCGCTCTCGCCGCGGCAGCGGCGTTCGCCGCGTGCGGCGGCGAGGCCGCCTCGCCGCCCGCGACCGTGGCGCCCCCGACGACCGCCGAGACCAGGTCGGAGGCACCCGCGACCACCGAGGCGGAGCCGCCCGCCACGACCGAGGCGGAGCCGGCGGCGACCACCGAGGCGGAACCGGCCGAGGGCGAAGGTCCGACCGCGACGATCCGCCTCGAGGGCGGCGAGCCCGTCGGCGGGCACGCCCGGATCGAGGTCACGCGCGGGGACACCGTCACGATCCGGATCCGGTCGGACACTCCCGAGGAGATCCACGTGCACGGCTACGACCTGACGGCGAGCGTCGGACCCGGGCAGCCGGCCACGCTCGAGTTCCTGGCCGAGCTGGAAGGGATCTTCGACATCGAGACGCACGAAAGCGGCGCGCACGTGGCGGAGCTGGTCGTCAGCCCGTGACGGGCTTCGTGCTCGCCCACGGCCTCTCGGGCCGAGCAGACCTACCGATCCCGGCCTGGCTCGTCGGCTGGGCGGCCGCTGTCGTGCTCGTCGTCTCCTTCATGGCTCTGGCGGCGCTCTGGACGTCGCCGCGACTGGAGGGAACCCCTTCGTTTCGCCCGCTCCCCGCCCCGCTCTCTCGCGCGCTCACCAGCAGTCCCGCCGATGCACTCTGCGGGCTCGCGGGGACGTTCCTGCTCGGCGTGCTCGTCTGGGCCGGTCTCTTCGGCGCCCAGAGCACGGCCGACAACGCGGTGCCGACGTTCGTGTACGTGATCTTCTGGGTCGGCCTCGTGCCCGTCAGCGTCCTCGCCGGAGACGTGTTCCGGGCCTTCAACCCGTGGCGCGCGATCGGGCGGGCGACTTCGTGGGTCGCGGGCCGGCTCGCCGGGGCCCGACTCGGCAGCCCGCTCCCCTACCCCGAGCGGCTCGGTCGCTGGCCCGCGGTCGCCGGCCTCGTCGCGTTCGCGTGGCTCGAGCTGATCGCCCCGAACGGGACCGAGCCGAGGACAGTGGCCGCGGCCGCGCTCGTCTACACGGCCGTCACGATCCTCGGGATGGGCCTCTACGGCGTCGAGCCGTGGCTGGCTCGCGGCGAGGCCTTCTCGGCGTATTTCGGCGCCTTCGCCCGCATCGCCCCGGTCGAGCGCCGGGGCCGGCAGCTCGGGCTGCGGCCCCCGCTCGCCGGCCTGCCCGGGCTCGAGCCGCTCCCCGGGACGGTCGCCCTGCTTGCCGTGATGATCGGCTCGGTCACGTTCGACGGCTTCCAGGAGACGGACGCGTGGTCGTCCATCGGTCCGCGCCTCTCGTCGGGCTTCGACGCGCTCGGCGCCGGCCCCGCGCTCGCCGACGAGCTGGCCGCGGGCACCGGGCTCGCCGCGGCGACCGCGATCGTCGCCGGCTTCTTCATGCTCGGAGTCGCGGGCGCGCGCACGGTCGGCGGCGACGCGAGCACGCGGGAGCTGGGGCGCCTGCTCGTCCACACGCTCGTGCCGATCGCGCTCGTCTACGCGGGCGCGCACTACCTGACGTTCCTGCTCTTCCAGGGCCAGGCGATGGGCCGCCTCGTCTCCGACCCGGCCGGGCGGGGCTGGAACCTGTTCGGCACCGCCGGCTGGGAGATCGACTACGGCCTGATCGGCGCGACCGCGACGTGGTACGTGCAGGTCGCGTTCGTCGTCGCCGGCCACATGGCCGCGCTCGCGCTCGCCCACGACCGGGCGCTCGCGCTCTACGACGACGCGCGGCAGGCCGCCCGCTCCCAGTACTGGTTGCTCGCGGTGATGGTCGGCTTCACGAGCCTCGCGCTCTGGCTGCTCTCGCAGGCGAACGCGTGATGCCGGGCCCGCTCGCCCACGCGGGTCACTGGCTGCCCGCGGTCGCCGCGGTCGTACCGGTCGTCGCGGTCGTCGTCTGGATCGCCGTCGCGACGCTGCGAGACCGGCGCCGGCGCCGCGGGGCTCGGTGACAATGGCGGGGTGAGCGGCCCCGCCCTTGCCGCAAGCGCGCGAATCCCCGTCGAGGAGCTCGGCGCCGCCTGGGCGCCCGCGCCCGCGGTGCTGGCAGCGGCGGCGCTCGCGCTCTGCCTGTTCGCGCAGGGGTTCGTCCGCCTGCGCCGTCGCGGCCGCGCCGATCACGCCGCCTGGTGGCGCGCCGCCGTGTTCGCGGTGGGGATCGCGCTGCTCGTCCTCGCCCTCGTCTCGCCGCTCGACGCGATCGGGGAGGAGTACCTGCTGTCCGCCCACATGCTCCAGCACGTCCTGGTCGGGGACGTCGCGCCCGCCCTGATCCTGCTCTCCGTGAGCGGACCGCTCCTGTTCTTCCTGCTTCCCCGGGGCGCGCTGCTCTCGGCGGGGCGCTCGCGGCGCGTCCGCGCCGCGCTCGCCGTGCTCGTTCGCCCGCAGGTCGCGCTCGCCGTGTGGCTCGCCGCGATCGGTGCCTGGCACGTGCCTGGCACGTACCAGGCAGCGCTCACGAGCCCGCTCCTGCACGACCTCGAGCACGCCTCGTTCGTGCTCGCCGGGCTGCTGCTCTGGTACCAGCTACTCGACCCGGCCCGGCACGGCCGACTCAGCCACGGACGGCGTGTCGGGCTCGCCGCGATCGTGTTCGCCGCCGGCCAGGTGCTGACGATGGCGCTCGTGTTCTCGTTCGAGCCGCTCTACCACGCATACGCGGAGCAGCCCGAGCGGCTGCTCGACCTGTCCGCTCTCACCGACCAACGGCTTGCCGGTGTCGTGATGATGGCCGACCAGATCGTCACGCTCGGCGCGTTCATCGCGCTCACGCTGCTCGCGACCGCCGGGGAACGCCACGCCGGGGACGCGCCGCTCGCGCCCGAGCCGCGACCGTGAGCCCGCCCGACCCGTACTCGCCGAGCTACGAGCCTCTCTTCCTCGCACTCGCGGCGGTCGCGGGAGGGCTCTACTGGCGAGCCGCCCGCCGGGAGCGAGTGCCACGCTGGCGGATCGTGGCGTTCGGGACCGGGCTGATCCTGATCGCTGGCTCTCTCAACTCGCCGCTCGAGACGATCGCTGCGCACTACCTCGTGCTCGTCCACCTGCTCCAGAACGTGGTGATCGCCGACTGGGCGCCCCCGCTCCTCCTGCTCGGCCTGACCCCGTCGATGCGAGCGGCGATCGCCCGGCGGGGCGGCCGCCCGCTCGCCCTGCTGGGGCGGCCGCGGGTGGCGCTGCCGGTGTGGCTCGTGGGCTGGTACGTGATCCATCTCGCCGCGATCTACGAGGCCGCGCTGCGCAACCCGTGGCTCCTGAACCTGGAGCACGCGGCGCTGATCGCGATCGGCCTCGTCTTCTGGTGGCCGGTGATCTCCGACGTTCCCCGCGCGGCCTCGACCGCCCTGCGGATCGGCTACCTGTTCGCGGGGTTCGTCGGCTCCGTCTTCCTCGGCCTCGCGCTCACGTTCGCCGGCTCGGCCTTCTACGACGCGTACGAGCACGCTCCGCGCCTCTGGGGCCTCGCACCGGTGGAGGACCAGAATCTCGGCGGCGTGCTGATGACCGCCGAGCAGGCGCTGATCTTCCTCGGAGCGATCGCGTTCTTCGTTCTGCGCCTGTTGCGCGAGGAGCAGGAGAAGGAGTGCGCGCTCGGCGAGCCGTAGGGAAATTCCGCTGCGGACCTTCCATCTCGACCGCATGGACGCGTACACTTCGCAATCACATGCGCCACCGGCTTGCCGTAATCCTCCTGCTGCTCACCGTTGCGGTCGGTTTTTCGCTCGCCGGCTGCGGCGGCGACGACGGCGACGGCGCGGGCACGACCGACCTGTTCGACACGAACGGCTTCTTCGACACGGGGTCGGTCGAGACGTTGCCGGAGACGGAAACCGAGGCCACGCAGCCCGACGAGCCGTTCCAGATCACGATTCCGAAGGAGGCCCCGATCGGCCCGCAGAGCCCGGCCGAGGCGGTCGCGGAGCTCCAGGAGGCGCTGCTCCTGCTCGGCTACAAGGTCGGCGAGGCCGACGGCATCTGGGGCGACAAGACGAAGAAGGCCGTCGTCAAGTTCCAGAAGAAGCACGACCTCAAGGCGGACGGCCTGGTGGGCGCGAAGACTGCGAAGTTGATCAACAAGGAGCTTCGCAAGCTGACGAACGGCTGAGCCGGCGGCTCAGCTCAGTAGGGCTTCGCCCGGTCGGCGAAGCGGTCCGCGAGCGCGTCCTGCCGATCTTCCGGGAACGTGATCGCGTCGGGGTCGCCGTCCGAGACGAAGCGCAGCTCCGGGCTGGCGGCGAGGGTGTCGAGCCAGTAGGCGGAGGCGAGCTCGACCGAGGTTTCGGGCGCGGAGCGGATGCGGGGGATCCCGGCGCCGTCGAACGCGCTGGAGAACGGCGACGGCGCGGGCTCGGCACCGACGAGCATCACGCCCTTGAACGCGTAGGACTCCCCGTCCCAGGAGCCCTTGCGCGCGAGACGCGGCGGGTCGGGCATGACCCCGAACGGCAGCGCCATCGTGACGATCTTCAGGTCCGGGACCTGCTCGCGGATGATGCGGCTCTGGAGCACGAGCTGGCGCTGCACCTCCGTGTCGGAGACCTCGCTGAAGTTGACGTGGTCGCGGGTGTGGTTGCCGAGCTCGAAGCCGTTCGCGACGAGCCAGCGGAGCAGCTCACCGGTCTTCTCCCCGGCGGCGAACGGGCCGCCGTTCAGGTAGAAGGTCGCGGCCGGGCGGAAGCCGGGGTGGCTCTCCGCGAACTCGAGCATGATCCCGACCGCCGTGTCCGGGTCGATCGTGCCGTCGTCGCGAAGGACGGCCTGGCTGGCGGTGGAGTCGTCGAACGTGAGCACGACCGGCGTGGTGCCCTTCGGGACGTCGATCGTCCCGTTGACGAGGTCGGCGGCGGTAATGGGCCGGTAGTGCTCCTCGTACAGGCGCTCGAGCTCGGCGCGGAACTCGGCCGGTGTCAGGTCGTACTCGCTGCCGCCGTCGGGGACGACCTGGTGGTACATGAGCACGGGCACCATGCCCAGCTCGTTCGGCTCGAGGCCGCTGTCGACCGGGCCCTCCTCCTCCGCGGCGGGCGCCGCCTGCTTCGCCGGCTCCGCCTGGGCCGACCCGCTGGTCGAGGGGAGCTTCACGAGCTCCTCGGATGCCTTCCCGGGCTTCGCGACCCCGATCGTGGGCAGCGGCGCGTCGTCGGCGAGCGCCCCGGCGGTGTAGGTGACCGCCGGATCCCAGAGCAGGAAGTCGTCCATGCCGGCGTCTGCGGCGCCGTCGATCTGCGCGCGCACCTCGGCGGGGCCGTAGTCGACGCCGAGCGAGAAGTCCTGGAGCCAGGGTATGACGCGGGCTCCGGTGCCGCTCACGGCTTCCTGGAAGTCCGCGAGCGACCGGTTGACGATCTCGTACGGCTGGACGCTCGGGTTCTCGAGCTCGTACTCGTACGGGCCCCAGTGGGACGGATAGACCATCGGCGCGACGTAGTCGACCTCGCGGGCGATCGACGGGATGTCCTGCGCGATCTCCTCGGGGCGGGTGGCGGCGATCCCGAACACGGAGACGCCGAGGAAGGCCCCGGTGGGCGCGAGCGCCACGCGGCTCTCCCGCATGAAGCCGGTGATCGAGTCTGTCGCCGATCCGGAGAGGCCCGGGAAGACCATCGTGTCGAGGGGCCCGTCGGGGCGCCGGACGTAGTCGTAGAGGATGTCGTCGACGCCGAGCTTCGCCGCGGCGACCGCTACGGCGACGTTGTAGGCGCGGACGTCCTCGTCCGCGAAGTTCGTGAAGCCGCCGTAGCCGCCCGAGTAGGGGCCGCCGCCGGGCGTCTGGACGACCATGCCGCGCTTCTTCTGCTTCCACGCCCACTCGGAGAGGATCGGGTCGCGGAACGCTACGAGGCGGCCGATCACGCGCACCCCCTTCGCGTGGAGCTGCTCGACGGCGGCCTCGAGATCGAAGGTGTCGCGAACCGCGCCCGCCTTGCGGGCGAGCGGCACGGCGGCGTCCCAGCCGATCACTCCCGACTCGTCCTTCAGGTCGAGCTGGACGGCGTTGATCTTCCCCTGCTCGATCAGGGACAGGATCTCCCCGCGGAGCTGATCGCTGGCCCAGGCATCGGCGCTGACGTGGACGCCCCGGATCGGGTTGGGGGGGCGGCGCGGGACGAGCTTGACGGTCAGGGTGCTCGTGCTGGTGTTCCCGGCCGCGTCGCTGGCGACGAAGCGGATCGCCTTCGTGGGCGGCGCGTCGTAGGCGACGGTGAAGCGACCGTCCTCGAGCTCGGCCTCCTTCCCGCCGATCGTGAGCGAGGCGCCGTCGCCGATGGCGCCACGGAGGCTGTAGGGGCTGCGGGCCTGGGCGCGCAGCGACCCCTTCGTGACCCGGATCTCCGGAGCCACGGTGTCGACGGTGAAGCTCCAGGCGGTGGCGCCCTGCGACCAGAGCGCGAGCCCGGGGAGGCTGACCTCGATCCTGTGGGCGCCTTCGCCGAGCTTTCCGGGCCGGAACGTGACGCGGTCCCTGGCAAGCTTCGCCCGTCCGGTCACCTCCTTGCCGTCCAGCTTCCACTCGGCCCGCTCGAGCGTGCCGGCGTCGCCGGCGATCGAGAACGCGAGCTGCTTCAGCTCGGCGGCGTTGACGAGGCCGCCCGCGGGCCCGCGCGGGTCGAGGTCGGGCGCGGCGGCGCGTGCGACGGCGATGAGGCCGGCAAACGAGGCCAGGGGAAGGAGGAGGGAGAGCGCGGCCAGCGGGCTCGCGCGACGCCAGCGCCCGAACGTCCGTGTCAGGTCGAGGGCGGGGCGGGCGCGCACGCGGTCACGGGCCCGGACGCGTGCCGGCACCGGCTCGGGCGTGGCGACGTCCTCCCCTTCGAGCGCGTCGAGGTCGTCGCAGAGGAGCAGGATCGCCCGGGCGGCAGCCCGCAACTCGTCGGAGCCGCCGTTGTCGGCGGCTTCCTTCGCAAAGCGCCGTATGCGCTCGAGCTGCTCGAGCGTCGGCGGCGGCGTGCCGGCTGGCCCCGCTCCGGCCCAGTCCCAGCCCCCACCGCCATCGGGATCGCGCCGGCGGAGGGCCTCGCCGGCGAGCCGGACGACCGCCCGCGTCGCGCGCTGCAGCGGCTCGTCGGCGTCCTCGGTCGCGACCCGCCGGGCCCAGCGCTGCAGCTCCGCTATCTGCGCGGGCGTCATACGGCCTCGGGTCGCAGCGGGCATCGGCCTGAAACGGTACCTCGGACGGCCCGCCGTCACCACCCGCGGGCATGTCTGCGAGCAGCCTCCTCGTCGCTCGTTCGCCGCCCCGGGCGGGTTCCCTGCCGGATGGGCTTCCCGTTAGCCGAACGCGTTGTCGAGGCCCATCATCAGGATGAAGCCGCCGAGGAGCGCCATCGTCGCCTCGCGCTCGTGCCCGCGCGCGTGGCTCTCGGGGATCAGCTCGTCGGCGATCACGTAGAGCATCGCCCCGCCGGCGAAGGCCAAGCCGGCGGGGAGCAGGACGGTCGATACCTCGAAGGTGGCGAGGGCGGCCAGGGCAGCGGGGGGCTCGACGAGCCCCGTGACCCCGGCGACGGCCGCGGCGATCCGGGGACGGACGCCCGCCTCGACCAGGGGGGCGGATGCTGCGAAGCCCTCGGGGATGTTCTGGATCCCGATCGCGAGCGCGACGGGAACGCCGAGCTCGTGTCCGCCAGCCGCGAACGCGACCCCGACAGCCATCCCCTCCGGAACGTTGTGAATCGTGAGCGCGGAGATGAGCAGGCCTGCCCGCTGCCAGGCCCGCTTGCGCCCGGGCGTGTCGGCGTGCCGGCTCTCGAAGAAGCGCATGTGCAGGTGCGGCACGTAGCGGTCGGCGACGGCGAGGGTCGCGCCGCCGAGGGCGAACCCGACGAGCACTTCCCAGAGCGCTCCGAGGTCGAGCGCGGGGACGAGCAGGCTGAACGCGGCCGCGGCCAGCATGACCCCGGCGGTGAAGCCGAGGAGCACGTCGAGGCTGCGCGAGGACGGGTGCTTGAAGAGGAGCACCGCGATCCCGCCGACGCCGGTGGCGAGCCCTGCGGCGACGATCCAGGCGACCGCGGCGGCGTCGATCGGGCTGCTGGCGAGAGCCGCCGACGCACTCACGCGGCCGCCCCCGTCTCAGGCTCCCGCGACTCGCCGGGGGCGCGCCGCAGGCCGGCGCGCCCCCGTGTGCTCGCGGAGTCCTGCCCGCAAGCGCGATCGGCTAGTCGCCGCCGCACTCCTTCAATCCGTAGTCCGCGGCGATCTGGTCGGCCCGGTCGTTCAGGGCGTCGCCCTGGGTGATGAGCTCCTGGACCGCGGCCTCATCGTCCGCCTTCACGGCGTCGACCATGTCGCGGATCACGTCGAGCTGCTGCTCGACGAGCGAGTAGGCCTCCTCGAGCGTCGCCTCGTCCGCCTCCGGCGGGCTGAGCGCGCGCAGGTCCTCGAGCTGGGCCTCGGATAGGCCGAGCCCCTCCTCGAGGAAGGAGGCGAACTCCTCCTTGGTTGCGGGCTCCGCGAGCGCGTCGAGCTCGTCCTCGGTCGCCTTGCAGATCGCGTCCGCCTGGGCGATGTACTCCTCCTTCGTGAGGCGGTCGCCGCCTCCGTCCCCGCCGCAGCCGGCCGCGGCGGCGAGCAGAACAGCGAGGGTGACGGTGAGTCCGAGCCTTCGTCTCATCGCGCCAAACCCCCTAGTCGTTTCCGCACTCGGTCAGGCCGTAGTCGAGCGCGATCTGGTCGGCCTGCTCGTCGAGCGGATCGTTCTCGGCGATCAACGTCTGGATCGTCTCCATGTCGCCGGCCTCGGCGGCAGCCTTGACCTGCTTACCGACCTCGACCTGCTGCTCGACCAGGTCGTACGCCTCGTTCAGCGTCGCCTCGTCCTCCTCCGGCGGCTTGAGCGCGCGGAGCTCGGCGAGGGACTCCTCCTGGATCTCGATCGCGCTGGCGGCGAGCGTCACGATCTCCTCGAGGGTCGCCGGCTCGCCGAGCGCGTCGATCTCCTCGTTGGCCTGCTTGCAGATCGCGTCGGCCTGCGCGATGTACTCCTCCTTGCTGAGCCGATCGCCGCCTCCCCCGCCGCCGCAGCCGGCGGCGACTCCGGCGAGCGCGAGCGCCGCAACGGCGGCTGCTGCCCTCCGCGTCCCCATCGGTACCTCCCTGTGTCGTGTTCCTGCGCCGGCCCGCGGCGCGCCGGTCTCCCACCGCAATCCTCGCAGCGCGGCCGGACGGGCCGCACACCCGCCTATCGGCACCGGGCAAGCCCGCCTGTAGCGCCCTCAGTCGGCGCGGCGGCGATCCGACAGCACCTTGACGGTGACGAGCAGGGCCAGGTAGAGGCTCGCGCCGACGACGAGCCAGACCGGGCCGACGAAGAACCAGGCGGCGGCGCCTCCCCCGACGACAGCGGCAGTGGCGAGCAGCCACCCCTCGATGTCGAGCTCCTCGATCCAGGCGAGGTTCGCGAGCACCACCTCGCCGAGCGCGATCCATTTCTCCAGCGCGGCCTCCTTCGCCCGGGAAGGCTACGCGACGGGGACGACGAGACGGGCGGTTCCGTAGTTCCCCGCAGCAGGAATCAGACGCCGCCCCGATGCGCGTCGAGCCGATCCACACGAGGCTTGCGGGCGGCAAGCACGAGGAGGTGCAGATGGCAGCGATCGTCGAGGCGCGGGGAGTCGCGAAGGCGTACGACACGGGGGCGGTGCGCGTGGAAGCGCTCCGCGGCGTCGACCTGCTCGTCGAGCCCGGCGAGATGGTCGCGATCATGGGCCCGTCGGGCTGCGGCAAGACCACGCTCCTGAACTGCCTGTCCGGGCTCGACTCGATCGACACGGGCGAGATCGTGATCGAGGGCACGCCGCTGTCGGCGATGTCGGATCGCGCACGCACGGACTACCGGGCGCGCCGGATGGGCTTCGTGTTCCAGTTCTACAACCTGATGCCGGTGCTGACGGCGGCCGAGAACGTCGAGCTGCCGCTGCTCGTCGCGCGGGTCCCGGCGGCCGAAGCACGGCGCCGCGCGCTCGCCTCGCTCGACCTGGTGGGGCTGGCCGACCGGGGCGGTCACGTACCGGACGCCCTCTCCGGGGGCGAGCGCCAGCGCGTCACGATCGCCCGCTCGCTCGTGAACGACCCGGCGATCGTCTGGGCGGACGAGCCGACCGGGGACCTCGACTCCGAGAACGCCTCGGAGATCGTCGAGCTGATGCGCCGGCTCAACCTGGAGCGCGGACTGACATTCCTGATCGTCACCCACGACATCGCCGTCGGCCGCAAGACCGACCGGATCGTCCGGATGCTCGACGGCCAGGTCGTCGAGGAGCAACGGCTGGAGAGAGCGGGAGGCACACATGTACTCGCGGGTCACGCTGCTTGAGATCGACACGGTTCGGATCGACCCTGCCGACGCCGTCGCGCTGTTCAAGGCGGAGGTGCTGCCGGGCCTGCGCGAGCAGGAGGGCTACAGGGGCGTCGTCGTCCTCGCCAACCCGGAGGGCAAGGGCATGATCATGAGCGTCTGGGAGACGGAGCAGGAGGCGGCTGCCGCGGCCGGCTTCGCCTCGGAGGCGCTCGAGCGGAACCTGACGCTGTTCAAGACCCCGCCGGGCCGCGAGTACTACGAGGTCGGGTTCGCGGAACTGCCCGGCGTCACCGTCGGCTAGCGCCGTGAAGGAGCTCTTCGGGATCCCGGTCGGCACGTTGCTCGCGATCCTGCTCGTCGCGGTGGGAGCGGCGGTCGGGTTCGTCGCCCTGCTCGGCTGGAGAAACCGCGTGCTCGTCCGGCTGGGCGTACGCAACGTCCGCCGCCGCGGCGGCCGGACCGCCCTGATCGTCCTCGGCCTGATGCTCGGGACGGCGATCATCGCCGCTGCCCTGACGACCGGCGACACGATGAGCCACACGATCCGCCAGAGCGCGATCGCCACGCTCGGCGAGACGGACGTGGTGGTGTCGGCGAAAGGCGCGGCCACGGACATCCCGGGCGAGCTGGGCGCCGCGACCGGCACCGGCTACTTCCCCGAGCAGGTCACGGAGCGCGTCGAGGCCGCCCTCTCCCCCACCGGCCTGGTCGACGGGGTCGCCCCGGCGATCGTCGAGGAGGTCGCTCTGCTGGCGCCCGCGCAGGGGCAGTACGAGCCCGGGGTGAGCCTGGCCGCGCTCGACCCGGCGCGGATGGATGGCTTCGGGGAGATCCGGCTCACCGCGGGAGGCACCGCCACGCTCGACGAGCTCGGGCCCGGCGAGCTGTTCCTGAACGGGAAGGCTGCCTCGGAGCTGCTCGCCGGCGCCGGCGACGAGGTGCAGGTCTTCGCCGGGGGCGAGCCCGTCTCGGCGCGCGTGCGCGCAGTCGTCGAGTACGACGGCGCGGGGACCGCGGACGCGGCCCTGCTCCTGCCGCTCGCCGAGGCGCAGCGCCTGCTCGGGCAGGAGGGGCTGATCAAGCACGTGCTCGTTTCGAGCAGCGGCGGCGTCGGTCTCTCGGACCGGATCGTCGCCGAGCTCGCGCCGCTGACGGACGAGCTGCGGCTCGAGGCCTCGGCGCTGAAGCAGGACGCGCTCGAGACGGCGGACGAGGCCGGCAATGCCTTCATGGCGTTCTTCACCACGTTCGGGTCGTTCTCGATCGCGGCGGGGATCCTGCTCGTGTTCCTGATCTTCGTGATGCTGGCGGCGGAGCGGCGCGGCGAGCTCGGCATCGCCCGGGCGATCGGGACGCGCCGCGGCCACCTGACGCAGATGTTCGTGTTCGAGGGGCTCGCCTACGACCTCGCGGCCGCGCTCGCCGGGGCGCTGCTCGGGGCGGCGGTCGCGTACGGGATGGTGGTGGTGATGGCGGACGCGTTCGGCGCGACGAACGCCGACGCGGGCCTCCAGATCGAGTACGCGGTCACGTTGCGGAGCCTCGCGATCGCGTTGCTGCTCGGCGTGCTGATCACGCTCGCGGTCGTCGCGCTGTCGGCGTGGCGGGTGAGCGTGATGACGATCTCGACGGCGATCCGCAACCTGCCCGAGCCACCCGGCCGGGGACGGCGGCGGCGCTGGCTCGCCGGCGGCGCTCTGGTGGCGATCGGGTCTTTGCTCGCGGTCAGCGGCGTGTCGAGCGGCACCGCGACGCCGCTGATGCTCGGGATCGCGATCGCGCTGGTCGGCACGGTGCCGATCCTGCGGGCGCTCGGCGTCCCCGAGCGCCTGGCCTTCACGGCGGTCGGCCTCACGGTCGTGGTGCTCCTGATGCTGCCGTGGGACGCGTGGGAGGCCGTCTTCGGCGAGCTGCGCATGGACTTCTCCTCCTGGATCGCGGCCGGCCTCGCGATCGTCGTCGGCGCCGTCTGGGTGGTTGTCTACAACGCGGACGTCCTGCTCGGCGCGGCGATGCGCATGCTCGGCCGGATCAGGGGGCTCGCCCCGATCCTGCGGCTGGCGATGGCCTACCCGCTGGCGGCGCGCTTCCGGACGGGCGTGACGCTCGCGATGTTCACGCTCGTCGTGTTCACGCTCGTGACGGGGACGGTCTCGTCCGGCTCGTTCATGCGCGCGTTCGGAAACACCGAGATGTTCGGCGGCGGCTTCGACATCCGTGCCGGCACGGGCGCGGCCGCCCCGATCGAGGACCTCGACGCGGCGATCGCGGCCGCGCCGAGCCTCAGCGCGGAGGACTTCGTGGCGACGGGGAGCCAGTCGGTGCTCGCCGTGGAGGCGCGCCAGCTCGACGCCGACCGGCCCGCGGAGACCTACCTGGTCAGGGGCCTCGACCGCTCGTTCCTCGAGCACACGACGTTCGATCTCGGCGCGATCGCGAACGGCTACGGCTCGGAGCGGGGGGTGTGGGACGCCCTGGCGGCGCAGCCGGGCCTCGCCGTGGTCGACAGCCTGATCGTCCCGCGCCGCGACCAGTTCGGCTTCGCCGTCAACGAGAGCGACTTCCGCCTGACCGGCTTCTTCTTCGACGAGGGCGTCTTCGACCCGATCCCGGTCGAGATCGCGGACCCGCAGACGGGGCGGACGCTCAGCCTGACGGTGATCGGCGTGCTCTCGGAGACCGCGCCGTTCGAGATGGTGGGCCTCGCCACCTCGCAGGACGCGCTCGCCGGCGCGTTCCCCGGCCGCGCCAGCCCGACGATCCACTACCTCGGCGTCGCGCCGGGTGTCGACCCCGAGGCGGCGGCGGCGCGGCTCGAGGCTGCGTTCGTCTCGAGCGGGATGGAAGCGGAGTCGATCGAGAAGGTGAAGGACGAGGCGGTCGCCGCCAGCGTGCTCTTCAACCGCCTGATCCAGGGCTTCATGGGCCTCGGCCTCGTCGTCGGCGTCGCCGCCCTCGGCGTGATCAGCGCCCGCGCCGTCGTCGAGCGCCGCCAGCAGATCGGCGTCCTGCGCGCGATCGGCTTCCGCCGCCGCATGGTGCAGGCGGCGTTCCTGCTCGAGTCCTCCTTCGTGGCGCTGACCGCGATCGCCGTCGGCACCGGCCTCGGAATCCTGCTCGCCTGGGAGATCGTCCGCGACACGCGCCGCCAGCCGAGCTGGGACGGTCTCGAGCTGGTCGTGCCCTGGCTCAACCTCGGCATCATCTTCCTGATCGTCTACGCGGTCGCCATGGCCGCGACCCTCGCCCCGGCCGTGCGCGCCTCCCGGATCAAGCCGGCGGAGGCGCTCCGCTACCAGTAGCGGGGCGGCAGCGGGCGGCGGGAACATCCTCTCGGGCGAACAGCAGATCAATCGGTAGATTCACAAACTAACGTTTTACAATGCACGATTTGAGTGTTATCGTGAGGGCGTGCCTCTCGAGTTCGTCGATCGCGAACGGGAGCTCGGCCGGCTCCGCGAGCTGCGTGAGCGTGCGCCGGCGCTCGTTGTCCTGCGTGGTCGTCGTCGCGTCGGCAAGAGCTTCCTTCTGCGTGTCGCCCTACCGGGCGACCGGGTCGTGAGCCTCCAGGCCGAGCAGAAGCCGCGCCCGCTCCAGCTCGAGGCGTTCGCACGCGAGTGCAGTCGCCTGCTCCCCGGTGCGCCGCCGCTCGCTTTCGCAGACTGGGGAGAGGCGCTCTCCTTCGTCGAGCGGCAGGCACGGGAGGCGGGACCGCTCGTCGTCATCCTCGACGAGTTCCAGTACCTGGCGGCGTCGGATCCCGCCCTCGAGTCCACCGCTCAACTGCACTGGGACCGCTGGGACCGCGACGGCGTACCGGTCATGCTCGTCCTCTCCGGCAGCGCGATCAGCTTCATGGCCGGGCTGTTGGGCGGCTCGCGGCCCACCTTCGGGCGTAGCGACTACCGGCCGTTGCTGCTCCCCCTCGGGTATCGGGACACAGCCGCCTTCGCCGCCCGCGGCGCCTCTCCGATCGAGCTGATCGAACGCTTCGCCGTCCTCGGCGGAACTCCGCAGTACCAGCGTTGGGCGGGCGCGAAGCCGCTCGACACGGTTATCGCGGAGACGATCCTGCCCCCCGATGCACCGCTGTACAGCGACCCGGAGCACCTGATCCGCGAAGAAGGGGACATCCGCGAGCCTGGCCCCTACTTCGGCGCGCTGGAGGCAATCGCCGGGGGCTATACGGGGACGAGCGCGATCGCAGCGCGGCTCGCAATCAGCCAGCAGCTCGCGAGCAACTTCCTCAGCCGCCTCGAGGAGCTCGCCTACGTCGCCAGGGTCGAGCCGCTCGAGCCTGGCGGGAAGGGCGCTGCCCGCGCCTACTGGAAGATCAGCGACCCCTACTTCCGGTTCTGGTTCCGCTACGTCTTCCCGAATCGGAGCCGACTTGCTCGCGGCCGGATCAAGGAGGTGGCCAGTGAGATCAGACGGGATCGCCCCAGCTTCGTCGGCCCGGTCTTCGAGGACTGCTGCCGCGAGTGGATCGGCCGCTACTCCGAGCTCGGCGAGAGCGCGCGCGACGTCGGGTCGTGGTGGTCACGGAAACACGACGTCGAGATCGACGTCGTCACCATCGAGAAGAAGGGCTACGGAGTTCTCGGCTCGTGCAAATGGTGGACGAAGCAGGTCGGGGCCAACGTCCTCGACGAGCTATACGAGGCGCGCGCCCTCCTCGGCCCGAAGGCGGCGCAGACGACGCTCGTCCTGTTCTCCCGGTCCGGGTTTACGGATGCTCTCCACGAGCGCGCCGAGAACGAGGGCGTGGTGCTCGTCGGGCCAGCCGAACTGTTTGGCTAGCGGCGTGTATGGGCGGTACTGGGCTCGAACATCCCTGCTCAGAGCGCTTTTTTGGAACCGAGGTATGCACCGGGGGAAGCACGCCGCGAGCACGTCTGCGCCGGTTCCGGGTTGCTGGACTGGACACGGCTCGTGTGGTGCGTGATGATCGTTTCATGCGCGCACTGTTCGCCCCGGTGTTCTACTTCGGACGCATCCTGCTCTGGATCTTCCTCTTCCCGATCGGCGTTTGGCGATCGCTCGTGCACCATCGAAAGAAGGGCGAGCGGCGAGCGGCGAAGCAGGTGGAGAAGGTGCTCGAGCGAGAGCGCGAGCGGTAGGCGTACCGTTCACCGGGCGAGAAGCCGAGAGCGATCGACCTCGCGCGAGTCGACGAGGGCGTGCGAGTAGACGTCCGCGGTGACGATTCGGGAGCGCTGGCCGACGAGAGCGCCGATCTCCGCCCAGGAGAGCCCGTGCTTGTGAAGCAGGCTGACCCGCCGATGCCGGAGCGCGTGCGGGCTGAACCGCGGCACGCCCGCGGCCTTGCACGCCCGCCCGATCGCCGTGCGTAGCCGGTCGGCGGTCGCGTCGCCGAACAGGGGCGCTTGCGGGTCGCGGTCATCCCGGGGCGGCAGCCGCTCGAGGAGCGCCCGCCAGAGATCCTCGGGTAGCTCGACCCAGCGGGGCCGGCGGGTCTTGGCGACGGAGGCGCGGACGAGCCAGCCATGCCTGTCCTCGTCAAGATCGCCGACGCGGGCCGCGCCGAGCTCGCCAACGCGGCAGCCGGTCGCGTCGACCACGAGCAGCGCCAGCCGGTAGGCCGGGGCAAGCAGCCGGGCGACAGCCTCGACATGCTCGGCGGTCGGCGGCTCCAGCTCCTCGGGCTCCTCGAGCGGCAGCCGGACCCGCACCCGATCCCGCGCAGGGTTCGGGCTCACGCCCGCGTGGTCGAGCGCCATCGCGATTGCCGTCACGCTCTTGCGGATCGACTCGCGCGCATACCCCTTCTCGTCGAGCCCGGCTACGAACGCGGCCACGTCGGCGGCCGTCAGCTCGTCAACCCGGCGCGAGCCGAGAACCGGCAGAACCCGGCCGAGCGCGGTGCGATGCTGGATCACGGTCGAGCCGCGCACGTCCACCCGACTCTCCTGCCAGCGCGCCGCCACCGCGGCGAGCGTCGGCGCCCGCTCCGGCTCTCGCTGGAGCACGCGAACGTCGGGCACGCGGAGCCCGGCGAGTTCCGCGGCGACCCAGCGCTTGCGCTCGAGCGCCTCCCTGTGCGTCTTGAAGCTGCCGCCGTACAGTGTCCGGCTCTCCCGGCCACCGAGCCGGTATTCGACCCGGTAGCGTCTGGCGCCGGCTCGCGTCAGTCGGGTGGTGATCCAGACGGACGCCACGTCAGCGCGAGCGTACGCGGTCGCCGCGGTAGGTGCTCTCCTCGAGCAGCTCGCGGAAGTCGCAGGCGCGGATCAACGGCCTGGTGTAGCCGGGCAGCACGACAACCGGCAGGCGGCGAAAGACAGCGTCGACAGCGCGCCGCTCGAGGCCGAGCTCGCGAAGATGCGTCCGGCTGAGCAGCGCCTCCGGCGTCCTGAGCAGTTGCGCTGCGCTGGGCCTCACTGAGGCTCCCCCCGCTCGAGCTTCGCGAGCCGTCGCTGCGCCTCCTCGCGCTGGCGGGCGGCCACGGCCCAGAGCGCCTGGGCGTCTCGGTGTCCGTCTCTGATCGCACAATCGCGGTCTTCGCCGGGCGGCAGCGCCGCGATGAGAGCGAGCCGGTCGCGCAGATCGAGCAGCGCTTCGGTCATCTCGGTGGTGCCCGTGGCGCCCGTCACGGCACGTACCGTCTCGGGAGGCGAAGCCCTGGCCGGGGGAGGCGCCACCCGCAGCCGCCGAGGGTCTGCTCGGCGAGCGCGCGTTCCGCTTCTTCGCGGCGGGCTGCGGCGTTGGCGTCGAGTTCCTTGGCGGCGCGAAGCCCGTCCCGGATCTCGCGGTCGCGGTCTTCGCCGGGCGGCATCGACGCGATCCGCGACAGGCGGTCTTGAAGGTCGAGCAGCGCCACCGTTGTCTCGACCGCATCGACCGCGCCGAGCATGTCTGCTGGCTCGTGCACGGTCTGCTAGCGCCCCACGATCGCGGTCTGGGCCGCCCGGGCCCGCGTGAGCGCCCCGCCGAGGCCGGCCATCGGGGAGCCGCGCTGCTTCAGCAGCCGGTTGATGTCCTGCGCGAGACCCATCGCTACCTCCCTACCCAGCCCATATCCCAGGTGGCGGGCGTCTCATCGGCGATCCGCGCCCACTTGTAGTAGTTGTCCAGCAGGATCTCCCGAAGCTTGTGGTAGATCACCTCGTACTCTTTGCTCGACCCGGCCTGGGCAAGCGTCTTGTTGAGCGACGACCGGTCAACGTCCGGGTACACGGCCTTGAACACCCGGGCGGCGGCAAGCGCCCTGTCCCGGTAGGTTGGGTCGTCGCCCAGGCGGGCGAGCTCTACGTCGAGTTTCTCTTTCGTGTCGAGGAGCGCCTCGATCTGCGGCCAGTCGGATTCGGGGATCTCGCGAGCGTCGAACACGAAGCGGGCGTGGCGCCGCTCGACCGCCATGCGCTGCCGCGCGGTTTCCGCCCGGGTCGGGTTCGCCTTCACCCGCGAGCTGCTCTGCCGCCGCTCGTCACTGACCCGTTCGGCAAGCACCCGTTCGTTGAGCGTCTTGGGCATCTGCGAGCCGCCGAGCGCGCGCCGCCACGGATCCTGCCCCGTGTAGGCGAACACCCGGTTTTCCTGAAGCCCCGGGTTGCCGAGCTGCCAGGCGAAGTTCGGCCAGCGCGAGAGGCCTGTCGCCTCCTGCGCGATCCTGGACCACATGTTGCCGGCGCTGGCGGGGTAGCCGTCGCCGCGGAAGGAGTCGTAGCCGAGGCCGGTGAGGGTGAGCCCTACCGCGGGCGTCACCATCTGCGCGAGCTTCTTCAGCGGTTCGCTGCCGCTGATCAGGTCGTAGGCTTCCGAGGGGCCCTCGAGGATCGCGGCGGCGCGCGGGCTGATTACCCGTGGGCCGCGCCCGGCGTTGTCCCGGTCGCCGGTCATGAACGTGCCGGGCGGCAGCAGCTTCATCGCCTCCCGACCGAGCCGCCGCACCGCCTCTTTGTCGTCCGGAGTGTCGAGCGACATGTAGCGGAGCATCGCCTCCCCGAACATCAGCTCCTGGCGTGCCAGTTCTGTCCGCCCGATCTGGGTGAGGGCCGCGACCGCGACCGGGTGGTCGGCGGGGGCGCGCAAGATCGCGTACTCGCCGCTCGCTCGGATCCACGGCCAGAAGAACACGAGCCGCCGGACGAAAAGCTGCTCGAACCCGGTCATGTTGCGGAAGTCGCCGAACGCCCTGTCCACCCGCATCGATATCTCGATCAGGTCGAGATGCTCGGCACTTCCTTTGCGGGCGTCGAGCAGCCGTTTGATCGACGGAGCGTCCGTGTAGCCTTTCAGCCACGCCTCGTAGACGAACGAGGCGTCACGCCACGGACGGTCGAGGACAGCCCCGAACGCCTTGCCGATCTTGTCGCTCGCCCACTGGACGGTGCCTCGCGGGCCGCGCTCATACGCGATGCTTTCCGCGATCCCGTAGCCTGATCCGGCGCGCAGCCGCGCCTTCTGCCGGCCGTTCAACTGCCGGACGATCAGCGGCGCCCTCCCCATCACTTCGAGCGGCGCCCTAAGCCCCTGCTGGATCAGCGCGAACATCGTCTGCCCCATCAGGTTCGGGAGCAGATAGGCGGTGCCGGCGGCCGGGAGCAGGCTGATCTTGGCGAGGCTGTTGAGGACATCGGCGGCGTGGCCGAGCGCGGTCGTGTCGTGGCGCAGCTGCGCTGTGTCGGCGCGGATCCTGCGGTTGTCGAAGAACCTGACCTGGGCGGCGGCGTCGGCGTCACGGGCGAGATCCTGGAGCGCGTCCAGGTCGAGTTTCCCGCCGAACAGGTTGTCGCCCTGGAACATGTTGTCGACGACGGCGCGGGTTTCGAGCGTGCTCGTTCCGGGCCTGAGCCGGACGGCCCGCCAGTGTTTCTGCACTTCGGCGGCGTCCACGGCCCCGTCTCGTAGCTGTCTGACGAGCTGTTCGGCGGTGATGCTTTCCTGTTTCGCCTGCCCCCAGATTTCGTGGCGGAGGCGGAGCCGTTCGGCGGCGAGGCTGGATTCGGCGAGCGCTTTGACGGGGTTAGGGTCGGTGAGCGCGTGGCGGGTGGCTTCGCCGGTGTAGGGCTTGCGGCTGAACGGGTTGCGGGGGACGCCGACCGAGTGGCCTCCGAACCGGACGGGGCCGAGACTCGGGGCCTTCTCCGCGTGGCCCGGCAAGTAGAAGTCGCCTTGCCGGCCGCCGCCGCCCACTATCGTGCCGGCGCTCTCTTGGGCGGCTTCGGCGGCGGCCTGCGCCTCCGACTCCGCCCTCGCCGTGGTGGCTTTCAGGTCGTCGATTCTTGCGGCGGCGGCCGGGGTCGGGAACCCGGGCCTGGCTCGCCACTCGGCGGCGGCGATCTCCGTTTGCGCGGCACGCCTTGCTTTGGCCGCGTCTTTGGCCGCGTCCTGCCTCGAGTAGAACCTGCCGCCGGAGAAGATTTCGCCGGGCTTGTTTATCCGGCCGGCCGCGTCTTCCGGGTCGAGCAGGCCGAGCTCGATCTTCAGCCCGGTCAGCTTGTCGCTCTCCACTCTCGCGGCCGCGTACAGCTCCTGGATCTCCGGGAACCGGTCCGAGATCGTGACCTTCGCCCCGTCGTCAACGAGGTAGCCGCGCTTCTGCGCCTCCTCGGCGGCGGCGATCCGCTCCCGGATCCTGCGCCGCTTGTACGCGGTCAGCTTGCTTTCATTCAGCGCCCTGCGGTACATGGCGATCCGGTCTGCCAGCGGCGTGTTCTCGGCGGCGGCGCGGATCGCCTCTCCGACCGGCTTGGGCAGCCTCCGCGCCTGATCGCGAAGCGCCGACGCGTCCGCGGTGTCGATGGCCGCCACGATCCGCCGGGTCTTCACCCTGGCGCGGCCGACGGCGCTGTCCGTGGCGCGGATCGGGTGCGGGATCCCGCGGGGGTTCGGGACGAGCGCGCCCGGGGCGATCTCTTTCAGCCCGACCGGCGGCGGCGTCACCGCGGCCTTGGCGGCCTCCCTGGCGGACTTGGCTTTCGCGACCCGCGCCGCTTTCGACGCCCCCGACCTGAGAAGCCCGGAGACGCCGAGAACGTCCATGAGCAGGTAGCCGGGGTTCTCGCCAGGGTGGCGGAAGTCTTCTGCGATCGCGCCGGGGATCGCGCTCAGCGTCCCTTTCGGGTCTTTGGCGAGCTGGTAGAGGCCGGCGGGGGTGTACAGAAACGCCGACGCGATCTGCTCGAGTGCCCGCTCTCCGAGCTCCCAGCTGACGTGGCCGTGGCCGGCCTGAACGGCCGCCTTGTTGTAGCGGATGACCTGCTCGGTCTCGGCGAACGTGAGGTCGCGGCCTTCGGCGAGCGCCTTCTTCTTGATCCGTTCGGCGGCGGCGAGCGCGTCGAGCCGCTCCTTGTCTACGTCGTAGGTGCCCTTGGTACCGAGGGCCGCCCCGCCGGGTCTCTTCTTGACGCGCTCGTCGACTTTCTCCGGGATCGCCCAGACGTCGGGGGCGGCTGCGGCCAGGAACCCGGCGGTGCGGGCCCGGCGGCGTTCGCGCCGCTGCCTGGCCTGTTCCGCCCTGCGACGCGACCTGTTCTGGTACGCGCGCTCTTCCCTGTCCGCGGCGGCGGTCATCTACCGGAACTCACCCATCGGGCCTGCGCCGCGGGTGGGGGTGATCTTCCAGCCGGCGGCCTCGAGCACCTCCCGGATCAGCCGTCGGATCCGCTGCTGGCTGATGTTGTAGCGGCGGGAGAGAACCTTGATCTCGGCCGCGTAGACCTTCAGGATCGCCTTGACGACTTTCTTGTAGTGCGGCCGTTGCTCCGGCCGGGTGATGTACTCGGGCGGCCCCATCCCGGCGGCGTGGAGCGGGTTGTTGGGGTCGTAATCCGGGTTCGGGATCTCCTGCTCGGGCGTCACGAAGTCCTCGACGCTTTTGGCGAGCAACTGCTTGAAGGCGAGTTGCGCGTCTTCACGGTCGCGCCGCTGCGCGTCCCTCTCGCCCGCGGCGTCCCCGGCCGCCCCGGCAGCGTCGGTCGCGGCCTGGTACTGGTTCTCCCACTGCTGCTGCTGCACGTCGAAGCCGAACTGCTCCGCCGCCAACCTGGCAGCCCATTTCTCCCGCTCGTTGCCCAGAAGCGACTGAACGGTCTCCTGGAAGATCCCGGGCGCCCGGGCGGCCAGGTCGGCGAGCTGCGCCTGGAACTGCTTTCCCTGCTCGGCAGCCTGCCACTGCGCCGCCGCCAGATCCTGCCGGCCCTGCGCCAACGCGACGGACGGCATCGCCCCCGTCGCAGCCGCCCACGCCGCCCCCTCACGGCCGAGCGACGCGGCCGGCAGGTACCCGCCCAACCCGTACAGGGCGTCCCCTGCGCCGGCGTCGCCGGACAGGCCCTGAAGCTGCGTGATCTGCTCGGCCGGCGCCCCCTGCCCCTGAAGGATCCGGGCCTGCTCGGCCGCCTGCTGCTCCGCGAGCAGCCTCAAACCGTCGGAGAAGCCCTTGGCGAACCCGGCCTGCGCCTCCGCCGCGTCCTGGTACACGCCCTGCACCCGGGGGCCGATCTCGGCGAGCTGCCCGGCCGCCTGCTGCGCGTAGTCGCCGATCGTGGCTTGCTGCGCCTCAGCCTGCCCCATGTACTGGGCCTGCGCCTGCCCGATAGCCTGCTGCTGCGGGAGAAGCGCCGCCTGCGTCAACTGCTGGGCGAGCTGCTGGATCTGGGTGAGGGTGTACGGCTCGATCCACGGCTGCGCCCCGGCCGTGGCGGAGGTCTTCCCTCCCGCCCCCATCTTCTTGAGCTGCGCCTTCGCGGCGGCGGACATGCTGGGCCCCCGTTCTTCGCGATGTAGCGCAGGTAGCCCCGGTAGCTTCCGTGCGGGCGCTGCCTCTTGAACTCCGTCCGTGTGAGAACGGCCATGTCGATCAACCTCCCTCGTCGAAGCGACGGCGCAGCTCACCAAGCGGGGCGGTGGCGATGATCTCGAGGAGCTCGGCGGGGTCGGGTGAACCAGCCCGCCGGTTCAGGTCAGGTGTGTGAATCGGGTGCACCACCCCCTTTAGGGGGTGCACCCGATTGACCCCACCCGGCCTTGGCATCACGTCGCAACGTGAATCGGGTGAATCAGGGGCGGCGGGTTGACACTTGGCGCGGTAGCAGACGGCCGTCGGATGGCGCCCCTCCGGCCCCTCCTCCCTGACCGCGCGCGCCTCCGCCACCATCGCCTCGAGCACGGCCTTGACGGCCGCGACGTTCGCGCCGATCCCGCCCTTCTCGCGGCTCACAGCGATCTCCCGCGCAGTCCTCCACCCGGCCCCGAGCGCGTCGGCGACCTCCGTCCCGAGGTCGCGCTCGCGGCCCGCGTTCGGGTCACGGCGGAACCCGGTCTTTCGGTCGTACAGGAGCCCCCAGCGCTCCCCGACAGGAAGATCCCCGTCCCGGTCTTTCAGGAGGTAGAGGTGCGCGTACCCGTCCCGCACCCGCTGAATCGCGACGATGGTCTCCGCCCCCTGCGCGAGCCCGGCGCTGCCGGCGAGGTCATGGACAGCGATCTTCCGGGTGCCCGTGTCCTGCGCGGGCGGCTTGCGAAGGTGCGCCGGCAGGAGCAGAGCGAACCCGTGCTCGGTGCGCCAGTGGTCGAGCAGCCGCATCAGATCAACGACATCTCGCTCGTTGGCCGAGTCCCCGACGTGCGCCTTGTAGTAGGGGTCGAGCAGGACAACCGAGTATTGCCCGCCGTCGAGGAGACGCTTGACCGCGCCGGCATGGCTCGGGGAGCTATCCAGCGCCAGACCGTCGGGCCGACGAACGTAGTCCACCCGGTCGGAGTCCTGTAGGTCGGCCGCGGCGAGCGCGCGCTTCACGCTGCGAAGCCCCTGCTCGAGGTCGATCACGAGCGCCCGGCCGCCTTCCGTGCCGGCGAAGTCGAGGAACTCTCCGCCGTGGACGGCCGCACGGATCAGCGCGAGCGCGAACGAGGTCTTGCCCTCGCCCGTGTGCCCTCCCACGATGGTTCGCGCCCCGCGCACGAGAAGCGGACCGACGAGCTGCCCATCCTGCGGCGGGTCGGGCTGCGCGTACAGCTCGCGCGCCGTCACCGGTCGCAGCACGAGGGTCGGCTCAGCGTCGGCCGCCGCGCCGCCCGCCGACGCTGCGGGAGCCGCGACGAGATCGACCGCCAAGTCGATCGGGACCGGGGGCGCGCTGCTCAAGCCGCGAGCTCCTCGGCGTCAATCCCGTGGATCCCCTCGGCCGTGAACTGAACGCCCGCCGCCCCGTCGAGCCCCAACCGCCGCAACGTCTCCCCGTCAAGAAGCCGACTGGGGACAGCCCGCCCGCACAGCAGCGCCTCGAGAGCGGGCAGGGTGTTCGCGATGCGGAAGGCCACGAAGCAGAACGCGGCCCAGCCGAGCTCCTCGTCACCGCGCGTCCAGGCATCGCGACGGAGGAGCTCGGCCTCGGGGCGGGTATCGGGCACCCCGCGCAGCCGCGCGGCCCGGGCGTCAAGTTCCTCTGCGGTAAACCCCAGCGCGACCAGCAGCGGATCCAGCGGCGGGCTGGACGTCTGGGTACGTCCGCTGGTCACCGATCTACCCCGAGATAGCGGCGTACGTCAGGGGGCGCGTAGCGCCACTGGCGTCCCACCCGGTACGGACGCAACTCTCCCCGGTCCCGTAGCCGCATCACCGTCCGCGGTGACACTCCCAGCCAACGGGCAACCGCGGCCCCGGAGAGCATGTCCTCCGGGCTGTCTGGCATCTTGTGGAAAGACGTGTTCATACAGCGAGATTCGCACAGCGAGACGGGCCCCTCGGAGCGGGGCGGGCAACTGAAATCATCCCGGCCTCGCGGGCCAGGCAAGCCGCTCGTCTACTCAGCGCTCGGCGCTCTCGACCGCCTCCCCGGCAAAGCGACAGCCGAGACACTCCTCGAGCACGCGCGGCTGCTGCGCTACATCGCCGCCGTCAACGCGAGATTGGGGCGCCCGTTCGGGGAGGACGGGAAGGAGCGCGTCGAGCTCGCGATCACCCTTCCACCCGACCCCGCCTGGGCCAAGGCGCAGACCCACCTGCGGTGGCTCCACATGCAGGTCATGCGCCGTCCTCACGTCGACTACACAGCCACCCTCAACGAGGCGCGCAAGAAGTTCGATCAAGAGTTCAGGAACGAAGATGGCGAGAGCGAAGCCTTCGAGCCAGTCCCCCCAGCGCTCGACCGGGAGATCAACGCGATACTCAAACGACGCCGGCGCCGCGAAAAGATGGAGGCTGACCGGTTCGCCCGCGAATTAGGCAACCTCCCAGTCCTCGACCCGCTCAACCAGGCCCGTACGATCGCCCGCTGGCGCCACCGGATGCGCACGAGCCGGAGTCACTGGCTCGACGCCGAGCTGGCCCTCTATGCCCCTCGCCCGCACCGCCGCAACAGACCGCCCAGCGCGCCGTGAGGGGCCGGGTTCCGGGGCGCAGGCCGTGCGTGACCAGAACACGGCGATCGAAAGCCTGACCGACCGCCTTGATCGCTCCCACGGTCTTGACGAATCCACGATTACACCACTACAGTCTCGCGCACGCGTACCGCCGCCGCCTTCGCTGCGCTACTCGCCTTCTTCGGCTACTGCGCGTTCTGGATCTACATTGCCATCCAAAGCGATCCCACATGGTGGTGGTTCGCACCAGTAGTCGGGCACATCCACATCTTCGAGGAGAGCACCTGGTGGGGGATCTTCTCCGTCGGCATACTCCCCGCTGGCGCAGCCGCAGCGGCAGTACACGGGGACGTCTACTAGCACGCGATGACGAACTTGCCACCATCCTGCTCGAAGCCGCGCGCACCGAAGGCGGCCGCCGAAGCCGCGGCATAGCGAAGACGAGCGGCCTCTCCTTCCCGTAGCCGTTCCCCGCTCTCAATCTCAAACTCAGCGAAGTTCCGCTGCAAGCGCTTCGGCTCAGCGAGCGCCGCCGCATAGAAGCCCGCGATCCCCGCGCTCAGACGCAGGCTCTCTACCAATGCCTCCCACGCCGCAACCAGATCACCAGCAACACCATCGCGACGGGCACGTACAAGGTCCGCCTCGGCCTCGTCCACAACGACGCCGTATCGCGACTCGAAGTCCTCGTACATGCGGCCGAGACGCCTGGCTTCCTCCGCGCTTGAGAACGCCCACTCTACGGCCGCAACCTCATCGTCGAGCGACTGCATGTCGCCAGCCGCCTCGACGTAGCGCACCACCTCGGCGCAGTCATCGACGTCGCCACCGGCCGCCCGAACACCCGAGCAGCCGCCCAGAATGGACGCCGCGACAAGGACGCCGACCAGAGACACCGGGAGTGACCGGATCATGTCCGTGCTCGGTGTCACCCCTCGCATCCCACACCATCATCGTCGCCGTCGAAGCGATGCGGGTCTGAGCCCACGACCGTGAACGGGCCAGACACGTCCGCGCAGTCGAGGTCGGGCGGCGGGGGCGGGATGCAGAAGTCCGGGTAGGACGAGTCGCAGCTGGACGCCGACGGCTCCGAAGCCGGCGGCGGTTCCGCGAGCTCGAGCGCCGAGGCCTCGTCGGCCACCGGCTCAGTGCGGGGTACCGACCCCTCGAGCGTGCACGCGCCGAACCCAAGCACGAGGACAACTACAACGGTCATGGCAATACGCGCCTTCACCGCACTCCCCTCACGAGCAGCTGATCGCATCCAGGGTGGCCGACGAGCTTGAATCGTCGGCTGACTTCTGTCAAGAGAACCCGACCGCCGGATCCGGGGGCCCCGCGCGCTCGCGGCCCGCGCGGGGGAGGGGATCGGGGCGCTCGCGTCGTCGCTAGTACCACTGCTGGCAGCGGCCCGCGCGGTAGCGTGTCACCTCAAACAGGCCCTCTTCGAGCGCGTGATAGCACAGCACGTAGTTGCTGCCGAGACGCTTGAACGAGCAAATGAAGTGGACAGCGATGATGCGCTTCCCGCACGAGAGCCGCATTGGTATCCAGCCAATGTCCCACAGGGCGTCCCGGAGGTTCTGGACTGCCTCCCACCGGTACTGGTAGTCGGCACCGAAGTGCCCAGCAGCCGGGGAGGGAAACGCTAGAAGCAGCGCGATCGACACCGTGACCGTGACACGCCGGCACATCGGAGACGAGCACCCTACCACGGGTCGCCCGGTCTGCCTAGACGCTAAGAAGCGCCTACTCGGCGATCACGGCGCGGACGGTGCTCGGGTACCAGCGGCGCCCGCCGCGGGCGGTCGGTACGCCGTTCTGCTCGAGCGCCGCCGCGATCTTCGGCAGGCTCAGTCCGTCTCCGTGTAGGGCGCGGATTCGGTCGCGCACGTCGTCGGGGATCGAGCGGGGCCGGCCGAGCCGGACGCCCTGCGCTCGCTTGACGGCGAGCGCGTCGCGGGTGCGCTGCCCAGTCAGACGCCGCTCGTACACAGCGAACGTCGCGAGCACGTTCGCCATCAGCTCGCCGCCGGGCGAGGAGGTATCGACGCCGAGGTCGAGCGCGACGAGCGCCCAGCCCTTGCGGCGGCTTCGATCCATGAGCGCGGCGAAGTCGAGCAGGCTTCGGCTCAGCCGGTCGAGCTTGGAGCAGACGAGCGCCTCGGCCTCCTGCGACTCCACCGCGGCGATCGCCTCGGCGAGCCCGTCGCGGCCCCGGAGATCCTTCCCCGAGGCCGCGTCCTCGAACACGTGGACGAGCTGCCAGCCGCGCCGGTCGCACTCGGCCGTGATCGCCTGGCGCTGCGCCTCGAGCCCGAGGCCGGAGTCGGCCTGCTCGCCCGTGCTCACCCTCAGGTAACCGGCGACCCTCACACCACGAGCTTACACTAAACGGACGTTTCGTGTCAAGGGGATTGTTGTCAGGGCTTCGGGGAAGGCCGCTCGGACGCGCGCTCGAGCGCGACGGAAGCACCCTCCATCCGGCGCAGGAGCGCCCGCGCCGACGGCGAGCCCGCTTCGATCTCCCCCCGCTCGACCGCAGCGAGCAGCCGCCGAAGCTGCTCAGCGGCCTCCGCCTCCGCGGGGCGGGCAGAACCCTTCCCCCGCGGTCGCCGACCGCTCACGGAACCTCAGGCGGGCCCTCAGCGGCGCCGAGCGCCTCGAGCGCCTCACGAGCCAGCTCGTCGAGCTGCTCCGCCGACATCTCCCCGAGCCGCTCGGCAACCGTCGGGGCGTGGCTCTCGATCCGCTGCGGCGGCCGACCCCACGAACGATCGAAGACCTCGCGGGCGGCGGCGAGCCGCAACCTCTCATCGTCGGAGCGAAGCGACTGCTCGAGCACACGCACCGCCTCGGGCACGAGCTCGCGCAGGCTCTCCCGGCGGGCCTCGTCGATGGTTGGCTTCCTCGGGCGGCCGCCGAGGCGCCCGGAGGCTTTCCGTGCGGCCTGGAGCTGCTCGGGTGTCAGGGATGGCATGGCGAAAACTCCGTGTTCTTGGCGCGTTGTCGGTTTCTTGGAACGGTAGCTTTCGCGTCGGAGGTTGCCGGGTGCGGCAACGCGTGCTCGGCCTGTGCTGGCGCGGTCGGCGGGTAGCTCGTGGATGCTCGAATCCGTCGCCGCGGCGATCGCCTGGAGCGGGTGCCCGATGGGGCTGGCGGGCCGGTTCCGGTTTCGGTGTCGTGCGGTTCGGCCCGCCAGCCGTGGAGGGATGCCGCAGTGGCTACAGGATGCGGAGCGCGTTCTCGGTGAGCGCGGCGGCTGCGCGGGCTGCGGTTTGCGGCTCGGCTGCGATCTCGCCGAGCACGCGGGCGGCGATCAGTTCGGCCCGGGCGGTGGCGCGGTCGTAGTCTTCGCCGGCCGGTCCGTCTGGCCATTCGTCGCTCGGCCAGAGCCGCTCGTGTTGGCGGGCGCTGAGCTCGCCGATCGTCTCGGTGTGGACGAGGAGGTCTCCGAATAGGTCGCGTTGTGTGCGCTCGTCGAGGAGTGAGTGTCCGAGGTAGTTGTCGGTCAGGGTGAGGAGGATCGCGGCGAGCGCTTCTCGTTGCGCGTACTCCTCGAGGGTCTCGGCCCGGTCGGTGGCGGTGGGCATCGTGCCGTCCTTTCCGCGCGAAGGCCCCCGAGCGCGGCGATGATGGCGCCGGCCCGGAGGCCACGCGCATTCTTCCAACGCTCAAGGATGGCTGCCATCATCAGCCATGCGCGGGAGCGTACGCCTCTCACCGGACGCCCGTCAAGGGCCCGGACGTCGCTACCCGATCCGCCCGATGGCGTAGGGCAACGGAGAGGCCACGCGACGGGCGGCCGAAGGTATCTGCATGGGCGCCGCGGGCGCATAGAGAAGCCCCCGGAGGGGCGTCTCTATCGTCCGGCGGTAGCCATGCCCTGCCAAGTCGGCCAGGAAAGCGGACCGGGCATTGCCAGGCGGCTGAGAAGGCAAACCCACTTGCGGGTTCCCGTCGGCCGGTTACCGAAAGCCGGCACCCTGGCACCCGGGCTCGGCGGCTCCTGCCGGACGGGAGGAAGACGGCCGAGACCCAGGAGGTGAACCCAACCCTACTCCTCGTAGCCCCCGGTGTGCAGCCGGCGTCGCCCACCATTCAGGGCCGCTTCGGCATGCCGGGCGCCGCGAAAAGGACACTGGCGGGGCCGGGCAGGGCGCGGCCGGCCCGAATGCCCGTCCCCCCTCGATTTCCGGGGGTAGCACCGGGGGTAGCACCGCACGAGCGTTCCCGTCATGTATGACACACATGGCACAAACCGGAATGTGCCGATTTGCAGGGATTTCGCTCAACCATGCGGCGAACGAGCGTTCGAGATATGGGCGGTACTGGGCTCGAACCAGTGACCCCCAGCTTGTCGAGCTGGTGCTCTCCCAACTGAGCTAACCGCCCCGCGGAGGCGGATTCTAGCTGACGTCAGGTGAGGGAGAGCGTTGCTCCGCCGTCGACGACGATCGTCTGGCCGGTCAGGAACGACGCCTCCTCGCTCGCGAGGAAGGCGAACACATGGGCGATGTCGTCGGGCAGGCCGTTACGGCCGACCGGGACGCGGGCGGCGAAGTCGGCGACGCCGCCCGGGCCGAGCGAGTTGACCGGGTCGAGGCTCTGGGGCGTCTCGATCACGCCCGGGGCGACCGCGTTGATGGTGATGCCGCTCGGGCCGAGCTCGACGGCGAGGCTGCGCACGAGACCGGCGATCCCGGCCTTCGCGGCCGCGTAGTGGGCGTGGCGATCCCAGCCCTGCACGGCGCCCGCGATCGAGCTCGTCGCGAGCAGCCGCCCCCAGCCGGCGGCGGCCATCGGCGGCGCGGCGGCGCGGAAGCAGCGAAAGACCGCGCCCAGGTCGAGGTCGAGGAGCGCGCCCCAGCGGGCGTCGTCGAGCTCGGTGAGGGGCACGTCGCGGGCGATCGCCGCGTTCGCGACGACCACGTCGAGGCGACCGAGCTGCCCGGCGGTCTCGGCGACCAGCCGGGCGGCCGTCGCCGGATCCGCGAGATCGCCCTCGAGGGAGAGGCAGCGGCGGCCGCGCTCCTCGACCGCGCGCACGGTCGGGGCGACGTCGTGCGGGTCGCCTCCGTACCAGCCGACGGCGACGTCGGCGCCCGCCTCGGCGAGCACGCGCGCGGTCGCGGCGCCGATCCCGGAGGCGGCACCGGTGACGAGCGCGACACGTCCGTCCAGGCGGAACACGCCTGCAGCCTAGAACGCCTCCGGGCACCACGGGGCCCGGTCGGTGCGAAACAGGAGGTCGGCGCGCGCGAGCGCGCCCGGGGCGCGCTCCTCGACCCGCCCGAGGCGGGCGAGCGCGGCGAACGTGAAGCCGCCCAGGTAGACGGAGGCGAGGTCGGCGACATCGAGGGCCAGTTCGGGGGCACCGCCGCGCGCGACGGAGGCGCCGTCCGGCGACGCCTCGAGCGTGAGCGTCCCCTCGTTCCAGGGGCAGAACGCGTCCGTCAGCCCGAGCCGGAGCGTCCCGGCGGCCGCGTACCCGCGACCGGCGAGCGCCGCGGCCGCGTCGACGAGGCGAAGCCAGAGGCCGTCGCCGACGCTCAGGTGCAGCCTTGCAGGCTCCTGCACGAGCAGGAACAGCGGATGGTCGATCGAGAGCCGCCGCCAGCTCACCGTCTCCATCAGGTCGACGCCGAACAGGTAGCGCCACAGCTCCCGCTCTGCGACCGGCGAGGTCGCGAGCGCCTCCGCCACCTCGAGGCGGCTCTTCGGCACCCCCCGCTCCCACGCGCGCCGCACCCGGTAGAGCGCGTAGGCCTCCGGGCGGCCGTTCAGCTCGAGCACGGCGCGGCACAGTGGGCCGGCGCCCTGGCGCTCGTACTCGTCGTCGGCGAGCGTCACGCACTCCCACCAGGCCTCCGCGCGCGCGCAGAACCCCGCCGTGTCCGCGCGCACGCGCTCGTACACGGCCGGGAGCAGCCCGAGCGCCTCCGCGTGGCCGACCAGCCGCACCCGGCCCCGCGGCTCGGCCGGGTGGCGCAGCGCGAAGCGGTCGCGCTCGGCCTCGATCCGAGCGTTCCAGCTCGCGAGCCCGTAGCCGAAACGGTGGTAGATCCCGCCCTCCGAGGCCCACAGGAGCGCGAGCGGCTCGCCCCACGCGTGCAGGTCGTCGAGCTGGCGGCGCATCAGGCGGGTCAGGAGACCGCGGCGGCGATGCGTCGGCAGCACCCCCACGGTCGTGACTCCGCCAGCCGGGAGCTCCCCGCCGGGCACGGTCAGGGAGAAGCGGATCGCCTCCGCGGTCCCCACCACGTCCGCCCCGTCGAGAGCGATCAGGCAGCGGTCGAGCTCGGTGACCGGCCGAACCCGGTCGAGCAGGCCGGCAGGAAGGTCGCCGCCGTGGGCGTTCGCGACCGCCTGGCCGAACGCCCCGTACTCGTCCTCGCGGGGGATCCTGAGCTCGGGCTCCACGCCGCCCAGGCTAACCAAAGCTCAGCGCGGCTGACAAACGGGGCAACGGAACGTGCGCCTGCCGCCCAGCTCGAGCCGCTCGATCGCAGCGTCGCAGCGGGCGCAGCGCTCGCGCCCGTACACGTTGAACGCGAGCGCGCGCGGGAGCTCCGCCCGGGAGAAGCCGAGCGCTTCCGCGTCGACCGTGACGATCCGTCCGTCCTCGACGCCGCGGCGCAGCATCCCCTCGACGGTCGCCCACAGCCGCTCGAACTCCTCGCGCTCGAGGGCGGACGCCGGGCGGCGCGGGTCGATCCCGACCTCGTGCAGCGCCTCGGCCCGGAAGATGTTCCCGACACCCGCGATCACGCGCTGGTCGAGCAGCGCCGCGCCGAGGGGGGAGCGGCGCCCGCGCAGCCGCGCCCACGCGAGCTCCGGATCGGCGTCCGCGCGCAGCGGGTCGGGCCCCAGCCGGGCCAGGATCGCCGCCTCCTCGTCCGGATCGACGAGCGCGCACGCGGACGGGCCGACAAGATCGACCCCGGGGCCGGCGCTTGCCAGCCGCAGCCGCACCGTCGCCCGCGGCTCGGGCGGCGGCGGCTCGAAGCGGCTGAACTCCCCGTAGCGGCCGAGGTGGACGTGGAGGACGGCGGCGCCGTCGAAGCGGTAGAAGAGGTGCTTGCCGTGCGCCTCGACCCGGTCGAGCACGCGCCCGTCGATCCGCGCCGCCGCCGCCGCCGCCCGGCCCTGCGGGGAGCTCGCCGCGAGCGCCCGCCCGGCGAGCGCGGCGCCGTGCTCGCGCGCGATCCGGTGGACGGCGTGCCCCTCCGGCACCCGTCAGGCGATCCGCTCGAGCGGCGCGTACTCGAGCAGCAGGCGCCGCTCGGCCCCGTCCCCCGCGAAGCGGACGGTCACGACGCCGCCCGGCTCGACCCGGATCACGATCCCCTCGCCGAGCGTCTCGTGGCGCACCGTGTTCCCGGTCGCGAGCTCGGGCAAGGCCGCCCGCGGCGTCACCTCCCGGCGGCCCGGCGGCTGGTAGCTCGACCACGAGGTCGGGCGCAGCCGCTCGCGCTCCGTCCCGTGCCCCAGCTCGTCGAGGAAACGGCTCGGCAGGTTCGCGCCGCGCGTCCCCCACAGCGACCTCGCCGTCGCGTGGGTCAGCACGAGCTGCTCCCGCGCGCGCGTCACCCCCACGTAGAAGAGGCGGCGCTCCTCCTCGACCCCCTGCTCCTCGATCGAGCGCGAGTGCGGGAACACCCCCTCTTCCATGCCGAGCACGAAGACCGCGCGGAACTCGAGCCCCTTCGCGTTGTGGAGCGTCATCAGCGTGACGAGGCTCGCCTCCTCGTCGAGCGCGTCCTGATCGGAGGCGAGCAAGATCCCCTCCAGGAACCCGGACAGCGTCGGCTGCTCCGCCCCCTCGTGGTACTCGTGCGCGACGCCGACGAGCTCGCGCAGATTCTCGATCCGCCCGCGGGCCTCGATCGTCCGCTCCGCCTCGAGCGCGGTCACGAGCCCGCTTCGCTCGAGCACCGCCTCGAGCAGCTCCGGCACCGTCTGCTCGCCCGCGCCGGCCCTGAGCGACTCGAGCAGCGAGCGGAACGACGCGACCGCCTTCAGCGCCGCCGTCCCGAGCCCCGCCTCGTCCGCGCGCACGAACGCCTCCCACAGGGACACGCCGAGCGTGTCCGCGAACGTCCGCAGGCGACCGAGCGACGTGTCGCCGATCCCGCGGCGCGGCCGGTTCGCGATCCGCGCGAGCGAGATCGCGTCGTCCGGGTTCACGAGCAGGGACAGGTACGCGACCGCGTCGCGGATCTCCGCCCGCTCGTAGAAGCGCGGACCGCCGATCACCTGGTAGCCGACACCCTGGCGGGTGAGCACGTCCTCGACCACCCGCGACTGCGCGTTCGTGCGGTAGAAGACCGCGATCTCCGACCCCGAGAAGCCCTCGTCCGACACGAGCCGCGCGATCTCCGACACGACCAGCCTCGCCTCGGCGTGCTCGTCCTCGACCTCGACGATCCGCACCGGCTCGCCGTCGCCGAGCTCGCTCCACAGCTCCTTCGGCTTGCGCTCCCGGTTGTTCGCGATCACCGTGTTCGCGGCCTGGAGGATCCGGTTCGTCGAGCGGTAGTTCTGCTCGAGCGCCACCAGCCTGACGTCGCCGAAGTCGCGCTCGAACTCGAGGATGTTGCGGATGTCGGCGCCCCGGAACGCGTAGATCGACTGGTCCGGGTCGCCGACCGCGCACACGTTGCGGTGCTCCCCGCCGAGCAGCTGGAGCAGCCGGTACTGGGCGTGATTCGTGTCCTGGTACTCGTCGACGAGCACGTAGCGAAACGCCTTCCCCCACCGCTCGCGCGCGTCCGGAAAGCGCTCGAGCACGTCCACGGTCAGCATCAGCAGGTCGTCGAAATCGAGCGCGTTCGACGCGAACAGGCGCCGCTGGTAGAGGTCGTAGACGTCGGCGACGGTCTGGTCGTAGAATGAGCCGACGAGGCTTCGGTACTCCTCCGGGCCGACGAGGCGGTTCTTCGCGTTCGAGATCTGCGCGTGGATCCCCGACGGGGCGAACCGCTTCGGGTCGCGTTCGAGCTCCTCGAGACACGCCTTCACGACGCGCACCTGGTCGGCCTGGTCGACGATCGTGAAGCTGGAGCGATAGCCGAGCCGCTCCGCCTCCCGACGCAGGATCCGCCCGCACGCGGAGTGGAACGTCATCACCCACATGCCGCGTACGACCTGCCCGAGCAGGCCCTCGAGCCGGGTGCGCATCTCGTTGGCGGCCCGGTTCGTGAACGTGATCGCGAGGATCTCGTTCGGCTTGGCCCCGCACGCGGCGACGAGATGGACGATCCGGTGCGTCAGAACGCGCGTCTTGCCCGACCCGGCGCCCGCGATCACGAGCACGGGCCCCTCGGTCGCGAGCACGGCCTCCCGCTGCGCGGGGTTCAGCTCCGCGAGGTAGCGCTCCGGGGAGAGGACCGTCAAGCCGACCGGCTCCGGGCCGGGCGCAGCGCGTCGGCGAGCGCCCCCTCCAGCCACGCGGTCGCGGTCGCCAGCGCGCCGGCGTCCGCCGACTTCAGCACCAGCTCGACCTCCGGCCCGTCGTCGAGGAAGCGCGGGTAGCTGCCGACAGCGACGGCCGGGTGGCGGCGCTGGGCCTCCTCGAGCACGTGCACGATCTGACCTTCGCCGGTCCGGTAGCTGCGCCGCCACGCGCCGATCGGCTCGCCCCGGAACCTTTCCGCGATCGCGTCGAACATCGCCTCCATCTCGCTCGGAAGCCCGGGCAGCACCCAGACGTTCCCGAGCGCGAAGCCGGGGGCGCCTCCGCGCGGGTTCTCGAGCGGCTCGGCGCCACGCGGCAGGCGCGCCCACCGGGCCGCGTACTCGCCGAGGCCGCGGGCGTTGAATCGCCCGCGCAGCTCCGCCGCCAGCTCGGCGATCTCGACGCAGTCGACCGAGAACGCGTGCGCGATCGCCTCCCGGGTCAGATCGTCCGGGGTGCCGCCGAGGCCGCCGGTCACGAACACGTGGTCGTAGCGGTCGCGGCCGGCGAGGAAGGCGCTGATCGCCGGGATCTCGTCGCGCAGGGCGGCCAGGGCGAGGACCTCGACGCCGAGGCCGGCGAGGCGGCGGGCAAGCCACGACGCGTTCGTGTTCTCGACGTCACCGGAGACGATCTCGTTGCCGATCGTCAGGACGGAGGCGGTCGACGGAGCCATCGCTCCGAGTATAGGAGGGGCGGGCGGGGCCGCCGGCTCAGAGCGGGAACGTGCGGCGCGACAGCGCGACCAGCGCCTGCGCGGTGACCCAGACCGGGGTTGTGACGTAACGGGAGCTGTAGCGGAAGCTCCCGTCGGAGCGCTGCATCGAGGCGAGGTAGGAGAACGCGGCCTGGCCGGGATCCCGGCCCGCGGCAAGCAGCCCCTGGATCGCCCAGGCGGTCGACTGCACGTCGGAGCCGCGCCCGGCGGTCATCTCGAAGCCGCCGTCCGCGTTCTGGAGCTTGCGCAGGTAGGCGACCGCGCGGCGGATCGTCTTCGAGCTCGCCGAGACGCCGGCCGCGCGCAGCGCCTGGATCGCCGCAGCCGTGTCGTTCGAGTCGGGTGCTCCGCCCGACTCCCAGGGGAAGCCGCCGCCTCGGTGCTGCTGCCTGCGGATGTAGGCGACCGTGGACTGGCCGGCCGCGTGACCGGCGGCCCGCAACGCGAGCACGCCCCAGACCGTCGAGTTCAGCGTCGGCCCGATCGCGCCGGTCGAGCGCCGCAGCCCCTCGAGCTGGCGGGCGAGCCCGCTCACGTCCCGGCCGAGCGCGGCGAGCGCGAGGATGCGCAGCTCGAGGTCGGTCGCGGTCGGGTACGACTTGCCAGCGAGGTACTCCGCCGCGTCCGGCACGGAGCGCCCGGCTGCGCGCAGGCCCAGCACCGCCCACGCGGTCAGCGCCGGATCAGCCTGGCGCCCGGGCTCGGCGAACCCGCCGCTCGACTGCTGGCGGGAGCGCAGGTAGTCCGCCGCGTCGGCCGTCGAGGCCTGCGCGGGCGCCGCGAGCGCGAGCGCCGCCAGCAGGGCAGTCGCGAGGCGCACGATCACGCCCATACGACCTCCGTCCGCAGGCGCCGGCCGTACCGCTCGAGCACGCGTCTGAGCTCCGGCCCGACGGCCAGCGCAAGCGCGAGGTTGCCAGCGGCGTGCGCCACGTCGAAGGGGACGCCGCGCGCGATCTGCGCGACGAACGCCTGCCAGGTGTGCGGGTAGAAGCTGAGCCACATCCAGACGTCCATCAACGCGCTGAAGCCGAGGCCGAGCACGGCGCAGACCGCGGCGAAGGCGAGCCGCCGGGTCAGGAGCGGCGCGAGCGAGGCCCCGATCGCGCCGCAGGCGCCCCAGGCGAGCATCTGCCAGGGCGTCCAGATCCCCTGCCCGAGGAAGAAGTTCGAGGCGAACGCGGCGATCGCGCCGACGCCGATCCCGGCCCGCAGCCCGAGCGCGACCCCGGCGGCGACCGCGATCACCGTCACCGGCTGGACCCCCGGCACGGCCGCGAAGAGGACGCGGCCCGCGGCGGCGACGCCGCCAAGCGTGGCGATCACGGCGATCTCCTTGGCGGAGCCGGGCCCGACCTCGAGCCACGCAGCCCCGGCGACGACCAGAGCCCCGGCCGCGAGCAGGAGCGCGATCCCGGAGCGGCCGGGGTCGAGCGCCGCCCACGCGCCGGTCGCGAACGCGCACGCGGCGGCGCCGAGCACGACCGCGCGCGCGCCGCCCCGGGGCCGCCTAGACAAGCACGGCCTCCCTTGCCGCGAGCGAGACCCGCCGGTGGCAGGGGAACGCCCGGTCGTGGCTCGCAACGAGCACGCCGTGCCCGCGGGCCGCGAAGGCGGCCAGCCACTCGGCCAGGGCCTGCTTGCGCTCGGGATCGATGCCCCGGGTCGGCTCGTCGAGGACGAGCAGGTCCGGCTCCGCGACCGCGACGGCGGCGAGCCCGAGCCGCTCGCGCTCGCCGCTCGAGAGGTCGCGCGGATGCCGCGCTGCGGCCCACTCGAGCCCGACCGCGGCGAGCGCGACGCGGGCCCGCTCGAGGTCGCCTCCGACCGCGAGCGCGACCTCCTCGTCGACCCGCTCGCGCACGAGGTAGCGGCCGGGATCCTGGGACAGGTAGCAGGCGCGCCCCGCCCTCCGGACGCTCCCGGAGGCCGGCTCGAGCAGCCCGCACGCAAGCTTCGCGAGCGTCGTCTTGCCGCACCCGTTCGGCCCCTCGAGCACGACGACCTCGCCGCGCGCGACGGTCAACGAGACGCCGTCGAGCACGGGGACGCGGTCGTAGGCGAACGCCACCCGCGCGAGCTCGACCGCGGGTGCCCCTTCCGGCCATGTCCCGGTGCCTGGCACCGGGACCTGGCCGATTCCATCGGGCGGCGGGAGGAACGCGGGGCGGTTGGCGGCGAGCCAGGCGAGCGCCTCCGCGCGAGGGGCGTTGAGCAGGAGCCGGCCGCCGTCGACGAAGAGAACGCGGTCTGCGAGCGCGAGCGCGCGGCCGGTGCGCTGCTCGGAGAGGACGACGGTCGCGCCGAGGCTCCCCACCGCATCGAGGAACGCGTCGGCCGCCTCCGGGTCGAGCTGCGAGGTCGGCTCGTCGAGGAGGAGCAGACGCGGCCGCAGCGCGAGCGCCGAGGCGAGGCAGACCCGCTGCAGCTCGCCGCCGGACAGCTCGGTCGTGCGGCGCCCGGCGAGGTGGACGGCGCCGACGGCGGCGAGCGCCTCCTCGACGCGCGCTGCGATCTCGGCGGGCGGCGTGGCGACGTTCTCGAGCCCGAACGCGACCTCGTTCTCGACGGACGCCATCACGACCTGGTCCTCCGGGTCCTGGAACACGGTCGCGACGGTGCCGGCGAGGTCGGCGGGTCGGGAGCGGCGCGTGTCGTGCCCGGCCACGGTCACGCGGCCCCGGAAGCTGCCCCCGTGGAAGTGCGGCACGAGGCCGGCGAGCGCCCGTATCAGCGTCGACTTGCCAGCCCCGGAGGGGCCGAGCAGCGCTACCACCTCGCCCGCGTGGAGCTCCAGCGAGACGCCCTCGAGCGCCGGCTCCCCGCCGCCCGGGTAGGCGAACGTGAGCGCTTCGACCTCGACTAGAGCCACAGCGCACCCGCCACGACGATCAGGGCGGCGGCCGCGACGGCCGCCCGGTCGAGAGCCGTCCACGCCGGCCGGGGAGCCCGGGTGCGACCCGGACGGCCGAACCCGCGCGCCTCCATCGCCTCCGCCAGACTCAGCGCCCGCTCGAGCGAGCCGGACACGAGCGGCGAGACGAGCAGCGCGCGGCTGCGCACCCCGTCGAGCTCGATGCCCCGGCCGCGCACCGACTCGGCCAGCGCCGCCGCGTCCCGCTCGAGCGTGGGCACGAGGCGCGTCGCCAGCACCGCCGCGAATGCCGACCGCCGGGCGAAGCCGAGCGACGCGAGCAGCCGGTCGTGGTCGAGCAGCAGCGCGTACGCGGCAAACGCGAGCGCGACGCCCGCGAGCCTGAGCCCGGCGAGCGCACCGGCGGAGATCTCCTCGCCCGTGACGTCGATCGTCCCGAGCACCGGCACCGTCGGACCCCGCCAGAGCACGTCCTCGCCGACAACGGCGACGAACGGCCACACGACGAGGACGCCGAGACCGGAGACGAGGGCGCCGAACAGGTACAGCCGCTTGCGTCGCACCGGCGCCCGCAGCACGGCCGCGAGCAGCAGCGCCGCGATCGCCGCGGCCGAGGCGAGGCGGTCGGCGAGCAGCGCGGCAGCGGCCAGCGCAGCCAGCAGGAGCGCGGCGGGGACGGTCGCGAGTCTCATCCGACGACCTCGCCCGCCTCGTCGAACCGGGCCGTGTAGCGGTAACGGACGATCGCCGGGTCGGCCGCGAGCGCGTCGAGTGCCGCCCGCACGGCCGGCCCGGAGCCCTCGAGGCGAAACTCGACCGGCGAGTCGTTCGCCTCCCCGCGCGTCGCCCGGAGCGTCGCGCCCGACGAATCGTCGCGGATCGCGATCACGAATCGGTTCGGCTTGCCGTCGCCGCCGGGCGGGCCGAGCAGGGCCTCGAGCCCCGCCGTCTCCACGCCCGCCGGTGCCTTCACGACCCACGGACGGCGCTGGCCGCCGAACCCGTGCAGGAACGGCTCGGGGAAGGCGCCGACGACGACGGGCTCGCGCATCGTCTCCCCCCACGGCCGGAAGTCCCACCAGGCGACGTCGCCCGGGCCGAGCACGATCTCGGCGGCGCCGACGTCGGGCTCGATCCCGTTGACGAAGAAGAACCAGTCCTGCCGGCCGCTGAGGCTGCCCTCGATCCCCTCGATCGACTGGACGAAGCGCCCGCCGTAGCGGGTCTCGATCTCGGCGACGCGGTCGAGCGCCTGGAGCACGGTCAGCCCCGCCGGGACGTCAGCGGCCAGGAGCACCCCGGCGCCCCGGTCGCGGGTCACCCACAGCTGCGCCTCTCCCCCGCCGCCCCCGCCCTCTCCGGCGACGGCCGAGCCGCCGCAGCCGGAGAGGGCGAGCGCGAGCGCGAGGGCGAGAGCGGCGAGCCTGCGCACGAGCGCCCCCCTACGCGGGGGTGAGCACCTCGGAGCGGACGAGCCCGTCCTTCGTCGCGCGCAGGGTGTGCCAGTGCCCGGTCGGGCAGAGGCGGCCGCTCGTCGAGGCCACGGCGTGCCCGTCGAGGCGGAACGTGACCTTGCGCGCAAAGCTGCGCTCGCCGAGATCGTTCGCCTTGTAGGCCCGGTAGCAGCCGCCGACGCGGTCGAGGTCGAGCGTGAGCGGCCCGCCCGTGTCCCCGAAGGTCGCGTAGTACCAGAGCACCTCGTCGCCCGGCTCGAGCTCGTACGCGTCGGCGCCGACCGGCGGCGAGACCCCGTTGACCTTGTAGACCCAGCCGCTCAGGCCCTCCCCGGGCGTGCGGCCGACCTGGGCGACGAACGGCCCGAACGAGAGGACGCGCAGGTGGTAGTAGAAGTCGCCGGCGAGGCTGGCCGCCTCGAGCGCGCCGAGCGCGGTCGGGCCGGCCAGCTCGACGTCGCCGCCGTCGCCGGCGATCGTACCGGTGAACGGGGTCACGAGCGGCTGGCGGGCGCCGAAGTGCGTGCCCTTCGGCCCCTCCACGCGGACGTGAACCGAGAGCGCGAGGGCCGCGCCGGGGAGCGCGAGCGCCGCCGCGAGGGCGAGAACGAGAACTGCGAGAGGGGTGCGTCGAAGCACGTTTCCTCCTTCCTCGAGGGGAACGGGTGCGGGGCGCGCGACAGGTCTTCTGACTCGGGGCTCCCCCCTCCGCCGCCTTCCCGGCACGAGGCCAGTGGCACTTCGGCGGACGGGCATCTCCCCTTACAGCGGCGGGACCGTGCCGGACTTGCACCGGCTTCCCTGCGCCGCTCGCCCTATGTGATTGAGAAGCGCAGGTTACCACCTCGACCGGCCCGTAGCCGGCGGGGCCGCCCCGGCCGCGCCCGTACGATTAGCGCATGGCCGCCGTCGCCCCGAGCCGCACCCGCCTCTGGCTGCCCGTGCTCGCCTGGGCCGCCGTGATCTTCGCGTTCTCGTCGATCCCGAGCCTCGGAACCGGCCTCGGCGTCTGGGACCTCGCGCTGCGCAAGCTCGCGCACGCGGCGGAGTTCGGCATCCTCGCGGCCCTGCTCTGGCGGGCGCTCGGGAGCGCGCCGCTGGCCGTCGGGGCCGCGTCCCTCTACGCCGTCAGCGACGAGCTGCACCAGGTCTTCGTTCCCGGCCGGCAGGGCGCCGTCCGCGACTGGGCGGTCGACACGGCGGGCGCGCTGATCGGGGTCGGCCTCCTCCACGTCTGGCGGCGCCGGCGATGACGCCCGCGGTGGCGATCGACCTGGATGGGGCGCTCGGCGACACGCACGGTCTCTGGCGGGCGTTCCTCGAGGACGCGGCGAGGCGCTTCCGCTCGATCGCGGAGCTCGACGTGGACGCCCTCCCCGCCGACCGCGCCGCCGCCGCCGAGGCCCTCGACGCCTGGGCTGCCGCCGGCGTCGGCGACTGGCGCGCCCAGCTCGAGCGCTTCGCCGAGGATCACGCGCCCGTCTACCTGCGGCCGAGCGCGTCCGCGAGCGCGGCCCTGCGCCAGCTCGCCGCGGGCGGCTCGCGGATCGGCGTCTTCACGGACGCCCCCGAGGAGCTCGCGCGGGTCGCGCTCGCCCAGCTCGGCGCCGCGCGGCGCGTCGAGGCGGTCGAGGCCGGCCCGGGTGCCCGCAAGCGGCTGCTCGAGCGGCTCGGCGCGGACGCGGAGGTCGCGGCCACAACCGCCGAGCTGACCGCTCTCGCCGCCCGGTAGCGCGTACCATCGGGTCTAGGTGACCGAGCCGCGCCAGCACCTCGACGACCGCCAGCTCGACGCGATCCTCGAGCGGCTCGACACGCTCTGCCATGAAGTGCACGTCCTCAACTCGCGCCTCGACTCGGCGGACGCGCTGCTCTCGATCGCGCACGAGCTGAAGGCGCTGAACGAGTCGCTCCAGACGCTCGCGTACGCGGCGATCGGCGGCCGCGGCCCGCAGGTACGCCGCCGCGGCGGCTAGCGGCCGCTCAGACGGCCGCGACCGCGGCCTCGCGCGCGGCCGGCCGCTGCGCCCGCACCGGCTCCACCTCGACCCGGTTGTCGTGGTAGGTGGGGCCGCCGCCGAGGTCGGAGTCGCGCTCGGGCGTGGTCGCGTTCACGGTCGTGCCCTCGGGGCTCAGCTTCGCCCACGGCGCCTTGAGCGTGCAGGCGACGCCCGGGCGGGTCGTGTCGTCGACGACGGCCTCGGCGAGGAAGGAGCCGCGGTCGTTCCCGACCCTGACCTCGTCGCCGGTCTCGATCCCGCGCCGGGCTGCGTCGGCCGGGTGGAGGTGAACACGTGCCGGGCCGGTCTTCGCCCGGTGCCACGGCTGGGAGCCGAACGAGGAGCTGGTCATGAACCGGCCGGCGGGCGAGACGAGGACGAGCGGGTAGCGCTCGGCGAGCGCCTCGTCCGCCACCTCGACCGGCGGGACGTAGCCGACGAGCGGGTCATGGCCCCGCGCCGCCAGCCCCTCCGCGTAGAGCTCGACCTTGCCGCTCTCGTTCGGGAAGCCGCCGTCCGCGTACGGCGCCGTGCCGCCCTCGATCGTCCCGGCCCTGAGCCAGCCGCGCTCGCGCAGCCGCTCGAGCGTGATCCCGGCGGCGCGGCACTCGGGGGTGTCGAGGATCTGGCGGGCGATCTCGACGTCGGAGTCGCGCAGCCGCGGGTGGTCGAGCGCGAGCGCGGCGGCGAGCCGCCGGAAGATCTCGGCGTTCGGGAGGCATTCGCCGGCCGGGGCGACCGCCGGCTCGTTCCACGCGACGTAGTGGTGGCCGTAGGCGACGTGGAGGTCGGCGTGCTCGGGCTGCATCGTCGCGGGCAGGACGACGTCCGCGTAGTCGGTCGTGTCGGTGAGGCGCTGCTCGAGGACGACGGTGAAGAGGTCGTCGCGCGCGAGCCCCTGCCGAACGCGCAGCTGGTCGGCCGAGGTGGCGGCCGGGTTCGAGTCGTAGACGACGAGCGCCGAGACGGGCGGGCCGTCGAGCTCGGTCAGCGCCTCCGCGAGGCGCGACATGTTGACGGTGCGCGCCGGCGGGTAGGGCAGGTCGGCCGGGGCGGCGGCGGGGCCGTCCTTGACGAGCAGCTGCCCGGAGGTGAGCGTGACGACGCCGCCGCCGACGTGGCGCCAGTCGCCCGTGACGGCGGGGATCGCGCAGATCGCCCGGTAGGCGGCCGCCCCGCCCGAGTGGCGCTGGAGGCCGAGGCCGAGCCGGATCATGGTCGGGCGCGTCGCGGCGAGTCGCTCGCCGAGGCCGCGCACCTCGCGCTCGTCGAGCCCGCAGACCGCGGCTGCCCGCTCGACCGGCCACTCGGCGAGCCGCTGCTCGAGCTGCGGCCAGCCGATCGTGTGGCGCTCGAGCCAGTCGCGGTCGGCGGCGCCCGCATCGAGCACGGCGCGCATCAGGCCGAGCGCGAGCGCGCCGTCGGTGCCGGGCAGCGGCGCGATGTGCTCGTCCGAGCGCCTCGCGGTGTCCGTCCGCAGCGGGTCGATCGTGACGACGTGCGCGCCGCGCTCCCGCGCCTCGAGCACGAGCCGCCACTGGTGGACGTTCGTCGAGAGCAGGCTGGCACCCCAGAGCACGACGAGCTTCGCCTGCGGCATGTCCTCGGGGTCGGGGCCGACGTAGCCGCCGAAGGTGGCGCGCGCGGCGGCCTTGGCGGCGCCGGTGCAGATCGTCAGTCCGAGCCGGGACGCACCGAGCGTCCGGAACAGCCTGTCGCCCATGACGGTGCCCTGGACGAGGCCCATCGTGCCGGCGAAGTAGAACGGGAGGATCGACTCGGGGCCGTTGCGGGCGATCGCTCCGCGCAGTCCATCGGCGACAAGCTCGAGCGCCTCCTCCCAGGAGACGCGCTCGAACCGCCCCTCGCCCTTCGCCCCCACCCGCCGCAGCGGGTGGAGCACCCGGTCGGCCGCGTCGAGGCCGTCGAGGTAGCGGTTGACCTTGCCGCAGAGCGCGCCCCGCGTGAACGGGTGGTCGCGATCGCCTCGAAGTGAGACGGCCCGTCCGTCCTCGACGGTCACGAGCCACGAGCACGTGTCCGGGCAGTCGAGCGGGCAGGCTCCGCGCACCGTGGCCGCCATGGCGTGAGGGTACCAGCAGCCCTCGACGGCCGCGGGCGGGCCGCCCGGGCCTAGGTCTTCTTCTTCGGCTTCGCCCGCCGCCGGCCGGCCGGCGGCTTCGGCGGCGGCGGCCAGGAGGCCGTCTTCTTCGCCTTCGACGCGGCCTTCCCCGCCGGGACGATCTCGAACGCGTCCGGGAGCGCCGCGAGCGTCGTCGAGCGCCCGTCGCCCCAGCGGACGAGGAAGCGCCCGGGCCCGAGCACCTCCTCGATCGTCCCCTCGCGCGCGGTCGGGGCGAGCCGCCGGGTCTTGACGCGCATCACGATCGTGTCGCCGGCCTTGCCCTCCATCGCGCTACCCATGGATCGAGACGATCAGCGGGATCATCAGGATCGCGACGAGGTTCGTGATCTTGATCATCGGGTTGATCGCGGGGCCCGCGGTGTCCTTGTAGGGGTCCCCGACGGTGTCGCCCGTGATCGCCGCCGCGTGGGCGTCCGAGCCCTTGCCCCCGAACGCGCCGTCCTCGATCAGCTTCTTCGCGTTGTCCCAGGCGCCACCGCCCGACGTCATCGAGATCGCGAGGAAGATGCCGGTGACGATCGTGCCGATCAGGAGGCCACCCAGCATCTCCGGCTTGATGATCCCGACGACGATCGGGAACACGACCGGGATCGCGCTCGGCAGCATCATGTTCTTGATTGCCGCGCCGGTGACGATGTCGACGGCGTGCCCGTACTCGGGCTTGCCGGTACCCTCGAGAATGCCGGGGATCTCCCGGAACTGCCGGCGCACCTCCTCGACGACCTGGGCGCCGACACGACCGACGGCCTGCATCGCGAGCGAGGAGAAGAGAAACGGCATCAAGCCTCCGATGAAGAGGCCGGCGATCACCCACGCGTCCGAGAGCGAGAACGTGATCGAGAAGCCGCGGTCGTCGAGCTCGGACGTGAAGCCGTCGAAGAGGACGAGCGCTGCGAGGCCGGCGGAGCCGATCGCGTACCCCTTCGTGACCGCCTTGGTCGTGTTCCCGACCGCGTCGAGCGGGTCGGTGACGCCACGGACGGACTCGTCCAGATCCGCCATCTCCGCGATCCCGCCCGCGTTGTCGGTGACGGGCCCGAAGGCGTCGAGAGCGACGATCAGGCCGGTCATGGCGAGCTGCGCCATCACCGCGATGCCGACGCCGAAGAGGCCGGCGACCTCGTTCGCGGCGACGATCGCGGCCGCGATCACGATCACGGGCGCAGCGGTCGCCTGCATCCCGACCGCAAGCCCCTCGATGATGTTCGTCGCGTGGCCGGTGGTCGACGCCTTCGAGATCGACTTCACGGGCTTCCAGCGGCTGCCGGTGTAGTACTCGGTGATCCCGACGAGCGCGAACGTGACGCCGAGGCCGATCAGCGCGGAGCCGTACAGCTCCCAGAAGCCGAACGCGTCGCCGTCGAACGCCATCGTGATCGGGATGAAGCCGATCCCGGCCAGGATCGTGGCGGCCGCGACGCTCTTGTAGAGCGCGTTCATGATCGAGCCGCTGCGGCCGATGCGGGCGAAGAACGTGCCGAGGATCGAGGCGACGATCGCGACGCCGCCGATCGCTAGCGGGTAGCTGACGATCCCGGTGGCGGGGAAGTTGACGGCGCCGAGGAACATGACAGCGACCGCCGTGACGGCGTAGGTCTCGAACAGGTCGGCCGCCATGCCGGCGCAGTCGCCGACGTTGTCGCCGACGTTGTCGGCGATCACGGCCGGGTTGCGCGGGTCGTCCTCGGGGATGCCCGCCTCGATCTTGCCGACGAGGTCGGCGCCGACGTCGGCGGCCTTCGTGAAGATGCCGCCGCCGAGCCGCGCGAACACGGAGATCAGCGAGCCGCCGAAGGCGAGGCCGATCAGGTCGCGCGTCGCGTCCTGCGCGCTGCGGTCGAACCAGCTCGTGAGGATGCCGTAGTAGGCGGCGACGCCGAGGAGCCCGAGCCCGACGACGAAGAGGCCGGTGACCGTGCCGGCCCGGAACGCCACCTGGAGCGCCGGCTTGATCCCCCCCTTCGCGGCCTCCGCCGTGCGCACGTTCGCGCGCACCGCGACGTTCATCCCGGCGAAGCCGGCGGCGGCGGAGAAGACCGCGCCGATCAGGAAGCCGATCGCGGTTCCCCAGCCGAGATCGTTCCAGAACCCGATCCCGAGGAAGATCACGACGGCGACGCCTGCGATGGTCGTGTACTGGCGGCGCAGGTACGCGGCGGCGCCCTGCTGGACGGCGCGCGAGATCTCCTGCATCCGGGCGCTGCCGGCCGGAAGCTTGAGGAGCCAGACGGTCAGGCCGATGCCCCAGGCGACGCTGAGGGCGGCGGCGAGAAGAGCGAACAGCACGGAGTGGTTCTGGAAGAAATCGGTCACGGTCCCGCCCATCGTCGCTTGCACAAACAGGGCGCCCCGAGCCTCGTCAGGGTTGCCTCAACCCCGCGTCAGAAGCCGGGAAGCGCCGGGGCGGAGTTCTATCACAAAGTCCGGATGCCATGCCCGGGGTATTCCCGCCGGGCGCTCACAGCGTCGCGCCCCGCAGAGCCGTCGCGCACGGGTGCTCGGCGGGCTGCGGGCCGATCAGCGGCACGACGGCGAACAGGAGCTCCCGCAGCTTCGCGAGGTTCTCCCGGAAGACGCGCATCACGGTGTCGCTCGACGCCGGCTCGACGCCGCCGACGCCGACGTCGTGGTCGGTGACCATCGATACGTTCGCGTAGCAGAGCTCGAGCTCTCTTGCGAGGTGACCCTCCGGGTAGGCGGTCATGTTGACGACGTCCCAGCCGGACCGCTGGAACCACTCCGACTCGGCGCGCGTCGAGAACCTGGGTCCCTGGATGACGACGACGGTGCCGCCGTCGCGGGCGGGGATCCCGAGCTCCCGTGCCGCCCCGGCGAGGAGCGCGCGCAGGTCGGGGCAGTACGGGTCGGCGGCCGAGACGTGCGTGGTCTCGGGCCCGTCGTAGAACGTGTCCGCCCGGCCGCTCGTGCGGTCGACGTACTGGTCGCAGAGGACGAGCTCGCCGGGCTCGAGCTCGGCCTTCAGGGCCCCGGCGGAGCAGGGCCCGATCAGCCGGCGCACGCCGAGCTCGCGCATCGCCCAGACGTTCGCCCGGTAGTTGATCCGATGCGGCGGCAGCTCGTGGCTGCGCCCGTGGCGCGGGATGAACGCGACGCGCCTGCCGCCGATCTCGCCGATCGTCGCGGGCGCCGACGGCGGGCCGTACGGGGTCTCGAGCGCGACCTCCTCGACGTCGTCGAGGAACGAGTAGAACCCGGAGCCGCCGAAGATGCCGATCTCGGGAGCGGGCATCGCGCGCGTCAGGTGCCGCGGGCGGCCTCGACCGCGAGGTCGCGAGTGCGGGCCACCTGCTCGGCGTAGATCTCCCGTAGCGACGCGCCCTGCTCGAAGCGCGCGATCTGCCGCTCGGCCGGGTTCGCGGCCGGGATCGCCAGATACGGGGCGGCCCCGAGCTCCTCGGCGACGGGCCGCACCCACTCGACCAGCTCCTCGAGCGCCTCCCGGGCGGGGCGCACGCGGTCAGTACCGAGCGCGATCAGGTCGCCGGAGCTGCCGTGGCGGATCGCCCGCCAGAGGTTCTCCTCGATCAGGCGGTGCGGGTGCACCGCGATCGGCTCGCCGTCGTCGATCGCCCGGGCGATGCGCGCGGCGAGCGAGTAGACGAGCGCCGCGAGCGACCGGGCCTCGCCGAGCTCCGGCTGCGCGTCGCAGATGCGCACCTCGACGGTCGGGTACGCGAGGTGCAGCCGAACGCTCCACCAGAGCTGGGTGTGCTCCGTGACCGAGCCGGTGCCGTAGAGGAAGCGCACGAACTCCTCGTACTCCCGCCAGGTCTCGAAGGCATCGGGGACGCCGCAGCGTGGGAACATGCGGGTGAAGATCTGCGTGCGCGCCGAGTGCAGGTGCGTGTAGACGTCCTCGACGAACGGCGAGCTGGCCGAGAGGGCGAGCAGGTCGGGCAGGTAGTTGCGCAGAGCGTCGCAGACCCTGACGGCCCGGTCGGCGCCGCGGATGCCCACGTGGACGTGGAGCCCGAACGTGTTGTTGCGCCAGACGACGTAGCGCAGCAGCTCGTCGTTGCGCCGGTAGTGGGGCGTGTCGATGATCGCCTGCTCCTGCCAGGGGCTCCAGGGGTGCGCGCCGGTCGACCCGAGCGAGACGCCGTGCGCGTCCGCGAGCGCGAGCAGCTGCGCGCGCCGCTCGGCAACCCTCGCCGCCGCCTCGGGGAAGGTCTCGCAGCGCCCGGTGCGGATCTCGATCTCGGAGGAGATCAGCTCGCCGACGACGTGCTCGCCGAGGTCGGTCGACTGGGCGGCGGAGAACAGCTCCTCGAACCGCGGCGCGAGGCCGAGCGTCTCCGGGTCGAGTAGCGCGAACTCTTCCTCGACCGCGACCGTGAAGTCGGTTCCGTCCTCGAACTGCTGGCGGGCGAGCGCGATCTGCTCGTCCGGGGTCAGGCGCTGGGCTTCTCCCATCCGGCCGAAAGTATCAGAGCGGCGACGTGCTCCCAGCTCCATCTGGCGACCGCTGCTCGCCGGGCGGCCCCGCGCAGCGCGTCCCGGTCGGCCTGCCCGAGCGCGAGGATTGCGTCGAGCTTGCGCGCGAGCCCGTCCGCGTCGCCGTTCTCGAAGCTCGCGAGCTCGCGCAGGTGCGGCGGGTACTCCGCCTCGAGCCCCTCGGCGATCTCGGCGAGGCCGGTGTGGCGCGCGACGAGCGGCGGCGCGCCGCAGGCCGCGGCCTCGGCCGCGACCATCCCGAACGCCTCGGGAAACGTGGACGGGGTGACGGCCACGTCCGCGAGCGCGAACAGGTGGACGAGGTGGCGATGCTCGAGCGCGCCCGTGAACAGGACGGGCAGGCCGGCGCTACTCGCCTCGAGCTCGTCGCGGATGTCGCCCCAGCCCACCATCACCGTGCGCGCGGGCGTGCGCAGCCGCCGCAACGCGTCGACGAGGACGTGCGCGCCTTTCTCGCGGCTGACCCGACCGACGAACACGATCGTCGGCTCAGCGCCCGACAGGAATGCCTCGAGCCGCGCCGCGTTGCCCTCGTCCGGCCGGCGCTGGTCGTGCACGCCCGGCGGGTTCGGCGGGTCGCGCTCGGCCTCCGCGAGCAGCCCCGCGAGCGCCTCCGCGCGCGCCCGCGGGCGGAAGTCCTCGATATCGACGCCGGGCGGGACGACCCGCACCCGGTCGAGATGGGGGCCCGGCCCGAGCACCTCCTCGATCACCCGGCGCACGTGCTCGGTGCCGGCGTAGATCGCGGCGGCGGATCCGAGCGTCGCGCGCGCCCAGGCGCAAAGCTCCTCGTTGCCGCGCATCGAGAACTCGAGCTCGGAGCCGTGCGCCTTCACCCTGTAGGGGACTCCGGTGGCGGCGCCGACCGGGCCGCCGAGCAGGAGGTGGTTCGTGAACACGAGCCCGGCCGGGAGGTGCTCGCGCAGCGCGGCCGCGTTCGCGTCGACGAACCGCTGCCGCTCGGCCGGCGAGAGGTCCTGGACGCGCCGGGCCTCGAGGTCCTCGTAGCGGTCGACCACGAACACCGGCAGCACGCCCCCGATGTCGGGGCGCACCACCGCCGCGCCCCCGAGATCGTGGCGCTCCGGGTGCGGCTCCTGGCAGAAGACGACGACCTCGTGGCCGAGCTGCGACCAGGCGCGCGCGAGCGATCGCGTGTAGATATTCGAGCCGGTGCCTCCCAGGAGGTAGCCGTGCCAGAGGAGAATCTTCACATCGTGAATCCTGACGATCGGCTCGTACGGAAGGCACAGGCGGGTGACCGCGACGCGTTCGCGCGGCTCGTGGAGGAGCACCGCCACCGGCTCGTGACGCTGGCGGCGCGCGAGCTCGGCTCCGCCAGCGACGCGGAGGACGCCGTGCAGGAGACGCTGATCCGGGCGTGGCGGGCGCTGCCACGCTTCCGCGCCGAGTCGGCGTTCTCGACGTGGCTGTACCGGATCTGCCTGAACGCGGTCCACGACCAGCGGGCCCGCAGCGCTCGCGGCGGCGGGGTGCCGCTCGAGGACGTCGCGGAGCCGGCGAGCCCGCGCGACCCGATCGCGGAGCGTGAGCTGTCCGGCGAGCTCCAGCGGGCGCTCGCCGGGCTCGACGAGACCTACCGGACCGCGGTGCTCCTCTACGACGTGCTCGGGCGCTCGTACTCCGAGATCGCCGAGGTGCTCGGGGTGCCGGAAGGTACCGTGAAGTCGAGGATCTTCCGCGGCCGCGTCGAGCTGGCGCGCACGCTTGGAACCGCGAGCGCCGCCGGGGAGTCGAAGCAGTGATGGCCGGAGCGCACCCGAACGAGATCGAGCTCTTCGAGTACGTCGAGGGCGACCTCGCCGCACCCGAGGCTGCGACCGTGCGCTCACACGTCGAGGCGTGCGCCGCGTGCGCGGCCACGATCGCCGAGCTCGAGCTCGCCCGCGACGCGCTGCGCGCCTCGCCGCTGCTCGAGCTGCCCGCGGAGCGCCTGGGCGAGCTCGTGGCGGGCCTGCCGGAGCGCGAGCGCGAGCCGAGGCGGCTGCTCGGGCGCTTCTCGCCGCGCCAGCTCGCCGTGACGCTCGTCCCGGTGGCGGCCGCCGCGGCCGCCGCGATCGTGGTGGTCACGACGACCGGCGACGGCGCCCAGCGCGAGGCTTCGAAGGGCGCCGAAGCGACGTCCCTGATGGTCGAGGCGGCGCCGGTCGAGGAGGCGCAGGCCGATGCCGAGGCGGAGGCAGCCGAGGCGGGCGCGCCCGAGACCGCCGCCGAGGAGCCTCCGCAGGCCGAGTTCGGCACTCTCGTCGCGAGCGTCGGGGAGACGCCGGAGCGCACGGTCGAGCTCCTGGTCGCGGCGGGCCTCGACGCGGACATCTCAGACCGGGTCGTGATCGTCTACGGCAGCACCGAGGAGCAGGTGCTCGGCGCGCTCGAGGGCGTCCCCGAGGGGGACGTGCAGGTCTTCCTCTCCCCGTCGCGATAGCCTTTCGCGGCATGGGACCCGCGATCGGCAAGGTCGGCGTCTGGCTCGGCGCGCTCGGGATGGCGCCGGCCGGGGTCGCGCGCGAGGCCGCGGCGGAGATCGAGGAGCTCGGCTACGGAGCGCTCTGGATCGCCGAGGGGCACGCCAACAAGGAGGCGCTCAGCCACGCGGCGATCCTGCTCGCCGCGACCCGGCGGATCGTGGTCGCGAACGGGATCGCGAGCATCTGGGCGCGTGACGCGACCGCGACGGCGGCGGGGGCGTGCACGCTCGGTGAGGCCTATCCGGGCCGCTACCTGCTCGGGCTCGGTGTCAGCCACCCGCCGCAGGTCGAGCCGCGCGGGCACGTGTACGAGCGGCCGGTGGCGCGGATGCGCCACTACCTGGACGAGCTGGACACGGCCGGCTACGCCGGCCCCCGCCCCGCGGTGCCGGTGCCGCGCGTGCTGGCGGCGCTGCGCCCGGCGATGCTCCGGCTCGCCCGCGAGCGCGCCGACGGGGCGCACCCGTACCTCGTTCCGGTCGACCACACGGCCCGGGCCCGCCAGATCCTCGGCCAGGGGAGGCTGCTCGCGGTCGAGCAGTTCGTGCTGCTCGAGACCGACCCGGCCCGCGCCCGCGAGCTCGGCCGCGAGGCGATCTCCTGGTACCTGACGCTGCCGAACTACACGGACAACCTGCGCTGGCTCGGGTTCACCGACGACGACCTGACCGCCGGCGGCTCCGACCGCCTCGTCGATGCCCTGGTCGCCTGGGGCGACGCCGCCCGGATCCGAACGAGGGTGCGCGAGCACCTCGCCGTCGGCGCCGACCACGTCTGCATCCAGCCGATCGGCCGCACCGCTGGGGACCTCGGCCTCAGCCAGCTCCGCGAGCTCGCCCCCGCCCTCCTGTAGGGGCCGGACCTGTCCGGCCCGCCGGCGCGGGGATCAGGCCAGGTAGAAGTACAGCGCGTAGAGCAGCTCGGCGGCCGGGTTCGTCGTGTGCACGGTGACGTCCGCCGGTACGTTCAGGAGCGCCTCGGAGTAGTTGAAGACGATCTTCACGCCCGCGTCGACGAGGTCGTTGGTGACCGCCTGGGCGGCGGCGGCGGGAACGGCCAGCACGCCGACGATGATGTTGCGGTCGCGGACGACGTCCTTCAGCTCGCGGTAGTTGCTGACCTGGAGGCTCCCGATCGGCTCCCCGACCTTGCCCGCGTCGGTGTCGAACACGGCGGCGATGTTGAAGCCGTGGTCGGCGAAGACGCTCGAGCCCGCGATCGCGTGCCCGAGGCGACCGGCCCCGAACAGCGCGATGTTGTGCTGCCCCTGGGTGCGCAGGATCTTGCGGATCTCGGTGAGCAGGACATCGATCGAGTAGCCGACGCCGCGCTTGCCGAACTTCCCGAAGCCCGACAGGTCGCGCCTGATCTGAGTCGCGTTGATGTTCGTGTACTCGGAGATCTCCTGGGAGGAGATCCGCTCGCGACCCATCTTCTTCGCCTGTGTGAGCACCTGCAGGTAGCGGGAGAGGCGCGTCGCGACGCCCACCGTCAGCCGATCACCCACGCGCCTTCCTCCTTCGATCTGCGTATCGACGGTCATAGCTTGTAACAGTCTACCGTTCCCGGGGACGCGGCATCGTTAGAGCCGTCGGGGCCAATGGAGGCCCCGGTTTGCGGGTACTTCGTGAGCCTCAGCCGCGAAGCCGGCGGCGCAGCGCGCCCGGGTGGACGAAGTACGTGAACGCCTCCTCGCCGCCGACGGTCACGACCGGGATGCGCTCGCGGTAGCGGCGCTCGAGCTCGGGGTCGCCGGTGATGTCGACCTCTTCGAGGTCGAACGGGAGCTCGGCCCACACCTCGTGGAGAACCCGCTTCGCCTCGTCGCAGAGATGGCAGTCGGGGGCGCCGTAGATGCGCACCCCGGGGGTCACCGGATGACGAGCTTCACGGACGCCCGGGTGGCCGTCCCCGCGGGCCCCTCACCGTCGGCAACCGGATGCGCGACGAGCTCGACCACGTAGCGGCCCGGCGCGAGCTTCGTCCCGTCGGGGGCGCGGCCGGTGATCCCGATCGAGTAGCGGCCGGGCAGGAGGTTCCGCAGCCGGGCCAGCACGCCGAGGCGCTTGCCGCCCGCGGTTCGCAGCTCGACGTCGAGGACGCCGACGGGCTCGATCACGACACCGCCCTGCTGCTCGTCGACTCGCCCGGCGGTGAAGGTGAGGACCGCGGGCCGCGCGACCGTCGGCGTGGCCGGACGCTCCGAGAGGTGCAGCTCGCCGAGAAGCTCGGCGTGGGCGCCGCCGACGAGCGCGAACGGGAGGCGGGCGTCCGGGCCGACGTCCGGCTGCGCGACCAGCACGCCGGAGAGGAGGTTGCCGCGCGCGGCGGGCCGAAGGCTGACGTCGGCGTAGCCGCCGGCCGGGAGCGTGAGGCGCCCCTGGTCGGCCGTGAGGGCGGGCGCCTCGGCGAGCGCGAGGCTGACGCCGAGCTCCCTGTCGGTCAGGTTGCGGACGCGGACGGTGACGGCACCGCCGCGCTGGAGGGCGACCGTCGCCGGCTCGACGGCGACCACCTGGGCTGCGGCGCCAGCCGGGTCGAGCAGCCCGGCGCCGGTGGGCGCAGCGGCCGGCCGGGCGCCGCCGACGAGGACGGCATGGAGGGCGGCGGCATCGAGGTCGGGCCGTGCCTCGGCGACGAGCGCGGCCGCGCCCGCGGCAAGCGCCGCGGCGGCGCTCGACCCGGTCGCCGACACGCGCCCCGCAGCGGGGTCGACGGTGGCGACGCCGACCCCGGGAGCGAGGAGGTCGGGCTTGGGCCGCCCGTCGAACGACGGCCCCTGCGACGAGAACGCAGCGGGCTGGCCGGTGCGCGTATCGAGCGCGCCGACCGCGAGCGTGGCGGCGGCCGCGGCCGGCGACCCGACCGTGCCGAAACCGTTCCCGGCCGGGCCGTCGTTGCCCGCGGGCGCCACGACGAGCGTGCCGAGACGGGCGGCGCCGGCGGTGGCGCGGGCCTCGGGGCTGTCCGGGAAGGCAGCGTAGGGCGCGACGACGGCGGCGAGTGCCACGCGGGCGGCGTCGTCGACGGCGCCGTCGCCGTCGGGATCGACTGCGCGCTCGATTCCGGCGACCAGGTCGTCGCTCGTGCCGAGCGTGTGGGCTGCGCCGTCGGCTGCGGTCACGGGCCCGAGGATCCGGATCGGCAGGATGGTGGCGCCCGGGGCGACGCCGGCGACGATCCCCGCCATGCGGGTGCCGTGCCCTGCCGAGCCGTCGTCGGCCGCCTCCGGCGACGCGTCGGCATCGCCGTCGATGAGGTCGCTGCCGCCGAGCACCCGTGCCTCGAGCGCGGCCCGGTCGACGCCGGAGTCGAGGACGGCGACCGTGACGCCGCTGCCGTCCCGGCCGGGCAGCGCGAGCCCGGATGGCTCTCCGGCCTCCGGCTCGATCGCGGACTCGGCGGGGTAGACGGCCCTGACCGGGTAGACGCCGATGACGCCGGGGGCGCGAGCGAGCGCGGCGAACGCCCTGGCGTCGAGGACGGCGGAGAAGCCGTTGAAGGTGAGGGTGAACGAGCGCTCGACGCGGACGTCGACGCCGCGGGCTGCGAGCGTGTCGAGGAGGTCACGCTGGAAGGCGCGGGCCTCGCGGGCCACCCGGCGCTGGGCGGCGGGCCCGGGCAGCTCGCCCGTCTCGGCCACCGTGCCGGCGAGGGAGGGGCCGGCGAGCACGACGATCATGCGCCCACCGAGATCGAGGCCGGGTCTGTCGCCGAAGGCCGCTCCCCACGCCTGCGCGTCGCCAGCGGCGCCGTCCGGGGCACCGCTGACGGAGCCCGCGAGAGCAAGCGCAGCCACCGCGGCCGCCGCGGCCCCGATCAGAACGATGTGCTTGATGTCACGAAAGCGACGCATAGGCGTCGATACCAAGATAGTCAGGATACGGGATCGCCCGCGTGTACCTGGCAGCGGACGCGATCATGGCGGCGTTATCGGTGCATAGCTCGAGGGGCGTGAGGATCGCGCCCGTGCCGGCGAGCCGCGCGCGCAGCTCGGAGTTCGCGGCGACGCCCCCGACGATGGCGAGGCGGGCTGCCCCGGCGGCCTCGGCTGCGGCGAGCGCACGCTCGACGAGCGCCCGCACGATCGCGCGCTGGTAGCTGGCCGCGAGGTCGGCCCGGCGCCGCTCGAGCTCGGCGGCGGGGAGGTCGCGCACCGCGTACAGGAGCGCGGTCTTGACGCCCGAGAAGGAGAAGTCGAGTCCGGGCACGCGGGCGACCGGGAACCGGTACGCGTCGGGGTCGCCCTGCTGCGCGAGCCGGTCGAGCGCGGGGCCGCCGGGGTAGCCGAGCCCGAGCAGCCGCGCCCCCTTGTCGAACGCCTCGCCGGCGGCGTCGTCGAGGGTCGTGCCGAGCACGCGGTAGGAGGGCGGATCCTGGACGTCCAGCAGCATGGTGTGACCGCCGCTCGCGAGCAGGCACACGAGGGGCGGCTCGGCCGGCTCGGGCCCGATGAACAGCGAGGCGACGTGACCGTGGAGGTGATCGACGGGGACGAGCGGCAGCCGCCGCGACCAGGCGAGCGCCTTCGCGGCCGACAGGCCGACGAGCAGGGCGCCGATCAGCCCGGGGCCCTGCGTGACCGCGACCGTCTCGACCGCGTCGAGCGGCGTGGCGGCACGCTCGAGCGCCTCGCGCACGACCGGAACGACGAGCTCGAGGTGGCGGCGGGAGGCGACCTCGGGGACGACGCCGCCGTAGCGGGCGTGCAGGCCGGCCTGGGAGGCGACGACGCTCGAGAGCAGCCGCCCGTCCGGGGCGAGGCAGGCGGCGGCGGTCTCGTCGCAGGAGGTCTCGAGCGCGAGGATCACGACGCGGGCGGGGTCTCGCCGCCGGGCGCGGGCGGGTCTCGCCACATCACGTACGCGTCCTCGCGGTTGTCCGTGTAGTAGCCGCGACGCACGCCGGTGGTGTGGAAGCCGGCGCGCTCGTACAGCTCGATCGCGCGCGCGTTCGAGACGCGCACCTCGAGCGTGTAGCCGCGCAGCCCTTCCGCCGCGGTCAGCGCGAACAGCTCGTCGAGGAGCAGCCGCGCGATCCCGCGGCGGCGGTAGCGGTCGTCGACCGCGATGTTCATGACGTGCCAGGCGTCGACGTAGCGGGAGACGACGAGGTAGGCGACGAGCGTGCCGCGCGCGTCCGGGTCGACCGCGCCGAGGCAGATCGACGACGGCTTCGCGAGCTCGGAGGCGAACATCGAGCGTGACCAGGGGGTCGGGTAGGCGCGCCGCTCGATCTTCTCGATCGCGGGCAGATCGCCGACGTCGAGCCGCCGCAGCTCGATCATCCCGGCCTCCGCGCGAGCGCCCGGTCGGCGTCGGGCGCGCGCAGGTAGAGCGGCTCCGCGAGCTCGGCAGGCCCGAAGCTCCCGGCGAGCGCGGCGTGGTGGCGCGCCCACGGGAGGTGGCGGGGGTCGTCGTCGGGCGGCACGACCGCGCCGGCCGCTTCGAGCAGGTCGCGGTAGCGGATCGCTCCGTCGCCGACGCAGAGCCGGCCCGCTGCGACACGCAGCTCGGCGGCCGGGACGACGCGGGGGCCGCCGTCGAGGACGAACGCCTCGCGACGCCGCGCGTCGATCACGGGGAGCGCCCCGGGCGCCCCCACGGCGAGTGCGTCGAGGGTGGACACGCCCGCGACCGGCGCGCCGAGCGCGAACGAGAGCGCGCGGGCGGTGACGAGGCCCATCCTGAGGCTCGTGTAGCGCCCCGGGCCGGTGCCAACGGCGATCCCGCCGACGTCCCCTGGCCCGGCGCCGGCGCCGTCGAGCAGCTCCTGCGCGGCGGCGAGCAGCCGCGCGGCTGTCGTGACCCGCTCGGCGAGCACGGCCCCCTCGCGGACGAGCGCGACGGTCGCGACGGCGGTGGCGGTGTCAAATGCGAGTACGAGCACCCCGTGCGGCCTCTCGTTCCAGGTTCTGGTCGGGGCTGTCGAGCTCGAGCAGGCGCCGGTCCGCGCCGGCGTGGCGCAGGCGGACGGTGGCGCGCGGCTCGGGCAGGAGAGCGCCCGCCGCCTCCGGCCACTCGACGAAGCAGACGGCGTCCTCGAGATACGGCTCGACGTCTGCCCAGTCGGCGTCCGAGACCCGCTCGAAGCGGTACAGGTCGAGGTGGGAGACGTCGACGCCCCCCCGGTAGCGGTTCCCGATCGTGAACGTCGGGCTGGTGACGGGCCCGGTGACGCCGAGCGCCCGGCAGGCGCCGCGCACGAACGTCGTCTTGCCGGCGCCGAGCTCGCCGCTGACGGCGACGAGGTCGCCGGGGGCGAGCCCGGACGCGAGCGCCGCGGCGATGCGCTCGGTCTCCTCGGGGGAGGTCGACTCGAGCTCGACCATGGACGGAGCTTAGAAGAGCCCCAGCTGCTCAGCGGCTGGCTCGGGTGCCGGCGCCGCGGCGGCCGGCTCGGGCGCGGCGGGAACGGCAGCCCCGGCGATCAGCGCGGGGAGCCGCGCGAAGTCCTCCTCGAGCGTGCGCAGCATCGCGGGCGTGTAGAGCGCGGCAGCCGGGTGGTAGAGCGGGTAGAGGAGCGTGTCCCTGCCTCCGAGCGTGACCGGCTGCGGCTGGCCGTGGACGCGCGTGATCCCGTGCGGCTTCCCCGACAGGAGCTTCGTCGCGAAGTTGCCGAGCGTCGCGATCGCGCGCGGCTCGACGAGCGCGATCTGGCGAAACAGGTGCGCCTCGCAGGCCTCGATCTCGTCGGCCATCGGATCGCGGTTCCCGGGCGGGCGGCATTTCAATACGTTCGCGACGTACACGTCCTTTCGGGCCAGGCCGATGCCGGCGAGCAGGGTGTCGAGCAGCTTGCCGGCCTGGCCGACGAACGGGTAGCCCTGCTTGTCCTCGTGGAAGCCGGGCGCCTCGCCGACGAACATCAGGTCGGCGTCGGGGTCGCCCACGCCGAATACGACCTGGGTTCGCCCCTCGGCGAGCCGGCAGGCGGTGCACCCCGCGACTCGCGCGGCGAGGGCCGCGAGCTCCTGGCTGCGCGAGTCCTTTCCGCTAGCCGCAGCCACAGCTGCCGCCGCAGCAACCGCCGCCACCGCCGCCCGTGGGGCCGCCGAAGCTCGGCTGCTCGGCGGTGCCGTGAGACGCAAACACGGAGAGGAGCTTGCGCACGTTCGAGGAATCGCAGTCGGGGCAGCTCGGGTAGTCGCCACCCATCGCCACGAGGTCCTCGAAGTGGCTCTCGCACTTCATGCACACGAACTCGTAGATCGGCATCGCCCAGGGAGTGTAGGCCCGCGGACGGACGCGCCGCAACCGGTAGGCGCCTCAGCGCGGGACGACGAAGAAAGCGATCGACGCGTACTGGCAGGCGACGGCGGCGACGACGAACGCGTGGAAGAGCTCGTGGAAGCCGAACACGGCCGGGCGCGGGTCGGGCCGCTGGCGCGCGTAGACGACGGCGCCGGCCGTGTAGAGGAGCCCTCCCGCGAGCAGGAGCCCGAGGCCGGCTGGGCCGAGCGCGCCGTACGCCTGCGGCAGGGCGATCAGGCTGACCCAGCCGAGCGCGAGCGCGATCGTGGCCGTAACCCAGCCCGGCGCGTGTACCCAGGCGAACTTGAGCACGATCCCGGCCGCGGCGCCGCTCCAGACGATCGAGAGCAGCACCACCCGCCAGGTGCCGTCGAGGGCGAGCAACCCGTAGGGCGTGTAGCTGCCGGCGATCAGGAGGTAGATCCCGGCGTGGTCGGCGCGGCGCATCCAGAGGCGCGCCCGGGGCCCCCAGCCGACGCGGTGGTAGAGCGCGCTCGCACCGAACATCGCCGCGACGGCCGCGGCGAACACGGCGGCGGCCGTCCGCCCGACGGTGCCGGTGGCGCTCGCGACGAGGACGGCGCCCGCGACGAGCGACCAGAAGAACGCGACCTCGTGCAGGACACCGCGGAGGAGCGGCTTCGAAGGACTTGCCGCTGTCACGGTCACGACTCCAGGGTAGCTGCCGCCCCGGCCACCGGGATACACCCGGTGCGCGGGGCCAGCTCTCAGGCCGGGCGCGCCGCGACGCCGATGATGCGCGGGTGGCCGTCGACGAGCGGCGTCCCGTGGAGACGAAACCGCGTCCCGTCGGCGCACGCGACGAGGTTCGCGAGCGCGCCGCTCGAGAACTGCCAGTAGACGAAGCGGTCGCGCTCGTAGACGTCGCCGGGGGCGGGGACGTACAGGGCGCCGTCCGTGCCGCCGCGGTCGCCGGCCACCCCGTAGGTCTCGACGAGCATGCGCCCGCCGTCCGCGAGCCGGCCCGCGAGCACGCGCAGCAGCCCGAGCGGGTTCTCGACCCGGTGCAGGAGACCGAAGCAGAAGATGAAGTCGAACAGCTCGTCGAGGTCTTCGAGCGCGAACGCATCCGAGCGCAGGTACTCGACCCGGGAGCCGGCGAGCTCGTGGATCGCCCTGAACCCCTCGCCGCCCGCGAGCGTGACGCCCCAGCGATCGGCCACCCAGTCGATGTACTGCTCGTTGTCGACGGCAAGCACCCGGGAGGCCCCGCGGGCCTCCGCGAGGAAGCTGTAGAAGCCGTCGAACGCGCCCACGTCGAGCACGGACAGCCCCTCGAACGACTCCGGGATCGAGGCGAGCCGGTAGCCGTGGTCGCGCGCCTGACCCGGCGTGTACAGGTCGTGGTCGCGGTTGAGGCAGAAGGTGTGGAACCACAGCGGCACCTGCTCGAGCGCGCGGCGGGCCCTGTCAGGGTCGGCGCCGACCGGTACCTGGTCGGCAACCTCGCGCTCGGTCGGCCAGGGGGATGTCAGGGGCTCGATCCCGGTCATGCGTGTCTCCTCGGCCGTGGGTCGTCCGAAGGCACAGGATCACATCACGCGCCGGTGAACATCGTGTGTCCATCTCGTGAAGAACTGCTCATACAACGCGCGGGGCGGCATTCTTGACACATTCGCCACTTGGCCCGATAATTGCCTTGTTCGGAAGTCAAGGACAAGGGGGAAGGTCAGATGGCTGGTCTCGAGATCAGGGGGCCGCGCGACGCCGATGAGGTGCGCCCGTTCGTCGACAAGGGCGAGGCGCGGATCGTGAACATGGGCGGCGGCCCGGTCGGGGTCGGGGTGTTCGAGCCGGGCTGGCGCTGGTCGGAGCACGTGGCGCCGATCGCCGGCACCGCGAGCTGCCAGACTCCGCATCGCGGCTACATGCTGGCCGGGCGGATGGGGGTGCGCATGGACGACGGCACGGAGAGCGAGGCCGGGCCCGGCGACATCGTGGAGATCGCGCCCGGGCACGACGCCTGGACGGTCGGCGACGAGGCCTGCACGTTCGTCGACTTCGGCCAGGTCCAGGACTACGCCAAGCCGAGGTAGCCGCCGCGAGCAGGG
>CAYJLE010000008.1:3288-12981 GCA_964370985.1 uncultured Gaiellales bacterium | reverse complement strand
ACTGCGGCCTGGCCCAGCACACCCCCACCCGGTGGTCGCCGCGGCGTGCTGGCCGCCGGCCCGGGGGGCGGGGCGACCTGCGACAATCCGGGCGTGAGCGCGCACGCCGGCATCGCCGTCCTCGCAGCCGTCTTCGCGCTCGGCGTCGTGCTCGTCGCCGGCCTGATGATCTCGCTGCTCCCCGGCGTGGTCTTCGCCGACGGGAAGCTGCGCGAGCGGCTCGCCCGCCGGGCCTCCGCCGGGAAGTAAGCGCCTGCCTACGCGGCGGGCGCCTCCTTCCGCGCGACGTAGTAGCTGTTCAGGATGTCGCCCTCGACGTGCTTGACCTCGACGTCCGCGAAGCCGGCGGCGGCGAGCAGCTCGAGCGCCTTCTGCTCCCCCCACATCGTCCCGAGCCCCGCCCCGTCCTGGGCGAGCGAGACGGTCATGCAGTGGAACAGCGACGCCGCGTACAGGGCCGGCCCGAGCGGGTGGTCGACGTTCTCGTGCACGTGGCTCGAGGCGGCGATGTCCACCATCAGGAAGACCCCACCCGGCGCGAGCGCGCTCGCGATGCCCGCGAGCAGCCGCTCGGGCGCGGCGGTGTCGTGAACGACGTCGAAGGCGGTCACGAGCCCGTAGCCGCCCGGCTCGTCGAGCGCGGTCACGTCCCGGAGCTCGAAGCGGGCGTTCGTGAGGCTGAGCTGCGCGGCCTCGGCGCGCCCGGCCGCGATGCCCTCCTCCGAGAAGTCGTAGCCGGTGCAGCGGCTTTCCGGGAACGCGTTCGCCATCAGGTTGACGGCGTGGCCGGAGCCGCAGCCGACGTCGAGCACGTCGATCCCGGCGCGCAGGCGCTCGACGAGCCCGGGCACGAGCGGCAACGTCACGTCGACGAGGACGGCGTCGTTGACCTGCGCCGACTCCTCCGCCATCAGCCGCTGGAAGCGCGGGAACCTCGCGTAGGGGACGCCGCCGCCGTGTCGGAAGCACTCGACCACGTCCTGCTCGACCTCCGCGAACAGGCCGATGTACTGGGCGAACGAGGCGAGGTTGTCCGGCCCGGCCGCACGGGTCATGCAGGCGGCGTGCTCGGGCGGCAGCGCGTACGTCCCCGCCTCCGGGTGGTGCTCGATCACCCCCGAGACGGTCAGCCCGGCGAGCCATTCGCGCACGTAGCGCTCGTTCAGGCCGGTGGCGGCGGCGATCTCCTCGCTCGTCGCCGGCTCGAGCTCCGCCATCGCGTCGAGCAGCCCCGTCTGGTGGCCGATGCTCACGAACAGCGACGTGGCGCCGCCGTTCAGGATCCCGAGCAGCGTCCCCGCGAACGCCTCCGCTTTCGCGGCGTCGAGCTCACGTGTAGCCATGGTCCCCTCCTTGGCCGTAATCCCCGGTCAGGTCAGCGTAGGGCACGTCGCCGTGCCTGGCAACCCCGCCGCCCTCAGGTGTCGCGGACGAACGCCCGCACGAGCCGGAGCGGCCGCTCGCGCAGCTCGACGGCGAGGTCGCCGTCGCCGCTGTTCCCGTCGACGGTCGAGACGGCCCGCCCGGCGACGGGCGCGCGCAGGCGGCCGAGGTGCTCGGTCGGGTCGCCGCCACGCCAGTCGAAGAGGACGAGGTCGCCGCGCGCCGCCGCCACGGCGGTGACGACACGTAGGCCGGAGCGGCCGTGCTCGGCCTCGGTCAGGATCGCCGGGCAGTAGAGCGGGTTGAACGCGCCCGCGAGCAGGCCGAGCGCGGCGCTGCGCCCGCCGGCCTCGAGCGCGGGCAGGAACGCCGCGAGCGCGCACCACGGGTAGCCCATCCGCGCGAGCGGCTCGGGGACGCCGAGGCGCCGCGCGAGCCGGGCGAGCGCGGGCACGCGGTCGCTCCCGGGCGGTCGCTCCCGCACCCGCCGCGCCGCCCAGCGCTCCATCCGGGCGACCGCGTGCTCGCGGGCGGCGTCGCCGGCGGCGAGCGCGGCCGCCCGCACCGGCGCCAGGGCCGCGTACCCGTCCGGGAGCGGCTCGCGGCCGAGCAGGCGGCGCTGGTCGTCGGGGGAGAGCGTCCCCTCGAGGCCGTCCTCCGGGTAGCCGCTCGCGTACTTCCAGAGCGCGGCCGCGCCCGCCGTGACCGGGCCGTAGAGCCCGTCCGCGGCGACCCCGAGCGCCCGCTGCGCCCGGGCGACGTCCGCGCCCTTCGTGAACGGCGAGGTGAGGCGGAGCGTGCGGGTGATCCGCGCCACGGGTGAGAGAAACCACGGTGGCTCAGGCATGTCAAGGCCCCGTTTCGCGTTACACTCTGCGAAGCCCGGTATCCGGCCAGGAACTGGAGCAGATGTTCGAATCCGTGTGTGTCGTCGGCGCCGGCCGTGTCGGCCGGGCCGCAGCAGCCCGTCTGGGCGAGCGCCTCCCGACCCGGGTGACGGGTCGCGAGTTCGCCTGCGGCGGCGCCGACCTCGTCCTCTTGTGCGTGCCCGACCGGGAGATCGCGGCGGTCGCGGCCGGGATCCCGTCCGGCCCGTGGGTCGCCCACACGAGCGGGGCCGTGTCGGTCGGGGCGCTCGCGCCGCACGAGCGCCGCTTCGCCGTCCACCCGCTGCAGACGTTCCAGCCGGGGCTCGGGCCCGGCCAGTTCGACGGCGCCTACGGGGCAGTCACCGGCGAGTCGCCGCAGGCGCTGCGCGCCGGCTTCGAGCTGGCGCGGCTGCTCGGCCTCGAGCCGTTCGAGCTCGCCGACGCGGGCCGGCCGCTCTACCACGCGGCTGCGACGGTGGCGGCGGCGTTCCTCGTCACGCTCCACGACGCCGCCTCGGAGTTGATGGAGGCGGCGGGCGCGCCGCCGGAGGCGCTCGAGCCGCTGATGCGCCGCACGATCGAGAACGGCTTCCGCCCGACGGGCCCGTTCGTCCGCGGCGACCGTGGCACGGTCGAGGCGCACCTGGAGGCGATCCGCGAGGCGCGGCCGGAGCTCGAGCCGCTCTACCTGGCGCTCGCCGGCTCGACGGAGAGGGCGCTCGCGCGATGAGGATCGTCGAGTCGATCGCGGACATCCGGGCGGCGCTCGCGCCGCACCGGGGCATGCGCTCGATCGGGCTCGTGCCGACGATGGGCGCGTTCCACGCGGGTCACGTGTCGCTGATGCGGGCGGCGCGGGCCGAGAACGACGTGACGGTCGTCAGCCTGTTCGTCAATCCGTCCCAGTTCGCGACCGGCGAGGATCTCGACCGCTACCCGCGCGACCCGGCCAGGGACGCGGCGGTCGCGGCCGAGGAGGGCGTCGACCTCCTGTTCGCGCCGGCGGCCGCGGAGATCTACCCGGACGGGTTCCAGACCTGGGTCGAGGTGGAGCGGCTCGGCCGCGGCCTCGAGGGGGACGCGCGCCCCGGCCATTTCCGCGGCGTCGCGACCGTCTGCCTGAAGCTGTTTGCGATCGTGAGGCCCGACCGGGCCTACTTCGGGCTGAAGGATGCCCAGCAGGCGGCGGTGGTCGACCGGCTCGTCCGCGACCTCGCGCTCGAGCTCGAGCTGCGGGTCATCCCCACCGTCCGCGACACGGACGGGCTCGCGCTCAGCTCCCGCAACGCCTACCTGTCGGCGGGGGAGCGGGCGGCCGCGCTGGCCCTCCCCCGCGCGCTCGCGGCCGGCCTCGAGGCGCACGAGGACGGCGGCGACCCGGTCGAGGTCGCCGCCGCCGTGCTCGCGACCGAGCGCGGCGTCGCCGCCGACTACGTGGACACGCTCGCCCTGAACGGCGCCACCGTCCTCGCCGCCGCGATTCGCGTCGGCGAGACCCGCCTGATCGACAATGTCGTCCTGGAAGGAGACACCCCGTGAGCACCCGCCCCCCCACCGCCGGCAAGCTGCCCTTGACCGAGCTCGCCGAGCTGAAGCACCGCGGCGAGCGGATCGTGATGGTGACCGCGTACGACTACCCGAGCGGGCGCCTCGCGGACGACGCGGGCGTGGACGTCGTCCTCGTCGGCGACTCGGCCGCGATGACCGTGCTCGGCCACGACTCGACCGTGCCCGCGACGATGGAGGACATGCTCCTGCTCGCCCGGGCGACCGCCCGCGGCGCGGTGCGCCCGCTCGTCGTCGCCGACATGCCGTTCGGCACCTACCAGGTCTCCGACGAGGACGCCATCCGCAACGCGGTGCGGTTCGTCAAGGAGGCGGGCGTGGACGCGGTCAAGGTCGAGGGCGCCGGCCCGACGCTCCTCCGGACGGTCGCGCTCGTCGGCGCGGGCGTGCCGGTGATGGGCCATCTCGGCCTGACGCCGCAGTCGGCGACGATGCTCGGCGGCTACCGCGCGCAGGGCCGCACCGCCCGCCGGGCGCAGCAGCTCCTCGACGATGCGCTCGCGCTCGAGGCGGCGGGCTGCTTCGCGCTCGTGCTCGAGTGCGTGCCGAACCCTGTGGCTGAGCGGATCACCGGCGCGCTCGCGATCCCGACGATCGGGATCGGCGCCGGCCCCGCCTGCGACGGCCAGGTGCTCGTCTTCCACGACCTGCTCGGCCTCTACGAGGGCCGCTCGCCCCGGTTCGTGAAGCGCTACGCGGAGCTCGGCGTCGAGATCCGCGCCGCGCTCGAGCGCTATGCCGCCGACGTCCGCTCAGGCGCGTTCCCGGCCGAGGAGCACGGCTACGCGATGCCCGAGGAGGAGCTGACCCTGTTTCGGGCCGCGACCCCGTAGGTGCGGCAGGGCGGGCCTTGCGCCCGCCGGTAGCATCAACGCACCAGAGCCATCCCACCATGAGAGGAGGCATGTCGTGAGGATGTTGCTGAAGGTGCAGATGCCCGTGGAGAAGGGGAACGCGGCGTTCAAGAGCGGGGCGCTCCAGCGGACGATCCAGTCCACCGTGGCGACTCTTGAACCGGAGGCGGTGTACTTCTACCCGGAGGACGGCAAGCGAACGGGGATCTTCGTCTTCGAGATGGAGGGTTCCTGGGAGCTGCCGCCGATGCTCGAGCCGCTGTTCGAGAACCTCGACGCAGCTGTCCACGTGACCCCCGTGATGAACGGGGACGATCTGCAGCGAGGGTTCGAGGCGGCCGGCTCCTAGCCGGCTCGACTCCCGGGGAGGGCCCGTGTACGCGGGGCCGCCCCGCTCCGCGCGCGCCCCGTGAGGGCCCGCCCGGGGGCCTGGCACCGTGTGCCACCGCGCGAGGCGTGCTTCCCGGCCTGACCGGGTCCGACGAGGGCCGCTCGCCGCCGTCGCCCTCGCCGCCCTCGCGCTCGCGGCCGCCGCGCCGGCCGGGGCCGCGCTCGAGCGCGCGGCGATCGCCCGCCCCGCCGTGAAGACGTACGCGCCCGGCGGCGTCCACCTGCCGGGCTCGACGGTGCGGCTCGCCTACAGCGTCGATGATCCGAGCGGGCGCGCGCGAGCCTATCCCGGCCTCTACAAGGGCGGCGCCGCGGTCGCGACCAGCCGGCCCGGCTTCCGCGCCGCGACGGGGGCGCGCCGGACGTGGACGGTGCGCCTGGGTGCGAAGCTCCTCGGCCCCGTCTACTTCTGCCTCTGGGCGGAGAGCCCGACCGGGACGCGCAGCCGCGGCGCCCCGCTCTCGAGCTGCGCCCACGTCTCCGTGAAGGTGCGCTGGCAGGACCGCAAGAAGATCTCGAACGGCTGCGGCGGCAAGGCGTGGGACGCCGTCCTCGCGGTCGAGAACTACTTCGGCAACTCCGGAGTCTTCTACCAGCCGGAGGTGCGGCGACGAGACGGCTCGATCAAGGTGCCGCGCGCCTTCTGGACGGTCTGGTTCACGACCGCCTGCGACTTCCACGACGCCGGCTACCGGGGCGCCACGATCGAGGATCCGTCCACCGGCGGCGTGCGCGACTACCACGACTGGTCGCGGCGGCGGATCGACGACCGCTTCCTCGCCGACATGCGCCGCCTCTGCAGCCAGCAGATCGACCCGTCCGCGAAGACCGCGCTTCGAGACTGCAAGAACAACTACCGCTACGACGTCGTGCGCACGTTCGGGAGCCTCTTCTTCGACGCCGACCTGAGGCGCCGGGGCACCCAGGTGTCCGGGCATCGCACGAACAACTGACGGGCGGGCGGTGAGCTCTGATCGCCGACGTGCAGGTAGAGGACGTCGCCGACGCTGTCGTACTCGACGTTGTCGAGGTCGCCGCCAGCGATCCTGACGATCATTCGCGCCAGCTCTCGGCGTTGCAGCGCTACGCCGCCGGCTGCTTCGTGCGACCCTGGGCGCCTTGCGCCCCGGAGGCGAGCAGCTCGAGGTCGGCCGCGACCGCGGACAGGATGTCGATCCCGTCGCCGTGCTCGTCCAGGATCTCGATCAGGTAGGCATCCCGAGCCGGGTATTCCTCGATCACGATCGCCCGCGTGTCGACCGGGAACTCCTCGACCGGCCGGATGAGGCGTACCGACGCGAATGGGTGCGGTCGTGTCGACATGCTCTCAGTGTAGGCGCGCGCTCCTCGGCGAGGGTAGCGCGTTCAGGAACCTCGTGGGACAGCCCGGCCGGACGTGCCAGTACGTGCGCACGACGCTCGCTGCCAGGGGCCCCCGATCACGACCAGGGCGACGTAGATATCGCCCCCTTCGACCCGGTTTGGACGGCTCACCTGACCAGGCACGCACGGGACAGCGGTTGCGATGGCGTCCCGCAGCTCCCGCCACCCCTCGAGCGAATAGCCGAGCGCCGCGAAGAACGCGGCCTTCGCTGAGCCGTGTTCGCTGCTCGGATCCAGCAAGCACCTCGTGAACTTCCGCTCGTCGAAGACCGCGTCCTCGACGCTCGGGACACGGTCAGGATGTAGCGGGGGCCCCTCGCCGGCCATGGGCCGATTCTCCCCGCACAGTCGACGCGTCGCATCGTCCTGAGCGGACGGCCCCCGCAGGGTGCAGGGGCAGAGCATGCTCGGCCCGCTCGGGCGAGGCACGATACCTCCGCAGGTGTAGGGGCCGGGCTTGCCCGGCCCGCCGGGCGCGACCGCTGGCGGTGACAGGCCCCGCTACGCGGTGACGAGAGCGTCGCCGAGCTCCGTGACCTCGACGCGCTGCTCGGGCAGCGTGAGGACGATCTTGCCGTCCTCCTCGAGCCGCAGGCGCGCGTTCAGGATCGTGATCCCGACGAGGCCCCCGTCGGGTCCGTAGCTCGTGCCGTCCCCCTCGGCCGTGCCGTCGAAGTCGACGGCCGACCGGGGATCGCCGACGTGCAGGTAGAGGACGTCGCCGACGCTGTCGTACTCGACGTTGTCGAACTCGACGCCGGCGATCGTCACCGGGGCAGCGACCGCCGGGGGAACGCGGTTGCTATCCATCCCTCACCTCCTTCGTAGTGTACGACGACCTGGAGCCAGCGGGCCGGCCCGGCTCCCTCGAGGAAGAACCATTCCTCGTTCGAGGAGCGGCCGCCAGAGCGCCGGGTGGGCTCACGGACGGCCGTCATGATCGCTCGCAGGTGTCTCCCGAGCTGCGGGCGCCGCGACTTGATGTGACCCCACGATCGTTCCGTGAGGACCACCCGGCGTCCGTCGGGGTCGAAGGTTGTTGCGACGACGTTTGCAATATAGACAACGCATCGGATGCTGGGGCGCGGCGAACCGCTTCTCGACGAGGGGCGGGCTGCGGGCGGGACGACTACGCGGCCGCGAGCGCGTCTCCGAGGTCGCTCGTCTCGAGACGACGGTCGGGCAGCGTGACCACGATCTTCCCGTCCTCCACGAGGACGAGGCGCGCGCTCAGGATCGTGAGGCCAACGACCTCGCCGTGGGGCCCGTGGCGGACATGATGCTCTTCCGGCGACTCGTCGAAGTCGACTGCCGTCCGTGGGCTTCCGACGTGGAGGTACAGGACGTCCCCGGTTGCGTCGTACGACACGTTGTCGAACTCGATGTCGTCGATCCGCGCGCTCACGGGAACCTCCGGCGCGGAAAGGCGGTCACGACGCCCCCTTCCACGGGTCCGAAGTGTACCGCGACTTTCACCCAGAGACTGGGCCCGAGCCCGTGACGGTAGAGCCACTCCTCGCCCTCAGCCCGGCCTGTGATGTGCCGGTCCGGGTCGGCGACAGCCGCGAGAACCACGGTTCGGAGGCCGGCGAGCTCGTCATAGCGCTCGACGATGTGGCGCCAGGCTGCGAGCGTCAGAACGACGCGCCGGCCTTCCGGGTCGGTTGTCTCCCACATGCCTCGATCCTGCCCGCCCAGGGCGAGTGGGACAACCGGCCTTTGCGGGCACGCCATCAGCCGCCACGCCCCTCGGGGTTGGAGGAAGAAGCCCCCACCCGAGGACCGTGCACGTTCGCGTGAATAGGAGAGCATCCTATTCACGCGAGCAGCATGGCTGCGCTGGAGCGCTTTCTCCACGACGACGCGCTGCCGTGCTCGCCCCTCGTCCGCGCCGCGCTCGCCCACGTGCAGTTCGAGACCATCCACCCGTTCCTCGACGGCAACGGGCGCATGGGGCGGCTGCTCGTCGCGCTCGTGCTCCACGACGAGGGGGTGCTTCGCCAGCCACTCCTCTACCTGAGCCTCTACCTCAAGCAGCACCGGGCCGAGTACTACCGGCTGCTCGACCTCGTCCGCTGGGAGGGCGACTGGGAGGCGTGGCTCGACTTCTTCCTCGAGGGCGTCGAGCAGACCTCCGCCGGGGCCGTGGACACCGCCCACCGCCTGCTCGAGCTTTTTGCCCGCGACCGCGAACGGATTCAGGGACTCGGTCGTCGCGCTGCCAGCGCGCTGCGCGTCTTCGACGCCCTGCGCCGCCGACCGCTCGCCACCCTTCCCGACCTGGCTGCGCGCACCGGGGTCAGCTATCCGACCGTCGCCCGCGCCATCGAGTCGCTCGAGAGCCTCGGGATCGTGCGGGAGATCAGCGGCCGCAAACGCGAGCGGGTCTTCGCCTACCGGGCCTATCTCGAGATCCTGAGCGAAGGAGCCGAGCCGCTCTGAGCCGTAAGACCGCCCGCCCCTCGGCCCGACTCCCTGACATGAGCCGGGGCCGCTCGTGTCCTTCCCGGTCGGGTCGTAAGATGGCGGCCTGTCGCGCACGACTCCCGTCTCGATGCACGACGCCCGTGACGCGCTCGACGCGGACCTCATCGCGGCCGGCGATCTCGCGACGCTGCTCGCGACCTGGCTGCCGACGGTGCGAACCCGGGTTCACGCGGTCGTGCGCGACGCGAGCGCGGACGACGTCGTCCAGGAGGTCATGCTGCGCCTGTACCGGGAGCTCGCGGCGGGGAAGCGGTACACGGTGCCGTTCCGGGTCGTCCTGCACAACGTGATCACCTGGCTCGTCGGGAATCACCTGAGGCGCAAGGACGTCAGGCTCGTCTCGTTCGACGAGGAGCTCGACCCGGGGGTCGAGCTGGAGCTCGAGCTTCGCGACGAGCTGGAGGCGTGGCTGGGCGTGCTGACGGCACCGCAGCGCGAGGTCTTCGAGCTGCGCTGCTTCGGCGACCTGAGCGCCCGGGAGGTGGCCGCGCGGCTCGGGATGGCGCCGAACGCGGTCGACCAGACCTACGACCGCGCCAAGCGGCGCCTGCGCGAGGCGGTCGGCAATGGGTGAGGACGTGCTCGACCTGCTCGAGGAGTTCGCCCGGCGCTTCGCCGCCGGGGAGCGCCCGGACGCGCGCGAGTACCTGACCCGCGCCGGCGCCGGCGCGCCGCCGCCGGCCGGCCGCCGCGCGCGCTACGCGGTCTCGGCCGCGCCCCCCGCCCCCGACGACGACCACGACGCGGCCCTGCGCGCCAGG
>CAYJLE010000008.1:0-3278 GCA_964370985.1 uncultured Gaiellales bacterium | reverse complement strand
TGGGCGGGGGGGGGGGCGGGGGGGGGGCGGGCGCGGGGGGGGGGGGCCCCCGGCCCGGGGGGGGGGGGGGCGCGCCGCGGCTGGCCGCCCTGCTCGAGCGCTTCGCGGTCTCGGCGGCGCCGCCCGACCCGGACGAGGACCAGGTCGCGGCCCTGCGCGCCTGGCTCGGCGGCGAGCCACCGCTCCTCGAGCTGCGCCGCCGCCGCGGCCTGCGCCGCGAGGCGGTCGTCGACGCCCTCGTGCGCTCGCTCGCGCTCGACCCGGCGAAGCGAGACCGGGTCGCGGGCTACTACCACCGGCTCGAGACCGGCCAGCTCGCCCCCGAGCGGGTCGACCGCCGCGTCTTCGCCGCGCTCGCCGGCGCGCTACGCGCCCGCGTCGAGGATCTCCTCCCCTGGCCGGCCCCGCCCCCCCACGCTGAGCCCGCCTACTTCCGCGCCGCCGGCGAGCCGCCCGCCGAGGAGCAGGCCGCGCTCCCGCTCCCGCTCCCGCCGCAGCCCGGGCCCGCGGAGCCGGACGAGATCGACCGCCTCTTCACCGGCGGCCATTGAAGATCGCGCCGCGAAGTATGACAATTGGAGACATGCCCGGTCCGGTCACGGATCCACGCGCCGCCGAGCTGCTCGCCCGCCACCGGGAGGTGTTCGGCGGCTCCGCCGTCCCCGTCCCCGTCGAGTCGATCGCCGAGGACCTGCTCGGCCTGCGGATCGCCGAGTCGGACGGCCTCCCCGTCTCGGGTCTCCTGCTCCCGCGCGAGCGGGAGATCTGGCTGAACGCCGCCGAGGCCCGCCAGAGCTCCGGCCGCCGCCGCTTCACGATCGCCCACGAGCTCGGCCACTGGGTCTGCCAGGTCATCGAGGGCCACCGCGCGCCGATCTACTGCCGCCAAGCCGCGATCCACCCCGCCGCGGCCGCCGAACCTGCGCACCCCCGCCGATCCGAACCCCAACCCGGCGCGGGCGCCGATCCCCCACGCGGTGTAGGGGCCGGACCTGTCCGGCCCGCGACAACCCCACCGCTCGAGCGCGAGGCGAACGTCTTCGCCGCCGAGCTCCTGATGCCCGAGCCGGCCGTAAGAAGCGCGTTCTCCGCGGACGATTCCATCGAGGCGATGGCAGCCCGATTCGACGTGTCCCAGGAGGCCATGCACTGGCGGCTCTTCAACTTCGGGCTGGTCGAGGAGCGGCCGGCGTGAGGGCCTACCCGTTCGTGGCGCCGCGCAGCTTCTCCGGGTCGATCGCCACACGTTCACGCTCCTCGTGCCAGACCTCGAGGCCGCCGGCCGCGCCCGGCTCCGCCGCGACGAACCGAAGCAGTGCCGCCTCGGCCTCCGGGAACGTCTCGAACTCGCCGAGGAAGTTCCGCGAGGCCCGGTCGAGCAGGACGTACGGCTGCTCACCCACGCTCCTCACATTGAACCACCCGTTCGAGCAGAACGTCGGGCGCGGCCGCGAGCGAGTCCGGCGCGTCGGGACGTCCGAGTACTCTCGGCCATGAGAATGACCGAGCTCGCCTCTAGCCAGGCACGACTCGAGGACCTGACCCCTGGCGCCCGCGTCGGCGGCGTCCTGCCGGACCGCGCTGTCACAGTCATCCAGGCTGAGTGGCACGGCACGCAGGCGCTGACGCTGACCTATCGCGACGACGCCGGCAAGGTCGATCACGAGCTCCTCTACCGACCAGACGAGGCTCGTCTCGAGATCGAAAACGCCGGGGCGGGCCTGGAGCTTCGGCGCCGACGGGCAGCTCTTCCGGCTGGCCTCCGAGGCGCTCCGGATTCGGCTGGCGCACCTCTTCGACCCGTACCTTGCCGTGCACACATCGAACCTCGACCCGCTGCCGCACCAGATCCGTGCGGTCTACGGCGAGATGCTCCCGCGGCAGCCCTTGCGATTCCTGCTCGCGGACGACCCCGGCGCCGGCAAGACGATCATGGCTGGCCTGCTGATCAAGGAGCTGATCGTCCGCGGTGATGTGAAGCGCTGCTTGATCGTGCCCCCGGGGAGTCTGGTGGAGCAGTGGCAGGACGAGCTGGCGCTGAAGCTCGGGCTCGAGTTCGAGATCATCACGCGGGACACGATCGAGGCGTCGCGGAGCGGGAACCCGTTTGCGGAGAAGAGCCTGGTCATCGCGCGTCTCGACCAGCTTTCACGCAACGACGAGAACCAGGCGAAGCTGGAGCAGACCGACTGGGATCTCGTCGTCGTGGACGAGGCGCACAAGATGTCGGCGCATTTCTACGGGCTCGAGACGAAGAAGACCCGCCGCTACGAGCTCGGTGAGCTGCTCGGCCGGATCACGCGGCATCTGCTGCTGATGACGGCGACGCCGCACAGCGGCAAGCCGGAGGACTTCCAGCTGTTCATGGCGCTGATCGACCCTGACCGCTTCGAGGGCAAGCCGCGCAAGGGCGGGAAGGCGCTGGACGCGCAGGGGTTGATGCGGCGGATGGTGAAGGAGGAGCTGCTGACGTTCGAGGGCAAGCCGCTCTTCCCGGAGCGCCGGGCCTACACCGTCTCCTACCCGCTCTCGGCCGGCGAGGCGCTGCTGTACGCCGACGTCACCGAGTACGTGCGCGAGGAGATGAACCGGGCCGACCGGCTGAAGGCCGAGGGTGAGGGTCGGCGCGGTAACGTCGTCGGGTTCGCGCTGACGGTGCTGCAGCGGCGGCTCGCCTCCTCGCCGGAGGCGATCTACCAGTCGCTGCGCCGCCCCCCCGCGCGGCGCGCGCCCCCCCGGAACCAGGAGCGGCGCGGGAGGCGCGGCAGGGAGGAGGCGATCGACCTCACCGCCGGGCTCGAGGCACCTGACCTCGAGGACATCGACGAGCTGCCAGACAGCGAGCTCGAAGACCTCGAGGAAGCGGTCGTCGATCAGGCGTCGGCCGCGAAGACGATCGCCGAGCTCGAAGCCGAGATTCGCACTCTCCGTGATCTCGAGGCGCTCGCGGGGCGTGTCAGACGTTCGGGCATGGACGCGAAGTGGACGCGCCTGGCCGAGCTGCTGCAGGACACCGAGGACGAGATGTTCGACGAGACCGGCAAGCGTCGGAAGCTGATCGTCTTCACCGAGCACAGGGACACGCTCAACTACCTCACCGACCGTATCCGGACGCTGCTCGGAAAGCCGGAGGCGGTCGTCGAGATCCACGGCGGCCTGCACCGCGAGAAACGTCAGGTAGCGCAGGAGTCGTTCCAGCAGGAGCCCGGCGTCTTCGTGCTCGTCGCCACGGACGCCGCCGGAGAGGGCGTCAACCTGCAGCGCGCGCACCTGATGGT
>CAYJLE010000007.1:90580-97412 GCA_964370985.1 uncultured Gaiellales bacterium | reverse complement strand
GGCCCCTACGCCCAACCCGGGTCGTCGCGACGGATCCCGGCCAGCGGTTTCCGGTTGAATGTGATGAGAGGCTGCACTCGCGCCGTCCGCTATTCTACCTAGGTATTGCCTAGGCAGATGCTCAGCGCCTCCGAGGCCGCGCGCGCGCTCGGGATCTCCCTCGACACGCTGCGCCGCTGGGACCGGGCGGGCCGGATCGAGACAGCGCGGGACGGCGCGAACCGCCGGCTCGTCCCGGCCTCCGAGGTCGAGCGGCTGCGCGGCGCCGCCGCCGCCGAGCACCTGAGCGCCCGCAACCGCTTCGAGGGCGTGGTCGCGAGCGTGAGGGTCGAGGGCCTGCTCGCCCAGATCGAGATCGACGTGGACGGTCCGGCCCGGGTCGTCGCCGTGATCACGAGCGACGCCGCCGCCGAGCTCGGGCTGAGGCCCGGAGCACGAGCCGCCGGCGTCGTCAAGGCGACGTCCGTGATGGTCGAGGCAGTGGCGCCGTGAGGAGGCTCGGCGCGCTCCTCGGCGCCCTGGCGGCGCTGGCCGCGGGCTGCGGCGAAGCCGACGGCGACGGCGACGGCGGGCTCACGGTCTTCGCCGCGGCGTCGCTCGCGGAGGCGCTTCCGGCGCTCGAGCCGGACGCCACCTACCAGCTCGGGGGCTCCGCGAGCCTCGCCACCCAGATCCGCGAGGGCGCGGCTGCCGACGTGTTCGCCGCCGCGAGCGTCGAGCACGCGCGCGCGCTCCGCGAGGAAGGGCTCGTCGAGGAGCCGCGCGTGTTCGCCACGAATCGCCTCGTCGTGATCGTCCCCGCCGGGTCCGGGCTCGCGTCCGTGGCCGACCTCGGCCGGCCGGGCGTCAAGCTCGTGATCGGGGCGCAGGGCGTCCCGGTCGGCGACTACGCCCGGGCGGCGCTCGTGGCGCTCGGCGCGCCGGAGGTGCTCGGCAACGTCGTCAGCGAGGAGGACGACGTCAGGGGGATCGTCGCCAAGGTCGCGCTCGGCGAGGCGGACGCCGGCATCGTCTACGTCACCGACGTGGCGCCGGCGGGGGAGGCCGTGCGGGCGCTCGAGCTGCCGCCCGCGGCCCAGCCCGCGATCCAGTACGCCGTCGCGGTCGTCTCCGACAGCGACAGCCGGGACGCGGCCGAGGCGTTCGTCGAACGGCTGCTCGGGCCGGAAGGGCGCGCCGCGCTCGAGACCGCGGGGTTCGGGCTGCCGTGAGCAGGCGCTTCGACGCCGTGCTCGTGGCCGCGTGCGCGCTCGCGCTCACGTTCCTCGCGCTGCCGCTCGCGGCCGTGTTCCTGCGGGTCTCGCCGGTCGAGTTGCTCGCCCAGCTCGGCAACCCGGCCGCCGTCGACGCGCTGCTCGTCAGCCTGAAGACGAGCCTGATCGCGAGCGGGCTCGTGCTCGTCGTCGGGACGCCCGCGGCCTACCTGCTCGCGACCCGCCGCTTCCGCGGCCGGGCCGTGGCGCTGACCCTGATCGAGCTCCCGCTCGTGCTGCCCCCCGCGGTGGCCGGGATCGCGCTGCTCGCGGCATTCGGGCGCCGCGGACTGCTCGGCGGGACGCTCGATGCCCTCGGCGTGTCCATCCCGTTCACGCAGGCGGCGGTTGTCCTCGCCGTCGTGCTCGTCGCGAGCCCGTTCTACCTGCGGGCCGCGATCGCGGCCTTCGAATCGGTCGACACGAGCCTCCTCGATGCCTCGCGCACGCTCGGGGCCTCCCCCGCCCGGACGTTCCGGCGCGTCGCGTTGCCGCTCGCGGCGCCCGGGCTCGGCGCCGGCGCCACGCTCGCATTCGCGCGGGGGCTCGGGGAGTTCGGCGCCACGATCATGTTCGCGGGCTCGCTTCAGGGGCGCACCCAGACCCTGCCGCTGATGATCTATGCGCAGCTCGACCGCGACCCCGACGTCGCGCTCGCCGTCGGCGCCCTGCTCGTGCTCGTCAGCCTCGCCGTCCTGCTTGCCGTCAAGCTGCTCCCGTCGTGGACACGCTTCACCTCGATCTCACTGTCCCGCTCCGCGCCTTCGACCTCGCTCTAGCGCTCGAGGTCGGCGGCGAGCCGGTCGCGCTCGCGGGGCCGTCCGGGGCGGGCAAGACGACCGTGCTGCGCGCCGTCGCGGGCCTCGCCGCCGGCGCGCGCGGCCGCGTTGCCGCCGGGGGCGAGATCTGGCTCGACACGGACGCGGGGATCGACCGTCCGCCCGAGGAGCGATCGGTCGGGTTCGTGTTCCAGGACTACGCGCTCTTCCCCCACCTGACCGTCGAGCAGAACGTCGGCTTCGCCGACCGGAGCCGCGCTGGCGAGTTGCTCGAGCGTCTCGGCATCGCCCACCTTGCCTCCGCGCGGCCGGGGTCGCTGTCCGGCGGCGAGCGCCAGCGGGTCGCCCTCGCCCGTGCGCTGGCCCGGGCCCCGCGGGTGCTCCTGCTCGACGAGCCCACGGCCGCGCTCGACGCCCACACCCGCGCCGCGGTTCGCGCCGAGCTGCACGACCTGCTGCGCGAGACCCGGCTCCCCGTGCTGCTGGTCACGCACTCCTTCGAGGAGGCTGCGGCGCTCGCCGGTCGGGTCGGCGTCCTCGTCGGAGGCAAGCTCGTCCAGCTCGGCGCGCCCGCCGACCTCGTCGCCCGCCCCGCGGACCCGTTCGTGGCGAGCTTCACCGGCGGCAACCTGATCCCCGGGATCGCGAGCAGGCGCGAGGGCGGGTTGACCGAGATCGTCCTCGAGACGGGCGGCTTCCTCTACTCGACGGACGGGCTCGAGGGACGCGTCGGGGTGGTCGTCCACCCGTGGGAGGTCTCGGTCGCCCGCGAGCCGCCGGGGGACTCGACCCTGAACCACGTGCGCGCGCCGATCGTCGCGATGACTCCCGCCGGCAATCGTGTCCGCGTCCGGGTCGGCCCGCTCGTCGCGGAGCTCACGGCTGCCTCGGCCGAGCGCCTCGGGCTCGAGCCGGGAGTCGTTGCGGTCGCCTCGTTCAAGGCCACCGCTGCGCGCCTCGTGCCGCTCGCCTGAGGCTGCCGCGGTGGCCAAAGGCGGCGGTCCCGTCCAGCCGCCCCGGCCATGGTGGCCGAGCCCGGCCGTGTCTAGACTCGACCGCATGTCCCTTCAGGAACGCACCCGCACCGAGGCGGCCGTCGAGGCGAAGGAGCGCTGGGTTGCCCGCGGCGTCGCCACCGGCCCGGTCGCCGTGGCCCGCGCCGAAGGCGCCTGGATCGAGGACGTCGATGGCCGGCGCTTCCTCGACTTCGCCGGCGGCATCGGCTGCCAGAACACCGGCCACAACCTCCCGGCGGTCGTCGAGGCAGTTCGCGAGCAGCTCGACCGCTACCTCCACCAGTGCTTCGTCGTCGGCATGTACGAGCCCTACGTCGAGGTCTGCCGACGGCTGGCCGAGCTGTCGCCCTGTCGCGGCCCCGAGCAGAAGTCGTTTCTCGCCAACTCGGGCGCGGAGGCACTCGAGAACGCCGTCAAGATCTCGCGCGCGGCCACGGGGCGACCCGCGGTGGTCGTGTTCCAGAACGCGTTCCACGGGCGGACGCTCCTCGCGATGACGATGACCTCGAAGCTCGTCTACAAGAAGGGCTTCGGGCCGTTCGCGCCGGAGGTCTACCGCACGCCGGCCCCGTACCCCTACCGGGGTGTGTCGTCCGCCGACGCGATCGCGGGCCTCGAGCGGCTGTTCAAGAGCGACGTCGACCCGGAGAGCGTCGCTTGCGTCGTCCTCGAGCCCGTGCAGGGCGAGGGGGGCTTCATCCCGATGCCGCCCGATTTCCCGCCGCGTCTGCGCGAGCTCTGCGACTGTCACGGCATCCTCTACGTGGACGACGAGGTCCAGGCGGGGATGTGCCGGACGGGCCCGTTGTGGGCGATCGAGCACTACGGCGTCGAGCCGGATCTGATCACCACCGGGAAGTCGCTCGGTGGCGGGCTGCCGCTCGCGGGCGTCACCGGCCGCGCCGAGGTCATGGACGCGGCCCACCCGGGAGGGCTCGGGGGCACGTTCGGCGGCAACCCGCTCTCGTGCGTCGCCGCGCTCGCCGTCTTCGATGCGGTCACCGAGCCGGCCTTCCAGGCGCACGCGACGGCGCTGGGCGAGCGCATCCGGGGGCGGCTCGAGGAGATCGCAGCCCGCGTCCCGGCCGTCGGCGAGGTGCGGGGCCTCGGCCCGATGCTGGCGCTCGAGCTGGTCGAGGATCGCGACACGAAGGCGCCAGCCGCAGCGCTCGCGTCGGCCACCACCGCGGCCGCCCTCGAGCGGGGCCTCCTGCTGCTCGCGTGCGGCATCTACTCGAACGTCGTTCGCATCCTCGTGCCGCTCGTCGTCTCCGACGACGACCTCGACCGCGGGCTCGAGATCCTCGAGGCGTCACTCGTCGACGCCTCGGCACGTACGGGCTGACAGGGGAGCGCCAGGCAGCCGCACGCGCGTGGCATGCTCCGCGCGTGCGGCGCGTCCTGATCGTCAATCCGAAGGCGAGCGCGGTCACCCCGGAGCTGATCGAGCGGGTGCGCGCGGAGCTGGCGGCCGCGGGATCCGTGGAGGCGGTCCTGACGGAACGTCCCGGCCACGCGACCGAGCTTGCGGCGACCTGCGCGGACTGCGCCGCCGTGTTCGTCCTCTCCGGCGACGGGGGCTACAACGAGGTCGTCAACGGGCTGCCCGCCGGCGTCCCGGTCGGGTTCGTCCCCGGCGGGGCGACGAGCGTCCTGCCCCGGGCGCTCGGGCTCCCGCGCGACCCGGTCGCCTGCGCCCGCCGGCTGGCGCGGGCGGCGAGCGAGCGGCCGATCTCGCTCGGCCGGGCGAACGGCCGCCGCTTCGCGTTCGCGGCCGGGATCGGCCTCGACGCGGCCATCGTGCGCGCCGTCGATCGGCGGGGTCGGAGAGAGGGCGTCCGGCCCGGCGACCTCGCGTTCGTCGCGGAGCTCGTCCGGCTCCTCGCGGCACGGCGCTTTCGGCTCGAGCCGGAGCTCGAGATCGCCGGCCTCGGCCGCGCCGCCTTCGCGGTTGCGACGAACTGCGACCCGTACACCTACGCGGGGCGCCTGCCGGTGCGCGCGACGCCGCTCGCCCGCTTCGAGCTCGGCCTCGACCTCGTCGCTCCCGTACGCCTCGGGCCGGCCGGCCTCGCGGCGCTCGCGTGGCGGCTGCTCGCCCGCCCGCGCCAGGCGGACTCCCCCGCGATTCGCTACCTGCACGACGCCGACCGGGTCGAGATCGCCTGCGACCGGCCGTTGCCGCTCGAGCTCGACGGGGAGGACGTCGGTGATGTCGCCGAGGTCGTGCTCGAGGCCGAGCGCGGCGCGCTGCGGGTGCTGATCTAACCTGGGAGCGGCGGCCCAACAGGGGTCAGGTCCCCTTTGTTGCGGCCGCAGGTCCGCTGCGCTGTCAGTGGAGGCGGCGACGAAGGGTGGAAACGCAGATGTCGAGGCGGCGGGCGATCTGCCTTACCGGGTAGCCATGGGAGTGGGCTCGATGCGACATCTAGGACCTGACCCCTGTCTCCTACTCGCCCGAGTCGTGTTCGAGTCGCGTTCGACGGTAGACGAGAAGCTCCGCGTCGAGCCGGTTGACGGTGTGCCGTTCCAGTCCAAGAAGTCTGTAGCCTGCCCGCTCCAGCAGCCGCCGCGATGGAGCGTTCCCTTCGTCCACGAAGGCGTCCAGCGCGTCGATCTCCAGGTGCTCCAACGCCCAGGGTGTGAGAAGCCCAACGGCGGTGGCCCCGATTCGACGGCCGCGCGCCTCACGGATGAGCCAGAAGCCGAGGTCGCCGACTCGTTGGCGGCGCAGCATCACGGTGGAACATCCGACCGCAGCGCCGTCCGCCTCGATGGCGAGCGACATGCCTTCTCGACTGGAGGCTCGTCCCCACTGCCGCTCGATGAATGCGCGCCCTTGTGCCGAGGAGTACCGAGCCGGAAGCGTTGTCCCTGTGAGGAGGTCAGGATCGGAAGACGCTTTCTCGACTAGCGAGAGATCCTCCAGCCTCCATCGCCGGAGCTTCACGGCTCCGTCGGTTAAGTACGGTTCGATGATCTCGATCATCGGTCGTCACGTTAGAGCCTGTCTCGGCTCCTGGCCCGGCGCCAGGTGACATTCCCGCACACTGGCGCAGGCGGCTGTTCTGGCCCTACGGCCTACTCAAGTCGAGCAAGATGGGCGTATCAGAAGGCGCGCTCACGGGACACCCAGCTCTTCGAGAGGCGTTCCGTCGTCGCAGTACACGTCATTGTCCCGCTGGAGTTTCGCGACGTAGGCCATCACCTCCGTCCGCCTCACGTGATGGAGGAGCGCGCACTCGACGATTCGCGTGGTCGTATCACCGTACGTCTGCTCGCACGGGATCGTTCGCGCCGGCTCTCCGTCGCTGCGCGCTTCGCCTGTCACTGCGCCCTGGGTTGCACATGCCCCTCCGTTGTCCAGCCAGTTCTGAGTCGCGATGCTCAGCGCCCCGTCCTCGTAGACCCAGCCGTTCTGCTCGAACGGCGCGCAGTAGGTGTCTCTGGCGTAGCGGCGCACCTGTTGCTCGCTCCCGCCGCTCGTCATAGAACGACTGAGAAGACGCTCGACGCATTTGTCGATGCGTGCAGCAGCGGCAGCGGAGTCCCGTTCGGTCGACATGGCTCCGTCACGCTGCTCGCTGCCGCTCGCTCCGCAGCCAGCTAGCACGGCGGCGAGAAGTACGATCGCCACGGAAGCGCGCACGGTCGGATGCTAGTTGCGATGAGCCCGGCTCTCAGGAGCCATTCCCGAAGACTGGCGCAGGCGAGAGGTCCGACGACAGAGGGGCCCCCGGGGGCCCGGGCCCCCGGGGGGGGGGGCGGGGGGAGCGCGGGGGAT
>CAYJLE010000007.1:14508-90570 GCA_964370985.1 uncultured Gaiellales bacterium | reverse complement strand
CACCTCCCCCGCCCCGCGGCGCCCGGGTGCCGCCCCGCCCAGCGGGGGCCGGGCCCCCCCCCCCCCCCTCTGTCGGTGGCGCGGAGTACGCTCGAGCTAGGCGACGGCGGGGACGCCGTTGCTGTGGGCAACGACCTTGCCGCTTGTGATCTTCGGGGCGTTGGGGAGCGCCGTGCTGAAGTTCTCGTCGGTGATCCACTTCGCGACGACCTTGGTGGACTCGTCGGCCTGCTCGGGCGTCTCGAAGAGACCGAGCGAGCTGAAGACGCCGTTGCCGGCCTCGATCAGGTAATAGCCGGCGAAACCGGGGAGCTTGCGAAGCTCGGGGATGAGCGTCTCGTTGACCTTGCCGGTGACCTCGTTCGTGCGGGTCCTGTCGACACCTTCGTAACGACGAATGGTGGCATGCATGTGATGCTCCTTCTGTGGTCGTACAGGGCAGAGCGCTCGAATCGGCGCACTGCGGCGGTCAGGCCAGGGGTCACAGTCGGAGAGGAAAGTGCTAGAGCCTCGGCGGCTTCAACAGCTAGAGCCAACGCGCTGATTTCCAGTATAGCCGTGATCCTGAGGCACCGTCGGATTCGCAGGGCCCTTGCTGAGTAGCGTTGGCCGTCACGCACGCGCCGGACGCTCCGCAGGTCCCCGCCGCAGTCTCGAGCATGCCTCGGCGGCCGATCTCGTCGCCGCGCTTCAGGAGGCAGTTCTGACGTTTCGCTCACCCGACGCTCCGCCCCTGACCTTCACGCAACCGATGCGAATCCCCATACTGAGTACCTGGAGCACACCCGATCGACTCCAGCCGACCCCGCCGATGGAGGATGACATGGCCGAGTACGCTCGCGTAGTCACGTTCGACGCCGACGATGCAGCTCTCGAAGCGTTGCTGAATGAGATCAATGCCTCCGATGGCCCGCCCGAAGGCGTCCCCGCGAAGCGGATTACCGTCCTCGCAGACCGCTCTGCTGGAAAGGTCGTCGTCGCAGTCCGGTTCGGCTCCGAGGAGGATCTCCGGAAGGGCGCTGAGGCGCTCGAGGCGATGAGCCCACCCGACGCCGGCAGTATGCGCCGCGTCTCCGTCGATTCATACGAGGTCGTACTCGAGCGAGAGACTCCGTAGATTTCGCTTCATCGAGGAGGGCCGCCGCGCCAGGTACTACCGCCGCGCGGAGCGGCGAGTTCTGGGACTCGATCGTGATGGGCCTCCTCCTGTGACGTTCACCGCCCGGCCACCTTGCTCGGGGGACATTCCCGAACACTCGGGCAATCGGCGCTGGCCCCGCTCGATTCGATCGTCGTCGCGGCTGCCGCGCCACGCGTCCGTCGCCCTCTGCGCGCAGCTTGCGCCCCGCGGCGAGTCGCTCGAGGTGATCGTGGCCACGCCCGAAGGCCCGGCGGTCGCGCGTTCGGTTCCCTGCCGCTTCGTGCCGCTGGCGGGCGCCGAGGGGCTCCGGGCCCGGGGGCCCCGGTGTGCGCCGGGGCTCTAACCTATGGCGCGTGGCGCGCGCGTCCGAGCTGACCCCGCGACTCTCGGCCCTCGCCGTCCGGGCGCGGATCGGGGCGCGCCGGTCCGGCAACTGGGTGCAGCTGCTCAAGTTCTGCCTCGTCGGCGCCAGCGGCTACGCGGTCAACCTTGGCGTCTACGCCGTGCTCGTGCACGCGGCGGGCGTTCACTTCCTCCTGGCCGCGATCGCCTCGTTCGCCGTCGCGGTCACCAACAACTACGCCTGGAACCGTCTCTGGACGTTCCGCCGCGAGCGGGGCCACCTCGTCCTCCAGGGCGCGCGCTTCCTCGCCGTGTCCACGGCCGCGCTCGGCGCGAACCTGGCGGCGCTCGCTGCGCTCGTGGCGCTGGGAGTACCCAAGGTCCCTGCGCAGGCCGTGGCGATCGTGCTCGTCACGCCGCTGTCCTTCCTCGGCAACAAGCTCTGGTCGTTCCGGCCCTAGGAGCACGGTGCGCCGCCCGCTCACGATTCTCGCGGCGGCCCTCGTCCTCTGCTTCGCCCCCGCCTCCGCCGCCGCGCCGGCGCCCACGGCGCCGGTCTACGACGCGGAGGGGCAGCTCGTGGACACGCCCTTCGTGCCGGTGCCGGCCGAGCCCGTGCTGGACGATGAGCGGGCGATCGAGCTCGCGCTCGCGAGCCCGAAAGTCCGCGACTGGGTCGGCCGCTACCCGACCGAGGGCCTGACGAAGCGCGCCACGTTCGACGACGACAAGCGCACCTGGACGGTCAAGGTCTGGTCGGACCTGCCTGACGCGGGCCAGATCGCGCTCGCGAAGGTCGACGACACGACGAGGCAGGTGACCGAGGCCTGGACAGGCCCCCAGGTCGCGTGGACGATGGCGCGAGGCTACGACGGCGCGTTCGGCCGCAAGATCAACGATCCCGCGATCTGGTGGCCGCTCTGCGCGGTCTTCTTCCTGGGGCTCGCCAACCTGCGACGGCCACTCTCGATGCGCAACCTCGACCTGGTCGTCCTGCTCTCGTTCGCGGCCTCCTGGTGGTTCTTCAACGACGGGCAGATCTTTCTTTCGGTCCCGCTCGCCTATCCGCCGCTCGCCTACCTGCTCGTCCGGATGGCGTGGCTCGGCGTGCGCGGAAGCCGCCGCGACGACGGCTCGCGGCCCCTGTGGCCGGTCTGGGTGCTTGCGGCCGCGACCGTCTTCCTGGCGGGGTTTCGGATCGGTCTGAACGTCGAGGCGTCGAACGTGATCGACGTCGGCTACGCAAGCGTGATCGGCGCGCAGCGGATCGTCTCGGCGGGCGAGATGCCGTACGGGCACATGCCCGTCCACGAGGGGGAGGAGTGCGGTCCGGCCGATGTCAACGGCAACGTGCGCGACCGTGTCCAGACGAACGGTCGCTGCGAGTCGGCGAACGACCGCGGCGACACGTACGGCCCCATCACGTACATCGCGTACATCCCCGGCTACCTCGCCTACGGCTGGAGCGGCAAGTGGGACTCGCTGCCCGCGGCCCACTTCACCGCGCTCCTGTTCGACTGCCTCGCGCTGATCGGCCTCGCGCTCGTCGGCTGGCGCTTCGGCCGCGGCCGGCTGGCGGCGACACTGCCGTTCGCGTGGGCCGCCTACCCGTTCACGCAGTACGTGTCCAGCTCGAACTCGAACGACGCGATCCTGCCGGCGATCCTGATCTTCGGCTTCTGGCTCGTCACATCGGCCCCGGCACGTGGCGTGTTCACGGGGCTTGCCTCGTGGGCGAAGTTCGCGTCGCTTCTGCTCGTACCGCTCTGGGCCTCGTATCCCGACGGCCTCAGGCGGCCCCGGGCCGTCATCCTCTTCGTCGGCGGCTTCGCGCTCGCAACCGTGCTCGGCTTCTGGGTGCTCCTGCTCGAGCCCGACCCGCTCCACGCCGCGAGGGTGTTCTGGGACCGCACGTTCGGCTTCCAGCTCGGGCGCGACTCCCCGTTCTCGCTCTGGAACTGGGGCGAGTACCCGGGCTACCCCGATCTCGGAACCGTCCAGACGGGGCTGAAGGCCGCGCTCGTCGCCGGCGCGCTGGCACTCGCGTTCCGCCCGCGGCGAAAGTCGCCGCTCCAGCTCGCCGCGCTCTCAGCCGCGCTCCTCGTCGGCTTCCAGCTCGTGCTCACCCACTGGTTCTATCTCTACCTGCCGTGGTTCCTGCCCTTCGTCGCCTTTGCCCTCTACGCGCCCGCGGCCCGGGAGGAGCAGGCCGTGGTGGAGGCCGGTGAGCGCGAGCCCCGCGAGCTGGTCGGCGCCAGCGCCTGACGCGCGCAGGGCGGCCGTCTGGGCGGCCCTGGGCGCCGGGCTGTTCGTCGCCTGCTTCCTCCTGCTCCACGCCGGGCCGCTCGACGGCTACGAGATCGTCGACACGCCGGTGTACCAGCGCTACGGGGACGCGATGCTCGGCGGGAGCGTCCCCTACCGGGACTTCGAGCTCGAGTACCCGCCCGGGGCGCTCCCCGTCTTCCTGCTCCCGTCCCTGGCGCCGGCGGACGACTACCGGGCGATCTTCGAGCTCCTGATGGCGCTGTGCGGCGCGGGTGCGGTCGCGCTGGCCCTGCTCGCGCTCGGCCAGGCGGGCGCCGGCGACGGGAAGCTCGCGGCAGCGTCCTTGCTCGCCGGGGTCGCCCCGCTCGCGCTCGGCCCGGTCGTCCTCACCCGCTACGACCTCTGGCCGGCTCTCCTCGTCGCGGCCGCGCTCTCGGCACTTGCCGGGGGACGCGACCGACTCGGGCTCGGGCTCCTCGCGCTCGCCGTCGCGGCCAAGTTGTACCCGCTCGTGCTGGCGCCGCTCGCGCTCACGTACGTGGCCCGACGGCGCGGCGGGCGCGAGGCGGCCGTCTGCCTCGGCGCCTTCGTCCTCGTGCTCGCGGCGTGCCTGCTGCCGTTCGCGATCCTCTCGCCAGACGGGCTCGCGGCCAGCCTGGAGCGCCAGACAGGCCGGCCGCTCCAGATCGAGAGCCTCGGCTCCTCGTTCCTGCTCGTGGCGCACCTGGCCGGGTGGTACGAGCCCACCGTCGTCTCGAGCTACGGGTCGCAGAACCTGGTCGGGGGCCTCCCCGACGCGCTCGCCGTCGCCCAGACGGCCTTCCAGGTTGCCGCCCTCGCCGGCGTCTGGCTCCTGTTCGCCCGTCGCGGCGGCCGCGCCGCGGAGCTCCTGACCGCGAGCGCCGCGGCGGTCGCAGCGTTCGTCGCGTTCGGGAAGGTGCTCTCCCCCCAGTTCCTGATCTGGCTCGTTCCGCTCGCGCCGCTGGCCGCGGGCCGTCGCGGCGCGGTCGCGGCAGCGCTCTTCCTCTCGGCGCTCGTCCTGACCCGGCTCTGGTTTCCGTCCGCGTACTGGGACCTCGTGGCGCTCGCCCCCGGCCAGACCTGGCTCCTGCTCGCGCGAAACGCCGCCCTCGTCGCGGTCGCCGCCGTGCTCGTCGCGGCTATCGCACCTCGACCCGCACCGTCTCGCAGGCGGTAGCGCGCCCATCGGGGCCGCACTCGACGAGGGCGCCCTCGATCCGCACGTCCCCCTCGGCCGGATGGAAGCGGACGGGCAGGCCCGTCCGCATCCGCTCGATCGCAAGCTCGGCCGCGACGCCGATCACCGAGTCGTGCGGCCCGGTCATGCCCGCGTCGGTGAGCGCCGCCGTGCCGCCGGGGAGAACGCGCGCGTCGTTCGTCTGCACGTGCGTGTGCGTACCGATCACGGCCGTCGCGCGGCCATCGAGGAGCCGCGCCAGCGCGATCTTCTCGCTCGTCGCCTCGGCGTGGAAGTCGACGAGCACGACCGGCGTCTCGGACAGCGCCTCGGCGACGAGCTCCTCGGCGAGCGGGAAGGGGTGCGCGTAGCTCCCCATGAACAGGTCGCCGAGCAGGTTGATCACCGCCACCGGGGTGCCGTCCGCGGCCGGCACGACCGTCGTTCCCCGCCCCGGCGCTCCGGGCCCGCCCATGTTCGCGGGTCGCAGCAGGCGCGGCGAGCTGCCGAGCAGGGGCATCAGGTCGCGGCGGCGCCAGACGTGGTTCCCGGTGGTCACGACGTCCGCGCCGCGGGCGAGGAGCAGCGTCGCGAGCTTCGCGGTCAGCCCGGCTCCGTCGGCCGCGTTCTCGCCGTTGACGACGCAGTAGTCCACCCCGAGCTCGTCCCGGAGCGCCGGCAGGCGCGTCTCGACGGCCCGCCGGCCGGGAGCACCGAAGACGTCCGCGACGAAGAGGATGCGCAGGGCTAGGGGAGCGAGAGGTTCGCGGTCGGGTGCACCTCGAGGTGCACGTGCTGCCCGAGGTCGTGCGTGTAGCGAGCGAGCGCCGAGGTCTGGACCGTCGAGAGGTCGACGACGCGGCCGAGCTTCGTCTTCGAGCGGGCGACGGTGGAGCCGACGCTCAGCGCCTCGTCGGCCGAGAGGTTCGTCACGGACACGACGAGCCCCGGGCTGCCGGTCGGCTGGATGTCGATGCGCACCCCGTGCGCCGCCCCGGAGACGATCCGATCCGAGATCGCGGCGACGGTGCCGTCCACGGGCGAGTAGACGTCGGTCCCGACCGGAGCGCCGACGTCGAGACCGGCGGTGGCGGGCCCCCCCTCGCCTCCGAGCAGGTAGTAGCGCACACCGCCCGAGCCGTCGCTGAAGAAGCGGTTGAAGATCCGTGTGAGCAGCCCGGCATTGGCCTGTGTCCCCACCGGGTCGAGCTCCAGAGCGCCCTGCCCGACCGCGTGGTAGCCGATCGCCGTGATGTGGCTCTCCTCGATCGGCAGGTGGATCCGCACGGAGCCGAGCAGCGCGAGCACGGTCGGGCTCGGCGGACCCGCGGGCAGGAGACGCTCCGCGGCCGGTACGGGGACGGGCCGGGAAGCCGAGCCCGAGTCGAGCGCGAGCACCGCGATCGGGACCGCGATCGCCACGCTGAGGGCGACGATCGCGAGACGGCGAAGTCGCCGGGCCCGCGCGCGGGCCCGCATACGAACGTCCCCGTGCGCGACGAGGCCTGAGGCCTGGGGCCGGGCCATCCGTCTGACGGTACCATGCCCCGGCGGTGAACGAGCGAGGCGCATGCCGGCTTCCGTAGCCCGACGGACGCTGCTATCGGCCCGCGGCGTGACACGCCGCTACGGGCGCCACGTCGCGCTGGCTCCGACCGACTTCGACGTCGTCGGCGGCGAGCTCGTGGCCGTGATCGGCCCCAACGGCGCCGGGAAGTCGACGCTCGTCGCGATTCTCGCCGGGGCGTTGCCGGCCACCGGGGGCGTCGTGGCGCCCGGGGACCCGCCGGCGCGGATCGGCTGGGTGCCGCAGCGCCCGGCGCAGTACGGGCGGCTCTCGGCCCGCGAGAACCTGGAGTTGTTCGCCCGCCTCGAGGGGGTCGCGGAGCCTGCGGCAGCCGCGGCCCGGCTGGTCGAGACCGTCGAGCTTCCCGCAGACGACCGCCCTGCCGCGCACCTCTCGATCGGCAACCAGCAGCGCCTCAACCTCGCGATCGCGCTGCTCGCGGAGCCCGACGTGCTCCTGCTCGACGAGCCGACCGCCGCTCTCGACCCCAAGCAGCGCCGGAGGCTCTGGGAGCTCGCGACGCGCACGCGCGACCGCGGCGGCGCGGTCGTGTTCGTGACGCAGAACCTCGAGGAGCTCGAGCGGTTCGCCGACCGGGTCTGCGTCCTGCGGGCCGGGGAGCTCGTCTTCGACGGCCCGCGCGCGGACTACGACACGACGCTCGAGGCGCACGTGTTCGCATGAGGCGCGCCCGCTTCCTGCTCGGGAAAGACCTCCGCATCCTGCGCCGCTCGCCCGCCGTGCTGGCGGCGCTCGTCCTCTACCCGCTCGTGATCGCGCTGATCGTCGGCCTCGTCGTGCGCTACGCGGGCGATCGGCCCCGGGTGGCCCTCGTCGACGAGGACGGGCTCCCGGCCGAGCTCGTCGTCGGCGGCGAGCATTTCAACGTCCAGCGGATCTTCGACCGCGCCGCAGAGGACGTCGACCTCGTCGAGCTCGACGCCGCCGAGGCCGACCGCCAGCTCGCAAACGGCGACGTGCTCGGCGTGCTCGTCATCCCCGAGGGCTTCGAGCGGAAGCTGAAGGGGATGATCACGGCGCCCTCGGTGACGCTGCTGACGACCGAGAGCGCGCTCGCGAACCGGATCGTGGAGAAGGTCCAGGCGCTCGTCTACGCGGTCAACCGTGAGCTCCAGTCGGCGTTCATCGAGGGCGACCTGCGGGCGATCGACGCGCTTCTGAACGGCGGCAAGGGCGAGCTGTTCGACATCCAGTTCGACATCATGGGCCTCGAGGAGGCCGGCCGCCGGCTCGAGGAGTTGGCGCGGTCGCCCGACCCGGAGGTGGCGGCCGAGGCGGCCGAGCTCGCCGACTTCATCCGCCAGTCGCAGACGGCCGTCGAGAACATCGAGCAGCCGCTCCGCGCGACCGCGAACCCGATCGAGCTCGTCGAGGAGCGAAGCGGCGGACGCGCGATCCTGCTCTCCGCGAGCGTGCAGGCGTACGGGCTCGCGTTGACGCTCGGCTTCGTGGCGCTGCTCCTCGCGGCGGCCGGGATCGCCTCGGAGCGTGACGAGAACGTGCTCGGCAGGCTCGCCCGCGGGCTCGTCGGGCTCGGCGAGCTGGTCGTCGAGAAGGTCGCATTCGTGGCGATCGTGGCCGGGTCGATCGGCACGCTGCTCGCGCTCGCGTTCGGCCTCGCGGTCGAGATCGGCGACGTCGCCGGCGGCGAGCCGTGGGCGCGCTTCCCGATCATCGTCGCCGGCCTGCTCCTCGCTGCGGCAACGTTCGGAGCGCTCGGGGTCGTGATCGGGGCGGTCGCACGCGAGGCCCGCGCCGCCACGCTCGTCGCGTTCCTCGTCGCGCTGCCGATCATGCTGCTCGGGCTCGTGCCGACGAGCGTGATCCCCTCGGTCGGCTGGGTCTCCGCCGCGTTTCCGTTCACCCATGCGGCACAGCTCCTGTCGGCGACTCTCTCCGACGTCGACCCCGCCGCGGCGATCGCCCGGGAGGCTGGGTGGCTGGTCGGGCTCGCGGCCGCGTACGGCGTCGCGGCGCGCGTGTCCGTGCGAAGATTGCTGACATGAGCGCGTTCCCGACCACGCGCCTCCGGCGGCTGCGGCGAACACCGGGGTTGCGCGCTCTCGTGCGCGAGACCTCGCTCGACATCGGCGACCTCGTCTACCCGCTGTTCGTCTGTCCGGGCGAGGGGGTGACGGAGCCGCTCGAGGGGCTCCAGGGGATCGGCCGCCGCTCGGTCGATCTTCTCTGCGACGAGGCCGAGGCGGCGCACCGCCTCGGCGTGCCCGCGGTGCTCCTGTTCGGGATCCCCGAGGAGAAGGACGCCGTCGGCTCCGGCGCGTACGCGGACGACGGGATCGTCCAGCGGGCGTTGCGGGAGCTCAGGCGGCGGCTGCCGGAACTCGTGCTGATCACCGATGTCTGCCTCTGCGAGTACACGTCACACGGCCACTGCGGGGTGATCGAGGACGGCGAGGTGCTGAACGACCCGAGCCTCGAGCTGCTCGCACGGACAGCGGTCTCTCACGTCGAGGCCGGAGCCGACACGGTCGCGCCGAGCGACATGATGGACGGGCGCGTGGGGGCAATCCGCTCCGCGCTCGATGCCGCCGGCCGCGAGAGCGTCCCGGTGATCGCCTACTCGGCGAAGTTCGCGTCCGCCTTCTACGGCCCGTTTCGGGAGGTCGCGGACTCCGCGCCCGCGTTCGGCGACCGCAGGAGCTACCAGATGGACCCCGCGAATCTCCGGGAGGCGCTGCGCGAGTGCGCGCTGGACATCGAGGAGGGCGCCGACATGATCATGGTCAAGCCGGCGCTCCCGTACCTGGACGTGATCCGCTCCGTCCGCGAGCGCTTCGACGTCCCGCTCGCCGCGTACAACGTGAGCGGCGAGTACGCGATGGTGAAGGCGGCCGCCGCGAGCGGCTGGCTCGACGAGCGGCAGGCGGCGCTCGAGAGCCTGCTCGCGATCAAGCGCGCCGGCGCCGACGTGATCTTCACCTACTGGGCCAAGGAGGCAGCGGCGTGGCTGTGAGCCAGGCGGGGCGCGGGTAGCTCCGGCGTGCCCACGACCCCCCGCAGCGCCGAGCTCTACCGCCGCGCGCGCCAGCTGATCCCGGGCGGCGTCAACTCGCCCGTGCGGGCGATGCGCGCCGTCGGCCTCGAGGCGCCGCTGTTCCTGCGACGCGGGGAGGGCGCGTACGTCGAGGACGAGGACGGGAACCGCTACGTCGACTGGGTGATGTCGTGGGGGCCGCTCGTGTTCGGCCACGCGGATCCCGAGGTCGTCGCGGCCGTCCAGGACGCCGCCGCCGGGGGGACGACGTTCGGGGCACCCACCGAGCGGGAGGTGGAGCTCGCGGCGGAGATCGCCGACGCCGTCCCCTCGATCGAGCGGGTCCGGCTCGTCTCGTCGGGCACGGAGGCCGCGATGAGCGCTGTGCGGCTGGCCCGCGCCGCGACCAGGCGCGACCGCGTGCTCAAGTTCGCGGGCTGCTACCACGGGCACGCCGACGCGCTGCTGGCCAGCGCCGGCTCCGGGCTCGCCACGCTCGGCATCCCCTCCTCGCCGGGCGTGCCGACCGGTGCGACCGCCGACACCGTCGTCTGCCCGTTCAACGACATCGACGCGGTCGCCGCAGCCGTCGAGCGCTACGGCGAGGGGCTCGCCGCCATCCTCGTCGAGCCCGTCGCCGGCAACATGGGCGTCGTGCCGCCGGCTCCGGGGTTCCTCGAGACCCTCCGTGCCCTGTGCGACGCAAGCGGCGCGTTGCTCGTGTTCGACGAGGTGATCACCGGCTTCCGGGTCGCCCGCGGCGGCGCCCAGGAGCGCTTCGGCGTGCTGCCCGACCTGACCGTGCTCGGGAAGATCGCGGGCGGCGGGCTGCCGCTCGCGGCGTTCGGAGGCCGCGCGGAGCTGATGGAGCAGCTCGCGCCCGGTGGCGCCGTCTACCAGGCCGGGACGCTCTCCGGCAACCCGCTCGCCACCGCGGCCGCGCTCGTCGTGCTGCGCCGGCTGCGCGACCCATCAGTCTACGAGCGGCTCGAGGCGACCGGCGCCGCGCTCGAGGCGGGCCTGCGCGAGGCGGTTGCGGGCGCGCCAGCCTGCGTGCAGCGAGTCGGCGCGATGGCCACGCTCTTCTGCCACCCCGGCCCGGTGCGCGACTTCGACACGGCCGCCGCCGCCGACACCGAGCGGTACGGCGCCCTGTTTCGCCACTTCCTCGACAGGGGCGTCTACGTCGCACCCTCCCAGTTCGAAGCGCTGTTCGTCTCCACCGCCCACGGCGAGGCCGAGATCGAGCGCACCGTCGCTGCGGCGGCGGAGCTGTTCGCGTGACGGACGTCTTCGCGACGATCGCCCGGGAGGCTGCGGCCGAGAGCCCGCTCTGGAGCGCGGCCCTGCGCGCCGCGGGCGAGCAGGAGCCTGTGGCGATCTTCTCGGCGCTCTGTGAGGAGCGCTACGCGCTCGCGCTCGAGTCGATCTACGAGGGCTACCTCCTGCACTACGGGCGACCACGGCTGTTCTCCCCCGGGGATCGCGACGCCGCGGTGCTCCTCGGCGACTACCTGTACGCGCACGGTCTCGTCCGGCTCTCCGCCCATGGCGACGTCGCCGCCGTCGCGGATCTCGCCGAGTTGATCTCGCTCTGCATGCAGGCGCGTGCGGAGCGCGCGGACGGCGACCCGGACGGGGCCGCGTGGGCCGCCACGGCCGCGCTGCTCGGAACCGGCGGGGAGCGCCTGGAAGCGGCCCGTGCGGCGTTGCGGCTCCGGGGCGATTCGGGGCCGCTCAGGCTGCTTGCGATCGACGTCGCCGGTCGCGACGCGGTCGAGCGCGCTCTCGCAACCCATCGCGCGCGAGTCGAGTAAGATCGGCGTCGCGATGGACCACCTCCTGAGCGCGATCCTGCTTGCGTCGGCGAAGACGCCCGACGAGGAAGGGCGGGACATCGTCCTCTCCATGCTCGTCGTGGGCCTGATCTTCGTCGGCGTGATCGCGCTCGGCGGGCTCTCGAAGGTGCTGTCGCACCGCCGCCGCCGGTAGCAGCGCCCCCGCGTCGCTAGACTCGCCCGGTGGCCTTCGCGGACCTGCGGGACTGGATCGCCTGCCTGGAGCGCGAGGGCGAGCTCGTCCGGGTCGAGGCGGAGGTGGACCCGTACCTCGAGGCGACCGAGATCGTCGACCGCACCGTCAAGTCGGGCGGCCCGGCCCTGCTGTTCCAGCGCCCCCGCGGCTCCTCCCACCCGCTGCTCGTGAACCAGTTCGGCACGGAGCGGCGGATGTGCCTCGGCTTCGGGGTCGCGAGCCTGGACGACGTCGCGCGCAGGCTCGAGGACGTGCTGGAGATGCAGCCGCCGCAGGGGTTGGTCGACAAGGTCAAGGGACTCGGGAAGCTCAAGCGGCTCGCCGACTCGCTGCCGAAGAGCGTCCGCAGCGGGCCGTGCCAGGAGGTCGTGCTCGAGCCCGATCTCGACCTCCTGCCGATCCAGCACTGCTGGCCCGGTGATCCGGCGCCGTTCGTGACGCTGCCGGCCGTGATCACGAAGGATCCGCGGACCGGCTCGCGCAACGTCGGCATGTATCGGATGCAGAAGATCGACGCACGGTCGACCTTCATGCACTGGCAGGTTCACAAGGACGGGGCCGCGGACTGGCGCGGGATGGGAGAGCGCCTCGAGGTCGCGGTCGCGCTCGGGCTCGATCCCGTGACGGCGTATGCAGCGAGCGCGCCCCTGCCCAAGCACATCGACGAGCTGATGCTCGCGGGGTTCCTGCGCGGCGAGCCGGTCGAGCTCGTGCGCGCGAAGACGGTCGACCTCGAGGTGCCCGCCCGCGCCGAGATCGTGCTCGAGGGCTTCATCGAGCGCGGGGACGTGGCGGTCGAGGGCCCGTTCGGCGACCACACCGGCTACTACTCGCCGCGCGAGCCGTTCCCGATCTTCCGGCTCACGTGCATGACCATGCGCCGCGACGCGATCTACCCCTCGATCGTGGTCGGGGTGCCGCCGGCCGAGGACGCGTGGCTGGGGAAGGCGACGGAGCGGATCTTCCTGCCCGCCGTGCGCATGACTGTGCCCGAGATCGTCGACTACGACCTGCCGATCGCCGGCGCCTTCCACAACTGCGTGATCGTCTCGATCCGCAAGGCCTACCCCGGGCACGCGCGGAAGGTGATGCACGCGATCTGGGGTCTCGGGATGCTCAGCCTCTCGAAGAGCGTGGTCGTGGTGGACGACTTCGTCGACGTCCACGACTACGAGCAGGTGTTCTTCCACGCGTGCGCGAACGTCGACCCGAAGCGCGATGTCGTCCTGGCCGAGGGCCCGCTCGACCAGCTCGACCACGCTGCGGCTCTGTCCTGCTACGGGGGCAAGCTCGGTATCGACGCGACCCACAAGTGGGAGTCCGAGGGTGCGCGGCCCTGGCCCGAGCGGATCGTCATGAGCGCGGACGTGCGGGATCTCGTCGACCGTCGCTGGGGCGAGTACGGAATCCGCCTGCCGGGGTCGTGAACCGGTGGCGTTCGCTGCATCCGTTACGTCGTTGACAGCCGGTTCCGGCAACCCTTGAATACGGCGAGGTTGTAAGCTGCCGCACCGGCAGGTCGAGCGGGTACTCGGGAAGGGAGACAAGCGTGGCAGGTCAGGACGAGGGGCCGGCGGGCAAGACGCCCGGGAGCGGGCAGACCCACTCCCTGCCCGGTGCCACCTTCCTGCCGTTCGGGTTCGCGATCGGCGTGGCGCTGATCCTGATCGGCGTCGTCGTCAGCTGGCCGGTGTTCTGGCTCGGCTGCGGCGTCGCCGCTCTGTTCGGTCTGCTCTGGGTGGCCGACGTCGTCCGCGGAGGCCGGCTGCCGGCGCCCCGGCCGCGCGCCGTTCCGGACGACGAGGACGAGGGCGAGCGCTTCGGGCGCGACAAGTTCCTCGAGCTGTCGACGCTCGGCATCGGCGCGCTGATCGGCGGTGTCGTGACCGCTCCCGTCGTCGGCTTCGCGATCGCCCCGACCTTCATCGGCCAGGGCGACGACGACGTCGACCTCGGCCCGCTCGAGAACTACCCCGAGGGGGAGTTCAGGGTCACGACGTTCGTGTCCAAGGCCGAGCAGGGGCAGGTCTCGACGCGCACGGTGTTCATCCGCAACAACGGCTTCGCCGACGGGACGCCGAGTTTCACGATCATCTCGAACCGCTGCGTCCATCTGGGCTGCCCCACGCAGCCGGGCGGCCCGACGAACGTCGAGGAGGCCGTCGAGGTCGAGACCAAGAGCGGCACCGTGCGACTGATCCCCACCTTGCCGGCGAGCTTCGTCTGCCCGTGCCACGGGGGGTCGTACGACATCGAGGGCAACCGCACCGCCGGCCCGCCCGTTCGCGCGCTCGACCGCTTCACCTTCAAGATCGTCGACGGCAACCTCGTGCTTGGCGACCGCTACAGCGTCGGCACGGTCGAGGGCACGGGCGCGAGCGCCAAGATCGCCGCCTACGACGTCTACGACCCGGGCCAGCACGTTGACGGCCCGACGCAGTGGATGTATCCCCTGACGCCCAACATGAGCCGCTGAGGATGGGCGCCCCGTACCGCAGGCGCCACGCCCGCCGCCGCCAGGCGGAGGCCGCCATGCTCGCTCCGGTGAACTGGCTCGAGGAGCGCTCCGGCCTCGTCGGTGGGCTCCGCTACTTCCTCTTCCGCAACGTCCCGTCCGACATCAGCTGGGCGCAGACGCTCGGCTCGGCCGCGCTGACCGCGTTCATCGTCCAGGCCGTCACCGGCGCGATCCTGGCGATGTACTACAAGCCGGATCCGGACAAGGCCTACGAGTCGATCCAGTTCATCACGAACGAGCTCACGTGGGGCTGGCTCGTGCGCGGCATGCACCGCTGGGGCGCCAGCGTCTTCATCATCCTGCTCTTCCTGCACATGGGCCGCGTGTTCCTGTTCGGGGCGTACAAGTACCCGCGCGAGCTGAACTGGCTGATCGGCGTCGGCCTGCTCGCGCTCGGGATGCTCGAGGGCTTCACCGGCTACCTGCTCCCGTGGGATCAGACCTCCTACTGGGCCACCGTCGTCGGGATCAACATCCAGGCGAGCGGCCCGTTCGTCGGGCCGTTCCTCGCGAACGTGTTGCGCGGCGGCGCCGAGATCGGGTCGGAGACGCTCGCCCGCTTCTACGCGATCCACATGCTGTTGATCCCGGGCGGGCTGATCGGCCTGATCGGTCTGCACCTGTACCTCGTGATGCGCCTCGGCGTGACCTCCCCGCCGTGGTCGCGCAAGGCCGCCGGGCGCAAGCGCGACCCGGAGGCGGAGACGCGGCGGCAGGGGCTCGTCGAGCCGCGGTCGCGCGGCGGCAGGGGGGCCGGCCGGTGAGCTCGCTGAAGGAGCGGCGCGCCGGGTTCGCGCGCTACAAGCAGGACGTCAAGGAGCGGGGCAAGCCGTTTTACCCGCACGCGATGTTCCACGACACGATCATGGCGCTCGTCGTCGTTGCCGTGATCATCGGGCTCACGTGCATCTGGTACTTCACGACCAGCGAGGAGCCGGGCGACGCGGGGCTGCTCGGCCCCCGTTATGCCGAGAAGGCCGACCCGGGGACGATCTCGTTCGTCCCGCGGCCCGACTGGTACTTCTACTTCCTCTTCTACCTGCTGCGGATCTTCAAGTGGCCGGAGTCGGTCATTCTCGGCACGGTCGGGATCCCCACGCTCTGCGTGCTGCTCCTCGTCGCGCTCCCGTTCGTCGACCGCCGCATGGAGAGGCGCCTGTCCCGTCGTCCGATCGCGGTGATCGCCGCCGCGCTCGTGATCGCCTCGATGGCGGTGCTGACGTGGAAGGGCGCGACCGCGAAGGAGAACGTCGCGAGCGAGGCCCTGAACGAGGTGCCGCGGTGGATCGAGGAGAACAGCCTCCCGGCCGAGGCCGAGCCCGGCGCCGAGCTGTTTGCAGGCTCCGGCTGCCTCAACTGCCACGTCTACCTCGGTGCGGGCGCGCAGGCGCTCGGCGCGCCCGAGCTCACCGATGCGGGCGCCAAGAACCGTGGCGTCGACTGGCAGATCGAGCACCTCAAGTGCCCGGCGTGCGTCAATCCCGGCTCGCCGATGCCCGGCTTCGCAGCGCTCGGCGACGACCAGCTCCGGGAGCTCGCGATCTTCCTCGAGGCATCGAAGGGCCCGGGCGGCGGCTAGCTCGCCGCTTCCGGGCATGCGGATCTTCCTCGGTATCACGGGCGCCTCCGGCGCTCCGTACGCCGAGCGGCTGCTCCGCGAGCTGGTCGCGGCAGGCTGCGAGGTCGGCATCTCGATCTCGGACTCCGGCTACGAGGTGCTGGCGACCGAGCTGCACGGCGACCCGGCCATGCCGCGCGACGAGGTGCTCGCCCGGCTGATCGACGGCCTCGACGGGGTCACCGTGCACGGGCTCGGCGACTACCGCTCACCCTACGCGAGCGGATCCGCACGCGTCGACGGCTACGTGATCTGCCCGTGCTCGATGTCGACCGTCGGGACGATCGCGGCCGGGGCGATGGCGAACCTGATCCACCGGGCCGCGTCGGTGGCGCTCAAGGAGGGACGGCGGCTCGTGCTGGTCCCGCGTGAGACGCCGCTGTCCGCGATCCACCTCGAGAGCCTCCTGCGCCTGCGCAACGCGGGGGCGGTGATCCTTCCGGCGGCACCCGGCTTCTACCACCAGCCGGCGACGATCGACGACCTCGTCGGGTTCCTGGTCGCGCGGATCCTCGATCAGCTCGGGGTCGAGAACACGGTCGCGAAGCGCTGGGGCCAGTGAGCCCGGCCCCCGAGTCGGGCCGCCTCGACCCGGACGGCGTGCGCGACATGTTCGACCGGATCACGCCCGTCTACGACCTCATGAACCGGGTCATGACGCTGGGCCTCGACCGGCGCTGGCGCCGCCTGGCCGCCGGAGCGGTCGTCCGGCCCGGAGACCGCGTGCTGGATGCCTGCTGCGGCACCGGTGATCTCGCCCTCGCCGGCTTGGCAGCCGGCGGCACGGTGACGGGTCTCGATTTCTCTCCGCGGATGCTCGAGCGGGCTCGGGCCAAGTCGGCCGCCGTCGAGTGGGTGCGCGGCGATGCCCTCGCGCTGCCGTTCGCGGACGGGTCGTTCGACGCTGCCACCGTCGGCTTCGGGGTGCGCAATCTCGCCGACCTCGAGCGGGGCTTTCGCGAGCTGCGCCGGGTGCTCCGCCCCGGGGGGCGGCTTGCCTGCCTCGAGATCACCCGGCCGCGGGGCGCGCTGCGGCCGTTCTTCCGCCTCTGGTTCGAGGGAGTGGTCCCACTGCTCGGCCGGCTGATCCCCGGTGGTGAGGCGTACGCGTACCTGCCTGCGAGCGTACGGCGCTTCCCGGGGCCGGAGGAGCTGGCCGCCATCTGCGCGCGGGCCGGGTTCTCGCAGATACGCTGGAGGATGCTCGGCGGGGGCATCGTCGCCCTCCACACCGCCGTGGCGGAGGAGACCCCAGGAGCCTCGTGAACGCGATCGCCACCATCCGCTCCGCTCCCGGCCTCGAGAGCTATCTGGAGCGGCTCGAGGCGCGGCTCGAGGCCGCCGTCGTGTCCCACCCCGGGGTTGTCGGCGAGGTCGGCCGGGAGACGCTCGCGGCGGGCGGCAAGCGCCTGCGACCCGCCCTCGTCTATCTCGCGTGCCCGCCGGGCAGGAGGGAAGGCGAGCGTGTTCAGGCGGCCGGCGCAGCCGTCGAGCTCGTGCACATGGCGACCCTCGTCCACGACGACATGCTCGACGGGGCCGACCTGCGCCGCGGCCGCCCCACCGCGTGGGCTCTCCACGGCGAGGGGACGGCCAAGGCGGCCGGCGACTACCTGTTCGCGAGGGCGTTCGGAGAGCTCGCCCGCGGCGGCGACCCCGATGCGGTCAAGCTGCTCGCCGACGCGTCGCTCGCGCTCGCCCGCGGCGAGGCGCTCCAGCGCCGCCAGGCGTTCCGACCGGACACGAGCGTGGACGAGTACCTGGAGCGCTGCCTGCTGAAGACCGGAAAGCTGTTCGAGGCTGCCTGCCTGCTCGGCGGCGGGCGGCCCGGGCTCGGCGCGTTCGGGCTCGCCCTCGGCGTCGCGTTCCAGATCGCCGACGACATCCTCGACTGCACGGGCGACTTCGACACGACGGGCAAGGCCCCGGGCGTCGACCTGCGCGACGGCACGCCGACGCTGCCGCTGATCCTGGCTGCTCGCTCCGACCGGCGGGTGCGGGACGCGCTGGCCGGCGAGTCGGTGGCCGACGCGCTCGAGCGGGTGTCCGCGACCGATGCGCTGGAGCGTTCGAGGGCGCTCGCGCTCGAGTACGCCGACCGAGCCCGCGGGGCTCTCGACGGGGAGCCCGACCGGGATCTGCTCGAGGCGCTCACGCACGTCGTCGTCGACCGGGAGCACTGATGGCGACCGTCGGCGCGAGCGTTCCTACCCTCGACACGGCCCGGGAGAAGGTCGAGGCCGGCGAGCGCCTCGACTTCGAGGACGGGCTGGCGCTGCTCGAGTCGGACGACCTGCTCGCCCTGGGCGAGCTCGCCGACCTGGCCCGCCGTCTGCGCGGCGGTACCGACGACGTCTACTTCGTCCAGAACCTCTACCTCAACCAGACGAACGTCTGCCGCGTGAAGTGCAAGTTCTGCGCCTTCGCCCGCACGGCGAAGCAGGAGGGCGCCTACACGATCTCGATCGCGGAGCTCGTCGAGGATGCCGCGCGCCAGCACGAGCTGACCGCCTTCACCGAGATCCACATGGTCAACGGCGAGAGCCCGCACGTGTCGTTCGAGTGGTACGTCGAGACCGTCCGGGCGCTGCACGCGGCGCTTCCCGACGTCCACCTCAAGCTGTACACGGCGAGCGAGATCCACCACATGTCGACGCTCTCGGGCCTCGGCTACGAGGAGATCCTGCGCGAGCTCAGGGACGCCGGCCTCGGCTCGCTGCCCGGCGGCGGCGCCGAGATCTTCGCCGACCGGGTGCGGCGGCTCGTCGCACCGGGCAAGGAGCACCCCGACCGGTGGTTCGAGGTGCACGACACCGCGCACCGGCTCGGGCTCCCCACGCACTGCACGATGCTCTACGGTCACGTCGAGACGCACGAGGAGCGGGTCGACCATCTGCTGCGGCTGCGCGACCAGCAGGATCGCACCGGTGGCTTCCTCGCCTTCGTGCCGCTCGCGTTCCACCCCGAGAACACCGTGTTCGAGCGTCGTGGCTGGACCTTCACGAGCGGCGCGGAGGACCTGAAGCTGATGGCCGTGTCGCGCCTCCTGCTCGACAACATCCCGAACCTGAAGGCCTACTGGATCATGATGGGTCTCCCCCTCGCCTCCGTCGCGCTTCACTTCGGGGCCAACGACGTCCAGGGCACGGTCGTACGCGAGGAGATATTCCGGGCGGCGGGATCGACGATCGGGAGCGAGCAGAAGATCGAGGAGCTCGTGCGCCACGTGAGGGACGCCGGCCGCGTGCCCGTTCAACGGGACACGCTCTACCGCGAGCTGCGCCGGTGGGAGTGACGGCCGCACGCGAGCTGACGCCGACCCAGCGGGCGATGGACGCGCGCGACTGGACGTTCGGTGGCACCTGGCCGTACGAGCCCCGCTGGCTGTTCACCGACGGGATCCGCCTGCACTACGTGGACGAGGGGCCGCGAGACGGCGCCGCGCTCGTCCTCATGCACGGGACGCCGTACTGGTCGTACGTGTTCCGGGAGGAGATCGCCGAGTGCGCCGCCGCCGGGGTCCGCGCGGTCGCCTACGACCAGCTCGGGTTCGGGCGCTCGGACAAGCCGGGGCGGGAGTCCGAGTACTCGCTCGAGCGGGACGTGGGGCACCTCAGGGCACTCGTCGAGGAACTCGCGCTCGAGCGCCCGTCGTTCGTCGCGCAGACGAGCGCGCTGCCGATCGCCCGTGCGTGCGGCGGAGCCGACGTGGCGGAGCGCGAGGAGCCGCGGCTGCCGGAGCTGGCGCGCGCCCCCTTCGTCGGTCGGATCCTGCTCAAGGGTCTGCGCCTGCCGATTCGCAAGGCGCCGCTGGCCAGCGAGGAGCGGCTCGCGTACCTGGCGCCGCACCCGAGCTGGGCAAGCCGCTCGGGGATCGTCGCGTCGCTGCGGAGGGCCGGCTGATGCTCAGGCTCGGGCGGATCTCCTACGTGAACATGGCGCCCCTGTTCTTCCGCCTCGAGACCGAGGCCGAGGAGTCCCCCGGGGTTCCGACCGAGCTGAATGCGCGGCTCGTCGCCGGCGAGCTCGACCTCGCCCCGATCTCCTCGATCGCGTACGCGCGGCACGCCGGGCAGCTGCGGGTGCTGCCGCGCGTGGCGGTCTCGTCCGAGGGGGCGGTGGACTCGATCCAGCTCGTCTCGAGGACACCCCTCGCGCGGATCCGCAGCGTCGCCGTGACGCCGGAGAGCGCGACATCGGTCGTGCTGGTGTCGATCCTCCTGCCCGACGCGGAGCAGGTCCCACTCAGCGAGGAGGCCGAGGCGCGGCTCCTGATCGGCGACGCCGCCCTGAGGAGCACGTTCGAGGACCCGACCCCGCACCACGACCTGGGGCGCCTGTGGCAGGAGCGCACGGGCCTGCCGATGGTCTACGCGGTGTTCGCCTGCCCCGATCCTCCGCCGGCCGGCGTGATCGAGCTCGAGGAAGCCCTGCTCGCCGCTCACCGCGCCGCGCGCGCGGAGCCGGAGGCGCTGGCGCGCGAGGCGAGCGAGCGGTACGGCTACCCTGCGGGCTTCCTCGCGCGGTACTTCGAGAAGCTCCGCTACGGCTTCGGCCCGCGCGAGCGCGCGGGCCTGCTCACGTTCTTCGAGCTGGCGCGCGACGCGGGCGAGCTGGACTCGGTTCCCGAGCTTCGCTTCGTGGCGCGGGAGACGCTCGCCGTATGACTCTCGCGGTCAGATCGGCCCGCCCGCCGCGCGCGGCCGCCCCCGTCCGGGAGATCCTGGAGCGGGCGCTCGCCGGCGAGCGGATCCCGGACGCCGATGCCGTCACGCTGCTCCGCTCGAGGGAGCTCGTGGCCGTCGGGCGGGCCGCGGACGAGCTGCGGGCCCGCAGGACCGACCCGGCGAGGGTCACGTTCGTCGTCGACCGAAACGTCAACTACACGAACATCTGCAAAACCGACTGCGACTTCTGCGCGTTCTACCGCCGGCCCGGCGATCGCGTCGAGGGCTACCTGCTCCCGAAGGCCGTGATCTTCCGCAAGATCGAGGAGACGCTCGCGATCGGCGGCACCGGCCTGCTCATGCAGGGCGGCCACCACCCGGACCTCGCGATCGATTTCTACGAGGACCTGTTCCGCTCGATCAAGAGCCGCTACCGGATCCACCTGCACGCGCTCTCGCCACCGGAGATCCACCACATCTCGCGGCGCTCCCGTCTCCCGGTTGCCGAGACGCTCACGCGCCTGCGCGACGCGGGGCTCGACTCGATTCCGGGCGGCGGCGCCGAGATCCTCGTCGAGCGGGTGCGACGGCTGATCGCACCCAAGAAGACGAAGACGCAGGAGTGGCTGCACGTGATGCGCGAGGCGCACCGGCTGGGCATCTCGACCACCGCGACCATGATGTACGGTCACGTCGAGACGCTCGAGGAGCGCGTCGAGCATCTGCGCCGGATCCGCGAGCTCCAGGACGAGCTCCATGGCTTCCGGGCCTTCATCTCGTGGACGTTCCAGCCTGACGGAACGCGCCTCGGTCCGCGGGTCGAGCGATTCCCGACGTCGTTCGACTACCTGCTGACGCAGGCGGTCAGCCGGATCTACCTCGACAACGTCGACCACATCCAGTCGAGCTGGGTCACGCAGGGGATGAAGATCGGGCAGGTTGCGCTCGCCTTCGGCGCCGACGACCTCGGCTCGGTGATGATCGAGGAGAACGTCGTCTCGGCGGCCGGCACCACGCACCGCGCCTCGACGGACGACTTCGTCCGGGCGATCAGGGCGCTCGGGAAGGTCCCGGTGCAGCGCGACACGCTGTACCGGGAGGTGCGCGTCTTCGACTAGCCCTCGGGCGCGGGCGTCCCGGTGCGGCCGAGCAGCTCTCGGATCGTCTCCCGCGCAGCCGGGTCGTGCTCGCGCCAGAGTCGCTCGGCCAGCACGGCGACGGCGTCGCGGATGCCGACGATGCCGAGGACGTTGCCGCCCTCGAGCACCGGCACGTGGCGGATCCGTCGTTCGCTCATGAGTCGGGCGACCGCAACGATGTCGTCGTCGGGCGACACGGAGACCACGTGGCGGGTCATCACGTCACTGACCGGCAGCTCCGCGAACTGCCCGCCGGCGCGGGCCAGCCGCAGCACGTCGCGCTCGGTTAAGACCCCGGCGTGGTGGGCGCCGTCGCAGACCGCGACGGCGCCGACGTTCTCATCGAGCATGCGGCCGATTGCAGTCCGGACGGTATCCGCCGGGCCGACGCTGACCAGGCGAACGCTCGCGATGTCGACGATGGTCACGGGTGCGCGCCCGGGGTCGCGAGAACGACGAGCTCCTCGAGCGGGCGCACCTCGCCGACCGAGTCCGCGGGGATCGCCCCGAGCGGCCCGTCGCCGGCGCGCCCGCGGACGGCGAGCGTGTCGACTTCGCCCGGCGAGGAGAAGAGCAGCTCCTCGACGAGGCCGAGCGGGCGGCCGTCGTGGCTCGCGACGCGAAACCCCACGCAGCGGCAGAGCCAGTAGCGGCGGTCGAAGGCGCTGAAGGCCTCCTCGGCCGAGAGCTCGCGAGAGTCGTCCACGGCGCTCCTTCCGACGTGGACAGCCTAGCCGATCGTGGCGATCATGACAAGCCCCCGCGCGGGTAAGAGCGGTGTTCGGTCTCTGTAAGGAGGGAGGGTTCACGGGTTGCCGGTCGTAGACGTGTCTGCTTTGGTGAGACAGCGCGTGCGCACGAAGGCCCTCCTCCTGGCAGCGGTAGCGGCGCTCTGGTCCGCCCCGTGGGCGCTCGCCCAGCCCGCCGCGACCGAGCTGATGCCGGGCGTCACCTACACGCGGGAGACCGAGCGGATCCGCGGTCGCCAGGTGGTCGTGCACGTCGTCACGACGCCGCAACCCGGTGGCCTCTATCGTCTCGTGCCCGTGCTCTCGCAGGGCACGATCACGGGGGTCGAGACCGTCAGCGACATGCAGCAGCGACTCTCGAAGCAGGCGACCCTCGTCGGCATCAACGGCGACCTCTTCAACTGGAGCGTCGGCTATCCGAGCGGCATCTTCATGCGCGACGGAGTGCTCCATGGCCGCCCCAACAGCGGTCGCTCCTCGCTCGGGATCGGTGCGGACGGCATCCTCCGCCTCGCACGAGTCGGCTTCGCCGGGACGTTTGCCGTCGATGACGGAACGCGCCAGGCGCTCCGCCAGCTGAACAGGCCCCTCGACGGGGCCGCCGCGGGGCTGTTCACGCCCGCGTGGGGCGAGTCCACGCCGCGGGTGAAGAACGCGGTCGACGTCGTCGTCTCCGGCTTCCCCGCCTCGGTGCCGAACGTCGACCTGGCCGGGCAGATCGTCGAGGTGCGCCGCGGCGGCGGCACGCCGATCCCGGCGGACGGGATCGTGCTCCAGGCGGTCGGCGCCGCCGGCCGCGGGCTCGCTTCGGCCGCCGAGCCGGGCCTGTCGCTCAGCGCGCGGCTGGGCGTGAGCCCGTGGTGGGAGGAAGTCCACGACGCGATCGGAGGCGGCCCAGCACTCGTTCGCAACGGCAGGGTCGCGCTTCCGACGACGGAGTCGTTCACCTCGGACCAGCTCGTGCCGCGCCATCCGCGGACGGCCGTCGGCCAGCTCGCGGACGGCCGCATTGTGCTCGTTGCCATCGACGGCCGCCAGTCCTTCTCCGCGGGCGTCACGCTCCGCGACCTCGCGCGCAAGCTCGTCTCGCTCGGGGTCGTGACGGGGATGGCATTCGACGCGGGCGGCTCGACGACGATCGCATTCGACGGTCGCGTGCTCAACTCGCCGTCCGACGGCGCCGAGCGGGCCGTGTCGACCGCCCTCATGCTCGCCTACTACGGCGTCTACGCGCCGGAGCCCGCGAACGACGTGGTCTCCCCGAACGGGGACGGCGTCGCCGAGGGACAGCGGCTCGCGTACCGGCTCGTGCGCGCAGCGAAGGTGACGGCGCGGCTGATCGGCCCGGGCGGCAAGGTGGCGTGGCGCGACGGCGGCGAGCGCGGGCCGGGGACGGTCGCGTACGAGCCCGATCCCGAACTGCTGCGGCAGGGCTCCTGGCGCTGGGTCGTGACCGCCGTCGACGAGGCGGGGGCGAAGAGCCGGGCCGAGCGCTCGTTCACGGTCGACAACACGCTCGGCTTCCTCGAGCTCTCGAAGCGGAAGCTGACCGTGACGAAGCGAGGCACGCGCCTGGGCATCTCTTTCCGGCTCGCAGGCAAAGCGCGGGTGAGCGTCACCGTGGAGACCCGCAGCGGCCGGGTGATGCGGACGCTCCTCGACGGGGTACGGCGCTCGCCGGGAGCGGTCGAGCTCGCGTGGAACGGTCGGGACTCGCACGGGCACGCCGTCGCGAGCGGGCGCTACGTTGTCCGGGTCGTCTCGGCGAGCCGGATCGGACTCGCCGATCTGACGGGCGCGGTTAGCGTCAGGCGCGCCGGCACTCCTGGCTAGAGTGGCTCGATGAGCGAGATCACGGACGCGCTGACCCGCGCGGTCGGCGACGCTGGTGTGTACGCGGTCTTCGCGTTGATGCTGGTCGACGCGGTGCTACCCGCCGGGAGCGAGATCGTGATGCTGTACGCCGGCGCGCTCGCCGCCGGCGCGTTCCCCGACAGCGAGGTCTCGCTGTTCGGCGCGGGGATCGACTCGACCGCCTGGGGCTTCGTGGTCATGGTCGCTGCCGGCACCGTCGGCTACTGGCTCGGCTCGGCGCTCGGCTGGGGCCTCGGCGCGTACGGGGGGCGCCCGCTCCTCGAGCGGCACGGCCGCTGGCTCCACCTGACCCCCGAGCGGCTCGAGCGCGCGGAGGTCTGGTTCGCCCGCCACGGCGACTGGGCGGTCTTCCTGGGCCGGATCGTGCCCGTCGTGCGCTCGTTCATCTCGGTGCCCGCCGGTGTGGCCGAGATGCCCTTCGGGCGCTACGCGGGACTGACGTTCGCGGGCTCGCTGATCTGGTGCCTCGGCTTCGCCGGCACCGGGCTCGCACTGGGAACGGGCTGGGAGCGCTTCCACGAGCAGTCCCGGTACGCGGACTACGTCATCGTCGGCCTTGTCGTCCTCGCCGCCGCCTACGTCGCCGTCAGGCTGTGGCGCCGCCGCGGCCCGGCGGGGGGCGCCCGCTAGACTGTTGCATTCGTGACCATCCCGCTCGTGGACGTCAAGGCGCAGCTCGCGCCGCTGCGCGGTGAGCTCGAGAGCAGGATCGCCGCGGTGCTCGATTCGGGCCGCTTCATCCTCGGCCCGAACGTCGAGGCGTTCGAGCGCGAGGCAGCTGCCTATCTCGGCGCGAGCGAGGCCGTCGGTGTTGCCAACGGCACGGACGCGCTCGTGCTCGTGCTCGAGGCGCTCGGGATCGGCGCCGGCGACGAGGTGGTGTGCCCGGCGTTCACGTTCTACGCGACAGCGGAGGCTATTGCCCGTCGCGGCGCCACGCCCGTGTTCTGCGACGTCGAGCGCGAGACGCTGAACTTCGACCCGGCGGACGTGGCCCGCTGTGTGACCGGCCGCACGCGCGCGATCGTCGCCGTGCATCTGTTCGGGCGACCCGCGGCGCTCGAGGAGCTTCCTGGCGGGATCCCCGTGGTCGAGGACGCGGCCCAGGCCTTCGGTGCCACGCTCGGCGGCGCCCGCGTGGGTGCGCTCGGCGCCGCCGGGACGTTCAGCTTCTTCCCGACCAAGAACCTGCCCGCGCTCGGTGACGGCGGCCTCGTCGCGACGAGCGACCCGGAGCTCGCCCAGCACGTCCGGCTGCTCAGGTTGCACGGGTCGCGAGACAAGCAGACCTTCGAGGCCGTCGGCTACAACTCGCGACTCGACGAGCTCCAGGCCGCGGCCCTGCGCCTGCTCCTGACCAGGGTCGACGCGTGGAACGAGGCCCGCCGCGAGGCGGCCGGGCGCTACGCGCAGCTCGGGCTCGGCGAGCTCTGCGAGCTGCCGGTCGACGATACCGGGCACGTGTACCACATGTACGTCGTGCGCACGCCCGAGCGCGACCGGGTGGCGGCGGCGCTCGCGGCCGAGGGAATCGGCTGCGCCGCCTACTACCGCACGCCCCTGCACCTCCAGCCCGTGTTCGCCTCGCTCGGGTACCGGGAGGGCTCTCTGCCAGTGACGGAGCGGGCCAGCCGGGAGAACCTCGCGCTGCCGCTGTTCGCAGGAATCACCGCCGACCAGCAGAAACGGGTCGTCGCATGCGTGCGCTCGGCGGTATCCGTCGGAGCGGCCCGGTGAGGCTCCTGTCCCGCCACCGCGTCTGGCAGGCAGCCGTCGACGCCGGGCTCGTCGTCGGCGCGTGGTACCTCGCGTTCTGGCTGCGCTTCGACGCGGGAATCCCCGTCCCCTACGGGAGGCTGTTCGAGCAGAGCATCTACATCGTCGCCCCGATCAAGCTCGCCATCTTCGTCCTGTTCGGCTTCTACAGCCACTGGTGGCGGTACGTCTCGATCCGGGACATGTGGGCGCTGGTACGCGGCGTCACCGTCGCCACGATCGTGGCCGAGTTCGTCATCTACCTGGTCGACCCGGTGGCCGGCTTCCGGGTTCCCCGCTCCGTGCTCGTCCTCGACTGGCTCGTCCTGCTCGGGCTCGTTGCCGGTGCCCGCCTGCTTGCGCGGACGATCATCGAGCGGCCGGGGCCGCGCAGCCTCGTCGCCCGCGGCAAAGAAGCGCTCGTGGTCGGGGCCGGGGACGCCGGGCAGCTGATCATCAAGGAGATGCTGCGCAACGCGAGCTTCGGGTACACGCCGATCGGCGCCGTCGACGACGACCCGCGAAAGAAGAACCTGCGCCTGCACGGCATCCGAGTGATCGGCTCCACGCACGAGCTGCCGCAACTGATCGCCGACGCGAAGCCCGACGAGGTGATCATCGCGATCCCCTCCGCGCCCGGGGAGACGCGCCAGCGGATCGTCACCGCCTGCCGGGACGCCGGTGTCCCGGTCAAGACGCTGCCGTCGGTGTACGAGCTGATCTCCGGCGACGAGCACCTCGCCCGGCGCCTGCGCGAGGTGCAGGTCGAGGACGTGCTCGGCCGCGAGGCGGTGCAGCTCGACCTCGGCACGATCGCCGCCTACGTCGCCGGCCAGACCGTGCTCATCACGGGCGCGGGCGGGTCGATCGGGTCGGAGCTCTGCCGCCAGCTCGCGCTGGCGCGCCCGGAGCGGCTCGTGCTCGTCGAGCATGCCGAGAACGCGCTCGTCGCGATCGAGCGGGAGCTCCTGCACGAGCGGGGCTTCCCCGCGGTCGTGCCGGTGCTCGCCGACGTCAAGAACCGCGCGAAGCTGCGCCAGGTGTTCGAGCGCTACCGCCCGGGCGTCGTCTTCCACGCCGCGGCGTACAAGCACGTTCCGCTCATGGAGGGCAACCCGGTCGAGTCGATCCGCAACAACATCGGGTCGACCCAGGCGCTCGCCGAGGTCGCCGCCGAGTTCGACACCGGCACCTTCGTGCTCGTCTCCACCGACAAGGCGGTCAACCCGCAGAACGTGCTCGGGCAGACGAAGCTGCTCTGCGAGTGGATCGTGCACAACGCGGCCCACCGCCCCGGCAACCGCACCCGCTACATCGCCGTTCGGTTCGGCAACGTGCTGGCCTCCTCGGGCAGCGTGATCCCCCTGTTTCGCCGCCAGATCGCGCGCGGCGGGCCCGTCACCGTCACCCACGCGGAGATGACCCGTTACTTCATGACGATCCCGGAGGCGGCGCAGCTGATCGTGCAGGGAGGCGCGATCGGCGAGTCCGGCGACGTGTTCGTCCTCGACATGGGGGAGCCGGTGCGGATCATCGACCTCGCCCACGACATGATCCGGCTGTCGGGCAAGGTGCCCGGCCGGGACGTCCCGATCGAGATCATCGGCGTGCGGCCCGGCGAGAAGCTCCACGAGGAGCTCTGGGCGGAGGGGGAGGACGCCGTCGCCACCGCCAACCCGAAGATCTTCCGCTGCAAGGCCCAGGAGGTCGACCCGGCCTGGCTCGAGGAGGAGCTGACCGGGCTGATGCGCCTCGTCGACGAGGGCGACACGCTCGAGGCGGTCGGCAAGCTCGGAGCGATCGTCCGTGCCCCCAGGCGCGTCCCCGTGGAGGAACGCGAGACGGTCTCGTGACGGTTCCGTAGCCGGCGCCACGTCTAGGGTGCCCGGGTGGAGGCGAGCCGGATCCTCGAAGGGTTGAACGCCGAGCAGCGTCGTGCGGTCGAGACCGTGCGGGGCCCGGTCGTGATCCTCGCCGGCGCCGGCACCGGGAAGACGACGACGATCACGCGGCGGATCGCCTACCAGGTGGCGACCGGCGCGTTCGAGCCCCGGCAGCTGCTCGCGGTCACGTTCACCGACCGGGCTGCCGGCGAGTTGCGCTCGCGGCTCGAGCAGCTCGGCGTCCGGGGTGTCCGCGCCCGCACGTTCCACGCGACCGCGCTCGCGCAGCTCCGCCACCTCGTGCCCGACGTCGGCGCGATTCTCCCGGGGAAGGCGCTCCTGCTCGGTCCGATCGCCCGGTCGCTCCACCGCGCCTACCGGTTTCGGCCCCTGGCCGAGCTGGCGGGCGAGATCGAGTGGGCGAAGAACCGCCGCCTGCCGCCGGAGCGCTACCTGGCGGGCCTCGGCGATCACGAGCCGCCCGTGCCCCCCGACGTGATGCAGCGGGTGTACTCGGCCTACGAGGAGCGCAAGCGCCGCGCCGGCCGCATCGACTTCGAGGACGTGCTCGACCTGCTCGTGCGCACCTACGAGGAGACCCACGTGGCACTCGCACGGTTTCGCGAGCAGTGCCGCGCGATCACGGTCGACGAGTACCAGGACGTCAACCTCCTCCAGCAGTCGCTGCTCGACCTCTGGCTCGGCGACCGCGACGAGCTGTGCGTGGTCGGGGACGACTACCAGGCGATCTTCTCCTTCACGGGTGCCACGCCGGCGTATCTGCTCGAGGCGCGGCGCCGGTTCCCGCACGCCACGGTGATCCGGCTCGAGGAGAACTACCGCTCGACGCCGCAGGTCCTCGAGCTCGCCAACCGGCTCGTGCCGCGTCTCGGAGGCGAGCCGAAGACGCTGTCGGCGACGCGCCCGTCCGGTCCCGCGCCTGCGCTCGAGGCGTTCCCGACCGCGGCAGCGGAGGCGGCGCGGGTGGCCGAGCTCGTGGCGCGCCTGCGTCGGGAGGGGACGGTGGACGAGGAGATCGCGATCCTCGTGCGCGTGAACGCCCGCTCCGAGGACCTCGAGGAGCCCCTTGCGGCGGCCGGGATTCCCTATCAGGTCAGGGGCGGAGCGTTTCTCGAGCGACCCGCCGCGCGGGCGGCGTTGAAGCTGCTTCGCCGCGCGCCGGCTACCCCGGCGCCCGTCGCGGTGGAGGCGGTCGCCGCCGAGCTGGGCCTGCTCGAGGAGCTGCCCGACGGTCTCGGCGACGAGGGCGTCACCTACCAGGAGGACCTGCGCCGGCTGCTCGCGCTCGCCGCCGAGGCCGGCGCCGGCCGGACCGCAGCGGAGCTCGTCGCCGACCTCGGCGCGCGCTTCGCTCCGGACGGGCAGGGCCGCGGCGTACAGATCCTCACCTACCATCGCGCCAAGGGGCTCGAGTTCGACGCGGTTTGCCTGCCGTTCCTCCAGGAGGGGGAGCTCCCGTCGAGGCGCTCGAAGTCGGACGAGGCGATCGCCGAGGAGCGGCGGCTGCTCTACGTCGGCCTGACCCGTGCCCGGCGGATCCTGCACCTGAGCTGGTCGGCGGAGCGCAAGCCGAGCCGGTTCCTGGCCGAGCTGGGTGCCGCGACCCGCCCGGGGCCCCGTGCCGCGCCGGAGCCGCGCGAGGAGGGGCCCGTGCTCGCGGCGCTCCGGGAGTGGCGGCGGCAGCGGGCGCGGACCGACGGCGTGCCCGCCTACGTCGTCTTCCACGATCGGACGCTCGCGGAGATCGCCTCCCGCCTGCCGGCCGGGGCGGGGGAGCTCGCGCTGGTTCCGGGGGTCGGACCGGCGAAGCTCGAGCGCTACGGTGACGAGGTGCTCGCGGTCGTCTCCCGCGCCGGCTGAGCGCGGGCCCTCAGCCCTCGAGGGCCGAGAGGAGGAGGTCGAGCATCAGAGCCGGGTCGCGGCGTACGCGCTCGCCCGACCCCGTTCGCTTGGTCAGCTCGAGCGCGCGTGGGTCCGTGAGCGGGCGCAGGCGCCCCTCCCGGATCAGGAGCTCGTCGACGCCGCCCAGCCGCCCGCCGAACGTCGTGTAGACGGGAACGCCGAGCGCCGCGGCCTCCCGGTTCATCGTCCCCCCGGCGGAGACGACGAGGTCGGCGAGCGCGATCAGGCTCTGGGCGTCGACCGCGCCGTCGGGAACGACGAGCGAGGGGAGGTGGAGCCCCCGCACGTACGTACGCTGCTCGGCCGTGCGAGGGACGATGACCGCGCGAACCGAGGGGTCGTGGCCCAGGTGCTCGAGCACTCGAGGGAACAGCGGGTTCGAGCGACGGTGATAGAGGGAAACGTCCGGCGGCGTCCGCACGACGACGATCACGTGCTCCGGCCCGACGCCAATCCCGTCGAGCGCATGCGGGTCGGGCTCGAAGTCGGCGAGGTAGTACTCCTCCTTCAGGCCCGGGTACCGGCGCAGCTTCGGCTCCCCGACGCCGTAGCGCTGGAGGCGCGCCGGCGGGATCGCCTCGGGGACGACGACCCGGGTCGCGGCGCGGCACCCGAGCTGATGCTGGAGGGTCGCGAACTCGTAGTCGAACGTCGTGGTGCTGCGGATCCCGAGTCGCCGCGCAGCCAGCGTGAGCTCGTGCGAGCCGTGTGCGAGCGCGACGTCGAAGTGCCGACCCCGCGCCCAGCGGGCGAGGGCCGGAAGGCGTGAGGTGAGCGCCTGCAGCTTCCCCGCCCGCGAGCGGCCGCCGTGGCGTCCGAGCAGCTCCGCGTCGATCCCGTGCAGCGAGAGCAGCTCCACGGTCTGGGCATAATCGCGGGCTGTCACTCCGACCTCGGCGCCACGCTCGTGCAGGAGGCGGATGAGGGGCCGGAACACGAGCACGTGCGCCGGCGCGGTGATGTCGACCCAGACGCGCACGTGGGGCCAGTGTAGAGGGGCGCCGGTCGGCGGGCTCCGCGCGTCCGCGCCGGTCAGCCGCGCCCCGGGCCGCCCGCGCCGCGAAGGAGGCCCGCGATCGCCCCGCCGGATTGCCGGGCGACGCGCAGGATCGTGGCGGCGACGACGCGGAGGTACAGCCTGACCGAGCGGTCGGCCACGTACTCGAGGTCGTGCGCGAGCTTCTCGCCCCAGGAGGGCTCGCGCCCCATGCGGGTCTGCGCGAACCCCGTCAGGCCCGGACGCACCACCAGCCGCTGCCAGTACTGGGGGATCTGCTCGCACAGCTCCTCGAAGAAGGCGGGCCTGATCGGCCGTGGGCCGACCACGCTCATGTCGCCGGCCAGGACGTTCACGAGCTGGGGCACCTCGTCGAGCTGCGAGGCGCGCAGCCAGCGGCCGAGCCCCGTCACCTCCGCTCCGGTGCGACGGTCGAGCTCGACGCCCCAGTACGGACCGAGCCGACTCTCCGCGTCGGCGGTGAGCGTTCGGAACTTCAGCATCGTGAACACCCGCCCGGCGCGACCGACCCGGGCACCCCGGTAGAGGACGGGGCTGCCGGAGGTGAGCCTGACCGCGAGCGCGATCAGGAGCGCCACGGGCGAGAAGAGCAGGAGCGCCGTGCCGGAGATGACGATGTCGAGCAGGCGGAGCGACACGTCGACCGGCCGTCGCTCGAGCCCTTCGTGGGCGAGCCGGGCGTAGCGCACGGCGAGCGGTTCGGAGTGCACGCGCGCCCGATCATAGACCGGCGGGCCACCCCCGGTTCCTCCCCGCGTCGCCGCACGAACCGGTTACGCTGTAGCGATGTCCGGCAAGGCAGCTCGCAAGTCGCGCTCCCAGACCCCCAATGCCCCGCCGCCGGTGGGGAAGGGCGGCGGCGGCCTGCCGCGCACGTGGCTGTACGCGGGCATCGGCGGGATCGCGGCGGTCGTGGCGATCGTGCTCGTGCTTGCGAGCGTCCTCGGCGGCGACGACGATTCCGCGCCGTCCGCGGGCGTCGACGGCACCGCGACCGCGCAGCTCCTCGACGGGATCGCGCAGGACGGCCTCTGGCTCGGGGATCCGGACGCCCCGGTGATCATGTACGAGTTCATCGACATGCAGTGCCCGTTCTGCCAGAAGGCGTCCACGAACGTGTTGCCCGACCTGATCGCGGACTACGTGCGCCCCGGCAAGGTGCGGATCCAGCTCCGCGGCCTCGCCTTCATCGGCCCCGACTCGGAGAAGGCGATGCGCGCCGTCGTCGCCGCCGGCTTCCAGGACAAGGCGTGGCACGTGGAGCACCTGCTCTACGAGCACCAGGGCGACGAGAACGACGGCTGGGTCACCGACCAGCTGCTGCGCGACGTCGGCGCTTCGGTGGCCGGGCTCGACGTCGAGAAGATGCTTGCGGACATGGACTCGGATGCGGTGGACGAGGAGCTCGGTGCCTCCGCCGGCGAGGCGCAGGCCGGCGGCATCCGGACGACGCCGAGCTTCCTCTCGACGAAGACGGGCGGCAAGCTTTCGGTGATCGAGTACGACGTGCTCGAGCCGGCGCCGTTCCGCGAGGCGCTGGACGAGCTGCTCGGGTCGTAAGCAGCCGGCTCGCGGCTGCGGCTGATGCGAGGCATAATGAGCGCTTATGGATACGCGCCAGCTCGCGGCGTTCTGCGCGGTCGTCGAGCGGCGGAGCTTCTCGCAGGCCGCCGAGCGGCTCGGTGTCACGCAGCCGGCCGTTAGCCTCCAGGTGCGGACGCTCGAGGAGCGAGTGGGGCAGCGGCTGCTCGATCGCTCCGGCAGGCGGGTCGAGCCGACGGAGGCGGGCCGGCGCCTCTACCTGGCGGCCCAGCGGGTGCTGCAGGCCGAGCAGCAGCTCCTCGACGAGCTCGCCACGGGCGAGGGCGCGGAGCTGCGCGGCATGCTCGCGGTCGGAGCGTCCACGGGCCCCGGCGGTCGCCTCGTGCCCCTGCTCGCGTGCGAGTTCGCGCGCCGGCACCCGGGGCTGCGGGTCGCGCTCTCGATCTTCGACACGCAGACGGTGATCGACCGGGTTGCCGCCCGCGAGCTCGAGCTCGGGGTGGTGGGAGCCCGCACCCGCGCCCGCGCGCTCGACTTCGAGCCGCTCGCCCGCGACGAGATCGTGCTCGCCGTGCCGCGCGGGCATCGGCTGGCCGGGCGGATCGTGGACGCCGCCGACCTCTCCGGGGAGACGCTGATCGAGATGCAGGAGGGCGCCGGCGTGCGCCAGGTCGTCGAGGGGGAGCTGCGCCGCGCCCGGGTGCGCCTGCGCGCCGCGGCGAGAATCGAGCTCGGCCTTCAGGAGTCAGTGAAGAGCGCGGTCCTCGCCGGCTACGGGGTCGGTTTCATCTCCCGCGCAGCGCTCGAGGAGGAGCTGGCCGCCGGCACGCTCGGCACGGCCGCGGTACGCGGTCTCGCGCCCGCCCGGGAGATCTACCTCGTGCGGGCGGCGGGCCGGGCCTCGACCCGGGCCGGGCAGGAGTTCGCCGCGTTCGCGAGGGACCACGCGGCCACCGCCCACCGCGACGGCCGCGAGCCGTCAGAATGACGGGCGTGGACGACGACTTCAGGATCACCGTCGACTTCGACGACGAGGCTGACGGCGCCGATCTGCTCGAGCGCCTCGGCGCGAGGCGGTTCGCGGCCGAGGAGCGCCGGCGGTTCGGCGACCGCGTGATCGTCAGCCGCGACGCGGCCCGCGTCTTTCTCTACGCGGGCTCCGAGGCGGAGACGCACGAGGTCGAGCGCCTCGTCCACATCGAGCTCGAAGAGCAGGGGGCGGATGCGCTCGTAGCCGTCGAGCGCTGGCACCCCGTCGAGGAGGCCTGGGCAGACCTCGCCGTGCCGCTGCCGAGCACCGCCGCGGAGCTGGCGGCCGAGGAGGCCCGCCGCGAGGCCCGCGAGGAGGCGGAGGCTCTGGCGAGTGGCCACGCGGACTGGGAGGTTCGGGTCGAGCTGCCCGGGCACGCCGAATGCGTGGCGTTGGGGGAGCGTCTCGAGTCCGAGGGTGTCCCGGTCGTCCGTCGCCACTCGTTCCTGCTCGCGGGCGCGATCAGCGAGGAGGAGGCTCGCGAGCTGGCCGAGCGGCTGCGTCGCGAGCTTCCCGCCGCCACGGTGCACGTGCAGGCGGGTGGCGACATGGTCTGGGAGGTCACGCCCCAGAACCCGTTCGCCGTTCTCGGCGGCCTCGGCGCCTGACGCCGCCCGCGGCGGCCGGGCGCCCCCGGCGCCGGACGAGCAAGCGAGCTGCCATGACGACCCCGAAGATCCTCCGCCCGTTGCGAATCCGGGACTTCGCCGTCCTCTACTTCGGGCTCGCGACCGCGCTCCTCGGTGACGGGATCTACCTCGTCGCGATCGCGTGGCAGGTGTACGAGCTGTCGAACGCGCCGACGGCGCTGTCGCTCGTCGGGGTCGCGACCACCGTGCCGCTGGTCGCGTTCGTGCTCGTCGGCGGCGTGATCTCGGATCGCGTCGACCGGCGCAGCGTCATGATCGGCGCCGACCTCGCCCGCGTCGTCGCCTTCGGGCTGATCGCCGGGCTGTCGCTGACGGGCAGCCTCGAGCTGTGGCACCTGATCGCGATCGTCGTTCTCTACGGCATCGGGGAGGCGTTCTTCGGGCCGGCGTTCGCCGCGATCGTCCCCGACATCGTGCCGACCGACCGGCTGGTCGAGGCGAACTCGCTGAACCAGCTCATGAGGCCGCTTGCCCAGCGCCTCGCGGGCCCCGCGCTCGGTGGCGGCGTGATCGCGCTCGCGGGCTCCGGCGGAGCCTTCGCAGTCGCTGCGGGCCTGTTCGCGGTTTCCGCCGCGGTCCTGCTCCTGATGGCGCGACGGCCGACCGCGACCGCCGCGGTGCCGCGGTCGTTCCGGCAGGACGTCGGCGAGGGGTTCCGGTTCGTCCGCTCCCAGGTCTGGATCTGGTGGACGCTGATCGCAGCCTGCGTGACGCTGCTCTTCTTCTGGGGCCCGTACGAGGTGCTGATCCCCTACCTCGTCAAGAACGAGCTCGGCGGCAGCGCCGGCGACCTCGGTCTGATCTTCGCGAGCGGCGGCGTCGGTGCGATCGTCGCCTCGGTCGCGATCGCACAGCGGGGGCTGCCCCGCCGTCACATCACGTTCATGTACGCGACCTGGGCGCTCGGCTCGCTGACGATCGTCGTGTACGGATTCTCGACCGCGCTCTGGCAGGCGATGGTCGCCAGCCTCGTCGAGGGGGCGTGCTTCGCGGCCGGCATGATCGTCTGGGGCACCCTCCTGCACAGGCTCGTCCCGCCGGGGCTGCTGGGTCGCGTCGAGGGCTTCGACTGGCTCGTCTCCGTCGCCCTCGTGCCGGCCTCGTTCGCACTCACCGGCCCGGTCGCCGAGCTGGTCGGCCCGCAGGAGACCCTGGTCGGCGCGGGCGTGCTCGGCGGGCTCGGGACACTGCTCTTCCTGTTCCTGCCGGGGATGCGCGACACGGAGCGCATCGGTCTTGCGGCAGCCGCCGTTGACATAAGAAAGTCTAATCACACGCATTAGTGTTCTTGTGGTACGATGCGTCCGGTGACCCGGGGTCTCAGCGTTGACGTGCTCGTGGTCGGAAGCGGCGCCTCCGGCCTCGCTGCCGCGCTCTCCGCGCGGCGTGCCGGGGCGCGGGTCGCGCTCGTGACCAAGGATTCGCTCCAGTCGTCGAACTCGGCCAAGGCCCAGGGCGGGATCCAGGCGGCCGTCGGCGCGGACGACTCGCCCGAGCTTCACGCCGGGGACGTCTGGCGCAGCTCCCACGAGACGGCCGACCTCGGCCTCGTCGAAGCCCTGACCTCGGAGGGGCCCGCCGCGATCCACTGGCTGGAGCACCACGGGGTCACGTTCACCCGCCAGAATGGGGGGTACCGGCTCGCGCGCTGCGGCGGCGCGAGCCGGCCCCGCCTCCTGCAGGTCGGCGACCGCACCGGCCACGCGATCACGACGGCTCTGAGGAATGCGCTCAACGCCTCCGGCGCGACCGCGCTGCCCGGTCATCCCCTCGTCGCCCTTCGCCGCACGGAGAACGGCCTGGTCGTGACCTGCCGGCCGAAGGGCGGCGAGGAGGTCGAGGTCACAGCGGGCGCCGTCGTGCTGGCGGCGGGAGGGCGCTGCTTTCGCGAGGCCGAGCTGAGGGGCGAGCTGTCGACGAACCATCCCGGCGCGACGGGCGAGGCCACGGAGCTCGCGCTAGAACTCGGCGCGCGGGCCCGCGACCTCGATGCGCTCCAGTACCACCCCACGGGTGGAGCATGGCCCGCGGGGGTGCGGGGCTACTCGATTCCCGAGACGACGCGCGCCTATGGCGCAACGCTCCTGAACGCCGCGCGCGAGCGCTTCGTCGACGAGCTTGCCCCCCGCGATGTCGTCGCCGAGGCGATCCTCCGCGAGATCGGCGAGGGCCGCGGCGCGGCAGCCCCCGACGGGCGGTCCGCCGTCTGGCTCGACACGACCCGGATCGCCCGCGCCGACGCCGAGCTCTCGCTCCCGTACATGCTGCGCCGCTACCGTGCGGCTGGCGTGGATCCCCTTGCCGAGCCGATCCTCGCCCACCCCGTCCTCCACTACCAGAACGGAGGGCTCGTGATCGACGTGCTGGGTCGGACGACCGTCGAGGGCCTCTACGCGTGCGGCGAGATCGCCGGGGGCACGCACGGGCGCAACCGCATGATGGGAAACTCGCTGCTCGAGTGCGTCGTCTTCGGCCGCCGCGCCGGGGCCGCGGCCGCGGAGAAAGCGAGGTCGTGACGTGGATGCCGTAGGGGCCGGACCCGACCGGCCCGTCGACCGGGAGAGGGCGGGACAGGTCCCGCACCTACAGCGGGTCGTCGAGGACGTCGCCGCCCACCTCTACGTCGGGGCGCTCAAGGACATCCCCCGGGATCTCCGGGATGCGCTCGCTGCGGCCCGGGAGCGGGAGACTTCCGTGCCCGGGCGCCGCGTCCTCGACACGATCGTCCGCAACGTCGAGGTGGCCGAACGCGAGGACAATCTGGTCTGCCAGGACACCGGGATCGCGGTCTACTACTGCCGGGTGGGCGAGAGCTTCCCGCTCCACCCCGCCCGCATCTACGAGGCGCTGCGAGCCGGCACCGAGCGCGCGACCGTGGAGCATCCGCTCCGGTCGAACACCGTCCACACGCTGACCCGGAAGAACACCGGCCCGAACGTCGGCTACCGCGTGCCGATCGTCCACTGGGAGTTCGCCACGGGCCGGGACGACCTCGACGTCAAGTGCGTGCCGAAGGGCTCCGGCTCCGAGAACATGAGCTTCCTCAAGATGTGCGTGCCTGCCGACGGCGTCGCCGGGATCAAGCGCTTCGTGCTCGACTCGATCGTGGGCGCCGGCGGCAAGCCGTGTCCGCCGGGCATCGTCGGCGTCGGCATCGGCGGCTCGGCCGACTACGCAATGCACCTCGCCAAGGAGGCGATCGCGCGCCCGATCGGAACCCGCAACCCCGACCCGGAGGTCGCGAGGCTCGAGGACGACCTGTACGGGCTGCTGAACGAGACCGGGATCGGCCCGATGGGGCTCGGCGGCGACGTGACCGTGCTCCAGTGCCACGTCGAGCACGCCGACACCCACATGACGCTGAACCCGGTCGCGGTCAACTACCAGTGCTGGGCCGCCCGGCGGGCGAGCGCCACCGTCGCCGCCGACGGCGGGATCCGCTACGACAGGGACGCCTGATGGCCGACTACCGTCTGATCTTCCCGACCGACGAGCCGCACGTCCGCGAGCTCCGCGCCGGCGATTCGGTCACTGTCGACGGGCACATCGTCGGGATCCGCGATCGCACGCAGATCCGCATGTTCGACGAGGGGCGCCGGCCCCGGATGGATCTCCGCGGCGCGCTCCTCCTGCACACGGCCCCGAACGTGCGCAAGGTCGCCGAGGGGCGCTACGAGAAGCTCTGCATCGGCACGACCACGAGCGCTCGAATGGTGCGCTTCACCGAGGGGCTCGGCATCGACTACGGCGTGCGCGCGATCTGCGGCAAGGGCGGTCTGCCCGACGAGGCGATCGAGCCGATGCGCCGCCTCGGCATGGTCTACCTCGCGATCGTCGGCGGCGCGGCCGCGCTGGAGACGACCCAGATCGAGGAGATCGAGGCTGTCGAGTGGGAGGATCTGATGCCGGAATGCCTGTGGCTGTTTCGGGTCAAGGACTTCGGGCCGCTCACGGTCGGGATCGACTCGCACGGCACCTCGCTCTACCACGACGTGCAGGCGGAGGCGCGCAGGCGGCTGGAGGCTCTCTATGACCGGCTCTGAGGGGTTTCTCGACGTCCCCGCCCGGTCGCCGAAGCCGCGCGCCCGGGGCCTCACCCACGTGATCGACAAGGGGCTGAACCTGCGGGAGATCGAGGGGCTCTTCGACACCGCCGGCGACTACGTCGACATCGTCAAGCTCGGCTGGGGCACCTCGTACGTGACCCGGAACCTCGAGAAGAAGATCGCGCTCTACCGCTCTCTCGGGGCGCCCGTCGTTTGCGGCGGCACGCTGTTCGAGGCGGCGGTCGCGCTGGGCAAGCTCGACGGATACCGCAGCTGGCTCACCCACCACCGCTTCTCCCACGTGGAGATCTCCGACGGAACCGTCGAGCTGCCGCGTGAGCGCAAGCTCGAGCTGATCGCGGAGCTCGCGCGCGACTTCGTCGTGCTGTCCGAGGTGGGCTCGAAGGACGCGGAGGTCGTGTTCGCCCCCTACCAGTGGGTCGAGTGGATCCGGGAGGAGCTGGCCGCCGGCGCCTGGAAGGTGATCACCGAGGGCCGCGAGGGCGGTACCGCGGGCATCTACCGGCCGACCGGCGAGATGCGCACCGGGCTGATCGACGAGATCGCCCACTCGATCGACGTCGGCGACGTCATCTTCGAGGCGCCCGCGAAGCCCGCGCAGGCCTGGTTCGTCAAGCACTTCGGGCCGGAGGTCAACCTCGGCAACATCCCGCCCGACGAGGTGATCCCGCTCGAGACGCTCAGGCTCGGGCTGCGCGCCGACACCCTGCGCGAGCTGCTGCTCGGGGAGGACGGATGACGACCGGGCTGTCCGTGCCGGCGAGCGAGCTCGAGCGGCTCGGCGCCGAGGATCTGATCCGCTGGGCGCACGCCGAGTTCGGCGAGCGGCTCTGCCTCACGTGCTCGTGGCAGAAGCAGTCGTCCGTGCTCGTCCACATGGTCTCCGGGCTCGGGCTCGGCATCGACGTGGTCGAGCTCGACACCCATCTCTTCTTCCGCGAGACCTACGAGACGCGCGACCGCCTCGTCGAGCGCTACGGGCTGACGCTGATCCGCCCGACGGTGCTCACGGTCGCGGAGCAGCACACGACCGAGGGGCCGAACCTCTGGGAGACCGATCCCGATCGCTGCTGCCATATCCGCAAGGTCGAGCCCCTGATCGAGGCGCTCGAGCCGTACGAAGCCTGGATCTCGGGGATCCGGCGCGACCAGTCGCCGAGCCGCGCGGGCACGCCGAAGGTGGTGCGCTCCGAGCGCTACGGCGTCTGGAAGATCCACCCGCTCGCCGACTGGGACGAGCAGCGCGTGTGGTCGTACATCATGGCCAACGACATCCCGTACAACCCTCTCCACGACGCCGGCTACCGGTCGATCGGCTGCATCCCCTGCACCCGGCCGACGCAGCCGGACGAGGAGGAGCGGGCCGGCCGCTGGGCCGGATCGGACAAGCTCGAATGCGGCATTCACGAGGAAATCGAGGAAAGGGAGACATGAGCGACAACATCCATCCCGTCGAGCATCCCGAGTCGGATCGGGTCGCAGGCGGCGGCTTCACCCTCTGGTTCACGGGGCTCTCGGGCGCCGGCAAGACCACGATCGCCCACCTGGTCGGCCCCGAGCTCGAGGAGCGCGGCAAGATCGTCGAGTACCTCGACGGCGATGTCGTCCGCACGCACCTCTCGAAGGGCCTCGGCTTCTCGAAGGAGGACCGGGACACGAACATCGAGCGCATCGGCTGGGTCGCCTCCCGCCTGACCCGCCACGGCGCCGCCGTGATCGTCGCTGCGATCTCGCCCTACCGGGAGACGCGCGGGGCCGCGCGCCAGCTCGTCGAGCAGTACGGGCCGTTCGTCGAGGTTCACGTTCACGCCTCCGTCGACGAGTGCGCCCGGCGCGACGTCAAGGGCCTCTACGCCAAGGCGTTCGCCGGCGAGATCAAGGGCTTCACCGGCGTCGACGACCCGTACGAGGCCCCGGAGGGCGCCGAGATCTCGGTCGACACGGAGGCTCACGACCCCGGGGAGAGCGCCGCGCTGATCATGGCCACGCTCGAGGAGCTCGGCCTCGTCGAGAGCCGGGTGGGCGCGTGAGCGGCCACCTGATCGCGCCCCACGGCGGCACGCTCGTCGACCGCACGGGCGAGCGGCCGGAGGAGGTCGAGTCGCTCGAGGTCGTCACGCTCACGTCCCGGGAAGCGTCCGACCTCGACATGCTCGCCTCCGGCGCTCTCTCTCCCCTGACCGGGTTCATGGGCAGCGCCGACTACCGCAGCGTGCTCGACGGGATGCGGCTCGGGAGCGGGCTGCCCTGGGCTCTGCCCGTCTGCCTCGCAGTTCCCGCGGCACCCCGGGGCGATCGCGTCGCGCTCGCCGACGGGAGCGGGCGGCTGCTCGCCGTGCTCGACGTCGAGGAGACCTACTCCTACGACCGGCAGCACGAGGCCGAGCGGTGCTTCCGCACCACCGAGGAGGCCCACCCGGGCGTGGCGCGCCTGTACGCCCAGCACGACCTCTACCTGGCCGGCCCGGTCACGGTGTTCGAGCGGCAGCAGCCCGACTTCCCGGAGCTCCACCGCGACCCGCGCGACACACGCGCGCTCTTCGGCGAGCGTGGCTGGAAGCGTGTCGTCGGCTTCCAGACCCGAAACCCCATCCACCGCGCCCACGAATACCTGACGAAGTGCGCGCTCGAGACGGTCGACGGCCTCCTCGTCCACCCGCTCGTCGGGGAGACGAAGTCCGATGACGTCCCCGCCGCGGTGCGGGTGCAGGCGTACGAGGTGCTGATCGAGGGCTACTACCCGCGCGACCGGGTGGTCGTGTCCGCGTTCCCGGCCGCGATGCGCTACGCGGGGCCGCGGGAGGCGATCTGGCACGCCATCTGCCGCAAGAACTACGGCTGCTCGCACTTCATCGTCGGCCGCGACCACGCCGGGGTCGGGAGCTACTACGGCACCTACGACGCCCAGCTCATCTTCGACGAGTTCGAGGCCCACGAGCTCGACATCGAACCGATGTTCTTCGAGCACTCCTTCTGGTGCAAGCGGTGCGGCCAGATGGCGAGTGCGAAGACCTGCCCGCACTCGGGGGATGACCACGTCTTCCTGTCCGGGACGAAGGTGCGCGAGCTGCTCTCGGGCGGCGAGCTGCCGCCGGCGGAGTTCTCCCGACCCGAGGTTGCGCGGATCCTCATCGAGGCGTACCGCGGAAGCTAGGCATGGGGGGGCTCGCCGGGGAGGGTGAGCGCGACCGGCGGGCCCCCGCGCCCGACCGCCCGTGACCTGGGAGCTGACGCTCACCGGGCTCCTGATCGGCCTGCTCGTCGGGGTGACAGGCATGGGCGGCGGCTCCCTGATGACGCCGATCCTGATCCTGGTCTTCGACTTCGAGGCCGTGGTCGCAGTGGGGACGGACATCCTGCACGGGGCGATCTTCAAGACGATCGGGGCGGGGCAGCACCGCGTGCTCGGCCACGTCCACGCTCGGCTCTGCTTCTGGATGGCGCTCGGGTCGGTGCCGTTTTCGATCGGCGGCGTCATCCTCGTCGAGCTGCTCGAGCGACGCTACGGCGACGAGGTCAACGACATCGCCACGACCATCCTGGGCGTCGCCCTCGTCGTGGTCGGCCTGGGGTTCTTCGCGAAGACCTACTTGCACCGCCGGCCGGTCGACGACCGGCCGTTTCGCCTGGGCAACCGCGAGCGGGTGCTCGCGGTCGCGATCGGGATCTTCGGTGGGTTCGTGCTGGGCCTGACCTCGGTCGGCAGCGGGACGTTCTTCGGGCTGACCATGATCCTCCTGTTCCCGCTCACCGCCGCCAAGATCGTGGGGACGGACATCTTTCACGCGGCGATCCTCCTCTGGGCCGCCGGGATAGCCCACCTGGCGAGCGGGAACGTCGACCTCGGTGCGACCGCCTGGCTCGCGCTCGGCTCGATCCCGGGCGTCCTGGCGGGGGGGCACCTGACCGTCCGGCTCCCGGAGCGCGCGATCAGAACTGCGCTCGCCGTCGTGCTCTTCCTCGCCGGGCTGAAGCTCGCCGGGGTCTTCTGACCTGAGCGGCGTCCGGGCAGCGCCGCACTAGAATCGCCGGGCCTTGTCCCGGCTCGCCGTAACGATCGTCGTGCTCGCGCTCGTCGCGGGCACGGCGGCAGCCTTCGCCGTCGCCGAGCGGCTGAAGCTCGAGCGCTCCCCGATCACCGCGCCCCGCTTCGGCCGCCTCTTCTCGCCGGTCTGCGAGTGCGAGACGGGCACCGCCCGCCTGCGCGTCCGGTTCCGCCGCGCGGAGACCGTGGACGCGACGATCGTCGACGGGAAGGGCGAGCCCGTCCGGGCGCTCGTCCGCGGCGAGCGGATCGGCGTCGGCGACCACGTCTTCGTGTGGGACGGGCGCGACGGCGCGGGCGGGGTCGCGCCGGACGGGCGCTACCGCCTGCGGCTGCGGCTCGTCGGCGAGCGGCGGACGATCCTGATCCCGACGACGGTCGAGCTCGACGCGACCCCGCCCGAGGTGACGCTCGTGCGCGTCGCGCCGGCGGTGTTCTCCCCCGACGGCGACGGGCGCCGCGACCGGACGAAGGCGTTCTTCCGCTCGAGCGAGCGGGGCCGGGCCGAGCTGCTCGTGGACGGCCGGACGGTCGCGCGCAGCCCCAGCCGCCCGGCCGGAAAGGCCGCGCTTCGCTGGGGCGGCAGGATCGAGGGGGAGACCGCCGGCGCGGGGGTCTACGGGGTCTCGGTCGCCGTGCGTGACGCGGCCGGCAACCTCTCCGAGCCCGCCGCGCCGCTGCCCGTCGAGATCCGCTTCATCCGGCTCGACGGGGACGCCTACACCGCCGTGGCCGGCGGCACGCTCGCCTTCGGCGTCGACGCCGACGCGACCTCCTTCGCCTGGTCGCTCCATCGCTCCCGCGCCGGCAAGGCCGGCAAGGTCGTCCTGCGGGGGGAGGCGGAGCCCGGCGCGCCCGTCGAGGCGCAGCTGCCGCCGGAGGTCGAGCCGGGCGCCTACGTGCTCCGCGTCGCCGTCGGCGAGCGTCGCGACCGGGCCCCCGTGACCGTCGTGGAGCCGCAGCCCTGATGGAGCACGCCGACGTCGCGAGCGGCGCCGCGATCGCGGGCGCGGTCGGAGTCGCGCTGCTCCTGCTCGGGCGGGCGCGGGCCGGGCTGCTCGCCGGGTTCCCGGTGCTCGCGGGCGGGATGGGCGGGCTCGCCTACGCCCTCGTGCCCGGCAGCGACCTGCGCGCGCTCGTCGACTCGCCGGCCAGGATCGTCGCGGTCTGCGCGCTCGGCGCCGTGCTGCTCGGGCTCGCGGCGCTGCTGGCCCGGCTGCCGGCGCTGGTGCCGGTCTGCGCCCTCGCGGCCGCCCCGTTTCGCGTTCCGGTCACGATCGGCGAGCAGGAGGCGTTCCTGCTCCTGCCGCTCTACGCTGTCCTCGCCGCCGCCGCGCTCGCCCTGCTCGTCCGCGTGCTGCGCGGCGCCGGGCTCGAGGCGCTACCCAGGCCGCTCGCGTGGCCGGCCGTCGCGTTCGTCGGGCTGTCGGCGCTCTCGATGCTGTGGGCCGGCGATCCGCGCGCGGGCGCGATCCAGCTCCTCTTCTTCCTGCTCCCGTTCGGGGCGCTGCTCGCCGTGGTCGCCCGCGCTCCGGCCGCCTCGTGGTGGCCCCGATCGCTCGCGGCCACGCTGGTCGCCCTCGCGTGCGGCTTCGCGGCTGTCGGGATCTCGCAACTCTGGACGGAGCGGCTCTACTTCGCCCGTGACCTCGAGGTCGCGAACGCATACACGACCTACTTCCGGACGACCTCGCTCTTCGGCGACTCGAGCATCTACGCGCGGCAGCTCGCGCTCGCGATCGTGATCCTGGTGGCGGCACTCTGGCTCACCCGGATTCACCTCGCGCTCGGGGTCGCGCTGCTCGCGTTCCTCTGGTCGGGCCTCTACTTCTCCTATTCGCAGTCGGCGATGGTCGCGCTCGTCGTCTCGGTGCTTGCCGTCAGCTTCGTTGCCGCGGACCGCACGAGCAGGCGCGCGCTCGCCGGGGGAACGCTCGTCGTCGTGCTCGCCGCGGGCGCGTTCGTCGCTGTGGTCGTGCGGGATCAGCCCCTGGACCGACTGACGAGCGGACGCTCGCCGCTCGTCGCCAGCACCTGGCGCGTGTTCGCGGACGAGCCCGTGACCGGGGTCGGCGTCGGGTCGCAGCCGCAGGCGAGCCAGGAGCGGAGCGGCGTCAAGGATCGGGAGAAGTACGCGTCGCACACGACGCCGTTGACGGTCGCCGCCGAGCTCGGCGTGCTCGGGCTCGCCGTCTACGCCGCGTTCCTGGCCGGGGCCGCCCGGCTGCTGGCCGCGACGTTCCGACGCGACCGCGCCCTCGGCCTGGGGCTCGCGTCCGCGTTCCTGCTCCTCCTCGTGCACTCGCTGTTCTACAGCGGCTTCTTCGAGGATCCGCTCACGTGGGGGATCCTCGCCGTGGCCACGGCCGTGCTCGCGCCGCGGCCCGTCGCCTCGTCGCGCGCGCCGTAGCCTGCGGCTGCCAGACTGCCCGTGTGCGCAGGAAGGCCGTCATCGCCGCCCTGGCGCTGGCGCTCGTCCTGGCGGGCGGCGCCGTCGCGTATGTCGTGGCGGCTCGCGACCGCCCCGGCGGCCAGCTCGACACCGAGCTTGCCGGGGTCACGGTCGTGACACCGTCGACGGCTGCGACGCCCCCGGAGTCGACCGACCCGCCGCCGGCGACGACGGCTTCGACAGCCACGACTGCCGAACCGGAGGAGCCGTCCGAGGGCCCGTGCTGGACCGAGTTCGGCGGCGACCCGCAGAGGACGCTCGCCCGCAGCGACCTGCTGCTCGGCGAGCCGCGCGCGAAGCCGGTCTGGGCGAGGCGGATGGGCAGCTACATGGAGTACCCGCCGAGCTTCTGCGACGGCACGCTCTACGTGAACACGTTCGCCGGCCTCACCGTCGCGCTCGACGCCGCCACCGGTGAGGAGCTCTGGACCTGGAAGTCCGGGGTGAAGGCCTCGACCCCGGCGATCGCCGGCCCCTACCTCGTCGTCAGCTCGCACGACGGCACGGTCACGGGCCTCGAGCGGGACACGGGCGCGGTGCTCTGGGAGCTCCGGACGGGCGCCAAGGTCGAGTCGTCGCCGGTCGCGATCGAGGGCACGGTCTACGTCGGCGCCACGGACGGGCGCCTGTTCGCGCTCGACGCCGCCTCGGGGCAGGTGCGCTGGGCCTACGACACGGGCGGGCGGATCAACTCGAGCCCGTCGGTGTGGGGAAACCGGGTCTGCATCACCACCTACGCAGGCTCGATCTTCTGCCTCGACCGTCGCGACGGGACCACGTTGTGGAGCACGTACGTGAGTCGCAACGCGCTCCAGGAGGAGAGCTTCTACGCGAGCGCCTCGACGGACGGCGAGCGGCTGTACACGGTCGCCCGCTCGGGCAAGGTCGTCGCCCTCGACGCCCGCGACGGGAAGATCGTCTGGACGCAGAGCACCGGTACGCTCACGTACTCGACGCCGGCGCTTGCCGACGGCAAGGTGCTCGTCGGCGGCTTCGACGGGGCCCTGCACGCGTACGACGCGGACGACGGCGAGCTTCTCTGGGAGAGCGAGGTGGGCGGTCGCGTGCTCGCGCCCGCCGTCGTCGTCGGCGACCTCGCGTTCTTCTCGACGCTCGAGACGGACACGTACGCGGCGCGGCTCTCCGACGGCAAGGTGGTCTGGCGGATCGGGATGGGCAAGTACTCGCCGGGAATCGCCACCGACCGGCGCTACTACTTCTCGCTGAACGGCATCCTGATCGCCTTCGAGGGCGTGGACGGCCCGACGGGCTAGCCGGCGCTCACGCGACGATCGGGTGGCGCCGCCGCCAGTGGGGGGAGCGCTGGAGCACCGCCCCCGTCGCTTTCCAGGCGCCGGCCCTCGCCGCGTACGCCGCGAGTGCGAGGCGTGCCCGGGCGTCGGGGCCGGCGGCACGCGCGGGTGAGCGCAGCTCGTAGCCGAGCGCGGCGAGCACGTCGCCCGCGACAGCCTCGAACGCGTCGACGGCCCCGGGGTCCATGGCGGCTCGCCAGTTGCGAAGCCCCGGCGTCGGGGGCCGACGCAGGCTCTGCTGATGCGGCTTGGCCGCCGCCTCCGCCGCGCCCGCGTACTCGAGCATCGCCGGGTCGAACGCGAGCTCGGCGTGCGCGCAGACCCGCTCGAGCTCCGCGCGCGGGCCGGCGACGAGCGACTCGTACGAGACCTCGAGGTAGCGTCCGCCGGCGCGTCGGCCGAGCGCGCGGGCCTCGAGCACCTCCGTGCGCCACTGGCAGGCGAAGCCGGCCGCGTCGCGCGGGTGCCCCCACGACTCGGTCATGATCCCCGGGGGGACGGAGAGGAAGGAGAGGGCCGCGTCGCGCCCGTCACGCACGAGGTGGACGTAGAGGGCGTCCGGGAACAGGCGCTCGAGCAGCGGCAGGTAGCGCATGTAGAGCGGCGTCTTGTCACCCCAGCGGCACTTCCCGCGCCGCTCCGCGTACAGCTCGTAGATCGCCGCGATTCCGTCCGCGCCCGTCGCGCCCGGCGGCAGGTGCCCGCGCACCTCCCGGGCGGAAACGCCCCACTCGGCAAGGGTCGGCAGGCGCCGCAGGTCGTCCTCGAACGCGGCCGGGTCGAGGTGCCCGCGGTGGCGCGAGGCAAGCTGCGGTATGAAGTACGACTCGTCGGGGATCGCCAGCTCCGGGTGGCGGTCGAGCATCAGCCGCAGGAGCGTCGTGCCGGAGCGACGAACGCCGAGGACGAACAGCGGCGGAGCCATCGGGCCGAACGGTACTTCGCGTGCCGGTGGCCCGTAGACTTGCCCGCATGATCGAGGCCTGGCGCCGGGTGCTCGTGCTGGCACCGCACACCGACGACGGGGAGTTCGGGTGCGGCGGCACGATCGCACGGCTCGTCGAGCTCGGCATCGAGGTCCGCTACATCGCCTTCTCGATCGCGACGAAGTCGCTGCCGCCCGGCTTCCCGCCCGACACGCTGGCGCGGGAGGTGCGCGAGGCAACCGCAGAGATCGGGCTCGCACCGGAGCAGCTCTCCGTCCACGACTTCGAGGTCCGCACGTTCCCCGAGCACCGCCAGGCGATCCTCGAGCTCCTGATCGAGCTGTGGGAGGAATGGCCTCCCGACGCGGTGCTCCAACCGAGCCTCGGCGACATCCACCAGGATCACCAGACGGTTGCCGCCGAGGGCCTGCGGGCGTTCAAGCGCACCACCGTGCTCGGCTACGAGATTCCCTGGAACAATCTCAACTTCAACTTCCAGGCCTACGTCTCGCTCGACCACGGGCACGTGGAGCGCAAGGTGGCGGCGCTCGCGCGCTACGAGTCCCAGCAGCATCGCAACTACGCGAACGCGGAATACATCTGGAACCTCGCCCGCACCCGGGGCATCAACGTCGGCCGCGAGTACGCGGAGGCGTTCGAGGTCTACCGGGTCGTCACGTAGCCGACCGGCGGCGCCCGTACGTGCGCACCCACTCGTCGAGCTGGTTCTGCCATGTGAACCACGGCCAGTACCAGGACGGCACCCGTTGCGGCGCCGAGCGAGGCCGCGGGCCGCGGCTCGCCCGGGGCGTCCGGTGCCAGGCACGGAGCTCCCACGCCCAGGTGGGGATCCGGCGCGGCACGCCGGCGGGGCGTATCGGCCTCGGGGGAGCCTCCGGGGGCGGCGGCGGCGGCGCCGGGCCGAGTGCGATCGTGCCGCTCGCCGGAAGCATCCCCTCGGGCCCGGCGATCGTGTAGCCGTACTGGCCGGCCGGTAGGCCCGCCGTCTCCCAGGTCCAGTCGACCGAGACGCCGCGGCCAGAGCCCGTCGCGACCGCCGTACCGTCCGGGGCGGTCACGGTCACCCGCCAGCGCCTGGGCTCGGACAGGCGCGCGGTGAAGCGCCGGCGCGTCTCCCCCTCGGCGGTGGCCGAGGGCTCGAACAGCTTCGGCAGCCCGATCGAGAGCGCAGCCTGGGCGAGCGCGTCCAGCTCGGGGTACACCTTCCCGCCCGGGCACTCGGTGGCGTTCACGTCCCGGTGCCCCGACACCGCCCGGAGCGTCGTGCCGCTGGCGGCATGCACGACCGGCGCGGTCGGGTCGACGTGGGCGCGGTCGAGCCGCCAGGCGAGCAGGTCCGCGAGCGCGACCCGCGCCTCCTCGGTCAATGCCTTCTTGGCGAAGTTCCCGAGCAGGGCGATCCCGCTCGATCCGGTGTTGAACGAGAGCGCGTGCGCTCCGATCACGTTGCGGTCGATCCCGCCGGCGCGACCCTCGAAGATCTGGCCGAACGGGTCGACGAGGAAGTTGTAGCCGATGTCGTTCCAGCCGTTCGACTCGACGTGGTAGACCTGGATCGCCCGGACGACCGCCGCGGATTCCTCCGGCGTGGCGGGGCTCCTGCCGGCCGTGTGATGGATGATCGCGAGCGTCAGCGCCGACGCGTACGAGGGGGGCCCGCGGACGATCGACTCGTCCGCTCCCCAGGCCGCGCGGTGGATGACCGGCGGGGTCGCGGCCGATGCGGGAACGAGCGCGGTCCCGGGCTCGGAGTTGACGAGGTGGGCGACGAGCCGCGTGACCATGCCCTCGAGGCGGTACTCGATCGAGTCCACGGGCCCCGTCCAGACAGGGGTGCCGAGTCGCCATTGGCCGCTCCGCCCCTCCCGGTCGCCGTCGGGCGCCTCGTGCTCGACCGCCTCGAACCAGGTGCCGAGGCGACCGCCCTGGCCGACCCGGAAGCTGACCGAGCCGGACCCCTGCCAGTGCAGCCCGACGAGCGTGAACCGGGGCGTGTCCTCGCCCCTCGCGAGCGCCCGGCCGCGCAGCGGCACCTCCCTGGAGACGAGGGTCGCCCGCGGCAGCGAGGTCGCGCTCGCGGCGGGGGTGTGGAGCCAGGGAACGACGCGCTCGCCGACCGCGAGCAGACCGGCGGCGGCAATGCCGCGGCGGAGCACCTCGGCCCGGGAGTGAAGCGGCTGGTCGTGCGGCGTCATGGCACGGGGAGGCCGGCGGGAAGCGACCCTCCGGCCCCGTTCAAGCGTGACGGCTGGACTCCTCCTAAGGTGTAGCAGGAGCGGGAGGCCCCGCGGCGGTTCCCTAACAGACCGCTAAAGGGCCGGCCGGGCCTCAGGGCGCTGTCGCCGTAGGGGCGGGTCATGACCCGCCCTACTCGTCCCATTCGAGCTGGTCGAAGAAGCGAAGCGCGCGCCGCGTCGGGCGCACGCGGCGGGCGAGGAGGGTGAGCTCCTCGGCGTCGATCTCGCCGAGCGCGTGCTTCAGCCCGAGGTAGGGGAGGTTCAGATCGTCCTGGTAGACGATCGTCGAGATGCGCGGGTTGACCTCGATCACGGCGTCGCCCTTGAGCTGGACGTTGAAGAAGTGGTCGAGCCCGAGGCCCGCCACGGCCCGTCGTGCAACCTCCATCAGGCCGTCGTCGTGGAGGGTTCGGAAGAACATCGCGAGTCCGGCGCGCATCGCCTCGCGCGTCTTGGGATGGCCAAGCAGGAGCCTGCCGCCGAGCGCGATCCCGTCGATCGTCCGCTCCTCGCCCTCGACGTACTCCATCACGAGCAGCTCGTCGCCGCCGACCTCCGGGAGCAGCTCGACGACCTCCTCGAGCCGCATGGCGAGGCTGCCCGGGCGCTCGTGGAGGAGCTGGTCGAGCCGGTCGAGCGTCGCGTCGAGCACCCGGAAGCCGCGCGAGCCGGAGCTCCGCACGGGCTTGAAGCACACGGGCTCGCCCGGGTACCCGAGCGCCGCCGCCGCGCGGGTGAGCTCGCGCCCGCCCTGGACGCGGCGCCATCGCGGCACGCGGACGCCGATCCCGTCGAGCAGCTCGTAGCAGGCGGCCTTGTCGTCCGCGGTCGCGACCGCCTGCGGGCTCGAGACGAGCACCGCGATCCCCTCGCTCGCGAAGTCGGGGCGGGCCGCCGCGAGGCCCGCGAGGTCGTGCGAGGACTGGGGCAGCACCGCGTCGACCCGCTCGCGGCGCGAGAGCTCGAGCACGGCCGACGCGAACAGGGGGCTCGAGCCCGGCGGTACCCGCTGGAACGCGTCGCAGAGGTGGCGCCCGATCGCGCGCTCGGCCATGTCGCAGCCGACGAGCCGGATCTGGCGCTCGCCGTTCTCCCTCAGCGCCCGCAGGAGCGCGGCCGTGCCGGGGGCGCCCGACGCGGTGACCAGAACGCAGAGGGGCCGCATGGCGCCGCCAGCCTACCGAGCGAGGCCGCGGTAGAGGGCCTCGAGCACCGGGCCGGTCTCGGACACCCGCTCCCGCGTCACCCGGGCGTTGCGCTCACCGTAGGAGCGGCGTAGCTCGGGGTCGCGGACGAGCCGGAGCAGCGCCTCCGTAACCGCGTCCTCGTCGCGGCACTCGACCATCTCGGCGCCCTCGCCCTGCCCGATCCACTCGTCGATCGACGGGCAGTAGCCACCGACGAGTGGCTGACCGCTCGCCATCGCCTCGAGCAGCGACGACGGGGACGAGTCGGTCGTCGCGAGGGTCACGACGATGTCGCCGGACGCGGCCAGCTCGGCCAGGCCCTCCGGGTCGACGCGGTGGAAGGCGGCCAGATCGCCGAGCCGGAGCTCCTCGACGAGCCGCTCGATCGCGGGGCGGTGCGTGCCCGCGCGGGCCGAGATCAGGAGCCGGGCGCGGGGCTCCTCGCGGCGCACACGGTCGAAGGCGCGCACGAGCACATCGACGTTCGTCCGCTCCTGGAGGTTGCGCAGGGACAGGATCACCACCGCGTCGTCCGGCCAGCCGAATCGCCGCTTGAGCGCGGCCTTGTCGGCTCGGTCGGGCTCGAACCCGTCGAGATTCGTGTGCCAGATCACGTGGCGGATCAGCTCGGCGTTCGCGCCGGCTTCGATCGCCGCGTGCGCGATCGCGTCGGAGTTGACGATGATCAGGTCGGCGGCCGCGAACGCGGCCCGGGAGCGGCTGCGCCCGGGCTCGGTCTTGGCGTCCAGGAGCACGTCGCGACCCCAGGGGCTGACGACGAGCGGGTGCACGTCCGCGAGCGCCGCCCACCACGCGTAGGGGGTGGTGCCGTGCGCGTGGACGACGTCGGCCCCGACCCGCCGGGCGAGGGCACGGACGGCGGGCCCGAAGCGGTAGCGTCGCAGGCCGGGCACGCGGGTCGTCGCGTCGAGCCGGCGGATGTCGTAGACGCGCATCCCGGCCACGTCCACCGGCCGGACGGCGACGCGATTCGACACGATATGGAGCTCGTGCCCGCGGTCGGCGAGACGCCGCGCCCAGCGCAGCGTGTGGATCGACTGGCAGTCGGCGACCGCAAGTATGCACAGCGTCGCTCCTGCCACGCGGGCCGATGCTACCAGAGCCCCCGAGAGGCGCTGGTACGATTCTCGATCGTCTTGGAGGGCCATCGCTTCGTGTTTGTCTGCGGGCTCCAGCGGAGCGGGACGACCATGCTCTACCGCTACCTCGGCGAGCACCCCGAGGTGAGCGCCCTCACGGGCACGCCGAGGCCAGCCAACGAGGGGCAGCACAACCAGTCCGTCTACCCGTCCGACATCTACCACAGCAAAGCGGGGCGCTTCGCGTTCCGGGAGGCCGCCCGCCTCACCGAGAGCTCGCCGCTCGTCACGGACGAGAACCGGCGCACCCTGTTCGCCGAATGGTCGCGCTTCTGGGACACGACGTGCCCGTATCTGCTCGAGAAGTCCCCGCCGAACGTGATCCGCACGCGCTTCCTCCAGGCGCTGTTCCCGGACTCGTACTTCGTGGTGCTGTTCCGCCACCCGATCCCGAACGCGCTCGCGACCCGCAAGTGGGATCCCCACACCCAGCCGTGGTCTCTGATCGAGCACTGGCTCCGGGCCCACGAGCTGCTCGTCGAGGACGCGCCGAGGATCCGACGGCTGCACGCCCTGCGCTACGAGGACCTCGTCGCCGACCCCGACTACCAGCTCGGCCGCGTGTTCGCGTTCCTCGGCCTCGAGGATCACGCCCCCGGGCGCGAGCGGGCCGAGGGCGTCAACGCCGACAACTTCCAGGCCGACCGGACGCTTCGCACCGGCGTGAACGAGAAGTACTTCGACGAGTGGCGCCAGCTCCGCGGCGCCGTCCACCGGCGCCTGCGCTACGAGCTCTACGAGCGCCGCTACGAGGCGCGCGTGCGCGCGTTCGGCTACAGCCTCCGTGACCCCGGGGCACTCCCCGCCCCCAGCCTGCCGCTGCCCGGCCTGGCCGACGCCGGCCACCGGCCCGCGCGCGCGGCTTGAGCTCGAGCGCCCACCGGCACCTCTTCATCGGGGGCGTCCACCGCAGCGGCACGACGATGCTCGCCCGACTGCTCGCGGAGCACCCCGAGGTGAGCGGCTTCGAGGGCACCGGTGTCCCGGCCGACGAGGGCCAGCACCTCCAGAGCGTCTACCCGGTCCCGAGCAAGGGTCGGCAGGCGGGGCGCTTCGCGTTTCTGCCGGAGGCCCACCTGACCGAGGCCTCCCCGCTCGTCTCCGGCGAGAGCCGGGCGCGCGTGCTCGCCGAATGGAAGCCGCACTGGGATCTCGGGCGGCGCGTGCTGCTCGAGAAGTCGCCGCCGAACATCGTCATCTCCCGCTTCCTCCAGGCGCTCGTCCCCGACGCAGCATTCGTGTTCGTCGTCCGCCACCCGATCGCCGTGGCCTGCGCGACGCAGAAATGGAGCGCCCAGCGGCCGCACGAGCTGCTCGCGCACTGGGCTCGCGCCCACCGGATCCTGCTCGCGGACGCCCCGCACCTCCGCACGGTCGCGCTCGTCCGCTACGAGGACCTCGTCGCCGACCTGGACGGCGTGCTCGGGCGCGTCTTCCGGCTCGTCGGGCTCGAGGATCACGCGCCGGGACGGCAGGCCGCGGTCGGCGTCAACCCCGACAACTTCGCCGCCGACCGGACGCCGCGCGCGGACGTCAACGACCGCTACTTCGAGCGCTGGCAGCTGCGCAAGCGCAACCCCGGCAAGCGCGCCTACCTCGCTCTCGTCGAGGCGCGCTACGAGCGGGTGGCGCACGCCTTCGGCTACGGGCTCCGGCGCCGCTCCGTGTCGGCGCCCCGCGACCCGCTCGTGGCCCGGCTCCTCGACATTCCGGGCGGATGAGCCGCGGCGGGCGCCACCGCGCGCTCATCGGCCAGTCGCTGACGTACGGCTCCGGCGGGATCCTCGCCCGCCTCGCCGGCTTCTTCCTGGTGCCCGTCTACCTGGCCGCTGCCGGGACGGAGGCATTCGGCATCGCCGAGCTCGTGCTCGCGGCCGTCACGGTCGCCGCGATCGTCCTGCGGCTCGGGATGGTTGCTTCGATGTCCCGCTTCACCCTCGGCGAGTCGCCCGACGGCGACTGGTCGCCGGTGATCCACACCGTGTTCGCATTCGTGCTCGTCACCTCCACCGCCGGCGTCGTCGCGGGCGCGCTCCTGCTCGACCGGATCGCGGCGCTGCTCGACGTCAGCCGCGGCGTCGTCGCGGCGGGCCTGCTCGGGCTCTGGGTGACGATGAACTACGACGTTCTCGCCCGGATCTACCGGATCGAGCGGCGGGCGGGTCGCTGGGTGCAGGTGATGGTCCTGAACGTTGCCCTGACGGCCGTGCTGACGGTGATCCTCGTCGTCTGGCTCGACCAGGGCGCCGTCGGCCTGCTCGTCGGGAACTTCGCTGCCACCGCCGCCGTGTACGCGGGGCTCGTCGTCGCGCGCCGCCGCACCGTCGGCTTCGGGCGCTTCGACCGCCAGCTGCTCGGCGAGCTCTTGCGCTTCTCGCTGCCGCTGATGCCCGCGAACCTCGCGATCTGGGCGCTCAACCTCGCCGACCGGATCCAGATCCAGCGCCTCGCGGGCTCGGTCGAGCTCGGCCAGTACGCAGCCGCCGGGCGCGTCGCAGCGGCGCTGATGGTCGTCGTCGGGGCCTTTCAGACGGCGTGGGCGCCGTTCGCCCACGCGGTCAGGGGCGAGGAGGGCGACGAGGTCGCGAAGGAGACCTACCGGGAGGTGTTCACGTACTGGTCGATGGTCGCGGGCTGGGGGCTCGTGGCGGTCACGCTCCTCTCCGCCCCCTACATCCTGCTCACGTTCCCCGAGGACGCCCACGACGGGGTGCTCGTCGTGCCGTTGCTCGCCGGCGGGATCCTCCTCTACGGCGCCTACCTGATCGTGAACGTGGGGGTCACGATCTCGAAGCGCACGCGCGTCACGCCGCTCGTTGCAGGGACGGCGGGCGCGGTCACGGTCGGGCTCAACTTCTGGTTCATCCCGCGCTACGGGATCGTCGGCGCCGGGATCACGACCGTGATCGGCTACGCGCTCCTGTTCGGCCTCCAGTGGGTGAACTCCCAGCGCAGCTACCCGGTCGCCTACGAGTGGCTGCGGGTGGCGCGCGTCGCCGCCGTCACGCTCGGCTTCCTCGCGCTCTCGGTCTGGGTCGTGCCGGAGCGGGGCGCGCTCGGGATCGGGCTGCGCTTCGCGCTCGTGGCCGCCTACCCACTCGGGCTGGTCGCCACCGGCGCTCTGCGCCGGGCCGACCTGAGTGAGCTGCGCGCTCTGTGGAAGCGCCGCCGGCGGCTTCGCGCCTCGGCGCCCGTCGACGAGCTCGACGCTCCGTAAGCCCGTTCGTCAGCCGGGCCGCTGCCAGCCGAGCTCCCGGCCGAGGTACGTCTCGAGCCTGCGGTTCGGCTCCTCGAACACGCGCCGGAGTCGCTCGCGGGTGGCGGGCTCCATGTGCTCGTAGGTGACGCGGTTACGCGGCGAGGGCAGCGGCCCCGGGTGGGTGTCCAGCCCGAGGAAGGCGGTCACCTGCGCCACCGTCTCGGCCGGGCGCTCGAACAGGTCTTCGCTGCGCAGGACGAGCAGCCGCTCGGGCGGGAAGCACGCGTGCCAGCGCTCGAGCTGGGGCAGGTAGACGCCGCGCGTGACGTAGGACTGATGGCGGTGGGCCGGGCTGTCGTACGCGGGGTCGGCGGCCAGCCGCTCCTCCTCGCCCGCGAGCCGCTCTGCCTCGGCGTCCAGGGCCGCCTCGAACGGCAGCGTCTCGCGGCCGCCTCTGACGGAGAGCTGGTAGTGGGAGTAGGCGCGATCGACCGGGTCGCGCAGGATGGCGACGAGGAGCACGCCCGGCAGCGCCCGCGCGACCCGCTGCGGCACGGCCGGGTGGAACAGGTAGTACGTCGTGGCCTCCCCCGTGAGGACCCGGCTCGAGAGCCGCCGCGCCCGTGCCTGCAGGTGCACGCGCGACGGGAAGGCACGGCGGTAGAACGACAGGTCGCCGTGGCGAGGCCGGTCGAAGTGGTGCAGCTCCTTGTGGCTCGGGGCGAGCACCCGCGGGTGCTCGCAGACGATCGCGAACAGCGAGGTCGAGCCGCACCGCTGGCCTCCGAGCACGAGGAAGTCGGGCAGAGCGCGACTGGCGCGCGTCGCTGCGCGCCAGCGCATCGCGAGACGCCAGCTGGCGGTGGCGGTGGGATCGCGGCCGGGCGGCCTGGGGCGGCTCACGCGGCCAGTGTAGAGCGGCGCGTGCCATGCGCTCGGTGGCGGTCGCCGAGCGCGCCGTGAGCGGCGGGGCGGCTGGTAGCATCGCTTGCCGAGCGGTGAATCGACCATGACGCAGATCGAGCTCGTGTCTCGTCCCGTCGGCGCCGCCGCCGGCCCGGACACACCCTACGTCTCCGTCGTCATCCCCGTCTTCAACGAGGAGCGGACCGTCGAGGAGGTCGTTCGGCTCGCGCTGCGCGCTCTCGCGGAGCTCGACCGCCCCTTCGAGGTGATCGTCGTGGACGACGGATCGCACGACGGCACCTGGAGGGTCGTCGAGCGGCTCCACCACGACGAGCCGCGCCTGCGTGCGGTCCGGTTCAAGCGGAACGTCGGCCAGCATCCGGCCATGCACGCGGGGATCGCCCGCGCGCGCGGCGAGATCGTGGTCACCATGGACGGCGACCTCCAGAACTCCCCGGCCGACCTGCCGAAGCTCATCGAGGCGGTCGAGGCCGGCGCCGACGTCGCGAGCGGGCGGAGGATCAGCCGCGAGGACTCGTGGGGTCGGACGGTGCCGTCGCTGCTCATCAACGGCATGCTCAGGCGCTTCACCGGTGCGGGGATCACCGACTTCGGTTGCGCCTTCAACGCCTACAGGCGCGATGCGGTCGAGCCCGTGCTCGGCGCGATCGGCAAGCAGAAGTTCACGAAGGCGCTCGTCCTCTCGACCGGTGCGAGCGTCGTCGAGGTCGACCTCGAGCACCGCGCCCGTCGCGACCGCTCGCGCTACTCCCCCCTGCGGCTGACCCGGCTCGCGCTGCACGTCCTCGCCGGCTTCTGGCCCCGGCCGATCCAGGTCGCCGGGATCGCCGTCGGCGCCGCCTGCACGCTCGCGGCCGTCGCCGTCGCGACCTGGGCGGTGGTCGTCTGGGCGCTCCGCGGCGATTTCCCCGGCCTGCTCTTCCTCGCCGGGCTCGTGCTCGGCGTGCTCGGGCTCCAGGGCTTCATCATGGCGCTCGTCGGCGAGTACCTGAACCGCATTCAGCGCGACGTCGAGGGGCGGCCGCTGTACACGGTCGATCGAGAGCTCGGCGCCCCCGGCACGGGCGGGCGATGAGGAAGCGGATCCTCGTCACCGGCGGCTGCGGGTTCATCCCTTCGAACGTGATCCGCCACCTGCTCGCCCGCACGCCGTACGAGGTGGTCTCCCTCGACGCGCTCACCTACGCCGGCAACACCGACAACCTCGCCGATGTGCTCGGGCACGAGCGGCTCTCCTTCGTCCACGGCGACATCCGCGACTCCGAGGTCGTCCGCGACGTGGTCGCCGACGTCGACGTGATCGTCAACGCGGCGGCCGAGTCGCACGTCGAGAAGTCGATCCTCGAGGGTGCGTCCGAGTTCGTGACGACGAACGTGGAGGGCACGCAGATCCTGCTCGACGCGATCCGCGAGAGTCCCGTCGAGCGGTTCGTCCTGATCTCCTCGAGCGAGGTGTACGGCAGCTCCGAGCACGACCCGATGGACGAGGAGCACCCGCTCAACCCGCGCAGTCCCTACGCGGCGACCAAGACGGGCGGCGACCGCCTCGCCTACGCGTATGCGATCACCTACGAGCTGCCGATCGTGATCCTCCGCCCGTTCAACAACTACGGGCCCTACCAGCATCCCGAGAAGGTGATCCCGCGCTTCATCACCCAGGCGCTGTCGAACCGGCCGCTGACGATCCACGGGCGGGGCCTCGCCAGTCGCGACTGGCTGTACGTGGACGATGACGCCGAGGCGATCGAGGCGGCAATCGAGGCTGGCCCGGAGGTGGCTGCGGGCGAGGTGATCAACGTCGCCACGGGCGTCGACATCTCCGTCGCCGCGATCGCGGACCTCGTGCTCGCCGGGCTCGACAAGCCGGAGTCGCTGAAGACCCACGTCGACGAGCGGCCCGGCCAGGTCGACCGGCACATCGGCTCGACGGAGAAGGCGGAACGACTGCTCGGCTGGCGGGCGCGAACCTCGTTCGAGCGCGGGCTCGAGCGCACGATCGCCTGGTACGTCGACAACCGCTCCTGGTGGGAGCCGGTCCTACGAGCCCAGGCAGACGTCTTCTCGTCCTAGGCGCCGGGCCGGCGCAGCTCGGGCTCCTACGGGCCGCGCGGGAGCGCGGCCTGTTCGTGATCGCCTGCGACCGCGACCCCTCCGCCCCGGGCTTCGAGTACGCGGACCGGCGCGCGATCGTCTCGGCCGAGGACGAGGAGAGCCTCGACCGGCTCGCGCGCGCGGATCCCGTCGACGGGATCGTAGCGCCCGGGATCGACTGGCCGGTGGCGATCGCGGCTCGGCTCGCGGATCGCCTCGGGCTTCGGCATCCGCTCGACCCCGACACCGCCGCGCTCGCGGTCTCGAAGCTGCGCCAGCGCGAGCGGTTCGCGGAGGCGGGGGTACCGCAGCCCCGCCACGCGCTCGCCGGCTCCCCGGAGAGCGCGGCCGCCGCTGCGAGTGCCCTCGGGTTTCCGTGCGTCGTCAAGGCACCGGACCGCCAGGGGCAGCGAGGCCTCTCGCTCGTCGACGCGCCGGGCGACCTGCCGGGGGCGATCGAGGAGGCCCTGCGCGTCTCGCGCTCGCGCCAGTGCCTCGTCGAGGAGCTCGTGCCGGGGCAGGAGGTGACGGTCAACGCGTTCTCGATCGGGGGCCGCTTCGTCCCGCTCACGGTCACTGATCGGATCACCGCCGAGCCCCCCGCATGCGGGGGCGCCCGCCCCCCCCGCGCCCCCGCACGCGGGGGGGGGCCCGCCGCGGGGGGGGGGGGGCCCGCCGCGGCCGCCCTCGGGATCACGGAGGGGCCCACCTATACGCAGATCGTGCTCGGGCCGGACGGGCCCAGGGTGGTCGAGCTGGCCGCCCGTCTCGGCGGTGGCCACGACGCGGAGCTCTGCCTTGCCGCGACCGGCGTCGATCTCAACGTGCTCGCGCTCGCTGCGGCTCTCGGCGAGGAGGTCGAGGTGCCGAAGCCGCGACCACGCGGCGGCGCCTGCGTGCGCTTTCTGGTGGCGGCACCGGGCGACCTCTTGCAGGTGGAGGGGCTCGAGCGGGCTCTCGAGGTCGACGGTGTCGTGGAGGCGCGCGGCTACCGCCGTCCCGGCTGGACGTTCGGCCCGCTGCGCCGCGGCTCCGACCGGGCCGGCTTCGTGCTCGCCACCGGCCGCTCCCGGGAGGACGCGCTCGCCCGGGCCGGGCGCGCGGCGGAGTGCGTACGCTTCGTGACTGTCGATGCAGAGGTCGTCGCCCAGTAGCGTCCGCGAGACGTTCCTCTCCTTCCAGCCGCCCGCGGTCGGAGAGGAGGAGGTCGAGGCGGTCGCGCAGGCTCTGCGCTCGGGCTGGCTCACCAGCGGGCCGCGCGCCGCCGAGCTCGAGCGGCGGTTCGCCGAGCTCACGGGCGCGCGCCACGGGCTCGCCGTCTCGTCCGGGACCGCTGCGCTGCAGCTCGCGGTCGTCGCTGGCGGGATCGGCCCGGGCGACGAGGTGATCACGAGCCCGATCACCTGGCCCGCCACCGCGAACGTGATCGTCCACGCTGGCGCCCGCCCGGTCTTCTGCGACGTGCGCGAGTCCGACCTGACGATCGACCCTGAGCTCGTCGCCGCCGCCGCGACTCCGCGCACCCGCGCGGTGATCCCGGTCGACCTGGCCGGGCAGCCATGCGATCTCGACCCGATCCTTGCGCTTGCCCGCGAGCGCGGCTGGCTCGTCGTCGAGGACGCCGCGCACGCGGTCGAGAGCGCCTACCGCGGGCGGAAGGTCGGCTCGATCGCCGACGCGACCTGCTTCTCGCTCTACGCGACGAAGAACGTCGCGGCCGGGGAGGGAGGCGTCGTCACGACCGACAGGGACGACCTCGCCGCGGAGATCCGCGAGCTCCGTCTCATGCGCCGCGGCGACGGCGCGCTCTACGACGTGCGCCGGGCCGGCTTCAAGGCCAACCTCGCCGACGTCAACGCCGCGATCGCGCTCTGCCAGCTCGACAAGCTCGAACGCCACCGCGAGGTGAGGCTCGCCCACGTCGCCGCCTACGACGAGGCGGTGGCCGACCTTCCCGGCGTGACGCCGCTCGCGCGCGATCCGCGCGACGTCCACGCGCTGCACCTGTACGTGGTGCGCATCGACCCGGCGCTCGCCGGCGCGACCCGCGACGAGTACCAGCGCGCGCTCGCCGCCGAGAACGTCGGCACCAGCATCCACTTCCTGCCGGTGCACCGGCTGACGTTCTACCGCGAGCGCTTCCCCGACCAGCCGCGCCTGCCCGTCGCCGAGCGCGCGGGAGCCGAGGTGCTCTCCCTGCCGCTCTCCCCGGCGCACACGGGCGCAGACATTCGCGACGCGATCGAGGCTCTCCGCAGGGTGCACGCACGCTTCACGGGCCGATGAGCCGGCTGCCCCGGCCTGCCCGGATCGCGCTCAGGGTCGCCGTCTCCGGAACGGTGATCGCGTACCTCGTCTGGCAGATCGACGTCGGTCGGACGGTCGAACTGGTCGGCGGCTCGAACGGGCTCGTGCTCCTGGCCGCGCTCGCGATCTTCCTCGCTACCACCTGGGGGATGGCGTGGCGCTGGCAGCTCCTGCTCGCGGCGCGGGGGATCCGGGAGCGGCTCGGCTGGCTGACCGGTCTCTACTTCGTCGGCTACGCCGCCGGGCAGGTGCTCCCGACCTCGATCGGCGGCGACGCCGTGCGGATCGTCGAGCACGGGCGGAAGCACCCGGGGCGTCGCGGGGAGGTGGCGGCGGCGGTCCTGATCGAGCGCGTGATCGGCTCCGCGGGCACGCTCGTGATGGTGGCGGTGGGCCTCGCCGTCGCGGCGGGCCGCTTCCGGGGGATCGGCTACCTCGTCTGGCTCGAGGTCGTGGCCGTCGCGCTGGTCGCGGCCGGCTTCTTCCTCATGTTCTCGACGCGGGCCCGGGGGCGTCTCGGGTTCCTCCGGCGTCTCGCCGCGCGGCTGCGCGTCGAGGGGCCAGCCTCGAGCGTGTACGAGGGCCTGCACGGCTACCGTAACCACCCGCGGGCCCTTACGGCGGTGCTCGCGCTCACGATCGTGCTCCAGGCGGCCCGGATCGGAGCGATCTGGCTCTGCGGCGAGGCGGTCGGGGTCGACGTGTCGCCGCTCGTCTACGTGATCCTCGGGCCGCTGCTCTTCCTCGTGATGATGGTGCCGTTCACGATCAACGGCCTCGGCGTTCGCGAGGCGTTCTTCGTCGCGTTCCTCGACCGCTTCGGGGTCAACGCCGATGCCGCCTTCGCGACCGGGTTCCTGTTCTACGCGGTCACGATCGCGACAGCGCTCCCGGGTGGGGCGATCCTGCTGTGGCGCAGCGCGCGGCCGGCGCTACCCGGGACGCCGCGCGCGTGACGGTGGACGTCTCCGCGGTCGTCGTCGTCCTCGACGGGCTGCCCTGGCTCGAGCGCTCCCTCGAGAGCGTCCGGGGCCTCGAGACGGTTGTCGTCGACCACGGCTCGACCGACGGCTCCGTCGAGCTCGTCCGGGAGCGCTTTCCGTGCGCCCGGCTCGTCGAGCAGGGGAACGTCGGCATGGGCGGCGGCAACAACGCCGGCATGCGGGTCGCCTCCGGCCGCTACTTCCTCCTCCTGAACCCGGACGCCTGGCTGCACCCCGGAGCTGTCGAGCGCCTCGTCGCGTTCGCCGACGCCAACCCCGACGTCGCGGTTGCCGGACCGCGCCTGCTCAACCCGGACGGGACGCTACAGCGGTCGGTGCGGGCATTCCCGACCGTCTGGCGGCTCGCGACCGAGTACCTGTTCGTCCGCAAGCTCGCCCCGCGCTCGAGCCTCCTCAACCCGCTCTACGTCGGCGGCTTCGACCACGGCGCGACCCGCGATGTCGACTGGGTCTCGGGGGCGTGCCTGCTCGTGCGCCGCGCGGCGACCGAGGAGGCGGGGCTCTTCGACGAGGACTTCTTCATGTTCAGCGAGGAGACCGACTGGTGCTACCGCTTCCGCCGCGCCGGCTGGCGGGTCGTCTTTCTCCCGGAGGCCGAGGTGACGCACGTCGGCGGCGCCTCCCACGGGGGCCGGCTCTACCGCGAGAACCTGCGCGGCCACCTGCGTTTCCTCGCCAAGCACCGCGGCCCGCGCGAGGCAGAGCGGGCGCGGCGGCTCTTCCTCTTCGCGCTCACGCTGCGCGGGCTCGCGTTCCGTGGCGAGCGCGGCCGGATGTATCGTGACGCCGCCCGCTGGCTCCGCTCGGCGAGCGCGGCCGAGCTGATCTCGCCGGCAGGGGCCTCCCTACAATCCGCCGGGTGAGCACCGACCGGTTCGCGGCCAGGCTCGCCGCACACCTGAGGGCGCGGCCGCGGCCGCCGGCGGTCGTGCTCGGCAGCGCGTGGGTGAACGGGCTCGCGGCGATCCGCTCGCTCGGCCGTGCGGGCGTGCCGGTCGTGGCGGTCGACCACGCGCCGTCGGCGCTCGGCTTCCGGTCGCGCTACGCGCTCTCGCTCGTCTGCCCCGACCCCGCCGGCGACGAGGACGGGTTCGCGGCCTGCCTCACCCGGCTCGGCGACCTGATCGGGCGCCCGGCCGTCGTCTTCCCGACGCACGACCCTGAGCTGAATGCGCTCTCGCGCCACCGCGGCGAGCTCGAGGAGCGATTCCTCTACCCTTTCCCGGCGCCCGAGCCGCTCGCCCGGATCCAGAGCAAGCGTCGCCAGCTCGAGGCTGCCGAGGCGGCGGGCGTGGCGGTGCCGCTGACGGCTCACCCGGCCTCCCCCGCCGAGGCGCTCGCGCACGCCGAGGCGGTCGGCTACCCCGTGCTCGTGAAGCCCTCCGACCCCGACGGGTTCAAGCGGCGCTTCCAGCGCCAGGCGTTCCGCTGCGGGTCTCCTGCGGAGCTCGAGCGCGCGTACGCCCAGTCGGAGCCGTTCGCGCCCATGGTGCAGGAGCTCATCCCGGGCGGCGACGGGGAGCTGTACACGCTCGGCAGCTACCTGGCCGAGGACGGCGAGCCGCTCGGGCTGTTTTGCGGCCGCAAGCTCGCCCAGGAGCCGCCGGGCGTCGGCACCTGCCGGGTCGGCGAGGCGGTGTGGGTGGACGAGGTGGTCGAGTCCGGGCTCGCGCTCTTGCGTGCGCTCTCCTGCCACGGCATCTCGCAGGTGGAGCTGAAGCGCGACCCGCGCGACGGGCGCTACAAGCTGATGGAGGTGAACCCGCGCCTGTGGCAGTGGCACGGGCTCGCCGCCGCCTGCGGCGTCGACCTGCCCCTGATCGCCTACCGCGACCTGCTCGGCGAGCGGCCCGCCCCGGTGCGGATGCGAGGCGAGGGGAAGCGCTGGGCGATCTCGGTGCTGGCGAAGCGCCGCCCGGCCTTCCAGCGCCCTCCCTACGTCGACGCGGTGCTCGCCGTCGACGACCCGCTCCCGGGAGCCGTCCAGCTCGTGGGGGCCGTGCGGGGGTCGCTGCGGTGATTCCGGCGGAGGTGGAGCGCCGCGCCCGCTGGGTCCTCGACACGCTGGGTGCGCGCGACCTCGGCCTCGGCGACGACGTGCCGTACGTCGAGGCGGCCTGGGAGCAGGTCGACCGGGGCCAGCGACCGTCCGGGGACGAGCTCGCCGAGGCCTTCTACCACCTGGCGCGGCTCGAGGAGCTCGGGCCGGGCCCCCGCGACCGCCACGGGCGCTTCCCCGCGTCCGCGTCGTGCCTCGACCCGCTCGACCCGCCGCTCGAGCGTCTGCGGCGGCGCCTTCGGCTCGAGCCGCCACGCTGGGCGGGCGCCCGCTTCGCCGTCGCGCTCACCCATGACGTCGACACCCCGTGGCGCTGGACCCGGGTCGGCATCCGCGCCGCCGCCGGGCGGCTGCGGGACAGCGCCCTGGCGGGGCACCCCGGCCCGGCCCTGCGAGAGACGCGGGCGCTGGCCGCCGTGCCCCTGCACAAGCTGCGCGGGACCGACCCGAACTGGCGCTTCGAGCGGATCCTCAGGATCGAGCGGGCGCGTTCGGTCTCCTCGACGTTCTTCCTGATGGCCGGGCACACCCGTCCGGCCGACGGGGCCGTGCCGGCTGTCTACGAGCGGCTGCGGCCGCTGCTCGTCGAGACGATCCTGGCCGGCGGCGGCGAGGTCGGGCTGCATGGCAGCTACGCGGCCGCGGAGGATGCCGCGCTGCTCGCCGGCGAGAAGAACCGGCTCGAGGCGCTTGCCGGGGCGCTCGCGGGCCAGCGTTACCACTACCTGCGCGTCGACCCGCACGCCAACCTGGCCCCGCTCGCCGGGCTCGGCTTCCGCTACGACTCCACCCTCGGCTTCGCCGACCAGCCGGGTTTCCGTGCCGGGATCGCCCACCCGTTCCGGCCGTGGGACACGACGGCCGGCGGGCCCCTCGACCTCGTCGAGATTCCCCTTGCCGCCATGGACGTGACGCTCGCCGAGGAGCGCTACCTCGGGCTTGCGCCCGCCGCGGCCGAGCGGCGGCTGCTCGAGCTCGTCGCCTGGGCGGCGGAGCACGGCGGCGGCTTCTCGGTGCTGTGGCACTCCGACCGGTTCGACCCCGCGAGCTCGCGCGGCTGGGATCGCCTCTACTTCCGCTTCGTCGAGGCGGTTCGCGCCCATGGCGGCGTCTGTCTGTCCGCGGGGGAGCTGGCCGAGGAGGCCCGCGCCTGGCTGCCGTAGGAGCGCGCGCCCGGGGGTGCGAGGGGCGGCCCGGCGTGCCCGGGATCGCGTGTACCGTGGCCGACGGATGCGACTGCTCATGGTCAGCCTCTACTGGCCCCCGGCGGGCGGCGCCGGCGTCCAGCGGCCGCTCAAGCTGGCCGGCCACCTGGCAGCGCTCGGCCACGATGTCCACGTGCTCGCCCCCGACGACCCGAAGTGGCTGCACCGTGACCCGTCGCTGGTCTCGCCTCCGGGCGTGACCGTGCACCGCGCTCGCAACCTCGGGCCGCGGGCGCGCCGGCCGGCCGAGGAGCTGCGGGCGAGCCGGGGCGCCCGGCGGCTCGCGCTGCGCGCGGGCCTCGCCATGCGAGGCGCGCTCGTGCCGGACGCGAGCGTGCTCTGGAACGTCACCGCGGCGCCGGCCGCGGTGCGGCTCGCCCGCCGGCTCCGGGCGGATGCCGTCCTCACGACCTCGCCTCCCGGCTCCGTCCACCTGGCCGGCGCAGCCGCGCGGCGCGCTTCCGGGGCCCGCTGGGTCGCCGACCTCAGGGACTCGATTGCCCTGCACCCGCACCGCCGCCGCGACGTCCGCGGCGAGCGGGCGCTCGCGCGCCTGGTCGCGCGGCGCGCGGACGCTGTCGTGTGCGCGTCGCGCGCGATCGCGGAGGAGATGGCGACGCTCGGCGTGGCCGGGCGCCTCGAGGTGATCGGGAACGGCTGCGACTTCGAGGACTTCGAGGGGCTCGAGTACCGGCCCGGGCCGCGCTTCCGGATCACGCACGCGGGGAGCTTCTTCGGCCGGCGCGACCCGGGGCCGTTCCTGGAGGCGCTGGCCCGCTCCGACGGTTCCGTCGTGGCGCGCTTCGTCGGCGACTTCCGCTCGAGAGACCGCGAACACGCGGAGCGGCTTCGCCTCGGCGACCGCCTCGAGCTCGTCCCCTACCTGCCTCGTGCCGACGTGCTCGCGCTGCAGCGGGACTCCGAGGCGCTGCTCCTGCTGATTCCCGAGGCTGACGGGCGCGGGCGCGGAGTGCTCTCCGGCAAGGTGTTCGAGTACCTGGCGGCCGAGCGCCCTGTGCTGGCCGCCGTGCCGCCGGACGGGGAGGCTGCCGCGCTTCTCCGCGACGTCGGGGCGGGCGTCGTCGTGGCGCCGGACGACGTGGACGGGCTCGCGGACGCGCTCTCGGGGCTCGTCGAGCGCTGGCGGGCCGGGGAGCTCGACGGCTCCCCGCTCGCCCCCGACGTGCGCAGACGCCTCTCGCGCCGTGCCCGCGCGGAGGAGCTGGCAGCAATCCTGGAGTCGCTCCCGTGAGCGTGGCGCTGCCAGCCGGGCGCGAGCGCTCCGTCGCGCTATCGCGCACCGCGGTCGTCGACGCGCTGCTCTTCGCGAGCGTGTTCACGATCACGCTCGCGAAGGTGCGCTGGACCGCCGGTGCCGCCGACATCAACATCTCCGACGTCACGGCGAGCCTGTTCGTGATCGCGTTTGCGATCGCCCGAACGGCGCGGCGCGACGGTCACGTGCCGCGGACGGTCGCCGTGCTCGCGGTCTTTCTCGCGGTGTTCACGGTCGTCTACCTGCTCGGGTTCTTCAACCTGACGACGACCGCCGACCGGGACCTCTTCGCGAAGGGGCTCGTGAAGTTCGTGATCCACTTCGCGTTCCTCTGCTGCGCGGTCGCGCATCTCGCTCGGCGGGGCCCCACGTTCTACTGGCGCACCCTCGGCTGGCTGGTCGCCGGGATCGTCGCGAACTGCGCGTACGGGCTGCTCCAGCTGGCCGTGGCGGAGACGAGCGGCCGCAACCTCGACCAGACCGTGCTGTCGGCGATCGGGAGCTATCAGCGGGGCGGGATCAATGTCTACGGGGCGGTGGGTGGCGCGAACGTGTACCGGACGAACGCGCTCATGCTCGACCCCAACCACCTCGGGATCATGCTGATCGTGCCCCTGCTCGCGCTCCTGCCGATCTACCTGCGGCTCGAGCGCGGCCACCGGCTGCGCGTGCCGCTCGCGCTCACCCTGGCGTTCCTGGCCGTGATCGAGCTGACCACGCTGTCGCGCAGCGGCCTGCTCGGCCTCGCGGTCGGCCTTGTCATGCTCGCGGTCCCGTACCGCAGGTACCTGCTCTCGGCCCGCGTGCTGGTTCCGCTCGCCGTCATCGTCCTCGCCGTCGGCGCGGTCGTGGCGCAGCGGACCGGCTTCTTCGAGCAGGTGCTTCGCTCCCGGGTCAGCCTCGGCGGGGGCTCGACCCGTGTCCACCTGGAGCTGTACGACCTGTTGCCGCCGGTGCTGGAGAGCCACCCGCTGTTCGGACTCGGGCTGAACACGTTCTCGTCGTTCTACGAGTTCGTGACCGGCAAGTCGAACTGGGGGCCGCACTCCTACTACGTCGCCGTCCTCGCCGAGACCGGCTTCGTCGGCGCGGCGGCGTTCCTCGCCTACCTCGTCTACCTGTTCCGGCGTCTCGGGGCGCTGCGGCGACTTGGCCGCGCCCTGGCCGGGGCAGGCGACCCGGCCGCTGCGCGCGTCCTGCCGCTCGGCTACGGGTTGACGGCCGCGCTCGTCGGCACCCTCGTCGCCAACGTCTTCTACCTGACCATGCAGATGTACTACTTCTTCGCTCTCGCGATGCTGGTCCTCGCTGCGCCCCTCGTATTCGCGCGCCGGCGGTAGGGTCGCCGCCCGCGCGCGCGGGGCTAGACTCGCGGGGTGCTGGGACGGGCCCTGTTCTGGACGAGCCTCGGTGCGATCGCATGGACGCACGCCGGCTACCCGCTCGCGGCTGCTGCGCTGGCGCGCCGCCGCGGCCGGCCCGTGCGCAAGGCCGACATCACGCCGAGCGTCACCGTGATCGTTGCCGCGCACGACGAGGAGGACGTGATCGAGCGGCGGCTTCAGAACCTGCTCGAGCTCGACTACCCGAGCGATCGGCTCGCGATCGTCGTCGCCTCCGACGCCTCGACCGACCGGACGGATGAGCTCGTCGAGGCGGTTGCCGCGCGCCGGCCCGGGGTATCGCTCCTGCGCTGTCCCCGGGGCGGCAAGGTGCAGGCCCAGAACCTCGCGGTGCGCGAGACGACCGGCGAGCTGCTCGCGTTCTCCGACGCCAATGCGACCTGGGCCCCCGGCGCCCTGCGGCTGCTCGTCCGCCCGTTCGCCGACCCCGACGTCGCCTACGTCTGCGGGCGGCTCTCGCTCCTGCGGGCGGACGGGACGAACCGCGAGGGCGCCTACTGGCGCTACGAGCTCTGGCTGCGCGAGCAGGAGTCCGCACTCGGCTCCGTGACCGGTGGCAACGGCTCGATCTACGCGGTGCGCCGCTCCGACTACCTCGAGGTCGATCCGCGCTTCGGCCACGACCTCTCGTTTCCGTACCTCCTCGCGCAGCGCGGGCGTCGCGCGGTCTACGAGCCGGCCGCGCAGGCGTTCGAGAAGCCCTCGCGCGACCTCGAGGACGAGTACCGCCGCAAGGTGCGGATGTTCGAGCACTGCTGGCTGATGCTGCTCCGGGGAGGGATGCTGCGCGGGGTGCCCGCCCTGTACGCGGCCCAGCTCGTCTCCCACCGCGCGCTGCGCTACGGGAGCGGGATCGCCCACGTCGCCCTCGCCGTCTCGAGCCTCGGCCTCGCCGGTCGCGGCGGTGTCTACCGAGCCGCGCTGGCGGCGCAGCTCGCGGGCCTCGGCCTCGCGGCCGCGGGCCGTCTGCGTGCGCCGGTCCCCGGCGCGGCTCTCGCCTACTACTACCTGCTCGTCACGCAGGCGACGGCGGTCGCGCTCGTCCGCTACGTGCGCTCGGACGTCCCGGCCGTGTGGGACAAGGCCGAGGGAAGCAGGTGAAGCGCGCGTTCGACCTGGCTGGCGCGGCGATCCTGCTCATCCTCACCGGCCCGATCGTCCTCGCCGGCGCCCTCGCCGTGAAGCTCGAGGACCGCGGGCCCGCCCTCTACCGCCAGCGCCGGGTCGGCCTGCGCGGCTCGGAGTTCGAGCTTCTGAAGCTGCGCACGATGGTCGTCGGCGCCGAGCAGCTGGGCGCGGGCTACGCCGTCAACCGGGGCGATCCCCGGATCACGCGATCGGGACGGTTACTCCGGCGGCTCTCGATCGACGAGCTGCCCCAGCTCTGGAACGTGCTGCGCGGCGAGATGAGCCTGGTCGGCCCCCGCCCGACCCTCTCCTACCAGGTGGAGCGTTACACGCCGCGCCAGCGCCGCCGGCTCGACGTGAAGCCCGGGCTGACCGGCTGGGCGCAGGTCAACGGCCGCGCCGCGCTGCCCTGGAGCGAGCGGATCGAGCTCGACGTCTGGTACGTGGAGCACCGCTCGCTGCTCCTCGACCTCCGGATCCTCGCTCGCACGCCCGCGGCCCTCTTCCGCGGCACCTACAAGGGCGAGCGGGGCGGCTGGCACGGGGAGGGCGGCGAGGCTCAGCGCCCGTAGCTCGAGGTCGCGCTCGCCTCGGCGAGAACGTTGCCGGCGATCGAGCGCTCGAACGCGTCGCGGTCCGAGCCTGGCTCCAGGCCAAGCTCGCGGCCGATCGCGAGCAGGCGGAACGCGTAGCGGTGCGTCTCCCCCTCGGGCGGGCAGGGGCCGTCGTAGCCGATCTCGTCGAAGTCATTGCGCCCCTGGCGCAGCGGTCCGGGGCTCTCGAGCTTGCTGTCCCCGGGAATGTCCTCCGGGAGCGAGCTCACGGCGGGCGAGAGGCCGAACACGAGCCAGTGGGTGAAGCCGTCCGCGTCGGGGTCCTCGACCACGAGCACGAGCTCGCGGGTTCCGGCGGGCACTCCCTGCCAGGCAAGGGCGGGCGACACGTCGTCCCCGTCGCAGCCGAAGCGCGCGTCGATCGTGGCGCCCCCGGCCGCCACCGAGAGCTCGAAGCCCTCGACCGCAGACCCGGTCGCGGGCTCGCGCGGCTCGCCTCCGCAGCCCGCGAGTGCCGCGAGCGCGAGCACGCCGAGAGCGAGCGGGCCACGCATCGAGCGCAAGCGTAGAGGCGATCGCCGCCCGCGGCCACCGCCCGAGCGCCGTGCCGGCCCCTGGTACAGTCGCGGCCGTGAGCGACCGAAACCCCGGGGCGAGTGGCCTGGCGCCCGACGAGCAGGAGATCGACCTCGCCCGCCACTGGTGGGCGATCGTCGCCCGCTGGTGGCTCGTCGCGGCAGCCGTCGTCCTCGGGATCGTCGTCGGCCTGCTCGTCTCCCTTGGCGGCGGCACCGTCTACCAGGCCCGGGCGACCGTCTACCTCGGCCAGCCGCTCTCCCCGAGCGGCACGAGCCAGGTGCAGGGCCTCCAGACGAATCCGTCGACCGTGAACCAGGTGATCAAGAGCCGCTCCGTCGTGGCCTCCGTCGCCGACCGGGTCGACGTGCCGGCCGACCGGCTGCGCGCGGGGGTCTCGAGCAAGCCGGTGACGGGAGCCGTCGCCAAGCTCGGGCAGACCCCCCTCGTCGAGGTGGTCGTGCGCGGCCCCTGGCGCCGCCAGAGCGCGGACGCGGCGAACCTGCTCGCGGACGCGGTCGTCGAGCGGGTCTCCGGGTACGCCGACGCGAAGATCGCGCAGCTCTCGGCCCTGCTCCAGAGCATCGACGTGCAGCTCGAGCAGTCCGAGGACTCCGTGGCGCGCTACCGGGCGGCGCTCGAGGACGATGCCGCCCTCTCCGCCACCGACCGGCTCGTGCTCGTCGGCCTCCTCGACGGCGCCGAGCAGCGCCGCGGCCAGCTCGTCCAGCTTCGAACCCAGACGCAGCTCTCGCTCACGCTCGCCAGTGAGGTCGAGCGCGGGCAGGTCGTGACGCGTGCGTCGGCGACCAAGGTCGACGCGCGCAGCCCGCGCACCTCGATCGCCGTCGGCGCCGTGATCGGGCTCATCGCGGGGATCGCGCTGGCCCTCCTGTGGGAGCCCGTCGTGAGCCGCGTGCGCAGGAAGGCCGCAGCGTGACCACCGCCGTCGTCACCGGCGGGGCCGGGTTCCTCGGCTCGCAGCTCTGCGACTACCTGCTGGCGCAGGGCTACCGTGTGATCTGCGTCGACAACCTCGACACCGGCTCGCTCCAGAACATCGAGCACATCCGCGACGGCGAGTTCGTGTTCGTGAACCACGACCTGACCGCGCACGTCGAGATCGACGGGCCCGTCGATCTCGTCTTCCACCTCGCCAGCCCGGCGAGCCCGATCGACTACCTGCGGTTGCCGCTGCACACGCTCAAGGTGGGCTCGTACGGGACGCACAACGCGCTCGGCCTCGCGAAGTTCAAGCGGGCGCGGTTCCTGCTTGCCTCGACGAGCGAGGTCTACGGCGACCCGCAGGTGCATCCGCAGACGGAGGCGTACTGGGGCAACGTCAACCCGATCGGCCCGCGCGGCGTCTACGACGAGGCGAAGCGCTACGCGGAGGCGCTGACGATGGCCTACCACCGCCAGCAGGGCGTCGACACGTGCATCGCCCGGATCTTCAACACGTACGGGCCGCGGATGCGCCCGTTCGACGGTCGCGCGATCCCGACGTTCGTCCGCCAGGCGCTCGAGCAGAAGGCGCTCACCGTGTTCGGCACCGGCCGCCAGACGCGCAGCTTCTGCTACGTGGACGACCTCATCCGGGGCCTCCACCTGCTCGCGCGAAGCGGCGAGCACTCGCCCGTGAACCTCGGCAACCCCGACGAGTGGACGCTGCTCGAGCTCGCCGAGGCCGTGCTGCGTGCGACCGGGTCGAACAGCGAGATCGTATTCGAGGCGCTCCCGGTCGACGACCCGCAGGTGCGCTGCCCCGACATCACGAGGGCGCGCGAGCTGCTCGGCTGGGAGCCCGAGATCGGCCTGGAGGAGGGCCTGCGGCGGACGATCGAGTCGTTCGGCGCCGGCCGCCCCGCCGCCGCCGGCGCGTAGGCTACCGGGGTGGTCGAGCCCCTCCTCGTTCGCGCCGCCCGGCGCGAGCCGGTCGAGCGGACGCCCGTCTGGTTCATGCGTCAGGCCGGCCGCTCGCTCCCCGAGTACCGGGAGGTGCGCCGGGGGCTCGACCTGTTCGAGATCTGCCGTCGCCCCGACGTGTGCGCCGAGGTCACGCTCCAGCCGGTCGAGGCCCACGGCGTCGACGCCGCAGTCATCTACTCCGACATCATGCTCCCGTGCCTCGGCATGGGGGTCGACGTCGAGCTCGTCGAGGGTGTCGGCCCGGTGGTCGCTCGCCCGGTCCGCCGGCTCGACGACGTCGAGGCGCTACGGCCGCTCGAGCCCGGCGTCGCCCTGCCGTTCGCGCTCGAGTCGATCCGGCTCGTGCGCGCCGCCCTGGCACCCGAGCGGGCGGTCGTCGGCTTCGCGGGCGGGCCTTTCACCGTCGCCGGCTACCTCGTCGAGGGGCGGCCGAGCCGGACGTTCGCCGAGACGAAGCGCTGCATGTACGGGGCGCCCGACGTGTGGCACGCGTTGATGGGGAGGCTCGCGGAGGCCTTTGCCGCCTACGTCGTCGCCCAGGTGGAGGCGGGCGCCGACGTGATCCAGCTCTTCGACTCCTGGGCCGGCGCCCTCTCCGTCGACGACTACACGGAGTTCGTCGCGCCCTACTCGGCTCGCATTCTCGCCGCCGTGGACGTGCCCACGATCCACTTCGCCACGGGCGCCACGCACCTGCTGCCGGATCTGGCGGCGACTGGCGGCGACGTGATCGGCCTCGACTGGCGGCTTCCGATCGACCGCGGCTGGGCACTCGCGGGCACCGGCAGGGGTGTGCAGGGGAACCTCGACCCGACGCTTCTGCTCGGCCCGTTCGAGCGGGTCGTGGCCGCTGCGGAACGGATACTCGAGCTCGTCGGCGGCCGGCCGGGGCACATCTTCAACCTCGGCCACGGCGTCCTCCCGGAGACCGACCCGTCCGCGCTGCGCCGCCTGCGCGAGCTCGTGCACGAGCGTACGGGGCGGGCGACGCCGGCCTGAGCGGGCGCGGAACGCCGGCCGGCGCGAGTGTCTCGCCACGCCTACGACACGCTCCCGGCACGATCCGCGCGCATCGCGCGCGCCTTTCCTCTGTAGGCTGAAAGCGGGAGGAGGCACGGGGTGGCAGCTAGGCTCCGGGCGTGACTCCCGGAGCGCTCGCGCCCGAGCGTTCGAGCAGCAGATCCACGAGGCGAAGGTAACAATGACCGGAGGGGAGAGCCCTGAGCGCCCGTAGTTGTCCCGACTGGCCGATGCATCTCGACAGCGCGCCCGACCTTCACCTGAAGCACTTCACCGTCGCGGAGGCGAAGCTGCCGTCGGAGGTGCTCGTCGCGCTGCGGGATGTGCCGCTCGAGACCGTGGCGATCTGCGCGGACATCGAGCACCACGTCTTCAATCCGGAGCACACGGATCCTCAGGTGGCCGAGGCGCTTCGGCGTACCCACTGGTTCGACCTGCGCGAGTGGATCAAGGGCGGGCCGGGCAGCGGGCAGGCCCCGTAGCGTCAGCGCCCGGCCAGCGCGCTGAGCGGTACCCCGCCCTCGAGGAGGGCCCGGCCGACGACCGCGCCCTCGAGGCCGATCGCCTCGATGCTGGCGAGGTCGGCCTCGGATCGGACGCCCCCCGCGGCGACGACCGTCCCGTCGAAGAGTTCCCGCACGCGGGCCAGCAGCACGAGATCGGGGCCGTCCATCGTTCCATCCCGCTCGATCGCCGTGCAGTGGAGCCGGGCGACCCCGGCCGTTGCGCACCGTCTCACGGCCTCGTCGACGGCGAGGTCGGTGACCTGCTCCCAGCCCGAGACGGCGATCCGCCCCTCCCGGGTGTCGACGGCGACGACGAGATGCTCGCCCAGTGCGCTCGCGAACCGCTCGAGCGCTCGGGGTTCGGAGAAGGCGGCCGTTCCCACGATCACGCGTGTCGCCCCCGCGTCGAGCAGCGCGAGCGCGTCGGCCGTCGAGCGGATCCCGCCCGAGGCCTGCACGGGCACGGGCGCCGCGGCGCGAGCCAGGCGAGCGATCACATCGGGCCGGGTTCGGCCCGAGCGCGCGCCCCCGAGGTCGACGATGTGGATCAGGGCGGCTCCGGCTGCGGCGAAGCGCCGGACGAGCGCCTCCGGGTCGCCGGCCCGCAGGCTGATGCGCTCGAAGTCGCCGCGCTCGAGCCGGACAGCCTCGTCGCCCAGCAGATCGACGGCCGGGATCACCTGGAAGCCGACCCCGGGGTCTTGTTGCCCTCTCGATGTCATGTTACTATGCTAATACAACAACACCGAGAGGCGAGCCGGATGGCGAAGGAGCAGTCACACACGTGGGCGACGAACGAGATCAGAGACCTCTTCGAGACCGTGCTGGAGCTCGAGAGCCCGGGGGAGACGGAAAGCTTCTTCCGGGATCTATGCACGCTCTCGGAGCTGGAGGCGATGGCGCATCGGTGGCAGGTGGCGAAGCTCGTGGATCGGGGGCTGCCGTACCACGAGGTGAGCAGGCGGACGGGCGCGTCGACGACGACGGTCACCCGCGTGGCGCACTGGCTTCGCCACGGGGAGGGAGGCTACCGGCTGGCGCTGGAGCGGTGGAAGACCCGTTCGACGAGCGCCTGAAGATCGCGATCCCCGCGAAGGGAAGGCTGCGCGAGCCCGCGATCGAGCTGCTCGAGGAGGCTGGCCTGGGCCCGGAGGAGCCCGGCGAGCGCGCGCTCGCGTTCCCGTGCCGCAACGCTCCCGTCGAGGTGCTGCTCGTCCGGGCCGCCGACATCCCCGAGTACGTGCAGGACGGGGTCGTCGACTGCGGCATCACGGGCGCCGACCTCGTCCGTGAGCGCGGCGCCGCCGTGAGCGAGCTGCTCGCGCTCGGCTTCGGGGGCTGCACGCTCCAGGCTGCTGTGCCGCAGGAGTCTCCCGTGAGGTCGCTCGCGGGTCTGGACGGGCTGCGCATCGCGACGGTCTTTCCCCGCCTCGCCCGCGAGCTGCTCGAGGAGCACGGGGTGGCGGTGCAGATCGTGGACGTGACCGGCTCCGTCGAGGTCACGCCCCGGCTCGGGCTGGCAGACGCGATCGTCGATCTCGTCTCGAGCGGCAACACGCTACGCACGAACGGGCTGCGCTCGCTCGGATCGCTGTTCTCCTCTCAGGCCGTCCTCGTGGGTGGCGCGGAGCCGGACGCGGCCGCCTTGCACCTGGCGCGCGTGCTGAAGAGCGTCGTCGACGCCCGCGACACCCGCTACCTGATGATGAACGCGCCGGAGAGCGCACTCGATCTTCTCACCCGGCTCGTGCCGGGCGGGCGGGCGCCGACGGTGCTGCCGCTCGCCGAGCCGGGGATGGTCGCCGTGCACGCGCTCGTGCCGGCCGGGGACGTCTGGCGCCTCCTTCCCGAGCTCGAGGCCGCGGGCGCGTCCTCGATCCTGCTCGTCCCCGTGGAGCGGCTGCTCGGATGAGCGGCGGGCTCGTCGGCTCCATGCGCCCGCTTCCGCCCGGGTTCCAGGCGTACCGCTGGGCACCCTCGACCGAGGAGCTCGCGCGGCGCGCCGGGCTCGACCCGAGCCAGCTCGTGCGCTTCGACGGCAACACGTCGCCGCTGCCTCTCCCCTCGTCGCGGCCAGGCGCGATCGCCCGAGCGCTCGCGGAGGTGAACACGTACCCGCACGGTGGCTACGGCGAGCTCCTGCGCGCGATTGCGGCGAAGGACGGGGTCGCGGCCGGGAACATCGTGCTCGGGGCCGGCGGCGACGATCTGATCCTGCTCTGCGCGCGCGCGTTCCTCGGGCCGGGCGACCGCGCAGCGATCGCGAGCGAGCCGACCTACCCGCTCTACCGGATCGCGGCGGGTCTTGCCGGAGCCGAGATCTCGGCCGACCGGCCGGCGGTGACGTTCGCCTGCCGCCCCGACAACCCGAGCGGCGCCCTCGGCGAGCTGCCCACGGCACGTCCGCTCGTCGTCGACGAGGCGTACTTCGAGTACGCGGGGGAGACTGCGGCCGGTCTGATCGAGGACGGGGTGATCGTGATCCGGACGTTCTCGAAGGCGTACGCGCTCGCGGGCGCGCGGGTCGGCTACGCGCTCGCGGACGCCGACACGGCGGCGGAGCTGAACCGCCGCCAGGCGCCGCTCGCGGTCTCGACGCTCTCGGCCGCGCTGGCGCTCGCGGCGCTCCAGTCGTCGCCTGACGTCACCCCGGTGGTCGAGGAGCGCGAGCGCCTGACGCGCGCGTTGCGCGCGCTCGGGCTCGAGCCGCTGCCCTCCCGGGCCAACTTCGTGCTGGTGCCGGTCGCGGAGCCCGAGACGGTCGGCGAGGCCCTGCTCAGGGCCGGCGCGGTCGTCCGGATCTTTTCCGACGCGATCCGGATCTCGGTGCGGGACGAGGCCGACGACGATCTGCTGCTCGTCGCCCTTGCCCGCGCGCTCGACCGGCCGAGCCCGGTGGCCGAGCCTGGCGGACGGCGCATTCGCCACCTGCGCGCGACCGCCGAGACGCGGATCGCGATCCGCCTCTCTCTCGACGGCGCGAGCCGCGTGCACGTGTCGACGGGCAACGGGATCTACGACCACTTCCTCGAGCAGCTCGCCTTCCACGGCGGGCTCGACCTGATGCTCGAGGGCGCTGGCGACCTCGAGACGGGGCCGCACCACACCGCGGAGGATGCCGCGCTCGCGCTCGGCGAGGCGCTCGATCGCGCGCTCGGCGACCGTCGCGGCATCGCCCGCTACGGCGACGCGATCGTGCCGATGGACGATGCGCTCGCCCGCGCGTCCGTCGATCTCGGCGGCCGGCCCTGGTGCGAGTGCAAGCTCGAGCGGGAGCCGGGCATGGCGCTGCACATGTTCCAGAGCCTCGCGCAGGCGGGCCGCCTCGGCCTGCATATCGAGGCGACCGGCCGCGACGAGCATCACGTCGCCGAGGCCGCTTTCAAGGCGGTCGGCCGCGCCCTGCGCGTCGCGCTGCGGCTCGAGAGCGCCGGGATCCCCTCGACGAAAGGCCTCCTGTGACCGGCCTTGCCCCGTCTCGCTTGGTGCCAGGCTGGTGCCAGGCACGTGCCTGGCACCAGCCCTCCGGCACCAGCC
>CAYJLE010000007.1:5633-14498 GCA_964370985.1 uncultured Gaiellales bacterium | reverse complement strand
CGCCCTCCCGGCCGGGGCCGGTTGGGGCCGGGGGGGGGGATCCCCCGGCGCCCCCCACCGCCGGGGACCCCCGGGGAGATCCGCGCGGGTGTGTGACGCCGTGCGCCGGAATGGTGACGGAACCATGACGAGCGTTTGCATCTGCGAGTACGGGGCGGGCAACACCCTGTCCGTCGAGGTGGCGCTGCGGCGGCTCGGGGCGGACGTCGCAGTGACGAGCGAGCCGGCCGACGTGCTCGCGGCCGATCTCGTCGTGCTGCGGGGCGTGGGCTGGGCTGCGAGCGCGATGGCGGGGCTGGAGGCCCGTGGCCTCGCCGGGGCGCTGCGCGAGCGGATCGCGGCCGGCCGCCCGACGCTCGGGATCTGCCTCGGGCTGCAGCTCGCGCTCGAGGAGTCCGAGGAGGACGGAGGCGTTGCGGGCCTCGGGCTGCTGCCCGGGCGCGCGGTCCGCCTGCGCGAGGGGCGGGTGCCGCGGATCGGCTGGGCGGTCGTCGAGCCGGGAGGCGAGGCGTTCTACTTCGCCCACTCCTACGCCGCCGAGACGAGCGCGGCGACGGCCCGGTCCGAGGGGATCGTGGCCGAGGCGCGGCTCGGCAGCTTCGTCGGCGTCCAGTTCCACCCGGAGAAGTCCGGCGCGGCCGGTGCCCGCTACCTCGAGCGCATCGTGCGGGAGCTCGGCTGATGCCGCTGCCCCGCCTGATCCCCTGCCTCGACGTCGCGGCCGGCCGGGTCGTCAAGGGCGTTCGCTTCGAGGGGCTGCGCGACGTCGGCGACGCGGTCGAGCTCGGCGCCGCCTACTCGGACGCGGGTGCCGACGAGCTCGTCTTCCTCGATATCAAGGCGACGCTCGAGGAGCGCGCCTCGCTCGTGCAGCTCGTCCGCCGCGTCGCGGAGAGGCTCGCGATCCCGTTCACGGTCGGCGGCGGCGTGCGCGCCGTCGATGACGCGGCCGCGCTGCTCGACGCCGGCGCCGACAAGGTCTCCGTGAACTCGGCCGCCCTGGCGCGGCCCGAGCTGATCGCGGAGCTGGCGGGGCGGCTCGGCTCCCAGGCCGTCGTCGTCGCGATCGACGTCTCCGGCGGCGAGGTCTACTCGCACGCGGGGACGCGCCCGACCGGGCGGGAAGTGACGGCGTGGGCGCGCGAGGCGGAGCAGCGCGGCGCCGGCGAGGTTCTGCTCACCTCGATCGACGCGGACGGCACGCGCGAGGGCTACGACCTGCCCGTCACCGGCGCGGTTGCGGAGGCGGTCACGATCCCCGTGATCGCGTCGGGCGGCGCTGGCACAGCCCGCCACGTCGCGGAAGCGCTCGAGATCGCCCAGGCTGCTCTGCTCGCCTCGATCCTCCACGAGAACCCGGCCCGGCTCGTCTCGCTCCGCGAGGAGCTGGCCGCTCTCGGCGTCCCGCTGCGCGATGCAGCCTGAGCTGAGAGCGGCGATCGTCCAGGACGCGGCGAGCGGCCGCGTCCTGATGCTCGCCTGGATGGACGATGAGGCGCTGCGCCTCACGCGCGAGACCGGCCTCGCACACTTCTTCAGCCGCTCCCGGCAGCGGCTCTGGAAGAAGGGCGAGACGTCCGGGAACACCCTCTCCGTCGTCGAGCTGCGAGACGACTGCGACGGCGATGCGATCCTGCTGCGCGTCGAGGCCGCTGGCCCCGCGTGCCACACCGGCTCGATCTCGTGCTTCGCCCCGTGGCTCTGGCGGCGCGTTGCCGAGCGCGCCCAGACCCGCCCGGACGGCTCCTACGTCGCTGGCCTGCTCGCCGGCGGCCCCGCGAAGTGCGCCCAGAAGCTCGGTGAGGAGGGCGTCGAGGCGGCGCTGGCGGCGGCCGGGGAGAGCGACGAGCGCCTCGTCTCCGAGCTCGCCGACCTCTGGTTCGCGAGCTACGTCGTGCTCGCGGCCCGCGGGCTCGACCCGGCCGCGGTCGAGGAGGAGCTCGCCCGCCGGGCCGCCGCTGCGGACTCAGCCGCCGGCGAGCGCTGAGCGGACGCTCGCGACGTCCGCGAGCGTCGAAAACCCGTCTGCCTGTACGGCCAGGGTCGTCTCGTGCACGACGGCGTGCGGGATCGTTCGCCCGCCCGGCCCGTCGAGGTCGCGCGTGGCGGTCCCGTCCGTGAGGAAGACGACGTCGAAGCCGCGCGCGTTCGCCTGCCGCGCGGTCGTGTCGCAGCACATGTGGGTCATGAAGCCCGCGATCACGACGGTCGCCGCGTCGAGCCGCGCGAGCACCTCGTCGAGGTCGGTGCCGTCGAACGACCCCGGCAGGTGTTTCACGATCAGCGGCTCGCCCGTGAGCGGGGCGACCTGCGACATCGTCTCGACCGCCGCCGTTCCGGTCTCGAACACCCCGGTGCCGGGCTGCTCGTGGTGCTGGACGTGGACGATGCCTGCGCCACCCGTGCGGGCTGCCTCGAGCAGGGCGGCGAGCCGCTCGAGCACGGCCTCCCCGTCGGGGATCCAGAGCGGGCTCCCGCGGTCGAAGTACTCCCGCTGGACGTCGATCAGGAGAAGCGCTGGCCGTTCGATGGCACGACTCTACCGGCTACCCTGGGGCGATGGGCAAGGGCTACGCGGAAGGTCCCGCGGCGGAGGAGCGCTTCGCCGAGCTCGAGCGCGCCGAGCGAGCGCGTGACGCCAGGGAGGTCGCGACCCGCCCGGCCGTGTACGGCGCGACACCCGGCGACCCCGAGAGCCACTTCATCGGCTGGCTCGGCGAGGTCGACCCGGACGAGCTGTTCGCGGCCGGCGAGGCCTGGGGCCTCACGGTCGTCCGCCGCCCCGTCTGACCTCACCCGTTCGAGGGACGGGGTACCCCGATCGAGTGACGGGCGTCCCTCGATCGGGTGACGCCCGTCAGGCCAGCTCCAGCAGGACCTTGCCGACCTTGCCGGGCCCGTCCAGCCGGTCGAACGCGGCCGCGACCTCGGCGAGGGGGAAGACCGAGTCGACGAGCGGGCGGATCCGGCCCGACCCCAGGTGCGGCACGAGCTCGCGCTCGAACGCGCGCACCGCGAGCGCCTTCTCCTCGAGCGGCCGTGCGCGCAGCACGGTGCCGCGCAGCGTCGCCCGCTTCAGCATCAGCGCGAGCAGGGAGAGCGTCATCTCCCCGCCGCTCGCGACCCCGACGACGGCGATCCGCCCCTTCGGCGCGAGCGCGCGCAGGTTCCCCGGGAAGTGCGAGGCCCCGACCAGCTCGAGCACGACGTCGGCGCCGCGCCCGCCGGTCAGCTCGAGCACGGCCTCGGCGAAGCCATCATCCGGGACGGCTTCGCCCCCGAGCGCCCGGACCGCCTCGGCCGCGCGCTCGGAGCGCACCGTCCCGAGCACGCGCGCGCCGGCTGTGAGCCCGATCTGGACAGCGGCGGTGCCGACCCCTCCCGCCGACCCGTGCACGAGCAGCGTCTCGCCCGGCCTCAGGTCGCACTGGCTCGCGATCGCGTCGTGCGCCGTGACGAACGCCTCCGGTACCGCCGCCGCCGCCCGCTCGTCGAGGCTGTCGGGGACGCGGGCCACACAACGCTCGTGCACGCTGACGAGGCCCGCGAGCCCGCCGCCGCCGACGAGTCCGAACACGCGGTCGCCCGGCCGCCACGCCGTCACGGCCTCCCCGCACGCCGCGACCGTGCCCGCCACCTCGAGCCCCGGGACGTCAGGCGGGCTTCCGGGAGGGGCGGGGTAGTGGCCCGCCCGCTGGGCGGTGTCGGCGGGGTTGACGCCCGCGTAGCGCACCCGCACGAGCACGTCCTGGCTCCCCGGGACGGGGTCGGGGCGCTCCTCGACGCGCACCACCTCGTTGCCGCCAGCGCCGGCGAAGACGACCGCCCGCACGTCAACTCCCCGCCAGCTCGCAGAAGCGCTCGAAGCGGACGGCCAGGCGCTCGCGATCGGGCCTCGCCGCCGGACGCGGCAGCTCGATCCGCGCGCGGTGGAAGCCCTTGAGCAGGTCGAGCATCGGCCCGTCCTCGTCGTCGAGGAGCCGCCTCGCCACGCGCACCTCGTAGTCGGGCGAGATCCCCACGAGATCCTGGTCGAACCCGCGGTGGTGGATCGTGCACAGGCTGAGCCCGTTCGTGACCGCGGCCGAGCCCGCCGGGTCGGCGTCGGGGACGATGTGGGCCGCGTCGAGCAGCCGCACCTCCCGCAGCAGGCAGACCGCGCAGCGCTCGTGGTAGGCGGGCAGCACGAGCCCGCGGAAGCGCGCCTGGTGGAGGCGCGCCCGGGTCTGGCCGACGGCGTAGCGGCGCGAGAGCTCGTCCTCGAGGGGAACCGGTGCGGGCTCGGGCAGCGTGAGGTCGATCACCCCGGGCGAGACGAGGACACGGCGCTCGCCCGGGCGATCCTCCTTCACGTACGACGGATACTCGGCGCTGTACCAGCCCGGCCGCGTCCCGACGAAGTAGACGAGGGGCACCCCGAGCTCGAAGGCGGCGCGCAGCGCCCTGTTATCCGGCTGGTCGACCTGCCCAGCTCGGTACGCGTAGAGGAATCCGCCCGGTGTCTCCTCATCGTCGTAGGGCGACCGGAACGAGGTGTTGATCGACAGTGCGGCCGGTCCGCGCTGCGCGGCCGCCCGGTAGATCCCCTTCTGACGATTGAGGAAGGGCACGCGTCCGCCCCGGAAGACGAAGCCCTGTTCGAGCACCGCCGCGTACGGAAGCTCGTCGCCGAGCTGCGCGCGGAGCGCATCGAGCGCGAGGAAGCACGCGGCGCGCAGGTCGTCGTCTCGCTCCACGGTCCGATTCTAGGGCCGGCCAGCGCCGACGCCGGCCACGCCGCTCAGCCGGTACAGCCGGCGAGCCGCGAGAGCTGCGTCCAGCGGCGGCCCGCGGTCGTCTCGAAGTCGTAGAGGCTCCCTCCGAGCACGCCCGCGGCGCACGTCGCGTCCACGAAGCCGCGCACCTGACCGCGGCGGACGCGGTCGGCGACACCACCGATCACGTGGATCGGGACGTCCGGGTCGCCGACCTCGCGGCGCAGGACGGCGATCGCCTCGCCGACGTAGTCGCGCGTCTCGCGCTCGGTACGCGTGCGGTAGGTGAAGTAGACCATCGGCAGGAAGACGTCGAACCTGGCAGCGAGGCCGATGTACGGGAAGCCGGGCCAGACCCCGGGCGAGAGCTCGAGGCCGCGCGGCGAGGGGATGATCGCGCCGAGCGCGTACCCGGGTCCGGCGCCGGCCCGGAGGTCTCGCGCGACGCGCAGGAGCCGCTTCGTGCGCAGTGCCGGGTCGCGGACGTCGGTCGCCTCGATGTCGAGCGCGAAGCCGTCGAAGCTCTGGCCGGAAGGCGTGCGGAACCCGATCGCGGCGAGCGAGCGGCTCACGTCCACCTTCGGCTTCAGGAACCCGGGCAGGTACCAGGCGACGACGGCGAGCCCGCGCGCGTGGGCTGCCTCGACGAAGCGGCCGACGAGCGCCGGGCGCAGGATCGCTGTCTTCTGGCGGTGGTTCGCGGTCTCGAGGTAGACGGTGCGGACGCCGCGCGCGGCGATCGCCACGGCGGCGGCCTCCGGGTCGCGCCAGACGCCCGCGTCGTAGATGTCGATCCATGTGCCGAGGCCCCGGTAGGGGTCGAGGTCTCCCGCCTGAGCCGGGCCGGGCAGTACGGCGGCGAGGAGAGCGAAGCCGAGGACGGCGAGGCGTCTCACGCGAGACATGGTTGCGGATTCGACGCGCGCGGGCTGCAGCCTTGCGGGGAACCCGCAGCGGACTCGGTGCCGGCCCCGATGCGCGGCGCGAGGGCGGCGGGCATGCTCGCGCAATAAGCGAGACATGGAGGGTAGGTCGATGAGAGCGCTCGTGGTGTACGAATCCGCCTTCGGGAACACGCGCGAGGTCGCCGAGGCGGTCGCGGAGGGCCTGGGCGAGGCGACCGAGGTCGAGGTGCGGCCGGTGGCCGAGGCCAGCGGGGAAACGCTTGCCGGGGCCGGGCTGCTCGTCGTGGGCGGGCCGACCCACGTCCACGGCCTGGCCTCGCACCGGTCGATGGTGGCGGCGAGCGAGGACGCGCACAAGAACCCCGACCACCGCTTCGAGGGCGATCTCGAGGGCCCGGTGCTGCGCGCGTGGCTGGACGGGCTCGGGAAGGTGGACGGGGCGCGAGCGGCCGCGTTCGACACGCGGGTCGGCAAGCCGCGGCTCGTGACCGGCTCGGCCGCGAAGGGCATCGCGCGGCGTCTCGACAGGCACGGCTTCGAAGTCGTGGCCGACCCGGAGAGCTTCATCGTCGACGACATGGCAGGCCCGCTCCACGAGGGCGAGCTCGAGCGGGCGCGGGAATGGGGCCGGGCGCTCGCGGCCGCTGCCGCGCCGGGTCGCTGAGCGCAACGGCCGCTCGCCGCTAACATCCGGAGCGATGGCCGATCTAGCGGGCCGCGTGATCGCGATCCCGGGTGCGGGCGGCAGCCTGGGGCCGTCCGTGGCCCGCCGGCTGGCCGCCGGCGGGGCGGCCGTCTCGCTCGCCGGCCGGGACGCGGGGCACCTCGCGCCGCTCGCGGCCGAGCTCGGCGGCGCCGACGTCGAGGAGATTGACCTGCTCGACGAGACGGCCGCCCGCGTCTGGGCGGAGCGGCTCGCGGCCGAGCACGGCGGCGTCGACGCGGTCGCGCACCTGGTGGGGGGCTACCGTGGCGGCTCCCCGATCGAGGAGTCGGCAGCCGAGGACTGGGACGTTCTCGCCGCCCTGCTCGTGCGCACGACCCAGAACGTCAGCCGCGCGTTCGCGCCGCACCTGCTCGCGAGCGGCCGGGGCCGCTTCGTGATCGTCTCCTCCGGCCAGGCGCAGGCGCCCTCACACGCCTCGGCCGCCTACGCGGCTGCCAAGGCAGCGGCCGAGGCGTGGACGCTCGCGCTCGCCGACCGCTTCAGGGGCACCGGGTCGACCGCGAACGTCGTCGTGATCGGGGCGGTCGTCACCCCGGAACTGCGTGCGGAGCGGCCGGAGCAGTCGTTCGCGACGTTCACCCCGGCCGGGGACATCGCCGAGGCGATCGCCTACCTGTTCTCGGACGCTGCCGCGACCATGAACGGCCAGCGGCTCGTGCTGCGCGGCGCGGCCTGAGTGAGCGGGGAGCACGGCTCGGACCGGTTGGGGTGCTCGCCCCGCGAAGGCGGGGCGCTCAGACTGTCGCGGCCACCTGCGGCTCGGGCATCAGCCCGAGCTGCGCGAGCATGGCGCCCGAGTCGAGGTAGCTTCGCAACGAGACGATCTTCCCGTCTCGGATCTCGAACACGTCGCACATCTCGAGCTCCACCGAGCGGCCGGTGGCCGGGATGTCGCCGCCCGGCGAGCGCAGCGTCCCGGTGTGGGTTCCGCGACCGGTCATCTCGACGCAGGCGCAGTCGCCCGAGGCGCACGTACGGTCGATCGTGACCCTCCCGTCCGGGAACCCGTCCGCCCACATCCGTGCGAGCTCGGTCGCTCCCTCCGGGCCGGTGAGCCGGGTGTTGTGGCCGACCAGCACGATCTCGCTGTCCGGCGCAAACATCGCCGCGGCTCTGTCGAAGTCGCGGTTGTTCCAGTGGTCGTAGAACGATCGCGCGATCGAGACGTTCTCCTTCATCTGTGACCTCCTCCGGCATGGCCTTTCGCCGCGCTCCCCTGCGTCCAGGCTACGCGATCGTGGCAATGGGCGCAAGCGCCGCGACCCGTGAGATCCGTAAGAAGCCGAAGCCCGGTTCAGCGAGCCCCCCGATGTGAGGCGTACGGTGTGCGCGGAGACTTCCGGTGTGAAGGGGAGGCCTGGACGGAGCACGCTGCAGCGCCTTGCGGTCGGGCTCTCGCTCGTGGTCGCGCTCCCCGTCGCGGGGATCCTGATTGCCGCCTACAGCGACTCCTCGGCGGCCGGCGAGGCGACGCCAACCGCGGCCGACTACTGCCGGAGCAAGGGCGGGACGGTGCAGACCCGCTACCCGGCGCTCGGGACGAACGACCCGAGCGCGCTTCGCCTCGCCGGCTCCGCCCGCTTCTGCCGCTTCGAGTCTGCGAGCGACGGCTCGCGGATCTTCGTCTCGCTCGCGACGCTGTACGCGACGGAGCCGACGCTCGCCGCGCTCGCCTACCTCACGCAGCCGCCCGTCGGCGACATTCCCGGTGGCCCGAATCCCGCCTCGATCCACTGCGCGAACCTCGGCGGCACGGAGACGTTCGGTCGCCCGGGCGCCGGCGGCGGCTGGGTCTCCGCCACCGACGAGGTCGACCCGGTGCTCCAGGTGTGCGTCTTCCCGGACCGCTCGATGATCGACTCCTGGGGGATCACCTACCACTCGTGGGGCACCGTCCGCGGCCGCGACCTGACGGGCGTCTTCCGCTACCGCTCGCAGAGCCCGCCCGAGGTCTTCGGGTAGTCGCCGCTGCGCTTGCGCCGGGCCCGCTGGTGCGAGATCCTTCGCCCGTGGAGCTGCCCGATAGCGCGCGCGAGCTGATCGAGTCCGGCCAGCTCGCCCACCTCACGACGGTCAACCCGGACGGCTCGCCCCAGGTGACGGGCATCTGGGTCGGCCTCGCCGGGGACGAGATCGTCTCCGCCCACCTGTCCGCGGGGCAGCGCAAGCTTCGCAACGTCCGCCGCGACCCGCGCGTCGCCCTCTCGATCACGGGCACGGCCATCCAGCCACCGGGGCTGATGCAGTACCTCGTCGTCTACGGGCGCGCCCGGCTCGAGGAGGGCGGAGCACCCGAGCTGCTCCAGCGCCTCGCCCGCGTCTACCTCGGCCCGGACGTCAAGTTCCCGCCGATGGACGACCCGCCTCCCGGCCACGTGATGCGCATCGCCGTCGAGCGGGTCACCGGCATCGGCCCCTGGGCGAGCTGAGCCGCCCCGCGGGCCGCGAGCCGGGCGGCTCAGCAAACCCCGCACAACGG
>CAYJLE010000007.1:0-5623 GCA_964370985.1 uncultured Gaiellales bacterium | reverse complement strand
CCGCGGGGGGGGGGCGCGCGGCGCGGGGGGGGGGGGGCGGGCCCGCCCCCCCCCCCCCGGCTCAGCTGCAGCCGGTGTTCTGGCCGCAGTCGCGGCACGTGTAGCAGGAGCCGGTGCGGATCATCCGGCCGCCGCACTTGGAGCACTCGACGGCGTCCTCCCACGCGTTGAAGAGCGCCGTCTGACCGGCCGGGGCCGCCAGCGGCGTGTACGAGGCGGTGCCGCCGTTCTCGAGCAGATCGTGCGCCTCGGCAAGCCGGGCCTTCACCTCGGGGCTCATGATCCCGAGCTGCTGCTGCGTGTCCGTGTCGAGGAACTTCTTCCCCATCCAGCGGAAGATGTAGTCGACGAGCGACTTCGCGACGCGGATGTCCGCGTCGTTCGTCATCCCCGACGGCTCGAAGCGCATGTGGCTGAACTTCGACACGTACACGTCGAGCGGCACGCCGTACTGGAGGCCGAGCGAGACGGAGATCATGAACGAGTTCATCAGGCCGGCGAGGGTCGTGCCCTCCTTCGCGATGTCCACGAAGATGTCGCCCGGGGTGCCGTCCTCGAACAGGCCGACGTGGATGTACCCCTCGTAGTCGCCGACGCGGAACTTGCGGCCGACCTCGGTGCGGTCGTCCGGGAGCCGGCGGCGCCGGGGCTTGCCGAGCAGGGAAGCCGCCGCCCCGATGTCCTTCCCGGACAGGGGCTGGGCGACCTTGCAGTTGTCGCGGTAGATCGCGATCGCCTTCACGCCCAGCTGCCAGGCCTCGATGAGCAGCTGGGAGACCTCGTCGACGGTGACCCGCTCGGGCAGATTGACGGTCTTCGAGATCGCACCAGAGATCGCCGGCTGTACGGCGCCCATCATCTTCACGTGCCCCATGTAATGGATCGCCCGCTCGCCGATCGCGCAGTCGAACACGGGGTAGTGCTCCGTCTTCACGAACGGCGCCCCGACGATCGTGTTGCGATCGTCGATGTAGGCGACGATCTGGTCGACCTCCGCCGGCGCGTAGCCGAGCTTCTCGAGCGCCATCGGCACCGTGCCGTTGACGATCGTGATCTCGCCGCCGCCGACGAGCTTCTTCGACTTGACGAGCGAGAAGTCCGGCTCGACCCCGGTTGTATCGCAATCCATCATGAAGCTGATCGTGCCGGTCGGGGCAAGAACGCTTGCCTGCGCGTTGCGGAAACCGTGCGCCTCGCCGAGGTCGAGCGCGTCGTCCCACGCCTTCCGGGCGGCAGAGAGCAGATCGGCGGGGACCGCGTGCGCGTGCTCGATGTTGCCGACGGCGGCGCGGTGCTTCGCGACCACGCCGAGCATCGCGGCCGCGTTCGGCCGGTAGCCCGCGAACGGGCTCATGCGGGCAGCGATCTCGGCCGACTTGCGATACGCGCGACCGGTCATCAGCGCCGTGATCGCGGCCGCGTACGCGCGGCCCTCGTCGGAGTCGTACGGGAGCCCGCGTGCCATCAGGAGCGCGCCGAGGTTTGCGTAGCCGAGGCCGAGCTGGCGGTAGGCCCTCGCGTTGCGCTCGATCTCGGGCGTCGGGTAGCTCGAGTAGCCGACGATGATCTCCTGCGCGAGGAAGATCGTGTCGACGGCGTGCTGGAACGCCTCCACGTCGAACTCGCCGTCCTCGCGGCGGAACTTCATCAGGTTCAGCGAGGCGAGGTTGCACGCGGAGTCGTCGAGATGCATGTATTCGGAGCACGGGTTCGACGCGTTGATCCGCCCCGAGTTCGGGGTCGTGTGCCACGCGTTGATGGTGGTGTCGTACTGCACGCCCGGGTCGGCGCACTGCCAGGCAGCCTCGGCGATCTGACGGAGCAGGCTGCGGGCCCTCGTGGTCGAGAGCACGGTTCCGTCGGTACGCGCCGTCAGGCTCCAATCCCCGTCGTCGCGCGCGGCCTCCATGAACGTGTCGGTGACGCGAACCGAGTTGTTCGCGTTCTGGTACTGGATCGACGCCCAGTGCGGCGAGTCGAGCGACATGTCGTAGCCCGCGGCCGCGAGCACCCGCGCCTTCTCCTCCTCGCGGGCCTTGCACCAGATGTACTCCTCGATGTCGGGGTGGTCGACGTCGAGGACGACCATCTTCGCCGCACGCCGCGTCTTGCCGCCCGACTTGATCGTTCCCGCCGACGCGTCGGCGCCGCGCATGAACGAGACCGGCCCGGACGCGTGGCCACCTTTCGAGAGCTGCTCCTTCGACGAGCGCAGCCGCGAGAGGTTGACGCCCGCGCCGGAGCCGCCGCGGAAGATCATCCCCTCCCGGCGGATCCAGTCGAGGATCGACTCCATCGAGTCGTTGACCGAGAGGATGAAGCACGCCGAGCATTGCGGCTTCTCCTCGAAGCCGACGTTGAACCAGACCGGGGAGTTGAACGATGCGAGCTGGTTGACGAGGATCGCCTTCAGCTCGGCGCGGAACGCCTCCGCGTCGCCGTCGTCGGCGAAGTAGCGGCCCTCGATGCCCCAGCCGGTGATCGTGTCGACGACCCGGCCGATCATCTGCTTCACGCTCGACTCGCGCTCCGGCGAGCCGAGCTTGCCGCGGAAGTACTTCTGGGCGACGATGTTCGTGGCGGTCTGCGACCAGAACCGCGGGAACTCGACGCCGCGCTGCTCGAACACCGGACCGTCCTTGCCCGGGATCAGCGCGTCGCGGACCTCCCACTCGACCTCGTCGAAGGGGTCGCGGCCCGGGATCGTGTAGTAGCGGCTGACGCTGCACGTGCGCGCGGGATCGGCGACGGCGTTGCGCAGGTCCTCGTCCGCTATTACGGGTGCGTGCTGTGTCCGATCCACGGCCGACATCGTGAAGCTCCTCCCCGAAGACTACGTTGTGCGTTCGAGCGCCCCGGTCGCGGGGACGGACTGCGCAAGGTAGCGCGAAGGTCGGACGGACACGACCGGTCCGTCCGATTCCGGCCCTGTGCAGGGAATTCTACCCGCTGGCAGCGGGGCTAGCCGCCGACGACGAGCACGAGCTTCGCGCCGCGAAGCTGGGAGGTGCGCAGTCCGTCGAGCGGAACCGCACGACCGGGCTCGAGGCCGAGGTCGCGGGCGAGGCGGAGCGCCTCGCCGCGGAGGCCGGGATGGTACATCACGATCGTTCGCGGGAAGTCCCGGCGCGACGCGTCCGCGACGGCCGCGATCGGGTAGCGCAGGCCACGCACGCGCTCGGCGGCGGCGTTTGCCGCGCCGGAGACGCCGTTCCCGTTCAGGACGAGCACCGCCGTCTCGGCGCGGGTCAGCTTCGCGACCGCGGGCTCCTCGGCGGCCGCGACCGACGCCGGCTTCGCCTGCGCGTCGGCGACCTTCGCCGCCGGGGCGGCGGCCGGCTGCTTGGACGCGGCGTCGCTTGCGAACGGCTTCGCGACGAACGCGAGCGCGATCACGACGAGCGCCACGAGCTCGAGCGCGGCAATGCCGGCGCTGAGGAGCGCGGCCCGGCGCCAGCGCGAGGGGGCCTCGGGGTAAGAGAAGGATGCGAGCGCCGGAGCGGGAGCGTCCACGGTCGCGTGAGTTCGCCGCGGCTAGGCCTGCTCCTTCTGCAGCACCCACTCCCACGTGGCCCGCAGGCCGTCGTCGAGCGAGACGGCCGGTCGGAACCCGAGCTCGCGCTCGGCGAGGGCGGGGTCGAGCACGCTGCGGGCGAGCTCGCCCTCACGCGGGGGCGCGTGCGTCGCCGAGCCGTCGACGCCGGTCACGCGGCGGCACGCGTCGAGCAGCTCGAGCACCGACGTGGCGGTGCCCGTGCCTACGTTGAAGACGCCGCCGGAGCGGCCTGCGGCGGCGAGCGCCGCGCGCACCACGTCGGCGACGAACACGTAGTCGCGCCGCTGGCTCCCGTCTCCGAACACCGTCGGCGCGCCGCGGCTCGCTAGCAGGCCGAGGAAGATCGCGACCACCCCGGCCTCCCCGTGCGGGTCCTGGCGTGGCCCGTACACGTTGCCGAATCGGAGCGCCACGTGGCCCGAGTCGTAGAGGCGGTTGTACGTGGCGAGGTACTCCTCGGCCGCGAGCTTCGCGGTGCCGTAGGGGGAGAGCGGCTGCCTCGCGGAGCTCTCCCCGGCGGGCCGCTCGCATTCCCCGTAGATCGCCCCGCCGGTCGACGCGAACACGAGGCGGGTGCCGGCGCGCCGGGCTGCGTCGAGCACGCGGAGCGTGCCGAGCACGTTCACCTCGCAGTCGAAGTCGGGCCGAGCGACCGACACGCGCACGTCGGCCTGGGCGGCGAGGTGGAAGCAGACACCGGGCCGTACGCGATCGAACAGCCCGTCCACGGTCGCCGCGTCGCGGATGTCGCCCTCGACGAGCTCGGCCCGGGGGTCGACGTTCTCCCGGCGACCGCTCGCCAGGTTGTCGAGGACGGCGACCTCGTCGTCCCGTGCGAGGAGCGCGTCCACGACGTGCGAGCCGATGAAGCCCGCGCCTCCGGTCACGATCGCCCGCACGGGCGCCTATGGTACTGGCCGTGAGAGTCCGCCGGCCCCTGGCTCTCCTCGCCGTGCTGGTCGCCGCCGGCCTCGGCGTCGGCCTCCCGCTCGCGCTCGGGGGCGACGACGAGCCGCCGGCTGCGAGCGCGACGCCACCGGCGTCGTCCGCGGGCGTGCTCGAGACGGCGACGGAGTCGCCGGCGACCGCCCCACTCGTGGAGGAGCCCGAGACCCAGCAGGCGCTCGCGCCGCTCTTCTACGGGCCGGACGCGCACGAGGTCGAGCTCCGGCCAAAGCTGACCGCGCGCGCCTTTATCGCCCTCGACGCCGGAACCGGGCAGATCCTCGTCGCGCGGCACGAGCGGCAGCCGCTGCCGGTCGCGTCGCTCACGAAGATCATGACGGGGCTCCTGGTCATCGAAGCCGGCGAGCTTGCCCGGAAGGTGCGGGTGCCCGCGGAGGCGACGCGCGTCGAGCCAAACCTCGAGGGGCTCAGAGCTGGCCGCTGGTACGTGCGCAAGCAGCTTCTCTACTCCGCGCTGCTCGAGTCGACGAACGACACGGCGGAGACGCTCGCCTACGGCGCGAGCGGCGGCTCGATCAGCCGGTTCTACCGGCTGATGAACGAGCGGGCGCGGGAGCTCGGCATGACCGACACGACGTACCGCAGCGCGTCCGGGCTGAACGACGACACGAATCTCTCGAGCGCGCGCGACCAGGCGATCGTGGCGCGGCAGGCGCTCGAGAACCCCGTCTTCGCGTCGATCGTGCGCACCCGCGTCAGGCGCGTCTCCTGGCCGCCGCCGACGTACGCGAAGGAGTGGGTGAACCACAACAAGATGCTGTGGACGTACGAGGGCACCTACGGCGTCAAGACCGGCTACACGACCCTGGCCGGCGGCTGCCTGGCGGTCGCCGTGCGGCGCGGCGAGCACTCGGTGATCGCGGTCGTCCTCGGCTCCGACAACATCTGGGCCGACATGCCCCGGCTCGTCGATGAGGCGTTCGCGCGCCTCGAGGGCTAAGCGAGGTGCGGGGCCTGAGCAGGTCGGTTGCGGCCATGCCCGTCCGCCTGTGCAGGGGGTTCGCGAGGGGTCAGACCCCGGGCTGTCTTCCCCTCCGCGATGCGGCTTCCGGTGCGGATCAGGCCGCGAGATCTGAGTCCGCTCGTATCAAGGGGTCTGAC
>CAYJLE010000006.1:103493-107452 GCA_964370985.1 uncultured Gaiellales bacterium | reverse complement strand
CCAGCCGAACGCCCCGTGGTCACGCATGTCGGTGGATCCAGGCTGAGCAGTAGAGCCGTCGCGCCTCCAGCTATGGTTGGCGGATGGCGCGCTTCCGCCACCGGCTGGGCACGATCCTGATCGCGCTCGGCATCCTGGCACTCGTCTACGGAGCCACGATCTACCTCTGGCGTGATCCTGTCACCGATCTCTACGCGCGCTGGAAGCAGAACGAGCTCGCCGGGGAGCTCGACCGGGTGTTTGCCGAGCAGCGGGAGGCGGCCGGCCTCCAGCCCGTGCCGGACGCCCCCTCACCGCCCGCGGATACCGGATCCGCGCCGACCGAGCCGTCCCCGCCAGACGCGGAGGAGCCTCAGGCGGAGGATCCGGAGGCGGAGATCCGCCAGGCGGCCGATCGAATCTACCGAACGCTCGAGCCCGGACAGCCGTTGGGGCGTCTCATAGTCCCGCGCCTCGAGATCGACCCCGTGTTCGTCAATGGAACCCGGTGGGGCGCCGACCTGTCCCGCGGCCCCGGCCGCTATCCGGAGACGTCGCTTCCCGGCCTCGGGACGCTCACTGCGATCGCCGGCCACCGGACGACGTTCGGCGCGCCGTTTCGCCACATCGATCGCCTGAAGGCCGGCGACGAAGTCGTGCTCGAGCTCGCCTACGGCACGTTCCGCTACCGGGTCGTCGGGCACGAGATCGTCGACGACGAGGACTGGAGCGTCATCGAGCCGCGTCCGTACGAGACGCTCGTCCTCTCGGCCTGCCACCCCCTCTACAGCGCCTCGCAGCGCTGGATCGTGTACGCACGACTCGACCGGGTCGAGCTTCCGGACGGAAGCGTCTACACGCCCGCGAGCACGTGAGACACGGTGGCTACGCCCGGATCACGACCGGGGTACCGACCGGAACCTGCCGGAAGAGGACGTTCAGGACGTCGTTGCGGACGCGCACGCAGCCGTGCGACGCTGCCTGTCCGATCGACCCGGGGTCGTTGGTGCCGTGGATCGCGATCGGGCCACCCTGCGCCCACTCCTGAAGCACGGGTGAGAACGCGCTGATCCCGAGCGCCGCGGGACCGAACGGGCCCCAGGGATCCGGCGCTGTCAACCTCTGATTGACGTAGTACTTGCCGGTCGGCGTTGGCGTGATCGACGCGCCGACGGCGACCCTGGCCCGGAGCATCCGGCGGCCCTCCCGGAAGAAGACAAGCCGGCGCTCCGACAGGTCCACCTCGATACGGGTCGTCACCCGGGCCACCTCGACGGCGGCGGCCCGCACGTAGCCGACGGCGCCGTTGGGGCGAACAGGAAGCTGGACGCGATACCACACCGGTTGGCAGTCGGATCCGAGCACGACCGCAAGCACGCCGAAGACCGTCGGCACGCCGTTCACATTGAGCCGCTCGAACCGATACAGCACATCCCCCCCGGGGCGCGCGAACGCCTCGGTGGGGCCCGTCGCGATGGCAGCATAGGCCGCCCGCCGGGAACGCAGGCGCTTCACATCGCCCTCCAGGCACGCGGTCTCCGGAAGCAGCACGACCGCGGCCGGCAGCGCGCGGGCCGCGAGCTCGAGAGACGGGAGGACAGGCAGCTCGAGACTCTGCCGCGCGATGGCTGGACCACCGTCCGCGAGAACAGCTGCTCCATCCCGCTCGTCACTGCCACATCCCGCGGCCAGTCCCACCGCGACCCCGTACACCGCTGCGAGCTTGAGCCAACGCACCCCGGGAACTGTAGCCAAGGTGCCACGAAACGCACGCACGGCCCTTGTCGCTCCGCGCTGGCGTTTATACTCGGCCGCGCGTGGAACTTGTGATGCGGAAGAGACGCCGACCCGGCGGCCTCGTGGTTCTTGCCCTGTCGCTCGCCGTCGCGGCGGCGCTCGTTGGGCCGGCGAGCGCGGCCCCGGCGGACGTGACCGCGAGCCGGAGCCTCAACTCGGCCATCGTCTCGAAGATCAACGCCGTCCGGTCGGGTCACGGTCTCCGTCGCCTGAAGGTCGCAGCCCCGCTCTCGCGCGCGGCCCGCCAACACGCTGTCTCGATGGCCACGCTCGGCTACTTCAGCCACTCCTCCCCCGACGGCACGTCTTCCGGCCGGCGGATCACGTCGTTCTACTCGGTCAGCGAGGGTAAGAACTGGGCGGTCGGCGAGATCCTCGCCTGGGCGACAGGTGACGTCACGGCGGAGCGGGTGCTCGCCATGTGGCTCGCAAGTGCCCCCCACCACCGCGAGCTGCTGAGCAGGCGCTGGCGCGACATCGGGGTCAGCGCGGTGCGCGTGGAGAGTGCGCCCGGTGTGTACGGCGGCAGGACGGTCACGATCGTGGTCGTCGACTTCGGCTCGCCCGGTTAGGCCGCGCCCCCTCCCCCGTCCGGGGGACACGGTTCCCCGAGCCACGGACGATGCTCCGTGTACGGGCGCGCACGCCCTCTGAAGCGGCCCGCATCCCGGGTTTCGAGAGCAACTCGTAACGTGATCACCATTGTCAGACCCACGCTCCTCGTCACGCTCCTCGCGGCGGCAGCCCTTGCGATGCCTATCGTCGCGGCGTCCGGATCACCGCCAGCTCGGGTCGTCGTCGCCGTCAACGCCCTCGAGCCGGCCGTCCTCGCACGGATCAACAATGTCCGCCGGACGCACGGCCTGAAGCCTCTGCGCGCGTCTGGGACGCTCGCGAAGGCCGCCAACCGCCACGCCCGCTCGATGGCCCGGGGCGGCTTCTTCAGCCACGCCTCCCCCGACGGCACGCAGCCCTCGACCCGGATCCGCCGCTTCTACGACGGCTCGGCGGTCGGGGAGACCCTGCTCTGGCGCTCCCCCGGGCTCACCGCCGCCCAGGCCGTGCAGATGTGGCTGGCGAGCCCGCCCCACCGCTCGATCCTGCTCTCCTCGAGCTTCCGGGAGATCGGCCTCGCCGCCGTGCGCGCGGCCAGCGCGCCGGGAGCGTTCCGCGGCCTCGACGTGACGATCCTCGTTGCCGACTTCGGCGCCCCCTAGCGGGACGCGCCCGGCTTCCAGAGCGGCTCGGGCAGCCCGGCCTCGGCATTCGCGGCGCGGGCGAGGATGAAGAGCAGGTCGGAGAGCCGGTTCAGGTAGGCGAGCGCGGCCGGGCTCGCCTCCTGGGCCCGGGCGAGCGCGACCGCGCGGCGCTCGGCGCGCCGGCAGACGGTGCGCGCGACGTGGAGGCGGGGGGGGGGGCGGCGCGCTCGCCGCCCCCGGGAAGCACGAAGCTCCGGAGCGGCTCGAGCCGCTCGTTGGCATGGTCGCACCACCGCTCGAGTCGCTCCACCTGCCCGGGTGAGACGCGCAGGCGCTCGCGCTCGCCGCCCGGCGGGACGGAGAGGTCGGCGCCGAGGTCGAAGAGCTCGTTCTGGACGAGCTCGAGCCACTCGCGCAATTCACCCGGTGGCGCCGCGACGAGCGCCCAGCCAAGTGCCGAATTGAGCTCGTCGACAGCGCCGTACGCCTCGATGCGCGGGTCGGTCTTCGGGACGCGCGCGCCGTCGCCGAGGCTCGTCTCGCCGCTGTCGCCGCCGCGCGTGTAGATGCGCGTCAGCCTGACCGGCTCGTCACGGTCTCGGGGCATACTCGTGGAAGCCGCGGCCCGTCTTGCGGCCGAGCCGCCCGGCCGCGACGTACTGGCGCAGGAGCGGGCAGGGCGCGAACTTCGGGTCGCCGAAGCCGTCGTGCAGGACATCCATGATCGCGACGCAGGTGTCGAGGCCGATCAGGTCGGCGAGCGCGAGCGGCCCCAGCGGGTGGTTGAGCCCGAGCCGGGCGACCCGGTCGATCGACTCCGCGTCGGCGACGCCCTCCAGGAGCGCGTGCGCCGCCTCGTTGATCAGGGGCATCAGGATCCGGTTCGCCGCGAAGCCGGGGAAGTCCCTCACCTCGGCCGGGGTCTTGTGGCGGTGGCCGGGGGGCGGGGCGCTCGCGGGGGCGGGGTCGGGGGGGGGGTAGACG
>CAYJLE010000006.1:89889-103483 GCA_964370985.1 uncultured Gaiellales bacterium | reverse complement strand
CGGGCCACCCGGAGCCGGTGCGCCGCCACGCCGGGCAAGCCCCCCACCGCGGCCGGGGTCTGGCCGAGCGCGGCGGCCGGCGTCACGATCGCGGTCGCGGTCTCGTCGGAGGTCTCGAGGCCGCGGATCACCTCGACCAGCTCCATCACTGGCACCGGGTTGAAGAAGTGCATGCCGATCACCCGCTCCGGGCGGCCCGTGGCGGCTCCGAGCGCGGTGATCGAGATCGAGGAGGTGTTCGAGGCGAGGATCGCGCCCTCGGGCAAGAGCGCGTCGGCGCGGCGGAACAGCTCGTCCTTCGCCGCCGCGTCCTCGACGATCGCCTCGATCATCAGGTCGGCCGGGCCGAGCTCGCCGGCCGGCTCGATCCGCGCGAGCACCTCGGCGGGATCGAGCGCCGCCCCCTTCGCGGCCAGCTTCTCGAGGCTCGCCCGAATCCCGGCGAGGCCGCGCTCGACCGCTCCCGGGGCCGAGTCGACGAGCACCACGGCGCGGCCCGACGCCGCGACGACCTGCGCGATCCCGGAGCCCATCTGGCCCGCGCCGACGACGAGAACGGTTGGGAAGCGCACGCCCGGAGCGTAGACGATCGCCCGGGTTAGCCAGCCCGCTCCGGGTCTACGCCTCGATCAGGATCGCGTCGCCCTGGCCGCCGCCGGAGCAGATCGCGGCCGCGCCGAGCCCGCCGCCGAGACGGCGCAGCTCGTAGGCGAGCGTCGTCACGAGCCGGGCGCCGGAGGCGCCGATCGGGTGACCGAGCGCGACGGCGCCGCCGTTCACGTTCACCCGGTCGGGGTCGGCGCCGAGCATCCGGGTCGCGTGGACGACGACCGCGCAGAACGCCTCGTTGATCTCGATCCTCGCGAGGTCGCCGACCGCCTTCCCGGCCCGCCCGAGGGCGTTCTCCGTGGCCAGGGCCGGGGCGCGCGGCAGATTCGCGACGTCGTTGGCAGCCCAGCCGGAGGCGACGATCCGCGCCAGCGGCTCGAGCCCCCGGGAGCGCGCGTACTCCTCGCTCGCGACGACGAGCGCGCCGGCGCCGTCGTTGACGCCCGGGGCGTTCCCGACCGTGATCGTGCCCTCGGGGTCCATCACGGGCGGCAGGCGGGAGAGCTTGTCGAGCGACGTGTCCCGGCGGGGCGACTCGTCGTGCTCGACCCCCTCGAGCGGCTCGATCTCCTCCGCCAGGAGGCCGCCGTCGATCGCCGCGATCGCCCGCTCGTGAGAGCGCAGCGCCCAGGCGTCCTGCTCCTCGCGGCCGATCCCGAGCTCGCGCGCAACCCTCGCGGTTTGCTCGATCATGTGGCAGCCGTCGAAGGTGGAGACGAGCCCGTCGTGGACGGCCGCGTCGAGCAGTTCGCCGTTGCCGAGCCGGTAGCCGAACCGGGCGCGCTGGAGCAGGTAGGGCGCGAGCGACATCGACTCCATCCCCCCGGCGACGACGACGTCGACGTCGCCGGCACGGATCATCTGGTCGGCAACGGTCACGGCCCGCAGCCCGGAGGCGCAGACCTTGTTGATCGTCTCAGAGCCGATCTCCCGCGGCAGGCCCGCGGCGATCTGGGCCTGGCGGGAGGGGATCTGGCCCGCACCGGCCTGGAGCACCTGGCCCATCACGACGTAGCCGACGTCGGCGTCCGGGACGCCCGAGCGCTCGAGCGCCGCCCGGATCGCGTGAGCGCCAAGCTCGACCGCGGGGGTCTTCGAGAGCCCCCCGCCGAGCCGCCCGAACGGGGTGCGCGCGGCGCCCAGGATCACGCTCCGACTCACCGGCCAAGCCTACCGGTCCGTCGAGGCAGCTCGACCTCCCGCCCGGGTCCTGACCCGGGCGGGTCAGGACCCGGGCGGGTGTCAGAACCCGCCCCTACCCGGCGGCGGCGGCGAGCGCGGCGACGTCGCCCGCGCTCAGCGTCCGCTTCCTGACCTCACCGCGCGGCGCGCTCGGGTACATGGTCGCGTACCTGCCCGGGTCGCTGACGTGCTCGAGCCCGAGCACGTGCCCGATCTCGTGCGTGCCGACGTTGCCGACCTCGTAGCGCGACTCGGCGTTGCAGGCGGCGAACACGCCCCAGCTATGGGAGCTGTTGAAGAACACGTCCGCCTCGGTGACGCGGCCGTCGGCGTCGGTCCACGTCCAGGCGGCCGCGAGCGTGTTCTTCGGCACGAGCTTCGCCCAGCCGACCGTGTTGTTGCCGTCCTGGGACGGACGGGTCGCGCCGCCCGAGCCGTTGACCGTGAAGTAGGCGTCCGCCAGCGCGCCGGCCTCGGTGGCATCCCAGGTCGCGAACGAGTCCCCGATCGCACCGGCCGCTCCGGTCAGGCCGCTCGGGATCGTGTCCTCGGCGATGTTGAAGGTCATCCCGCCCTGCTTCACCTTCGCGAACGTCGCGGGCGCCAGGCTTTGCGCACCGTCGTCGCAGATGCTCCCGGTCGAGCCGGGCTTGCCGCGACCGTCCCGGGCGTCGAACACGTGCACGGTCAGGCGCAACCCGTTCCCGGTGGCCAGCGCCTGCACGGGGACGGCCGCGACCGTCTCGGGCTCGGGCGGAGCCGTCGGGCGAGCGAGCGCGGCCGGTGCCAGAAGCGCCGCCGCCACTGCCGCAACGAGCAGTCTTCTCATTGCTGATCCCCCCTGGTCTCGATCCGGCAGACGCCGAGCCCCCTGGCCCGACGAGGGCCGGATGCCACCGGCACGGTCCCCACGCCCGCACCCATGCCCCGACGGTACCCCTGCCGGAGGTCGGGAGCAAGCCTTTCCACGGCGCGGCAAGACCGACCGTGCAACGGACGAGCGTCCGCAGCTTGACGCCCGCGGCTCGCGTGCCCTACCCTTCCTCTCGATGACGACTCCCGTCCGCAGCTCGTGGTGGGCCTGGCGCAGCGAGCGTGGCGGGAGCGTCGCCTGAGTCCGCAGGCACGACAGCCCGAAGCGCTCGAGACCCTCGCACCCCGGGGGTCTTTTTGTTTCAAGAGGAGACGATGATCCGAACGCACACGAGAGCCGAGATCTCCGCCGACCTGATCACGCCGCTCGGCGCGTACCTGCGCCTGCGCGACAGGGAGCCGAGCTTCCTGCTCGAGTCCGTCGAGCAGGGGCGGCTCGGCCGCTACAGCCTGCTCGGCTCCGGCTCGCGACTGGTCGACTTCGCGGAAGCCGAGCGTGCGGTCGAGGGCGGCGCGCCCGTCGTCGGCTACCTCGGCTACGACCACGTCGCCACGCTCGAGCCGACCGTGCCGCTGCCCGACGAGGGCCCCGAACTGCCGGAGAGCCTGTTCGTGGTCCCGCACACGCTCGTTCGCTTCGACCACCTGCTCGGGGTCGCCGAGGTGCTCGCCGGCGACCGCGACGAGATCGCCGAACGCCTCTCCGGCCCCCTCTCCGACTCCTCTCCGACAACGGACGGCCGGCGCGGCCCCACGCGGCGCTTCCCCTCCCGAGAGAGCTACGAGGCGGGCGTGCGCCGCGCCAGGGAGTACATCCGCGCGGGCGACGCGTTCCAGATCGTCCTCTCCCAGCGCGCCGAGCGCGAGACGCCGGCGTCCGCGGTCTCGATCTACCGGGCGCTCAGGCGCGTCAACCCGTCCCCGTACCTGTTCCTGCTCGAGCTCGGCCCCGTCTCGCTCGTCGGCTCCTCCCCCGAGACGCTCGTCAAGCTCGAGGGGACGCGCGCCAGCGTGAACCCGATCGCCGGCACGACCCGCCCGGGCGAGGGCGACGAGGAAAGACTGCTCGCGTCCGAGAAGGACCGGGCCGAGCACGTGATGCTCGTCGACCTCGGCCGCAACGACCTCTCGCGCGTCTGCAAGGCCGGCACGGTTCGCGTCGAGCGACTGCTCCAGGCCGAGCGCTACTCGCACGTCACCCACCTCGTCTCGGAGGTCGCCGGCGAGCTCGCCCCGGGCATCAGCCCCTTCGAGCTCCTGCGCGCCTGCTTCCCCGCCGGCACCGTGTCCGGGGCGCCCAAGATCCGGGCGATGCAGATCATCTCCGAGCTCGAGGGCTACCGCCGCGGCCCCTACGCCGGCGCCGTCGGCTACGCGCTCCCCGCCGGCAGCGCCTTCGACACCTGCATCGGGATCCGGACGATCGTGCTCGGGGACGGGGTCGCCCGCCTCCAGGCCGGCGCGGGCATCGTCGCCGACTCCGACCCGACCGCCGAGCACCAGGAGTGCCTGAACAAGCTGGCCGCGCTCGAGCACGCGCTCGACCTGGCGGAGGCAAGCGGATGAGCCGCGTGCTCCTGATCGACAACTACGACAGCTTCACGTACAACCTGGCGCACCTGCTCGAGGAGCTCGGCGCCGACGTGACGGTGATCCGCAACGACCGGATCGACGCGGACGGCGCCGAGGCCTTCGAGCCGACCCACCTCGTGATCTCCCCGGGACCCGGCCGGCCGGCCGACTCGGGCGCCACGCTCGAGATCGTCAAGCGGCTCGGCCCGCGCGTGCCCACGCTCGGCGTCTGCCTCGGCCACCAGGCGATCGTCGAGGCGTTCGGCGGCGAGATCGGGCAGGCGAAGCGGCTCGTCCACGGCAAGGCAAGCCCGGTCGCCCACGACGGCCGCGGCCTCTTCGCCGGGCTCCCGAGCCCGCTCGAGGCGGGCCGCTACCACTCGCTCGCCGCGGTCCGCGTCCCCGACTGCCTCGAGGTCTGCGCGACCACCGAGGACGGCGAGGTGATGGCGGTCCGGCATCGCGAGCACCCCGTCGACGGGATCCAGTTTCACCCGGAGTCGGTGCTGACCCCGCTCGGCCCCGAGTTGGGCCGGCGCTTCCTGGAGGGGGCTGGCAGGTGATCCAGGCCGCGCTCGCCCGGCTCCTCGACGGCAGCGACCTCAGCCGCGCCGAGGCGCGCGCCGTGATGGGACAGATCATGGAGGGCGACGCGACCCCGGCCCAGATCGGCGCGTTCCTCGTCGCGCTGCGCCTCAAGCGGGAGACGCCCGACGAGATCGCCGGCTGCGCCGAGGCGATGCGCGCCCACGTGCTCGCCGTCCACCCGCGCCGGCGCGACCTCGTCGACACGGCCGGCACGGGCGGGGACGGCGCCCGCACGTTCAACATCTCGACGGCCCCCCCCCCGGGCCCCCCCCCCGCCGGCGCCGGCGTCGCGAAGCACGGGAACCGCGCCGTCTCCTCGGTGTCGGGCTCAGCGGACGTGCTCGAGGCGCTCGGCTTCGAGCTCGAGCAGCCCGCCGAGCGGATCGAGCGCTCGATCGACGAGCTCGGCTTCGGCTTCCTGTTCGCGCCCTCCCACCACCCCGCGATGCGCCACGCGGCCCCGGTCCGGAGGGAGCTCGGCACGCGCACGGTCTTCAACGTGCTCGGGCCGCTCACGAACCCCGCCGGAGCGCGGGCCCAGGTGGTCGGCGTCTACGACCCCGAGCTGGTGCCGACAATCGCCGCCGTGCTCGCCCAGCTCGGGGCGGAGCGCGCGTTCGTCGTGCACGGCGCCGGCGGGATCGACGAGCTCTCCCCCACCGGGCCGAACCTCGTCTGCGAGGTCGCGGACGGCTCGATCACCCGCCGCGAGCTCGACCCGCTCGACTTCGGGATCCCCCGCTGCGCCCCCTCGGCGCTCGCGGGCGACTCGCCGGCCGCGAACGCCCGCACGATCAGGGAGATCTTCGCGGGCGCCCGCGGGCCCAGGCGCGACGCGGTCGCCCTGAACGCGGCCGGCGCGATTGCCGCGGCCGGCCACGCGCGCGACCTGCGCGAGGGGCTCGCGCTCGCGGAGGAGACGCTCGACTCGGGCGCGGCGGCCGAGCGGCTGGAGGAGCTTGTCGCGTTCTCGAGGGGCGAGCGGGCCGGACATGTCCGGCCCCTACAGGGCGACCCGGAGGCCCGCTGATGGGGCGGTTTCGCGACGCGCTCGCCGGGCCGGGCCTCGCCGCGATCGCCGAGGTCAAGCGCCGCTCCCCCTCCGCTGGCGACCTGCGCCCCGACGCCGACCCGGCCCGCCTCGCCGCGGCCTACGAGCGCGCCGGCGCGGCGGCCGTCTCGATCCTCGTCGACCGCGAGCGCTTCGGTGGCTCCTGGGACGATCTCCGAGCCGCGCGGGCCGTAACGCGCCTGCCGCTCCTCGCCAAAGGCTTCTTCACGGCGGAGGACGACCTGCGGACGGCTCGCGAGGCCGGCGCGGACGCCGTGCTGCTGCTGCTGCGCGACCTCGACGACGCGGACGCCGTGCGGCTTCGCGCCTTCGCCGGCGACCTCGGCCTCGACACGCTCGTCGAGGCCCACGACCCGGCCGAGCTGGAGCGGGCGGTCGCGCTCGGAGCCGCCCCGATCGGGGTGAACGCGCGCGACCTCTCGACGTTCCGGATCGACCGGGCCCGCCAGCTCGAGCTCATCGCCCGGGCGCCCCGGGAGCGCGTCGTCGTCGCCGAGAGCGGGATCGAGAGCCGCGCCCAGGGAGCGGCCGCCGAGCTCGCCGGCGCCTCGGCGATCCTCGTCGGCTCGGCGCTGATGCGGGCCGCCGACCCCGGAGCGAGGCTCGCCGGGCTGCTCTCCCGCCCGCTCGTCAAGATCTGCGGGCTCACCCGGGCCGAGGACGTGGCCGCCGCGGTCGAGGCCGGAGCGGACATGGCTGGCTTCATCCTCGCCGACACGCCGCGCCGCGCCCCCGGCGTGCTGCCGGTCCCCGAGACGATGGTCTCGGTCGCCGTCTTCGTCGGCGAGCCGCAGCCGAGCGGGGCCGACCTCGTCCAGCTCTACGCGGAGGAGGATGGCCACCGCGCCCAAGACGGCGTCCTCTACCGCGACGGCGAGCCGGTCGCCGAGGTCGTCGACCTGCCCTGGCTCGGCGAGGACGAGAGCCACTGGCGGCGCGCCGCCGGACGTCCCGGGCGGATCGTGCTCGCGGGCGGGCTCGGGCCGGAGAACGTGCGCGCCGCGATCGACGCCACCCACCCCTGGGCGGTCGACGCGGCAAGAAGCCTCGAGACGGCGCCGGGGATCAAGGACCGAGACAGGATTCGAGCATTCGTGGAGGCGGTACGCGCATGACACAGGCGGAAACGATCGGCACCTACGGGCCCTACGGGGGCCGCTACGTACCGGAGACGCTCGTCCCGGCGCTCGACGAGCTCGAGGCCGGCTGGGCGGAAGCCCGGCAGGACACCGGCTACTGGGCCGAGCTGGACGGGCTCCTGCGCACGTTCGCGGGGCGTCCGACGCCGCTCTACCTGGCCGAGCGGCTCGCGCCCGGGCGGCGCGTCTACCTGAAGCGAGAGGATCTCTGCCACACGGGCGCGCACAAGATCAACAACGCACTCGGGCAGGCACTGCTGGCAGTCAGGCTCGGCAAGCAGCGGATCGTCGCCGAGACGGGCGCGGGCCAGCACGGCGTCGCGACCGCGACGGTCTGTGCCCGCTTCGGCCTTCAGTGCGTCGTCTACATGGGTGCGGAGGACATCCGCCGCCAGCACCCCAACGTGGAGCGGATGCGGCTGCTCGGCGCGCGCGTCGAGTCCGTCGAGATCGGCACGCGCACGCTCAAGGAGGCGATGAGCGAGGCGATCCGCGACTGGATCACGAACGTCGAGACGACCTACTACCTGATCGGGTCGTGCGCCGGCCCGCACCCCTACCCGGCGCTCGTGCGCGCGCTCCAGGAGGTGATCGGCCGGGAGGCGCGCGAGCAGATGCTCGAGGCGGCCGGCCGGCTCCCCGAGGCCGTCGTCGCGGCCGTGGGCGGCGGCTCGAACGCGATCGGGACGTTCGCGGGCTTCCTCGACGACCCGGAGGTGCGACTCGTCGGGGTCGAGGCGGCGGGCGCGGCCAGCCTCGGCCGCGGGCGAACGGGCGTCCTGCACGGCTCCCGCTCGGCGATCCTCGCCGACGAGGACGGGCAGATCCTCGACGCGCACTCGATCTCGGCCGGTCTCGACTACCCGGGCGTCGGCCCCGAGCACGCGTGGCTCAGGGACACCGGCCGCGCCGAGTACCTGCCGATCACCGACGAGCAGGCGCTCGCCGCGTTTCGCCTGCTCGCCGAGCGGGAGGGGATCATCCCCGCGCTCGAGCCCGCGCACGCGCTCGCGCAGGCGCTCCTGCTAGCGGAGGAGCTCGTGCTCGTCTGCCTCTCCGGTCGCGGTGACAAGGACCTCCAGACCGTGCTGGAGCGGGGATGAAGCGGCTCTCGATCTACCTGATGGCGGGCGCGGAGACGCCCGAGCTCGCCGAGGCGGCCGTCGCGGGCGGCGCCGACCTGCTCGAGCTCGGCTTCCCGTTCTCCGACCCGCTCGCCGACGGGCCCGTGATCCGGCTTGCCGGCGAGCGGGCGCTCGCGGCCGGCATGCGCACCCGCGCGTGCCTCGACTGCCTGGCAGAGTGCCGGCGCCGCGTGGCGGTGCCGCTCGTCCCGATGACGTACGCGTCGCTCCTCGAGGCGTACGGCTACGAGCGCTTCCGAGACGACGCCCGTGCCGCCGGCGCGACCGGGTTCATCGTCGCCGACCTCCCGATCGAGGCGCACCCCGAGCTGCCGCGGGTGCAGCTCGTCGCCCCCACCACCCCTTCCGAGCGGATCCGCCTCGCGGCGGAGCACACGGACGGCTGGCTCTACCTCGTCACCGTGACCGGGACGACCGGGGCGCGGTCGGCGCTCTCGAGCCAGCTCCCCGAGCTCGTAGAGCGCGCCCGCGCGGTCACCGGCGTGCCGCTCCTTGCCGGCTTCGGGATCGGCACCCCCGAGCAGGCGGCCGCGGCCGCGGCGATTACGGACGGGATCGTCGTCGGCAGCCGCGCGATCCAGATCGCGCACGAGTCCGGCCCGGACGGCCTGCGCGCCTTCGTCGCATCGCTCCGCTCGGCGATCGACGCGGTCTGAGTAACCCGGCGGCGCTGCGCCGAGCGCAGGCGCTCGTCAGGCGGGGCTACCCCGTCCCTTGCCACCCGGCTCGACGTTGATGCCTGCCGCGACGGCGCGCTCGTGCTCCGGTTCGTGCGCTATTCGCGCGTGCTCGCAGATGACGGTCAGATCGCGATCCCAGTGCCAGAGCACGACGTCGCCCCCCGCTGCCTCGGCACATGCCGCGACCATGTAGTCGATCGGACGCCGCCGATGGGCGCCCGCACTCGACCGCGCCAGGTCCCTCAGCAGCTCGAGCGCGCGACCCATGACGCTCTCCCCAACCGGTAACCACCGCAGGTAGCGCCACACAGCCTCCCAGTCCTCATCGAGCTCGGCAGCGCTGGCGGGGCCGGTCAGCACCTCCAGCGCAACGGGAATGCAGGTGGCGATCTCGTCGGCCGCGAGCCGCTCGCCGAGGAGCTCGGGTAGGTACGTGCCCCGCCACTTCCTCGCGCCCAGCCAGATCGAGGAATCAGCCAGGTAGAGCGGCACCGAGCGCTACCCTCGCGGCTCGCGCCAACGCGCCCAGGTGGTCTCGTCGGGTAGCCGCAGCCTGCCCTCACGCACGTAGGCTGCAGCCCTGCTCAGGGCAGCCCGCCGATTGACGTCCCTCAGCGCGGAGTTGACCGTTTCCTTGATTCCGCGCGTGCCGAGATTCCGCGCGGCCTCGCTCAACTCCCGCTCGTCGACTTCGACTGTGGTCTTTCGCGTTGCCATGAGCAATAGCCCCTTCTGCCGCGAGTATATCGACCAACTTCGGTTTTCCCTGTAGTTTCGCTTCCCAAAATGCCGTATCAGCCGCCCCGGCCCGGCGGGCGCAGGACGGCGAACTGGTCGGTCACCTCGAGCCGGCGCAGGCGGAAGCGAAACAGCGCCGCCGGCCGGCCGCCGGCGCGGCCGGGCTCGCGCCGGCCGCCGGTCGGCTCGAGCAGGCGGCGGCGCACGAGAATGCGCTGGAGATTCGTCGCGGACACCTCGTGCCCGAGCGCGGCCACGTACAGATCCCGTAGCTCGGAGATCGTGAACTCGGCGGGCGCGAGCGCGAAGCCGATGTTCGTGTAGGAGAGCTTCGCGCGCAGCCGCTCGCGCCCCGCGGGCACGATCGCGGCGTGGTCGAACGCGAGCTGCGGTAGCTCGTCGAGCGGGTGCCAGCGGGTATCGGCGGGCAGAGCCGGATCGACGTCCGTGGGAACCAGCCCCAGGTAGGCGGTGGCAAGCTGCCACTCGGCGGGATGACGCCCGGGGCCGGACAGCGTCTCGAGCTGCTCGAGGTGCGAGAGCTCGCGTACGTCGACCTTCGCGGCGAGGTGGCGGCGGATCGACGCCTCGAGCGTCTCCCCCGGGGCGAGGTACCCGCCCGGAAGCGCCCAGAGGCCGGCGTAGGGCTCCTTCGCCCGCTGCCAGAGCAGCACCCGGAGCCTCTCGCCCCTGACCTGGAGCACCACGGCGAGCGTCACGTGCGCCGGGCCCGCCGGTGCCGGAACGGCCGTGCTAGACTCTACTCCAGGTTTTCGCTTCATGGTCGTAAACTAGCACGGATGCGCAGGAGATGACACGCGGAGAGCCTCGCTACGATCTCGTCGTCGTCGGCGGCGGGATCGCCGGCCTGTTCGCAGCGCTCTGCGCCGCGGGCGAGGGCCGGGTGGCGGTCATCTCGCGCGGCTCGCCCCGAGCCGCGTCGAGCTGGCACGCCCAGGGCGGCGTCGCAGCGGCGCTCGGCGCCGACGACTCCCCCGCGCTCCACGCGGAGGACACGCTGCGCGCCGGCCGCGGGCTCTCGAGCCCGGCCGCGACCGAGGTGCTGACGCGCGAGGCCGCGGCGCGCATCGTCGACCTGGTCGACCTCGGGGTCGAGTTCGACCCGGGGCTCGGCTTGGAGGGCGGTCACTCCCGCCGGCGAATCGTCCACGCGGGCGGCGGCGCCACCGGCGAGCGGATCGCGCGCGTGCTCGCCGGGCGGGTTCTCGACCATCCGGGCATCGACGTCCTCGACCGCCGGGTCGCAGGGCTCTGGACGGACAGCGGCCGCTGCGTCGGCGTGCAGACTGACTCCGGGACCGTTGCCGGGCGCGCGGTCGTGCTCTCGACCGGGGGCATGGCGGCCCTCTGGGAGCGCACGACGAACCCGCTCGGGACGGTCGGCGAGGGCATGGTGATGGCCTACCGGGCCGGTGCCGCGCTGGCCGACCTCGAGTTCGTCCAGTTCCACCCGACCGTCGTCGCGGGAAACGGGCTGCTCCTGTCGGAGGCATTGCGCGGCGAGGGTGCGCTGCTCCTGGACGGCGAGGGGCGGCGGTTCACCGACGAGCTAGCGCCGCGCGACGTCGTCGCGCGCGCGATCGACGAGCGCGGCAGCGTCGTGCTCGACCTCCGCCCCGTCGACCGAAGCCGCTTCCCCGCGTTGATGGAGAAGCTCGCTGACGCCGGCTTCGACCCGGCCGCCGCGCCGATCCCGGTCACCCCGGCCGCGCACTACACGATGGGCGGCATCGGCACCGATCTCGACGGGCGCACGGAGGTGCCGGGTCTCTACGCGGCCGGCGAGTGCGCCTGCACCGGCCTGCATGGGGCGAACCGGCTCGCGTCGAACTCGCTGCTCGAGTGCCTCGTGTTCGGGCGCCGCGCCGCCCTAGCGGGCCTAGCGGAGCCCGGGCTGCCGCCGCGCCTCTCCCCCGCCCCCGAGCCTGCGGCTCCGGAGCCCGTCACGTCGGAGCTGCGCCACGCGCTCTGGCAGGACGCGGGGCTCGTCCGCGACGCCGCCGGACTCGAGCGCCTGCGCTCCGCCCCCCACCTGCTCGCCCGGCTCGTCGCCGAGGCCGCACTTGTTCGCGCGGAGAGCCGCGGCAGCCACTTCCGGGCTGACTTCCCCGCCGAGGACCCCACGCTGCTCGCCCACGTCGTCCACCGCACCGGCCGCGAGCCGGTGCTCGAGCGCTGGCCGTGAACGTCGCCGAGGTGGTACGGGCCGCGCTCGCCGAGGACGTCGGTCCTGGCGACGTGACGACGGACGCGCTGCTTCCGCCGGGCCTCGCAGCGTGCGCTGAGATCCGGCTGAAGGGGCCGGGCGTCGTCTGCGGCCTCGACGCGGCCGAGGAGGTATTCGCCCAGCTCGACCCTTCTGTCCGCTTCGAGCGGCTCGCTGCCGACGGCGACCGGATCGAGGCGGTTCCGGCCGCGATCGCTCGGCTCGAGGGCCCGGCCCGGGCGCTCCTGACCGGCGAGCGCACGGCGCTCAACCTGCTCGGCCGCCTCTGCGGGGTCGCGACGCTGACGCGCAGCTTCGTCGATGCCGTCGAGGGAACCGGCGCCGTGATCCTCGACACCCGCAAGACCACGCCCGGTCTGCGCGCGCTCGAGAAGGAGGCGGTCCGCTGCGGCGGCGGTCGCAACCACCGGCTCGGCCTACACGACGCGATCCTCGTCAAGGACAACCACCTCGCGCTCCTCGGCGGTATCGCCGGGGCCGTCGAGCGCCTGCGCGCCGCCCGGCCCGACCTGCCCGTCGAGATCGAGGCCGACACGCTCGACCAGGTGCGCGAGGCCCTCGCGGCCGGCGCCGAGCGGATCCTGCTCGACAACATGCCGCCGGCCGGACTGGCGGAGGCTGTTCGCCTCGCCGCCGGCCGCGCCACGCTCGAGGCCTCGGGCGGCGTCTCCCTGCAGACGGTGCGGGAGATCGCCGAGACCGGGGTCGACTTCATCTCCGCGGGCGCGCTCACGCACTCCGCGCGCGCGCTCGACGTCTCCATGGAGGTCATGCCGTGACCGTCTCGCCCACAGCGATCGCGGGCTCCGTCGAGGAGCTCCAGGAGGAGGTGCGGGAGCTCGCGCGCCTACGCGACGCGGTGATCCTCGCCCACAACTACCAGGTTCCCGAGGTGCAGGACGTCGCCGACTTCGTCGGCGACTCGCTCGGGCTCGCGCGGGAGGGCGCGCGCACCGATGCGCCCGTGATCGCGTTCTGCGGCGTCCACTTCATGGCGGAGACCGCGGCGATCCTCTCGCCGGAGAAGACGGTGCTCCTGCCCGACCTCCACGCGGGCTGCTCGCTCGCGGACTCGATCACGGCGGAGCAGCTGCGCGCCTGGAAAGCCCAGCATCCCGGCGCGGTCGTCGTCTCCTACGTGAACACGAGCGCCGAGGTGAAAGCCGAGTCGGACTACTGCTGCACCTCGGGGAACGCAAGGGCGGTGGTCGAGTCGGTTCCGGCCGACCACGAGATTCTGTTCCTGCCCGACCTCTACCTCGGCCTCTGGGTCGAGCGCGTGACCGGGCGGCGGCTGACGATCTGGCTGGGCGAGTGCCACGTCCACGCCGGCATCCGCCCCGCGGACATCGAGCGCTGGCAGGCCGACGCGCCCGACGCGGAGCTGCTCGTGCACCCGGAGTGCGGGTGCGCCAGCCAGTGCATGGCGTTCGGGAACGAGACCACGCACATCCTCTCGACGGAGGGCATGATCCGCTTCGCGAACGACTCGCCGAAGCAGCGCTTCCTCGTCGCGACCGAGACGGGGATCCTGCACCGGTTGCGCAAGGAGGCGCCCGGCAAGCGCTTCGAGGCGGTCTCCGAGGAGGCGATCTGCCGGTTCATGAAGATGATCACGCTCGAGAAGCTGCGCGACTCGCTGCGCAACCTGCGCCACGAGGTCACTGTCCCCGACGAGATCGCGGCCCGAGCCCGCCTCGCGCTCGAGCGGATGGTGCAGACGGGGTAGGGGCGGGTCAGGACCCGCC
>CAYJLE010000006.1:78189-89879 GCA_964370985.1 uncultured Gaiellales bacterium | reverse complement strand
CCGCGCCGGGCGGGGGGCGGGGGGGGGGGGGGGGGCGGGGCCCCCCCCCCCCCCCCCCCCCCCCCGCCGCTCGGATCAGACGCTCTCGTCGTCCCCGCTCGTGACCACGTTGACGACCTCGCACCCGACGGCCGTGTCCTCGGCGCGGATGTACGCCTGGTCGTAGCCGCCGCCGCAGTTCACGTAGTCCGGCTGGCCGTCGCCCGCACGTGAGAACAGCGTGTCGTCGCCGCCGCCGCCGTAGAGCGCGTCGCGGCCAAAGCCGCCGCCGAGACCGTCGTTGCCGCCGTCACCCCAGAGGACGTCGTTGCCCGCGTTCCCACGCAGGCGATCGTTGCCACCGCCGCCGGAGACGCGGTCGTTGCCATCCCCGCCCCAGGCGCGGTCGTTGCCGCCGTCGCCACGGAGCAGGTCATGGCCGCCGAGCCCGTCGAGGGTGTCGTCCCCGCCCTTGCCGTAGATCTGGTCGGCAGCGGCGGTGCCGACGAGGGTATCCGGGCCGCCGGTGCCGACGATCACCGCCGCCGCGGCCGCCGAGACGACCGCGAGCGCGCCAACACTGACCAGCACAGCCATGAACGATTTCCGTTTCACCGTGACCTCCCGTGTCCGAGGATCAGTTCCATCGAGACGAAGCGAATCACCGCCCTGCGAAGCTCCGGTGCGTATTCCGTGAGCAACCTGTACGGATCCGTGAGGAAGTCGTAAGGGCACACCCCCTTCGGGGTACGGCAGCGCGGATAACGTTCGCTCGTGGCCATCCTCGACTCCCGGGCCGACCGGGCAGCCCCCGCCTTCGAGCAGAACCGCGCGCGCATGGAGGAGCTCGTGTCGGAGCTGCGGGCGCGGACGGCCGACGTGGCACGCGGCGGGCCGCCCGGAGCCGTCGAGCGACACCGGGCCCGAGGGAAGCTGCCCGCCCGGGAGCGGGTCGATCGCCTCTGCGATCCCGACTCGGCGTTCCTCGAGCTGAACGCCCTCGCCGCGCTCGGTCTCTACGACGGGGACGCACCCTCGGCGGGCATCCTGACCGGGATCGGCTCGATCGAGGGGACGGAATGCGCGATCGTCGCGAACGACGCGACCGTCAAGGGCGGCACCTACTACCCGCTCACGGTCAAGAAGCATCTCCGCGCGCAGGAGGTCGCCGAGCAGAACCGGCTGCCGTGCGTCTACCTCGTCGACTCCGGGGGCGCCTTCCTGCCGCTGCAGGCCGACGTCTTCCCCGACCGCGACCACTTCGGACGGATCTTCTACAACCAGGCCCGCATGTCCGCGCAGGGGATCCCGCAGATCGCGGCCGTGATGGGCTCCTGCACCGCCGGCGGCGCCTACGTCCCGGCCATGTCCGACGAGACCGTGATCGTCCGGGGCACCGGCACGATCTTCGTCGGCGGCCCGCCGCTCGTGAAGGCCGCGACCGGCCAGGACGTGACGGCGGAGGAGCTCGGCGGCGCCGACGTCCACGCGCGCACGTCCGGCGTCGCCGACCACTACGCCACCTCGGACGAGCACGCGCTCGCGCTCGTGCGCCAGATCGTCCGCAACCTGAGCCGGGCCAAGCCGGCGCCGCCGTGGGAGCTGGAGCAGCCCGAGGAGCCCATCCACGACCCCGCCGACCTGTACGGCATCGTCCCCGAGGACACGCGCGTCCTCTACGACGTCCGCGAGGTGATCGCCCGCCTCGTCGACGGGTCGCGCTTCCACGAGTTCAAGGCGCTGTACGGGGACACGCTCGTCTGCGGCTTCGCCCGCATCGAGGGCTTCCCCGTCGGGATCCTCGCCAACAACGGGATCCTGTTCTCCGAGTCCGCGCTCAAGGGCGCCCACTTCGTTCAGCTCGCCTGCCAGCGGCGCGTCCCGCTCCTCTTCCTCCAGAACGTGACCGGCTTCATGGTCGGCCGGGAGTACGAGGCCGGCGGAATCGCCAAGGACGGCGCCAAGCTCGTCACCGCCGTCGCCTGCGCGCGGGTGCCGAAGTTCACCGTCGTGACCGGCGGCTCGTTCGGCGCCGGCAACTACGGCATGTGCGGCCGCGCCTACTCCCCTCGCCAGCTCTGGATGTGGCCGAACGCCCGCATCTCGGTGATGGGAGGCGAGCAGGCCGCGATCGTACTGTCGATGGTCGGCGACGTCGACGCGGACGAGATCCGCGCCAAGTACGAGCGGGAGGGCAGCCCCTACTACTCGACCGCACGTCTGTGGGACGACGGCGTGATCGACCCCCTCGACACCCGCCGCGTGCTCGCGCTCGGGATCTCCGCCAGCCTCAACGCCCCGATCCCGGAGACGCCGTTCGGCGTCTTCCGCATGTGAGGTGACGCTGGTGAGCGCGGTCAGAGTCGAGCGGGACGGGCACGTGCTGCGCGTGACGCTCGCCCGCCCCGAGCGGCGCAACGCGTTCGACGCCGGGGTGATCGCGGAGCTCACGAACGCGTTCGTCGACGTCGGCGACGCACGCGCCGTCCTGCTCGCGGGCGACGGCCCGAGCTTCTCGGCGGGGGCGGACATCGAGTGGATGCGGGCCTCGGTCGAGCTCTCCCACGAGGAGAACGTCGCCGACGCGCTGCGCCTGCGGCGCCTGCTCGAGACGATCGACGGCTGCCCCGCCCCGGTCGTCGCCCTCGTCCAGGGACACGCCTTCGGCGGCGCTGGCGGCCTCGTCGCCGCCGCCGACATCGCGCTCGCGACGGAGGACGCGCTGTTCGCGTTCACCGAGGTGAAGCTCGGAATCGTCCCGGCCGTGATCTCCCCGTTCGTGCTCGCCCGCATCGGTTCCGGGGCTGCACGCCGCTACTTCCTGACCGGAGAGCGCTTCGACGCGGCGACTGCGCTTCGGATCGGGCTCGTCCACGAGGTCGCAACCGACCTCGCCGCCGCCTGCGACCGCGTGCTCGCCGAGATCCTGGCCGGCGGGCCCGAGGCCGTCCGCGCCGCCAAGCGGCTCGTCCTCGACGCGCCGCTCGGCGACGAGACCGCGCAGCGGATCGCGGAGCGTCGAGCGAGCGCCGAGGGCCAGGAGGGGCTGCGGGCGTTCCTCGAGAAGCGCGCCCCCGCCTGGCGCGAGCCCTAATCCCGGCCGGGCGCCCCGGTCGCCGGCGCGTCGAGGCGCCGGCGCACCCGCCGCAGCAGCGCCTCCGGGCTGAACGGCTTCTCGAGCAGGTCGACGTCGGGGTCGAGCACGCCGTGGTGGGCGATCGCGTTCTCCGTGTAGCCCGAGATGAAGAGGACGCGCAGCCCCGGCCGCGCCGCCGCCAGGCGCGCGGCCAGCTCGCGGCCCGTCTCGCCCGGGAGGACGACGTCGGTGACGAGGAGGTCGATTCCCGCACGGTACTCCCGGCTCACGCGCTCGCCCTCGCGCGCGTCGCGCGCCTCGAGCACCGTGTAGCCGCTGCGGCGCAGCATCCTGCAGGCGAGCCGGCGCAGCGCGTCGTCGTCCTCGACGAGCAGGATCGTCTCCGACCCGGTCAGCCGCGAGGGCTCCGGCGCCTCCGGGTCGTCCGCCGCCGCCTCCCCGCGCGCGACCGGCAGGTAGATCTTGAACGTCGTCCCGCGCCCGGGCTCGGAGTAGACGAACACGTGCCCCCCGGACTGCCCGACGATGCCGTAGACGGTCGCGAGCCCGAGCCCGGTGCCCGTCTCCTTGGTCGTGTAGAAGGGCTCGAAGATCCGGCTTCTCGTCTGCTCGTCCATGCCGACGCCCGTGTCGCTGACCGTGAGCAGCACGTACGCGCCCGGCTCGACCTCCGCGTGGCCGAGCGCGTAGCCGTCATCGAGCTCGACGCCCGCCGCCTCGATCGTCAACTTCCCGCCCGCCGGCATCGCCTCGCGCGCGTTGACGGCCAGGTTCAGGAGCACCTGCTCGAGCTGCGTCGGGTCGACGAGCACGGGGGCAAGATCGGCGTCGATATGGGTCTCGATCTCGACGTCCTCGCCGACCAGACGGCCCAGCATGCCGACCGTCCGTCCGACCAGCTCCCCGAGATCGGTGAGCTTCGGCTGGAGCACCTGGCGGCGGCTGAACGCGAGCAGCTGGCGGGTCAGGCCGGCGGCGCGTTCGGCTGCGGCACGGATCTCCTCGCAGTCGGCTCGCAGGGGGTCGTCCGGGCTGATCCGGTCGAGCGCGAGCTCGGCGTAGCCCGTGATCGCGGTCAGGATGTTGTTGAAGTCGTGGGCGATCCCTCCGGCGAGCCGGCCGATCGCCTCGAGCTTCTGCGACTGTCGCAGCTGCTGCTCGAGCTGGCGGCGCTCGGTCACGTCCTGCACGGTGCCGCGAACCACCTCGGCCCTGGCATGCTCGCCCCGCTCGCGCACGACCCGCTGGCTGCCGTCCGGGCGCACCACCCGGAACTCGATGTCGTAGGCCTGGCCGTCGTAGCGGGCTCCGTCGACCGCGTCGCGCACGAATTCGCGGTCATCGGCGTGGACGCGGGCCTCGACGAGCTCCGTGTCGACCGGAATCTCCCTGGGCTCGTACCCGTAGATCCGGTAGGTCTCGTCCGACCACGCCACGGCGTCGGGCCCGAACCGGCGCTCCCAGCTCCCGACGTGCGCGATCGCCTGCGCCTGGCGCAGGCTCGCCTCGCTCGCGCGGAGCGCCTGCTCCGCCCGCTGCCGCCGCACGGCGGCGCCGAGCACCTCCGCCACCTCCTCGAGCAGGTCGACCTCGTCGCGCGAATAGGCCCTCGGAGATCGGGAATGGACACCGAGCACGCCGAACGGGACACCGTTCGAACCGGAGATCGTCACGCTGGCTCCGCTTCTGACGCCGTGCCGCTCGAGCAATTCGGGGAGCTCGAACCGGCTCTCGCTGCTGAGATCCTTGGTCACGACGGGCTCGCCGCGGGCAAGGGTGTATCCGGCCTGGGACCCCGCGCCCGCCGCCACCGTGGCACTTCCCACCGCCCCCTCCTGCCAGCCCACGCCGGCGCGGAGCAAGAGCTCCTCGCCCCCGGGCAGGAGCTCGAGCACCTTCACGTACTCGACTCCGAGCGCAGCGGCTACGCCGCGGACCGCGGTCTCGAAGATCTCGTCGAGCCTCCCCTGTTCCAGGGCCGCCTCGCCGAGGCCCGCGACGAGTGCCTTCGTCCTCGCCTGGGTCTCGAGCTTGCGGGCGGTCGCGTTGAAGCTCGCGGCCAGCTCGCCGAGCTCGTCGCGCGCGCTCGTCTCGACGCGGTGGCCGAGCTCGCCCGCCTCGATCCGCCGGGCCGCGTCCGTGACGCGCCGGATCCCGCCCGCCACGTGCCGGGCCACCCCGAGCGCGACCGCGGCGCCGAGCAGGATCCCGCCGCCGATCGCCAGGAGCGCCCAGCGCCGGGCCCGGTCGTTCGCGTCGTCGATCTCCGCGACCCGGGCGGCCGCTGCCCCCTCGTTGACCGCCATCAACCCGGCGATCTCGGCCTCGACCTCCGCGAACAGATCCCCGACTCTGCCCTGCGCGGCGATCTGGGCCTCGTCCCTGCGACCGCTCCTGCCCGCCTCGATCGTCAGCTCGTCCCGGGCAGCCGTGTAGCGCTGCCACGCGATCCGCACCCGCTCGAGCCCGGCGAGCTTGGCGGGAGTGTCCGCCGAGAGCAGCTCGAGCTCGTGAAGCGCCCCGGCCACCGCCGCGTCGTGGAGCGCGATCTCTGCCTCGATCTCCGACCGCATCGCCGGCGTGTCCGCGAGCGCGTGCAGGAGCGCCTGCTGTCGCGCGTGCCCGGTGCGGGACCCGAGCTCCCCGAGCAGGTTCGAGCCCGCGACCGCGCGCTCGACGATCCGCTCGGCCCGGTCGCCGGCGTCACCGGCGGCGTGGAGCCCGATCCAGCCCACCAGGCCAGTGACAACGAGCACGGCAGCGAAGCCGGCGAGCAGCTTCAGCGCCACGCGAGGCCTCGGCCGGGCGGGCCAGTGTCGTGCGGTTTGCCTCAAGTGCTCACCGTAGCAGCCTCCTCGGGAGGTCAGGCCACGCCGTAGCATTGCGCCCGTGCCAGACGGCGCCCCGGCGATCCGCAAGCTGCTCGTCGCGAACCGCGGCGAGATCGCCGCGCGCGTGTTTCGCACCTGCGAGCGGCTCGGGATCGCCACGGTCGCCGTCGCGGCGCCCGACGAGCGGACGGCGTTCCACACGCGCCGAGCCGCGGAGGTGCACGAGGTCGCAAGCTACCTCGACGCGGGTGCCCTGGTGCGGGCCGCGCTCGAGAGCGGTGCGGACACCGTCCACCCCGGCTACGGCTTCCTGGCCGAGCGCGCCGACTTCGCCGAGGCGGTGCTCGCGGCCGGCCTCACCTGGGTGGGGCCGCCGCCTGCCGCGATGCGCCTCGCCGGGGACAAGCTCGAGGCGAAACGCGCGGCCGAAATCGCGGGCGTGCCGGTGCTCGAAAGTGGCGAGCCCGGCGAGGTCGGCTTCCCGCTGATCGTCAAGGCGGCCGGGGGCGGCGGCGGGCGCGGCATGCGCGTCGTTCGCACCGGGAACGAGCTCGAGGCAGCGCTCGCGGCGGCCCGCCGGGAAGCCGGGTCGAGCTTCGGCGATCCCCGCGTCTACTGCGAGCGCCTGCTCGAGCGCCCCGCCCACGTCGAGGTTCAGATCCTGGCCGACCGCCACGGCGCCATCCACACGCTCGGCGAGCGCGACTGCTCCGTCCAGCGCCGCCACCAGAAAGTGCTCGAGGAGACCCCCTCCCCCGCCGTCGACGACGCCATGCGCGAGCGGCTCGCCGCCGACGCGTGCGCGCTCGCCCGCGCGGTCGGCTACGAGGGCGCGGGCACCGCCGAGTTCCTCGTCGCCGGCGGCGAGCACGTCTTCATCGAGCTGAACGCGCGCCTCCAGGTCGAACACCCCGTCACCGAGCTCGTCACCGGGCTCGACCTCGTCGAGGAACAGCTGCGGATCGCGGCGGGCGAGTCGCTCGAACCGGCTCCACAGCGAAGCGGCCACGCCGTCGAGGTGCGCCTGTACGCGGAGGACCCGCTCACGTTCCTGCCGCAGGCCGGCACCGTCGAGCGGCTCGGGCTGCCGGCCGGGATCCGGGTCGACGCCGGGATCGAGGAGGGCGACGCGATCCCGGTCGCCTACGACCCGATGATCGCGAAGCTCGCCGCGCACGGCGCGACGCGCGCGGAGGCGCTGGCCGTGCTCGCCGAGGCTCTCGCGAGGACGCGCGTGTCGGGCACACGCACGAACCTCCCCTTCCTGCGCTGGCTCGTCTCCCACCCGGTCGTCCGTGCGGGCAGCGCGACGACCGCGTTCCTCGACGAGCATCCCCCGCTCTCGCGGCAGCGGCGGCCGCGGCCGCCCTGGGACGGCTACTGGCGAGCGGGACGCGACCCCAACGCGCCGCCGCCACAGATCCTGCCGGCGCCCGCGGTCGAGTCGGGCGGGCACGGCGCGGGTGGCGGCGCCGAGCACTCCGTGCTCGCGGCGCCGATGCCGGGAACGGTCGTCAGCGTCCTCGTCGCGCCCGGCGACCGGGTCTCCGCCCGCCAGACGCTGCTCGTGCTCGAGGCGATGAAGATGGAGACCCCGGTCGTCTCGCCCTACGACGCCGTCGTCGAGCGGGTGCACGTGTCCGCGGGCGACCGGGTGGCCGCGCACACCGTGCTCGTCGAGCTCGAGGAGTAGGCGGCTCAGCCGGGGAGCGCGAGCGCTCGCTCCGCCGCGGCGGCGGCACGCGCGGCGGCGGCGGCGGCAAGCTCGACGCGCCGATCGGCGCCCCGGCCGGCCAGGTTGATCGCGACGAGATTCGCGGCCGCGCGCGCGCTGGCTGCCGCGAGCGAGGCGGCAGTCGCGGCGTCGCCGCGAAGGTTGCGATTGCCACGCTCGGCAACCTCGCCAGCGAGCTCGGCGGCCTCGGCGGCGAGGTCTGCAAGCTCGAGCGGCACGTCGGCGGCACGTCCCAGCGCCAGCGCGAGCGCCCGCTCGCGCGCCCCGACGTCGGGCTCGCGCGGCAGCCGCAGCGCCGCCAGAACAGCCGCATAGGCACGCCCGTCCTCCGCGGCCAGGGACTCGACCCGGGCACGCAGGGCCTCGGCTCGCGCTGCGGCCTGCTCCGCCCCTTCCCACTTCCCGCCGGAGAAGCGCGCGGACATGGCGACGAGCGCCGCGGCGAAGCCGAGCACGATCGCGCAGACGGGACCCCCGGCCGGATCCGGCGTCCGGGCGGCGACGTCGTCGAGGAGGTGGCGCAGGGGCAGATCGAACATCCCGGGCTCGTCCGCCGCCATCGCCCCTATGGTACGGGCGGGCCGCTCGACGAGCGTGTCAGGCGAGGAGCTGCTCGAGCCTGAGCGCGAGCGACAGGTCGCCCTCGACCTTGATCCGCCCGAGCATGAACGCGGTCGCGGCCTTCGTCTCACCCGAGAGCAGCTTGAGCAGCGTCTGCTCCTTCAGGCGGATCACGCAGTCGGCGGCGCCGTCGCCCTCCTCGACGGTCGCCCGTCCGTCCACGATCGCGACGCGCCAGCACCCGGCACCCTCGACGTCGAAACGGTAGGACACCGTCTGCCCGGAGAGGCGCGCGGGGTCGAGCCGCGCCTCCAGGCCGTCGAAGAACTCGCGCGCGCTTGCCGCCACCGTCTCCTCCTCGGGATCGCTCAGGGTGTCGCCGCCGGGGCCTGTTCTACCAGGCGCCCGGATCGGGGGGCGGGTAAGCCGAGCGCGACGAGCGCCCCCAGCAACGGCCCGATCGCCGTGGCGAGGACGGCGGTGCGCAGGTCGATCGCGTCCGCGACTGCGCCGAGCGTGACCGCGAAGATCCCGCCGAGACCGATCGCGAGACCGACGGAAAGCCCCGATGCCATCCCCAGCCGGCGCGGCAGGTACTCCTGCGACAGTACGGTGGTGACGCCGAAGGTGCTGATGATCAGCGCCCCCGCGGCGACGAGCGCGACGTCCCCGCCGACGCCGCCGACCAGGACGTAGGCGAGCACGAGCGGCGCGGTCGCCGCGTGGGTCGCGACGATCACCGGCTTGCGGCCGAAGCGATCGGCGAGCGGGCCGCCGATCAGCGTCCCGGCCGCGCCGGCCAGCAGGAACATCGACAGAAGCCGTGTGCCAGCCTGCTCGCTCCCGCCCTTCGCCACCTCCCACAGCGGCACGAACGTGAACAGGCCGTAGTGGGCGATGCTGCGCAGGACGACAACGCCCTGGAGCACCGCGAACGCGGCGGGCCGATCGGGCTCTCTCGACTCCCGCGTCCGCCGCTCGCCGGACGCCACGAAGCTCTGCAGGTAGCCCCGCTCGAGCAGCAGGTAACCGGCGGCGAGGAATCCCGGAACCGCGATGAGGAGGCCCCCGCCGAGCCCGAAGGCGAGCACGAGAGTCGAGCCCAGCAGCGGCCCGAGGCCGAAGCCGACGTTCCCGCCGACCGAGAACACGGCCATCCCGGTCGCCCGTCTCGTCCCGCTGACGTAGCTCGCGAGCTTGGAGCCTTCCGGGTGGTAGGCGGCGACGCCGAACCCGCCGACGAGCACGGCGAGCAGGAGCAGCGGGTAACTCGGCGCCACGGCCGCCAGTCCCACCCCGATGCCGGCCAGCGCGACGCCGCCGGGCAGCAGCCACAGCGCCCCCCGTCGGTCCGACCAGGCCCCGAACACCGGCTGCACGATCGAGGAGCTGAGCGTGGCCACGAGTACCACGGCGGCGGCGAGCGTGTAGGACAGGTCGAGCTTCGGCACCAGGAACACGAGCAGCGCCGGGACCGCCCCCTGGGCGAGGTCGGTGGCGAGGTGCCCCGCCGACAGGCTTGCCATTGCCCGCCGGTCGACACCCTCGCCCACGCGGCGAGGATACCGGCCTACGCGGGCTGAAGGCCCGGGGTGTTCCGCGCGATCAACGCCCGGGCGAGAGCCTGGTTGGCCCTGACGATCGCCCCGCGGTTGCGCTCGAGCTCCTCGCGCCCGGCGCCGCTCGCGTGCAACCGCTCGCGCTCGCGCCCGAGCTCGAGCAGCTCGCGCTGCACCGCCTCCACCCGCTGGCTCCCGCCGTCTCCCGTCATTCCGCCTCTCTCGTGTTGTCGGCACGGCCGCCAGGAGCTTGAGCGCCGGCGGCCGAACAGCGACCACCCTAGCGCGACCTTCGGATACGATGCGCCGCCTCATGGAGATCACCGTCCTCGCAGGGCCCCCGGAGACCGTCACGGCGGACTTCCTGGCGTTCCCCGTGACCGGCGAGCTCTCGCTCGGCGGCCCCGGCTCCGCCCTCGACGCCGCCCTCGACGGGCGTCTCGGCCACCTCGTGCAGGACGGGGAGCTGAAGGGGAAGAGCGGCGACGTGACGCTCGTCCACACGCTCGGCGAGCTCGGTGCCCACCGCGTCGTCGCAGCCGGCGTGGGTAAGCGGGAGGAGCTCGACGCCGACTCGCTGCGCACCGCAGCCGCGAGGGTCGCCGCCCGTGCCGGGGCGCTCCACGGCGGCACGGTCGCCTGGGCGCTCGACGATACCTTGCCGGTTGCAGTCGGGGAGCAGGCGCGGGCGATCGTCGAGGGAACCATCCTCGGCTCCTACGACGCCGGCCGGCGGAAGACCCGCGGAGAGCGAGCGCAACCGATCGAGCGCCTCGGCCTGCTCGGCCCCGGCACGATTGCGGAGCCCGCGAGACGCGCCGGGATCGCCGCCACCTGGGCGAACCGCTGCCGCGAACTCGTCGACGCGCCCGCGAACGAGCTGACGCCCACCGAGCTGGCGGAGCGCGCCGTGACGATCGCGGGCGAGGTGCCGCACCTCTCGGCCGAGATCCTCGGCCCCGCGGAGATCACCGAGGCCGGGATGGGGGCGTTCCTCTCGGTGACTCGCGGCAGCGTGGCAGAGCCCCGCCTGATCGTCCTGCGCTACGACCCACCTGGTGCGCGGGAGGGCGTCGTGCTGGGCCTCGTCGGCAAGGCGATCACGTTCGACTCGGGCGGCATCTCGCTGAAGCCGTCCGGCCGCATGGATGAGATGAAAGGGGACATGGCCGGCGGCGCCGCCGTGCTGTGCGGCCTCGGTGCGATTGCCGAACTGGCCGTGCCCGTGTCGGCGCTCGCCGTAGTCCCGGCCTGCGAGAACATGCCAAGCGGTACGGCGACCCGGCCGGGCGACATCGTTACCGCACTCGACGGCACCACGATCGAGGTCACGAACACGGACGCCGAGGGCCGCATGGTGCTCGCCGACGCGCTCGTGTGGGCTCGCCGCAACCGCGCCACCCATCTCGTCGACCTCGCGACGCTGACCGGGGCCGTGGTCGTCGCGCTCGGCGACTTCTACGCCGGCCTGCTCGGAAACGACGACGCCTGGGTCGCGGAGGTGCGCGCGGCCGCGGAGGAAAGCGGCGACCACGCCTGGCCGCTGCCGCTCCACGAGACGTACCGCCGCTACATCCACTCCCCCTACGCCGACCGCAAGAACTCGTCCGACCTGCGCCAGGCGGGGCCGATCTACGCTGCCAGCTTCCTGAAGGAGTTCGCCGGCGACGGCCCCTGGGCCCACCTCGACATCGCCGGAACCGCCTCGCTCGAGCGGAGCCGGGGCGATTACTACACGGGCAAGGGCGCGACCGGCTACGGGGTGCGGCTGCTCGTCGCGCTCGCCGAGCGCGCGGCGGCCTGATCGCCCGCGAAGGCACGTGGCCCCTCCCGGCGCCCCGGCGCGGGGCCCGGGCGGGGCCGGGGGGGGGCCCCGAAGCGGGAGCGCCGGCGGCGAGCGTGTCAGGTGTGCTCGGAGGCGGCGTAGC
>CAYJLE010000006.1:41232-78179 GCA_964370985.1 uncultured Gaiellales bacterium | reverse complement strand
CGGGGCGCGCTGGCGGCGGGGGCGGGGGCCTGAGCGCCCGCGAAGGCACGTGGCCCGCCCGGGCGCCGCGGCGCGGCGCCCGGACGGGCCGTGCGGAGAGCCGCTACGCGTTCGCGCAGGCGACCTCGAGTCCGAGCGCGGTGGACTCGGGGGTCGGAACCCACGGCACCGCGTCGGCGATGTTCTCCTGGGTCACGACGAGCGCAGGGGTGATGCACAGCTTCTGCGCCGGCTCGACGCCGTCCCGGATGAAGTCGACGAGCCGCTTGAGCGCCATCTGCGCCTCCTGGGCCGGCGACCACGCGGCCGTCGCGGCGATCTCGCCGGACTCGACCGCGGCCAGGCCGTCCGGCGAGCCGTTCTGGGAGACGACCGTGACCTGGGCCTCCTTGCCGGCCGCCTTGATCGCGGCGAGCGCGCCGATCGCCATGTCCTCGTTGTGCACGAACGCGACCGTCAGGTCCGGGTTCGCGGTCAGGATGTCGGCCATGGCCGTCTGCGCCTTCGCGCGATCCCAGCCGCCCTCGACCTCCGCGACGACCTCGAGGCCGGTGTTGGCGGCGATGCCCTCCTTGAACGATGCCGTGTAGCCCTCGGCGTCGCCGCGGCCGAGCAGGCCCTGGATGATCGCGACCTGGCCACCGTCGGGAACGTTCGCGGCCACCCACTCGCCGACCATCTTGCCGGTCTGGTCGGTGGGAGCCTGGATGAACACCGTACCCTGATCCTCGATCTCGGCGGCATAGCCGTAGAGCACCGCGGTCGGGATGCCGGCCTCGTTCGTCTTCTGCAGCGCCGCCTCCAGCGAGGAGCGGCCGACCGAGAACACGATCATGCCGTCCACACCCTGCTGGATCGCGTCCTCGACGTTCGCGATCTCCTTCTCCGGCTTGCCGTCGGAGTTGAGCACGATCAGCTCGACGCCGAGCTCCGCCGCGGCAGCCTTCGCACCGTCGACGCCCCGCTCGTAGTAGTCGAACGGGCCCGTCTGGATGAACGCGATCTTCAGCGTCTCCGCCGGAGCCTCCTCCGTGGCGGGCGCCTCCTCGGTGGCGGGCGCCTCCGTCGTCGCAGCAGGCTCCGCCTCGTCCGAGCCGCCGCACGCCGCCGCGGCCACCGCGAGCGCCACGACGAGCGCGGCGAGCCACGCCAGCCGCGCCAGCCCCTTCAATTTCCGTCCGTCAGTCATCCATCCTCCCCTTTTCGTCAGCATTGGAAACCGAACTACGGTCTTCTGGTCGTCAGCGTGTCCTCTGGCTCATCACCGCGATGACGATCACCCCTCCCTGCAGCACGTACTGGTAGGCGCCCGACACTCCCAGGAGATTCAGGCTGTTCGAGATCACACCGAGCAGCAGCACTCCCAGCAGCGTCCCGACGATGGTTCCCCGGCCGCCCGCGAGCGGCGTCCCGCCGACCGCCACCGCCGCGATCGCCTGGAGCTCGTAGCCGGCGCCCATGAGCGGCTGGGCGGAGGCAATGCGGGCGGTGAGGACGAAGGCGGCGATGCTGACGAGGAAGCCCGAGACCGCGTAGAGCACGATCTTCGTGCGCTTCACGCGCAGGCCGGCGAGCCGCGCGGCCTGCTCGTTGCCGCCGAGCGCGTACAGGCGCCGCCCGAACACCGTGTAGCGCAGGACGAGCCCGCAGCAGAGCATCACGAAGCCCGCGATCCAGACCGGGTACGGCAGGCCCGCCAGGCGCCCCGTGGCGACCGAGAGCAGGTGCTCGTCGATGTTCGAGATCGGCACGCCGCTCGTGATCTGGATCGCGATGCCCTGCAACAGGATCATGACCCCGAGCGTGACCACGAACGGGTGGGAAGGGCACCAGGCCGCCAGCGCCCCGTTGAAGCCGCCGATCACGATCGCCAGCGCGATCCCCGCCAGGATGCAGATCCCCAACGAGATGCCGTTCCCCATCATCGTCGCGGCGACGACGCTGACGACCGACATCATGAAGCCCACCGAGAGGTCGATTCCGCCCGAGACCATGAGCAGCGTCATTGCGGAGGAGACGATCGCGAGCACGCTGACCTGGAGCAGGATGTTGCGCAGGTTGTCGAACGTCAGGAAGACGTCCGACCGGGTCGCGGCGACCGTGGCGAGCACGAGCAGCACCCCGGTCAGGGCGAGCGTGGCCGTTCTCGGCGCGGCCCAGCGCAGCACACGCTCCCTCGGCGTCTCTCCCTTCGCATCGGCGGTCGTCGCAACCACTCGTCCTCCTCTCGTCAGCCGGTGCGAGCTGTCAGGCCGGTCGCGGCGGCCATGATCCGCTCGGAGTCGAACGGGGCCAGGAACGACGCCGTCACCCGCCCGCGGGCCATCACGGTGATCCGGTCGGACAACGCGGTCAGCTCGCGCAGGTCGGAGCTCGCCAGCACCACCGCGACGCCTTCTGCCACGAGCTCCCGCACGAGCCGATGGATGTAGGCCTTCGAGCCGACGTCCACGCCCCGCGTCGGCTCGTCGAGTATCAACACCTTCGCCTCGGCAAAGAGCGCACGGCCGAGCACGACCTTCTGCTGGTTTCCGCCCGACAGCGTGCGGCCGTGCGCCTGCGGGTTGCGCGGGCGCACGTCGAGGCGCTCGAGCAGCGCGCCGGCGCTCTCCGCCTCGAGCGCACGCGACACGAAGCCCCGCCGGCTCGCCTTGTCGTAGCGGGAGAACACGATGTTCGTCGCCTGGGAGAGGTCGGCGAAGAGACCGGCGGACAGGCGGTCCTCGGGAACGAGGAGCACGCCGGCCCGGATCGCCTCGCCGGGCGAGGACGGGGCGTAGCGTTCCCCGTCCAGCGTCATCTCTCCGTCGTGGGCTGACATCAGCCCCGCGAGGATCGACGACAGCCGGGTCCGGCCCGAGCCGACGATGCCGGCCAGGCCATGGACCTCGCCCGGGCGGATGTCGAGGTCGATGCCGACCAGGCGCCGGCCCTGACCGACCCCTCGAAGCGACAGAACGGGCTCGATGGTGCTCTCGTGGCGAGTCCGCGCCTCGGCGCGCTCCTGCGCGACCAGCTCCCGGCCGGCCATCGCCGCAACCAGCGAGTCCTCGTCGAGCTCGCCCACCGGCCTGTCGGCCACCACGAGCCCGTCGCGCATGACCACGACGCGCTGGCAGATCTCGAAGATCTCCTCGAGCCGGTGGGAGACATACACGACCGCCGCCCCCGACGCCGCCAGCCGGCGGATCAGCGCGAACAGGCGCTCGGTCTCCGCGGGGCCGAGCGCGGCGGTCGGCTCGTCGAAGAACAGCACGCGGGCGCCGGCACCGAGGTTCCGGGCGACCTCGACGAGCTGGCGATCCGCCGGGGAGAGCGCATCGACCACCACCCCGATCGGCACCTGCGCGTCGATCTCGGCGAGCAGGCGCGCCGCCCGCTGGCGAACCTCGCGCCACGAGACGATGCCGAGGCGCCGCGGCTCGCGCCCGAGCACGAGGTTCTCCGCGACCGAGAGCGTCCGCACGAGAACGGGCTCCTGACGGATCGCGGCGATCCCGAGACGGCCGGCCGTGTGCGGGTCGAGCGCCGGATACTCCTCGCCGTCGACGAGGATCCGGCCGCCGTCGGGAGCGATCGACCCCGAGATCAGCCCGACCATCGTCGACTTGCCCGCCCCGTTCTCGCCGACCAGGCCGAGCACCTCGCCCGCGCGGATCTCGAGCGAGACGCCGCCGACGGCGACGACCGCGCCGAAGCGCTTCTCGAGCGCCGAGACCGCCACGAGCGGCCTCCCGTTCCCGGTCTCTGCCCGGATGGCAGCCACGGCTACGCCGCCGCCTCGGGCGAGAGCAGGTGGGCCCCGGCCGTCGCGTCGACGGTGACGGCGTAGAGGTCGGCCCGCGCGTGCTTGATCGTGTACTCGAGCGGCGTGCCACGCTCGGTCTCCGTGCTCAGGCTCGACGACAGCACCGGTGCTCCGCCGGGGATACGCAACAGGTGCGCGAGCTCCCGGTCGGCGGCGACGGCAATGATCGTCTCCTTGCCACGCACCGGCGTCAGCCCGTATTCGCGGCCAATGAGCTCGTAGAAGGAGGTGGTCAGGTCGCGGCTCGCAATCCCGGGCAGGAGCGCCGCCGAGACGTGCGTCAGGGTGACCATGCACGGCTCCTCGTCGACGAGGCGAAGCCGTCGGATCACGACGGTCGCGGCGCCGGGGTCGATCGCGAGCCGCTCGGCTACGTCGGCCGGGGCGGGCGCGTGCTCGACCGAGAGCACCTCCGTCCTCGTACGCCGCCCCAGCCGCCGCATCGCCTCGGTGAACCCGACGAGCCGGGCCGGGTCACGCTCGAGACGCCGGCGCACGGTGAAGGTGCCACGGCCGCGCTCCGAGACGAGCACCCCCTCCTGCACGAGATCGCTCACGGCCTTCCGTGCGGTTGCGCGGCTGACCCCGGCGTAGTCCATGAGTTGCTTCTCCGATGGCATCAGCGTTCCCGGAGCCACCTCGGAGGCCGCCGCGCGCAGCTGCTCCTTGAGCTGGTGGTAGAGCGGCACGAAGCCCTCCTGCCGCAGGCGCAGCCGCACCGCCCAGTCGATCTCGGGGGCCGAGCTGTTCTCTTGTCCTAATAACCGGCTAATGGATGCGATCGAACGAGGATCCTGTATCGTCGAGCGGCCGGCCTGACACGTATTGATCAGGTGTGGCTCCGCCGGGCGGCCGGCAGGAGTCGAAGCGCCGCCGAGGTAGTAGTCGCGATGATCCGCTACGGAGTCGAGGACCGGGTCGCGACGATCACGCTCGACCGGCCCGAGAAGCGAAACGCGGTCACTCCCGAGATGGGCCGCGAGCTCGCGCGGCGCGCGCGCGAGACGAACGGTGACCCATCCGTTCGCGCCGTCGTTCTGGCGGGCGCCGGGGAGGTCGCGTTCTGCGCCGGGTCGGACGTCGGCTCGCTGCCACCCGACGCCAGCTACTGGGATGTCCGCAACCGGGAGCTCGATTACACGTACGCGCTCCGAACGATCCGTAAGCCCGTGCTCGCCATGATCCGCGGCTACGCCCTGGGCGGCGGGCTCGAGCTCGCGCTGATGGCCGACATCCGCTATGCGGACGAGACCGCGAGCTTCGGCGCGCCGGAGGTGCGTCTCGGCTGGACGCCCGGCGGCGGGGCCTCCCAGCTTCTCCCCCGCCTCGTCGGCTACGGGCGCGCGCTCGAGCTGATGCTGACCGGACGGCCGATCGACGCCGGCCGAGCGCTCGAGATCGGGCTGATCGAGCGCGTCCTTCCCGCCGCCGAGCTCGAGGACGCCGTCTACGGGCTGGCACGGGAGATCGCCGAGCTCTCGCCGATCGCGGTCGAGGCGGTCAAGCAGGCGATTCGCATCTCGCTCTCCACTCCGCCGGAGGTCGGCATGCAGGCGGAGAACGAGTTGTTCGCGCTCTGCTTCGCGAGCGAGGACCACCGCGAGGGCATCCGGGCGTTCCTCGAGAAGCGCCGCCCCGAGTTCCGCGGGCGCTGACGCGCGCGTCTACCGGGCCCGCTCGGTCGGGTAGCCCCAGGCGGACATCAGGTCGAGCAGCTCGGCGCAGTGGGCCTCGTCCCGGGTGAGCAGTGTCAGCTCGATGCCGGTCTCCGAGACCTCGAGCTCGACACCCTCGCGGCGGTGCTCGACGGCGAGCACGTTCGCGCCCTGCTCCCCGAGCCTCGTGAGGAGCCGGGCAAGCTGGCCGGGCCGGTCGGGAACGCGGGTGCGCACGACGAGGTGGCGCCCCGCCCGCGTGAGACCGTAGCGGGCGACCTGGATCAGCATCGTCGGGTCGATGTTGCCGCCGGAGAGCACGGCGCAGACCGGCCCCTCCCCGGGAATGCGTCCGGCGAGCAGCGCGGCGACGCCGGCCGCCCCCGCGCCCTCGACAACGAGCTTCGTCCGCTCGAGCAGCAGCACGATCGCGTGGGCGATCTCCCCGTCGGAGACCGTCACCACGGTCTCGAGCCGCTCCTCGAGGATCGGCCGCGTCAAGAGCCCCGGGCGCTTGACCGCGATCCCGTCCGCGATCGTCGGCGCGAACTCCGTCGAGCCGGCGTACGGGGCGCAGCGGGCCGCCTGGACGCCCACGATCCGCACGTCGGGACGGAGCACGCCGAGCGCGATCGCGATCCCCGCACAGAGGCCGCCGCCGCCGACCGGGACGACCACGCGCTCGACCTCGCCGAGCTGCTCGTCGAGCTCGAGCCCGAGTGTCCCCTGCCCGGCCACGACCGCCGGGTCGTCGAACGGGTGCACGACGGTCGCGCCGGTCCGCTCGGCCCGCTCCTGTCCGGCTGCGATCGCGTCCTCGAGACTCGCGCCGACCAGCACGACCTCGGCGCCGTAGCTCTTCGTCGCCTCGATCTTCGCAAGCGGAGCGTCGGCGGGCATGAACACCGCCGCGCTCACGCCGAGCTCGCGGGCCCCCCAGCCCACCGCCTGCCCGTGATTCCCCGCGCTGGCCGCGCCGCCGCCCGCCCGCCGCGCGGCCGCGCCGCGCGACGCGAGCTTGACGACGGCGCCCCGCACCTTGAAGGAACCGGTCCGCTGGAGCGCCTCCGCCTTCAGGGTGACCGACCGCCCCGTGAGACGGCTCAGCGTCTCCGAGCCGTGCACCGGTGTGACGCGCGCGACCTCGCGCAGGAGCGCGCGGGCGCGCCGGATCTCAGCGAGGGTCGGCCGCATCGCTCCCGCCCTCGATCCTGAACACACGCTCGAGAATCTCCTGCACGGCGGTCAGGGGGTCGAGCTCGCGCCGCTCGACCAGGTCGAGCAGCCGCCGGAGCTCCGGATCGTCAGCCACAGCGCGCTCGAGATGCAGTTTCGCCCGCGCGCTCGCGAGCGCGAACACCTCCGCTGCGACGCTCCGGCGGCGGCGCGCCTCGAGACGGCCGTCTTCCGCGAGGTGGTTTCGGTGGCCCTGAATCGCCTCCCAGAGCTCACCGATCCCCTCGCCACGGGCGGCTTCGGTGAGGACGATCGGCGGCTCCCAGTCACGCCGGGCGCCGAGCGCCAGCACCGCGCGCACCTCGTTCAGCATCGTCTTTGCCTGCGGGTGGTCGCGCTTGTTGATCGCGATCACGTCCGGGATCTCCATCACACCGGCCTTCAGCGCCTGCACGGAGTCGCCCGAGCCGGGCATCAGCACGAGCACGACGGTGTCCGCCACCTGCGCGATCTCGATCTCGCTCTGGCCGATCCCCACGGTCTCCACGAGCAGGAGCTCCTTGCCGGCCGCGTCGAGCACGAGGGCCGCCTGGAGGGTCGCCTCCGCGACGCCGCCGAGGTGACCGCGACTCGCCATCGACCGGATGAAGACTCCCGGGTCGAGGAAGTGGTCGGCGAGCCGGATCCGGTCGCCGAGGACGGCGCCGTGGGTGAACGGGCTCGAGGGGTCGACGGAGAGCACGCCGATCGTCGTCCCGTCCCGGCGCACATGCCCGATCAGCGCGCCGATGAGGGTCGACTTCCCGACCCCCGGCGGCCCCGTGATGCCGAGCGAGTAGGCGCCACCCGTTCGCGGGTAGAGACTCCGGACAAGCTCGTACGCAGCCGGATCTCGGCTCTCGACGAGGGTGATCGCGCGGGCGATCGCCCGCCGGTCACCCGCGCCGACACCCTCGATCAGCTCCGCGAGGGTGAACTCCCGGGGCACGTCAGGCCCCCTGGAGGTCGACCGGCTGCTCCGCGCTGACGCGCCCGGCAGGGCCCAGCTCGCGCGTCAGGCCGAGCGCCGTCACGGCAGCGACGACAAGGAGACCGGCGGCGGCCCCCCAGAGCGCCCGCGGCCCCACCGCCCCGGTCAGCGGCCCAGCGGCCGCCATGCCCAGTCCGAGCGCCCCGTAACTCACGCTCATGGCGAGCGTGAACGCGCGGCCGCGCAATCGGTCGGCGACCCCGCGCTGGATCAGTACCGCGTTATACACGAGCGCCGCGCCGTTCCCGGCACCGGCGAGCGCGAGCATCGCCGCGGCGACCCACACGGACGGTGCCGCCGCTGCCGCGCCGATGCCAGCCGCCATCACGGCCACGGAGACGACGTACGGCCCCCGCACGCCGTGCCGGTGCACCCAGCCGGACGCCCACAGGCCACCCAGGACGAGCCCCACGCCCATCGCGGAGACCATCAGCCCGTAGCCGGTATCGCCCGCGTCGAAGACCTCCTTCGCGAGCACGATCTCGGCCACGCTCACCCCGGCCGACGCGATCATGACGATGCTCCAGACCACCACCACGGCGCGCACGGGCGGCGACCCGCGCAGGAGCGCGAGCCCTTCGACGACCTCGCGCCAGTGGCCCGGGCTCTCGCCGGACCCCACCTCCAGCGTGCCCCGGATCCGCAGGATCAGCGCGGCCGAGAGAACGAACGACGCCGCGTTGAGCCAGTACGCCGGGCCGGGGCCGGCCCAGCTGACGAGCAGGCCGCCCAGCACCGGCCCGGCCGCGAGCGTGACGTTCTCCGCCGACTGGAGCAGGCCGTTCGCGCGCGGCAGGTCGTCGTCGCCGACGAGGTTCGGAAGTCCCGCGTAGGTCGCCGGGCGAAACAGGCTCGTGGCGACACCCGCTGCTAGCGCAAGCAAGACGATCTGCAAGGAATCTGTTGCAAACGGAAGGATGCAGAACACGACCGCCCGAGCGATGTCCGCGCCGACCAGCACCCGGCGGCGCGGCATCCGATCGAGCAGCGGCGCCACCGCGAGCCCGATCAGGACAAGCGGCAGGAACTCGGCGAGCAGGAGAGCGCTGACCCAGGCGGCGCTGGCGGTGCGGTCGTACACGTCGACGACGAGGGCGACGAACGCGAGCCAGGTGCCGATCGACGACGCGAGCGTCGCGAGATAGAGCGACCGGAGGTCCGGGGCCCGCCGCAACAGCCCGACCCGATCCCCGCTGACGCTCGCCGGCACGGGCGCGAACGGTACCAGCCGCCGCCGACGCGTCAGGCTGCTTCACGAAGGCGCCGCAACGCCTCCAGGAAGATCCCGTTCTCCTCGTCCGTACCCACGCTGACGCGGATCGCGCCGGGCGCTCCGAAGCCGCCGAGCGGGCGCACGATCACGCCCGCGGCGAGCAGCGTCTCGAAGAGCGGGCGCGCATCGGGCAGGCCCGTGTCGGCGTAGACGAAGTTGCCGACGGAGCGCTCCGGCACGCGCAGATCGAGCTCCCGTAGGCCGCTCTCGAGCCGGGTCCGGGCCGCGATATTCGCCACCCGGCGGCTGCGGAGCTCGGCGTCGTCGCCGAGGCTCGCAAGCGCTGCGTCCTGGGCCGGCTGCGTCACGTCGAAGGCGTTCTGGACCTTGCGGATCGCAGCCACGAGCTCGGCCGGGCCGACGCCGTAGCCGATCCGCAGGCCGGCGAGCCCGTAGATCTTCGAGAACGTGCGCAGGACGAGCACGCGCCTGCCGGCCTTGAGGTACTCCTCGATCCCGTCGGGATAGCCCGGGTCGTCGACGTACTCGAAGTAGGCCTCGTCGAGCACGGTGAGCACCTGCTCGGGGACGCGGTCGAAGTACGCGTCGAGCTCCTCGCGGGTCACCATCGTGCCCGTCGGGTTGTTTGGATTGCACACATAGACGACCTTGGTGCGAGGGCCGACGGCGGCGAGCATGGCGTCGAGATCGTGACGGTCGTCGCGAGCCGGCACTTGCCGGGCCACGGCCCCGAGCTTGACCGCGTCGATCACGTAGCTCGGGAATGTCGGGCGGCAGCACACCACCTCGTCGCCCGGGTCGAGGCAGGCCAGTGACAGGTACATCACGACCGCGTCGGCGCCGGCGGCGGGAACGACGTTGCCGAAATCGACCGCGTGGCGCTCCGCGAGTGCCGTCCGCAGGCGGTACATGCCTCCGTCGGGGTAGCGGTTCAGCTCGGCGGCGCCCCGCGCGAGCGCTTCGAGCGCTGCCGGGAACGGGCCGAGGGGCCCCTCGTTCGACGCGAGCTTGACGACGCGATCGAGACCGAGCTCGCGCTGCACCTCCTCGACCGGCTTGCCGGGCTCGTACGGCACGAGCCCGGCGATCGTCGGGCGAAAGAACGAATCCGCGATCCGGGCAAGCGTGACGCCGTCCATCCCGTGGACCATAACCTGTGGCGATGAGGGAGATCGGTCTCTTCCCGCTCGAGGTCGTGCTGCTGCCCGGCGAGCGACTGCCCCTGCACATCTTCGAGCCGCGCTACCGCGAGCTGATCGGGGAGTGCCTGGAAGAGGGCATCGAGCTCGGCCTCCTGCTCTCGGACGACGAGGGAACGCGAGACTTCGGCACGACCGCGGGGGTCGTCGAGGTGCTCGCGCGCTACGACGACGGGCGACTCGACGTCCTCGTCGAGGGCCGCGAGCGCTTCCGGGTCGTGGAGGAGACGGTCGGACGGTCGTTCCTGACCGCCCGGATCGAGCCCGTGGCGGACGCTGCCGGCGGGCCGGACGACGAGGACGTCGCGCGCTGCCTGGCCGCCTACGCGCGGCTTGCCGAGGCCGCGGGCGCCGAGCTCGAGCCGCCGGATCCCGGCCCGGAAGGCCTCGCCTACTGGATCGCAGCCCGGGTGGGGCTCGGCACGGGTGCCAGGCAGAGCCTCCTCGAGCTGCTCTCGGAGCGAGAGCGGGTGTCCGCGCTCATCGAGCTGCTCGCCAGCGCGCGCACGGCGGTACGGTTCGAGCGCCTGGCCCAGGAGCGGGCACAGACGAACGGCCGCGTCGAGCCGCCGGGCTAGATGATTATCCCCGCTTGACGCCGTGCACCGGGCGCCCGGCGGCCTCCCACTGGTAGTAGGAAGCGCTCGGGCCGAACGACGCCACGTAGGCGACGACTCGCGGGTTGCGCCCGACCTCCTTCGCCCGCTGCGCGTGGCGCAGCAGGTTGGGGTCGTCGCGCTCCTCCCAGACGAGGATGAGGTGCGCGGCGGTCATGAACTCGGCCACGAACGTGCAGCCCGCGGCAGGGCACGGGAAGCGCTCGGTGCGCACGCAGAACCACCCGGTGTGGTCGCCGCCCGAGTCGCCGGTCCACAGCTCCTCCTCGACCTCGAAGTCGACGTCCTCGAGCGTGATCGTGCCGCGACCGGGCATGACGGGGTGCTCGGGCATACCGGAAGCATGCCTCGCGGGCTCGACCCGCGGGGCTCGACTCGCGACGGACGCTGCAACAACGCTATATCACATCACCCCCAGTGCAACTTCCCTCGAGCTGCTTGGCCATCAGGATCGCGTCGAGGTACACGTCGCCGCGGCGGAAATGCCGGCGCCGGACGCCCTCGCGCTCGTAGCCGGCCCGCTCGTACAGGGCGATCGCGGCCTCGTTGTGCGGAAGGACGTGGAGCTCCACCTTCACGATGCCCGCCCCTTTCGCCCACTGCTCCGCGGCCGCGAGCAGCGCGGTGCCGACGCCCTTGCCCCGCTCGGCACGCGCGACCATCAGGCCGATCTCGGCGACATGGGCGCTCGGAGCGTGCGGCCGGCGCGCGATCGAGAGCCGCCCGACGATCCCGTGTTCCCCCTCGGCAACGAGCACAGCCGCGTGACGCGAGCGCGCGGCCGCCCGGAGCTGAGCGCGCTCCGCCCCGGGGCTCTGCCAGCGGCCGTCGGTGGCAAGCCAGCCCTCGGGCTCGGAGGAGACCTCGCGCGCGAGCTCGACAAGGCGCCGGGCGTCGCGCGGGCGCGCGTGCCTGACCCGGGCGCTCATCCGATAACGATGCCGTCGCCGCCGCGACGCGGGTCGCCGGCCGCCTCGAGCCTGCCCTCGCCCGAGACTGCGACGGCGCTGACGCCGCCGAAGTAGAGGTTCCGCCCGGGGCCGGGCCAGCGCACGGTGGGATAGCCCCACCGCTCGAGCCCCTCGACCGCGGCATCGTCGATTCCGCCCTCGCAGTGGAGGTCGCATCCGTCGAGGTGCACCCTCGGGCGCTCGATCGCGGCTCCCACGGGCAGGCCGTGATCGACGACGTTGACGATCGTCTGCACGATCGCGCCGCGCAGCCGCTCCGAGCCGGCGCTGCCGACGACGAGCCGGGGGCGCCCGCCTCGCAGCACGAGAGTCGGCGCCATCATGCTCGTCAGGCGACGCCCCGGGCGCGAGGGCGCACCGACCGGGTTCAGATCGGTCTCGCCCAGCATGTTGTTGAGCTGGATCCCGGTTCCAGGCACGAAGACTCCGGAGCCGCAGCCGGTGGAGGACGAGAGCGAGGCGGCGTTGCCGTTCCCGTCGAGGACGCTCACGTGCGTGGTCGACGGCAGGCCTCGCGGCTCGCTCGTGACGGGCCGGCCCCGGCGGGCGAGCACGCGCGTGGCCGCAGCCGCCACCCTCTCGTCGGAGAGCAGCCTGCGCGCCAGGCCGCCACGGTGGAGTGCCGCGATGAAGTCCCCCTCGCGCGCGGCGGCAGCCTCCCGCGCGGTCTCCGCAAGCACCGAGAGCGCTGCGGGGCTGCCGGAAGGCCCACCGGCACCGACGCTGTCGAGCAGCCGCAACGCGTAGGCGATCAGGACTCCGCCCGCGGACGGGGGCGGGTTCGACACCACCTCATGGCCTCGATAGGCGACCCGCACGGGGCGCCTCTCGACGACCCGGTAGGCCGCGAGGTCGTCCTCCGTGATCCGCCCGCCGCGAGCGTCGACAGCGGCCACCACCCTGCGAGCCAGCTCTCCGCGGTAGAGAGCCTGCGCGCCGTCTGCGGCGATCAGCTCGAGCGTCGACGCGAGCGCGCCCATGACGAGGCGGTCACCCGCGCGCAGGGGCCGTCGAGCACCGTACACCTCGCGCCCTTCGGGTTCGCGACGAAGCACATCGTCGAGCACGGTGTGGAGGAGCGCCTGCTCGGCGGTCAACTCGACCCCGGTACGCGCCAACTCGATCGCCGGCGCGAGCAGCCGCGACCAGGGCACCGTGCCGAAGCGCCGATGGGCGGCGGCGAGGCCCGCGACCGAGCCGGGGACGGCGCACGATGCGGGTCCGATCAGGAACGTCTGCGTCGTGTCGCCGGCGCCGAACGGAACGGCGACCACGTCCGGCTCGCCGCCGACGCCAGCCGCGAGCCCGCGCCCCGGGATGGCGACGAAGAAATCGAGAACGAAGTCGCGCCCGTCGCGGGCCCGGTGCACGAGCATGAAGCCGCCGGCGCCGGGGCCGGTGAGCGGGCTCTCGGCGACCCAGCCGACCGCGGCTGCCGCGATACAGGCGTCGACGGCGTTGCCGCCGGCAGCGAGGACGTCCGCGCCTGCCCGCGCGGTGAGCGGGTGCCCGGCTGCGACCGCGCCCTCCACGCGCGGGAGCCTAGCGCCGCCCGGCCCTACAGGTCGCGCAGGAAGCTCGGCGCGTCCAGGGTCTCGGTGATCTCCGCGCGCCGGAGCGGCCTCGCCGCCCTGCCGAGCCCGGTCGCGACCACGGTCACCCACACCTGGCCGTTCAGCCTCGGGTCGACGGTGGCGCCGAAGATGATGTTCGTGTCGTCCGTGGCCGCGCCGCGGATCACCTCGGCCGCCTCGGTCACCTCGAGCAGCGAGAGATCCTCGCCGCCGGCGATCGAGAGCAGGATGCCGCGCGCGCCGGTGATCTCCGTGTCGATCAGCGGCGAGCGAAGCGCACGCTCCGCCGCCTCGCGGGCGCGGTTCTCGCCGGTCGCGAAGCCGATCCCCATCAGCGCCGAGCCCGCGTCGCTCATGATCGTGCGGACGTCGGCGAAGTCGAGATTGATCAGGCCCGGCATCGTGATCAGGTCGCAGATGCCCTGGACGCCCTGGCGCAGCACGTCGTCGGCGATCCGGAACGCCTCCAGCATGGACGTCGCCCGGTCGAGCACCTCGAGGAGGCGGTCGTTCGGGATCACGATCACCGTGTCGCAGACGGAGCGCAGGTGCTCGACGCCGTGATCCGCCTGCTCGCGGCGACGGGTGCCCTCGAACCGGAACGGCATCGTCACGATCCCGACCGTGAGAGCGCCCACCTCCCGCGCGATCCGTGCGACCACCGGCGCGGCGCCCGAGCCGGTGCCGCCGCCCTCGCCCGCGGTCACGAACACCATGTCCGAGCCGCGGAGAACGTGCTTGATCTGATCGTAGGCCTCCTCGGCGGCGCGCCGGCCGACGTCGGGATCGGCGCCGGAGCCGAGACCCTGCGTCAACTCGCGGCCGATGTGGAGCTTGACCGGAGCGTCCGAGGTGCGCAGCTGCTGGATGTCGGTGTTGACCGCGATGAACTCGACCTGGGAGATCCCGGCTTCGATCATGCGGTTGACGGCGTTCAGACCCCCGCCGCCGACGCCGACAACGCGGATCACGGCCAGGTACGCGGCCGAGTCCGCCCGGGGCACGCGGGAGAGGCGTGGGGCCTCCCGAGCGGTGACCGGAGGGGCCGCTGCGAGCCTCGCGGCGGGCGCTGGCTCCGGCTCGCGGAGCAGCTCCGCGGGAGGCTCGGGCACGGACGAGAGCAGGCTCGTCGGCTCCTCCTCCGCCGGCGACTCTCCGATCGCGTCCTCGTACCCGGCCTGCAACGTCGCCTCCGCGTCGCCGCCATCGGGTTCGTCGTCCCGGTCGCGCTGGCGCTGCGCCGCCTCCGTGGCCTTGAACAGCTCCGCGAGCGGCCCCTCCCGCATGCTAGCGCGGCGTCGCACCGTTCAGCACCTCCTTTGCCAGGTCGCGATAGGCCTTCGCGGCCGGGCCGGTCGGGTCGTACTTCAGCACGGAGCTGCCCTGAACGGGCGCTTCGGCGTACCGGATGGTCTTGCGGATCCGGGTGCGGAAGACGAGGTCGCCGTAGTTCTCCCTCAACATGTCGATCGCCTCGCGGCCGTGCAGCGTGCGATTGTCGTACATCGTCGGGAGGATCCCGCGGATGTCCACGCTCGGGTTGAGGTTCTCCCTGATCATCTCGAGCGTGTTCTGGAGCTGGACGAGCCCGCGGAGCGACAGGTACTCGCACTGCACCGGCACGATCACCTCGTCGGAGGCGGTGAGCGCATTGATCGTGAGTAGCCCGAGCGACGGCGGCGTGTCGATCAGGATGAAGTCGTAGTCCGTGCGCACCGGCAGCAAGGCCTTCTGGAGCGCGCGCTCCCGGCCGATCATGCTCGACAGCGCGAGCTCGGCGCCGGCGAGGTCGATCGACGAGACGGCGACGTCGATCTCCGCCCGTTGGATGATCTCCTCGATCGGCAGCGACCGCACGAGCACGTCGAACATCGACTGCTCGAGCTCGTCCGGGTTCATCCCCTGGCTCATAGTCAGGTTGCCCTGCGGATCGAGATCGACGGCGAGCACGCGAAAGCCACGCTCGTGGAATGCGACCGCAAGGTTCAGGGTCGTGGTGGTCTTCGCCACGCCGCCCTTCTGGTTGGCGAACGCGATCACCTTTGCCAACGTTGCTCCTTGCGAGGACGGCGCCCGTCGAATGGCGCGCGTGAGAAGGGAGACCATGACGGCCTCTTTCGCGTCAGGGTAGCACAGTCCTTCCCGCTCCCCGCTTCACTTTGCGGGCGCGCCGCGCCGAGTCGCTAGGCGCCGACTGCGTCGCCGCGGGTCGCGACGTCGCACGCGACCTCGGCTCGGAGCCGCACGACGAGCGCGACCGCGAGAGCAGCCACCGCGAGCACGCCGAGGACCGGCTGGATCGGCGCGAACCACTCGAGGGCGCCCGAACTGCCGAGCAGGATCAGCACCGGCTTGTTGCAGACCGGGCAGCCGACCGCGAACAGCGCGAGCAGGCCACCGCCGACGACCGGTCGACCCGGCCGCAGCGTGGTCGCGACGAGCAGCCCGGCGAGGAGGAACGACACGATCCACACCGGGTAGGCCCAGGCCGTCACTCCGATCTCGCGCCCGAACAGCGGCGTGTCGATCAGGTCCGTGGGGACGCCGGTGACCACGGCCACGAGCAGGGCCGCGCCGAGAGCGAGTGCGAAGCGGCGCGCGGGCCAGGTCGCCAGCGACGAGAGCGCGGGAGCCACGACCGAAGAGTACGGTATTCGCGATGTCGCTCCTCGACCGGCAGGTGCTGATCGTCACCGGCAAGGGCGGCGTCGGGAAGACCGCCGTCGCCGCCGCGGTCGGGCTGGCCGCAGCCTGGAGCGGGCGGCGCGCGCTGCTCGTGGAGGTCGCATCCGAGGCGCACGTGGCCAGCCTGTTCGGGGAGAGCGAGAGCGCGGAGCCCGGGAAGGAGGTGGCCCTGTACCCGAACCTGACCGGGCTCGCGATCGAGCCCCAGCGGGCGCTCGAGGAGTACCTCGCGCTCGCCCTGCACGTGCGGGTGCTCGCGGAGCGCCTCGCGGAGAGCCGGGCGTTCGGATACCTCACCGCGGCGGCGCCGGGGCTCCGCGAGCTCGTGACGCTCGGCAAGATCTGGCACCTGAGCGAGCAACGCACCCGTGACGGGGAGCGCCGCCACGGGCTGATCGTGGTCGACGCTCCGGCTACGGGTCACGGCCTCGCGCTCCTACGGACGCCCCGCGCGTTCCTCGAGATCGCGCGCGCCGGCCGCGTGCACGAGGAGTCCAGGGCGATCGCCGAGCTCGTCGCCGACCCGGCCCGCACCGGGATCGTGCTCGTTACGCGTGCCGAGGAGATGCCGGTGTCGGAGACGCTCGACACGCTCGAGCGCCTGCGACCGCTCGGGCTCGACGCGCGCGTCCTCGTCGTGAACGCGCTCTACCCCGAGCTCGTGACCGGAGCCGACCGGGAGAGGCTGCGCACGCTCGAGCCTGCGGGCGAGACGGCGCGAGCCGCCGTGCGGGCGGCGCGCTCCCACCTCGCCCGGCGGGACGACCAGGCCGGGGAGCTGGCCCGGCTCGCCGCCGCGACCTCCCTGCCGCGGGTCGAGCTGCCGTTCCTGTTCCGCGCCGGACTCGACCTCGACGGCGTCTCGGAGCTCGCGACGGCGCTCGGGTCGGCGTTCGAGGAGATCCCGTGAACGTCGAGCGCCTGATCGCCGAGGCGGAGATCATCGTGGTCTGCGGCTCCGGCGGCGTCGGCAAGACGACGGCGAGCGCGGCGCTTGCGCTGGGGGCAGCCCGGCGCGGGCGCACCGCCTGCGTGCTCACGATCGACCCGGCGCGGCGCCTCGCGAACGCGCTCGGCCTGGAGGAGCTGTCGGACGAGGCGCACGAGGTGCCGCTCGCCGCCGGCGGCGGGAGGCTGTTCGCGATCACCCTCGACGCGAAGCGGACGTTCGATCGCCTGGTCGAGGAGCACGCCCCCACGGCCGAGGCGCGCGACCGGATCCTCAGAAACCGGATCTACGGCCAGCTCTCGAGCGCGGTGGGCGGCTCGCAGGAGTACATGGCGATGGAGCGCCTCTACGAGCTGCACGAGCAGGGTGACTACGACCTGCTCGTGCTGGACACGCCGCCGAGCCGCCACGCGCTCGACTTCATCGACGCGCCGAACCGGATCACCCGCTTCGTCGAGGGCAAGGCGCTGCGCACCCTGCTCGAGGGTGGCCTCAGAGTCGGCGGCCTCGGGCTGCGCGCGTTCGGCCACGCGTCGCTCGTGGCCTGGAAGGGTCTCGAGCGTGTGATCGGCGTCACGTTCCTCTCCGACCTGACGGAGTTCCTGCTGGCGTTCGAGGGCATGTACGACGGCTTCAAGGAGCGCGCCACGGCCGTGAGGGCGCTCCTCGGCGGTCGACGCACCGTGTTCCTGCTCGTGACGACACCCGAGCGGGAGCCGATCGAGGAGGCGGTCTTCTTCTGGCAGCGGCTCGTGGAGGCGGAGTTGCCGTTCGGCGGCGTGATCGTGAACAAGATGCACGCGGACTTCCTCGGGGACGAGCGCCACCGCCCGCCCGCCGCGCTGCGCCGCGCGACACTCGCCCAGCTGGCCGAGGCGGGCCTCGACGCGAACGCTGCCGGGCGGGTAGCGGACGCGTTCCTCGCCCACCGGGTCCTCGCCGAGCGCGATCGCGCGAACGTGCGCACCCTCGCGCGCCGCCTCGGCTCCCAGCCGCTGCTCGAGGTTCCCTACCTCGACGGCGACGTCCACGACGTGCCCGGTCTGGAGCGGCTCGAGCCGCACCTGTTCGGGACGCGAGCGTGAGTGCGACCGGGAGTGCGACTGGCGCGGTCAGGCGCGCCGCAGCGCGAGCAACGACAGCATCTCGAAGCACGCGTTCGCGGCCAGGAGCGCGGTCACGCCGGAGGGGTCGTAGGGCGGACAGACCTCGACGCAGTCGAACCCGCGGAAGTCGAGCCCCGCGAGCGAGCGCACGAACGTCAGCGCCTCCCGACTCGAGGGCCCGCCGATCTCGGGCGTCCCGGTCCCGGGCGCGAAGGCCGGGTCGACGACGTCCACGTCGAATGAGAGGAAGCACCGGGCCGCGCCGACCCGCTGGCGCACGAGCATCGAGAACCCGCCCGGCCCCATCGCGAGCAGCTCCTCGCTCGAGAGCGCGTGGATGCCGAGCTCGGCGGGCATGGCAGCGTCCTCCGGGCCGTACAACGAGCCACGCAGCCCGGCTTGTACGGAGCGGGCCGGGTCGATCAGCCCCTCCTCGACCGCGCGGCGCACGACGCTCCCGTGGAAGATCTTCTGCCCGAAGTACTCGTTCCAGAGGTCGTGGTGCGCGTCGAGCTGGACAAGTGCGAGCGGCCCGTGAACCGCCGCCAGGGCCCGCAGCTCGGCGAGCAGCATCGTGTGGTCGCCGCCGAGGCAGAGCGTGACGATGCCCGCGCGCGCCACCTCCTCCACCACGTCGCGGATCCTCTCCAGCGACTCGAGCGTGTACCCGGGCACGACCGGCGTGTCGCCCCAGTCCACGATCGAGAGCCGCTCGGCCACGTTGACGCCAAGCAGGGGGTTGTACTTGCGCAGCATCGACGACGCGCTGCGGATCGCCTCGGGGCCGAAGCGGGCGCCGGTGCGGTACGAGACGGCCCCATCGATCGGCACGCCGATCACGGCGACGTCGACCTCCTCGGTCTCCCGGACGTTCGGCACCCGCATGAACGTCCGCACCCCCGCGTAGCGTGGCGTCTCGAGGGCGTCCGGTGGCCCGTAGCGCGGCACGGGGCGCGATTATACGGCGGCGCCGGGCCCGGTCACCTCCTCTCCCCTCGAGTTCGGCCCGTGGCACCCGCCAGGGCGTCCTCGAGTGTTGCGAGCGCGCGCCGGGCCTCTCCGGTCCCGCGCTCGGCCGCCGCCCAGGCCTCGCTCTCGCGCACGAGCAGCCGCAACTCGTCGAGCAGCAGCCCTGGAGCGGCGTCGACCCGCCGCAGCTCGTCGATCCGCCCGAGCCTCGCCAGCACCCGCTCCGCCTCCTCCATGCCTCGACGGTAGCCGGCCCGGATGCGAGACTTCGTGGCGGAATGCGCCGTATCTGCCTCGCCATCGTCACGGCTCTCGCGCTCGCACTGCCCGCGGCGGCCGGCGCCGACTCCGGCCTGATCGCGGTCGGCCGCTCGATCGGCCCCGTCTCGCTCGGCATGGCGCGCGAACAGGTCATCGCGACGATCGGGCAACCTTCGCGGGTCGACCGCTTCGCGTGGCCCTCCGGCCAGTCGGGCTCGACCGGCGTGTACCGAAAGCACGGAGGGCTGTTTCGCGTCAGCTACGCGGCGGGCAAGGTCGTCGGTGTCGAGGCCGCGTCACGCTTCTATCGGACGGCGTCGGGGATCGGGCCCGGTACGCCGTTCGCGACGGCGCAGGCCGCGCCGGGCTTCCGCCCGGACGCCTGCACGGGAGGCTTCATGCGAACGACACGCGGCGCGACCACGTTCCTCGTGCCCTTCGACCCGGCCGGCGTGATTCGCCGGGTCGTGATCCTGAAGCTCGGCTACTTCGACTGCTGAGCGTCACCCGGCGGCGACGATACGAGCCGCTGCCGCAACCTGCGGACGCGGGCGTAGCCCGAGCAGTGCGTCGTCGAGCGCCCGCACGAGCGCGTCCCTCGACTCGGCGAGCAGTGTCTCGACGAGCGCGCGGCGTACCGCGTCCTCGGCACCCGCGCCGGGACCGTCACCGTCGATCAGCGAGCGAAGCACCCGCACGAGCTCCGCCCGGTCGGACGCGGTCTCGCCGAGCAGGGCCGCGGCGCGCATCGCGGCCGCCCAGGGCCCGTCGTCGCCGCCGAGCAACGTGACGAGCGCCTCCCGTAGCTCCTCGGCGCGCAGCGGGCCCCGGTTGAAGAGCGCGATCTCGAACCGCTCGACCGCCTCGAGCACGTCGGGGTCGACCTGCCCCGCGGACAGGCGCCGCACGAGCTCGGCGGCCAGGCGGCCGCGAAACGGGTCGAGCCGGGTCGCTTCCCCGGCGGGCGGCTGGGTCGCGAGCGGCAGCATCGAGCGGATGTCGTACGGCTGCCAGTCGAGCCGCTCGAAGATCACGGGCCCCGCGGCGATCGCCCCCGGCGCCGCCAGCCGCAGCGCAGATACGGCCCTGGCGAGCTCGACTGGCGCGTCCGGGACGAGCGGCGCGGCCGCATCCAGCCCCCGCTCGAGCTCGAGCACGAGCGTCCGGTCGATCTCGCGGCCGAAGTCCCGCGGCAGGAGACGCGCGGCATCGGGCCAGTGCGCCGTCAGCTCGCCCGTCGCAGCCGGTCGCACGCGCAGGCCCTCGGCCAGCTCGATCTCCCCGCCGGCGGTCAGGCCGACGAGCGGTGCCAGCGCCACGTAGGCGCGATGCTCTCCGAACAGGGCAGCCTCGAGCGCGCCGTACGCCCGCTCGAACGCCTCGTCTTCCCAGTCGAAGCCGCCGCAGCGCTCGGCAGTCCGGACGAGCAGGGGCACGAGGATCGTCCGGCGCAGCGCCTCGTCCTCGCCGGCCCGGGCGCTCGCGTGCGCCTTCGCGAAGATCCCGGCCGCGGGCTCGTCCTTGAGGGCGGCGAGCGCGGCCGTCGCGTCCTCGCGGAGGCCGAGCCAGCCGGCACGCTGCTCCACGAACGCCCCCACGAGCGGCCGGTACTCGTACAGGGTCGGGCGCCCCGGCCCCGCGTGCTCCTCGAGCGCGACGGGCAGATCGGCGCCGGCCGCGAGCTCCTCCGCGAGGGCGAAAAACGACCCGAGGCAGAAATTGCGCAGCGCGCGGTGTAGATCGAGAGATCGGACGGCCCGTTGACCCACGCGGACGGTTACGCGCTCGCAGTGCCCGTTCCTGCCTGGCAGGCCGAACACCGGGACGCGCAGACGCGCGGCCGCCTGCCGAAGGGTGTCCCCTTCGGGCAGGCTCAGCCCGCGACGCCGGCGGGCCGGCGGGCGACCACGAGCGCGTCGATCGCGACATGCTCGCCGTCCTCGTCGCTGACGGGCCGCTCGACCCGCTCCGCCCGCTCGACGATGAGCCCGTCGAGCTCGGCGGCGATCTGCTGCTCCGTGTAGAGGACCCCGGGGCTGCTCGGCCCGGCGTAGCCGTGCTCGAGGTTGTCGAGATGGTGGCCGACGACGAGGAGCACGCCCGCGGGCGCGACCGCCGCCGCCGCGAGTCGCCAGATCGCGCGCCGCTGCGCATCGGGAAGCTGGAGGTACGCGACCAGGACGAGATCGAACGCGCCGGCCGGCGGCTCGTACTCGCTCAGGTCGGCCCGCTGCCAGTCGACTTCGACCTCGTGGGCGGCGGCGCGCGCCCGCGCGTGCTCGAGCGCGACATCCGAGAAGTCGACCGCCGTGACCCGCCAGCCGCGCTCGGCTAGCCACACGGCATTGCGCCCGACTCCGCAGGCGAGGTCGAGCGCCCGCCCCGGCGCCTGTCCGGACGCGGCCTCGACGAGGAAGCGATTGGGGTCGCGATCGGGGCCCTTCAGGCGCTCGAGCCACTTGCGATCCCAGTCGGATGCCTTCACGAGCGAGAGGCTAGCTGCTGCCGGGCCCGACCACGCGAGCGTCAGACGCGGAGGATCGCCCGCTTCGGCCCGGCACGGAACCCGGCCTCGGCGAGCAGGACGAACGCCTCGGACTCGGCGACGGGTACCCCGTCGTAGCGCTCGACCGCGAGCCTGCGCGGGCCGGTGCGGCGCGCGTGATCGACGAGCGCAGCCAGCGCGGGCCCGAGCCAGCCCTCGTCGGTGTCGCGCAGGGGCACGAGCGAGCGGCCGCCGCGCTCGACGAACAGAGACGCCTCCCCGCCGAGGAGGACGACGAGCGCTCCGGCGACGCGGGAGGCCCGGCCGCGGGCCCGCTTCGGCCACGGTAGCGCGGCGCCGTAGGGCTGGGCGGGGTCCGCGGCGGCGAGCACGAGCGCGCCCGGATCGCCGGCGTCCGGCTCCGGGCGCTCGCGCAGCCGCTCGACCGCGCCGGGCAGCGCGAACTGGGCGCCGCCGAGCCCCTCGACGAAGTAGCCGCGCCTGCAGACGCCCAGCGTCTCGAGCTTCCGGAGCTCGCGGTAGACCGGGCCATAGCCGCCGGGGACGCCCTCGCCGCGAACCCCGTCGCGCGTCACGATCCCGTGGCGTTCGAGCAAGAGCTCCGCCAGCGCGCGCGGGTCGGGCTCGTCGGCCAGCAGCCCCCCGGCGAGCGACCACCGCCCCTGGGTCGCCTGCGCGCGGCCGGCGCGCTGGCGCGCGAACCGCCGGCCGGCGCGGCCGATGGCCGGGGGCCGGGGCGCCGCGTAGCGCCGGCCGGCCCGCAGGGGCTGCCAGGCGTCGTTCGTCACCTCTCCGGCCCAGACGAGGTCCCACAGCGCGGGCAGGGCCGCCTCGGCGTCGAGAGCGGCTGCCTCCAGCACGTCATGCCAGAACAGGGCTCCCTCGCGGAGGGTCGCTCGCAGCCGGTCGTGCTCGTCGCCCTCGGGCGGTGGCAGCGCCGCCGGGCGACCGAGCGCGAGCGCGTCCTCGCGGTAGAACACCGCCACCCGCTCGAGCCCCGCGCCGACCCAGACGAGCTCGCCGCTCGCGCAGAGCTGGTCGAGCTGCTCGGGCCGGTAGCCGGGAACGCGCCGCGGCAGGATCTCCGACTCCCACAGGGACACCGGCAGCGAGAGGCCCTGGAGCGGCACGAGCGCCTCGCGCAGCCCTTCCCGGCGATCGACGCCCTGCCAGCCCGGCAGGAAGCGGGCGAGCGCGGCCTGCTCGACCGGCTCGACCTCCTTGCGCAGCCGGGCCAGCGTCGCCCGGCGCAGGCGCCGCAGGACGTCCGGGTCGCACCACTCCCGCTCCGTCCCGCCGGGGCGCAGCTCGCCGCGAACGATCCTGCCCGCGCGCTCGAGCGCGGCGAGCCTGTCCTCGAGCACGGCGGCCGAGAGCCCGAGGCGCTCCGCCGCGTCTCCGGTCGTGAACGGGCCGCGGCCGCGAGCGTAACGGACGAGGATGAATCCGAGCGGGTCGTCCCCGGCCTCGAGGAACGCGGCCGGCAGCCCGCCGGGCGGCATCACCCCGAGCGCGTCACGGTAGCGGCCCGCATCCTCGGCGGCGAGGAGCCGCCGCTCTCCGGCAAGCCGCACGCGCACCGCCCGCCGCTCGCGCTCTAGCTCGGCCGCGAGGGCCTCCTCGAACTCCCCCGGCCGCAGGTCGCCGCGGCGCAGCAGCAGGTCATGCAGCTCGTCGGGCGTGCGAGCGCGCCCTCGCAGGTCGCGCTCGACCTCGGAGAGCGCGTCCGGGTCGAGCAGGTCGCGCAGCTCCTCGGCGCCCAGAAGCTCGCGCAGGAGGTCGCGATCGAGGGTGAGCGCCTGGGCGCGCCGCTCCGCCATCGGCGTGTCGTCCTCGTACATGTACGTGGCGACGTAGTCGAAGAGGAGCGACGACGCGTACGGGGACGCGGACTGCGTCTCGACGTCGACGAGATCGATGCGCCGCGCGCGCACGTCGCCGAGGAGCCGCCGGAGCGCCGGCACGTCGAAGACGTCGCTCAGGCACTCACGGTACGTCTCGAGCACGATCGGGAAGTCGGGATAGCGGCGTGCGACCTGGAGCAGGCCCTGGGCTTTCAGCCGCTGCTGCCAGAGCGGCGTGCGCTGGCCGGGCCGGCGCCTGGGGATGAGGAGCGCACGGCCCGCGTTCTCGCGGAAGCGCGCGCCGAAGAGCGCGCTCGACGCGAGCTCGGACACGACGAGCTCCTCGACCTCGCCGGGATCGATGAGCACGTCGTCGGTCGGCGGCGGCGCCTCCGCGTCCGGGAGGTGCAGCGCCATCCCGTCGTCCGACCAGATCGCGTTGACCTCGAGGCCGAGCGACTCGCGCAGCCGCGCAGCGAGCGCGAGCGCCCAGGGCGCGTGGACGCGGCCGCCGAATGGGCTGAGGATGCACAGGCGCCAGTCGCCGATCTCGTCACGGAAGCGCTCGACCACGAGCGTGCGGTCCGAGGGGAGCGCGCCCGTCGCCTGCTCCTGCTCGCGCAGGTACGTGAGGAGGTTGCTGGCGGCACGCTCGTCGAGGGCATAGGTGGAGCCGAGCCGCTCGAGCGCATCCCGGTCGGGAAGTGCGACGAGCTCGCGCGCGGCCTTGCCGATCGCCTCGCCGAGCTCGTACGGGCGGCCGGTGCCCTCGCCCTTCCAGAACGGCACGGCGCCGGGCACCCCCGGGGCGGGCGAGACGAGCACCCGGTCACGGGTGATCTCCTCGATCCGCCAGGTGGACGCGCCGAGCATGAACGTCTGGCCCTCGCGCGCCTCGTAGACCATCTCCTCGTCGAGCTCTCCGACCCGGCTGCCGCCGTCGACGAGGAACACCCCGAAGAGACCCCGGTCCGGGATCGTGCCGGCGTTCGCGATCGCCAGGCGCCGGGCTCCCTCCCTGCCACGGACGACCCCGCGCACGCGGTCCCACACGATCCGCGGGCGCAGCTCGGCGAACTCCTCGGACGGGTAGCGACCGGCGAGCATGTCGAGCACGTTCTCGAGCGCGGCCCGCGAGAGGTCGCGGAAGCTCCAGGCGCCGCGGACGAGCTCGTGGAGCTCGTCGACCGCGATCTCCTCGTCCGCGCAGATCGCGACGATCTGCTGGGCGAGCACGTCGAGGGGGTTGCGCGGGATGCGTGTCTCCTCGATCGCGCCGCGGCGCATCCGCTCGGCCACGACGGCGGCCTCGAGCAGATCGCCGCGGAACTTCGGGAAGATGCGCCCTTTCGCGACGGCGTCGAGCGTGTGGCCGGCGCGCCCGACGCGCTGGAGACCGCGGGCGACCGACTTCGGGGACTCGACCTGGACGACGAGGTCGACGGCGCCCATGTCGATTCCCAGCTCGAGCGAGGAGGTGGCGACGAGGCACGGGAGCTCGCCCCGCTTCAGGAGCTCCTCGATCTCGACCCGCTGCTCACGGGCGAGCGAGCCGTGGTGCGCACGGGCCACCTGGCGGTGGCTGCCCCCGTCGGCACCGGACGCGAGCTCGTTGAGGCGCAGAGCGAGCCGCTCGGCGAGGCGGCGGTTGTTGACGAACACGATCGTGGAACGGTGCTGCTCGACGAGCTCGAGGATCGCGGGGTAGATCGACGGCCAGATCGAGCGGCTCGACGTCTCGACTCCGGGCCCCATCTCGACCCCGTCCGGGAGGATCGGGGTGGAGAGCGAGGCGGTGCTCGGGAGCTCCCGCAGGTCGTCGACCGGGACGACGACCTGGAGGTCGAGCCGCTTGGCCCTGCCCGCGTCGGCGATCTCGATCGGACGGCCGCCCGAGACGAAGCGAGCGATCTCCTCGAGCGGCCGCTGCGTCGCGGACAGCCCGATCCGCTGGACCCGCTCGCCGGCGAGCCGGGCGAGCCGCTCCAGGCTGACGGCGAGGTGGGCGCCACGCTTCGTGCCGGCGACCGCGTGCACCTCGTCGAGGATCAGGACCTCCACACCCGTGAGCAGCTGCCTGGCCTGCGACGTGAGCATCAGGAACAGCGACTCGGGCGTCGTGATCAGGATCTCGGGCGGGTGCCGCAGCATCCGCGTCCGCTCGCGCTGGGGTGTGTCGCCGGTGCGGACGGCCACCTGGAGCGGGCGGCCGATGCCGGCCAGCGGGCCGCGCAGGTTCCGCTCGACGTCGTAGTTGAGCGCCTTGAGGGGGCTCACGTACAGCACCTGGAGCCCCTCGCCGGGGCGCGCCCGGTCGAGCGCCCAGAGGAACGCCGCGAGCGTCTTCCCGGAGCCGGTGGGCGCCTGGATCAGCGTGTGCGCGCCGCTCGCGATCAGCGGCCAGCCGAGCTCCTGGGGCGGCGTCGGGCGCTCGAACGCCCGCTCGAACCAGGACCGCACGGCGGGACTGAACGGAGCGAGCGCGTCCACCCCGCCAGGGTACTCCGGCGCCGGGACGCTCAGCGGCGGGAGTCGAGGAAGCGTGCGATCCGTGCCCTCGTCTCCTCTGCCACGGGCAGCAGGTCGAGCCGCTCGAAGAGCACCGAGAGCTCAACGAGCCCGCGGGCGATCGCCTCGCCTGCGAATCCGAGATCTCTCTCGCGGCCGGCGACGCACTTCGCGAGCACGAGATCGTGCGCTTCGAGGCACCAGCCCGTCGCGCCCCGCGTGTTCTCGTTGGACACGGGAACGAGCCGACCCTCCCAGCCCGTGGGGGCGACGGCGGTCTCCGGGCCGACGGCGTGCGCGTAGTAGCCGAACGTGTCGTGGAACGGCGACCCCTCGCCGACCGCGCCATCGATCAGATCCGCCCGCTCCGGGTGGTGACGCGGAAATACGTCCGCTTCGATCGAGCCGAGCAGTGCCGCGGGGGCATCGGGGAACTGGCCGAGGATCGCCTGGCTACCGACGATGACGAGCTCGTCGTCGTCGACGATCGTGGCGCAGGCCCGGATCAGGTGCTCGAGGTCCTGGCGCCGGATGGTCTCTCCTCCTGCTCGGGAGGAATCTCGCGGATGATCCGCCACCGCTCCTCGTTGGTGAGGACGCCGGCGAACGGGGTGTTCTGGCGCAGGTCGCGTGACGTCTCATTGTCTGCGACCAGAATCCGAGCGATCTGCGCTGCGGGGCGCTCCAGCACCGCCTGCCAGCGCCGCGCGTACACGGGATCGACCCGGCCGCCTCGGGCGACCCAGGAGGCGACCCGCTCCCGGGCGCGGCGCAGCACCTCCGGATCGCGCTCGAGGCGCTCGGCGACCAGGCGGTGGTATTCGAGGCTGCGCAACTCAGCCGTCCGATGGCCGTGCGCCATGGCTCCACGATAGCCTCGGCTTCGGCCGGCCGGCGATTCGCGGGGCGGCACGAGGACCGCCCGGTCACGCCGAGCACGCCACGAGCTCCCGGCCGGGGAGCAGCGGTACCATCCTCGTGTGGTGACCGCCGACCGCCTCCACTTCACCGGGGACGACGAGGCCGACCGGTTGCTGGCCAGCGAGCCGCTCGCGCTCCTCGTCGGCTTCGCGCTCGACCAGCAGGTGACCGTGCAGAAGGCCTTCTCGGGCCCGCTCGAGCTGAAGCGGCGGCTCGGCTCGCTCGACGCCGCGACGATCGCGGCGATGGACCCGGGCCAGCTCGAGCGGGTGTTTCGCGCGCGACCGGCTCTCCACCGCTTCCCCGCCAGCATGGCGCGCAGGACGCAGGAGCTCTGCGCCCTCGTGTCCGGGGAGTACGGCGGCGACGCCGCGCGAGTCTGGACGGATGCAGCCGACGGCGCCGACCTCGAGCGCCGGCTGCGCGGCCTGCCGGGCTTCGGCGAGATGAAGGTGCGCTCGCTCGCGGCCGTGCTCGGCAAGCGCCTCGGCGTACGCCCGCCCGGCTGGGAGTCCGTCGCAGCGAGCTACCACTGCCTCGGCGACGTCGACTCGCCCGAGGCCCTGGCCGAGTACCAGGCCGCCAAGCGAGCCCGCAAGGCCGCCGCCCGCGCGGCGGGCAGCCCGTAGGGCTCAGCGGCCGAAGCGACGGCTCCGCTGCTGGTACGTGCGCAGCGCGCGGAGGAAGTCGAGCTCGCGGAAGGCGGGCCAGTAGACGTCGGTGAAGTAGAACTCGCTGTGGGCGCTCTGCCAGGGCAGGAAGCCCGACAGGCGCAGCTCGCCGCTCGTCCGGATGATCAGGTCCGGGTCCGGTGCCCCGGCGGTGTACAGGTGCGCCGCCAGAGCCTCCGCGGTCACCCGGTCGGGCATCTCGCCCGGCGCCACCGCCTCGGCGTGGAGCTGGCGCAGCAGCGAGCGGCACGCGTCGACAAGCTCGTCGCGGCCCGAGTAGCCGAGCGCGATGTTCAGGCGGAGCCCACCCTCGTTCCGTGCCGTCTCCTGCTCCGCGCGGCGAACCGCGGCGAGCACGCCGGTCGGAAGGCCCTCGGAGCGCCCTAGCACCCGGATCCGCAGCGCGCGACCGGGGCGCGCCGCCCGCGCCGTCAGCTCGTCGAGCTTGGCCGCCACCACGTCGAGGAGCGTCGCCAGCTCGCCGTCCGGACGGGCGAGGTTCTCGCCCGACAGCGCCCACAGCGTCACCTCGCGAACGCCGAGCTCGGAGCACCAGTCGAGCAGCTCGTCGATCTTGTCGGCGCCGCGGCGGTGCCCCTCCCCCACGTCGGCTAGCCCGGCCTCCGACGCCCAGCGCCGGTTGCCATCGAGGATCACCGCGACGTGCCCGGGCACGTCCGCGCGGCGCACCTGGCGGCGCAGCCGGCCCGTGTAGGCGCGGTAGAGCGGCGCGAGCAGCATGCCGCCCGCCAGGCCGCTCGCGCGGGGCAGCACGCCGCGGGTCGACGCGGGGAGCGGCGGAGCCTCGACGCGCTGCGCCATCGAACGGCTCAGGACACGTCGGCGAGGAGGAACGCGCGTCTCTCGCGCAGCATCTCGCGGGCGATCACGAGCCGCTGCACCTGATTCGAGCCCTCGTAGATCTGCGTGATCTTCGCGTCGCGCATCATCCGCTCGACCGGGTACTCCTTCATGTAGCCGTACCCGCCGAGGATCTGCACGGCGTCCGTGGTCACCTGCATCGCGGTGTCCGAGCAATAGAGCTTCGCCATCGCGGAGGCCTTCGTCAGCTCCGCCCCGTCGACGCCCGCGTCGATCATCTGCGCGACCCGGTAGAGGAGCCCCCGGGCGGCCTCGCACGTCGTCTCCATGTCCGCGAGCATCCCCTGGATCATCTGGTGCTGCGCGATCGGGCGGCCGAACGTCTCCCGGATCTTCGCGTACTCGAGCGCGTAGTCAGTCGCGCCCTGGGCGATCCCGAGCGCCTGCGCCCCGATCCCGGGGCGGGAGCGGTCGAGCACCCGCATCGCGATCCGGAAGCCTTCCCCCGAGGCGCCGACGAGGTTCCCGGCCGGCACGCGGCAGCCGGTCAGGAAGACCTCACCGGTCGTCGAGCCCTTGATCCCCAGCTTCGGTTCGAGCCGCCCCACCTCGAGCCCGGGCGCGTCGGCCTCGACGAGGAAGCAGGAGATGCCGCGGTGCCCCGCGGCCGGGTCGGTCTTCGCGAACACGGTGTAGAGGCCGGCGACGCCCGCGTTCGTGATGAATCGCTTCGAGCCGTCGAGAACGTACGCGTCACCCTCGCGCCTCGCGGTCGTGGTCATCGCAGCCACGTCGGAGCCGGCCCCGGGCTCGGTCAGCGCGTACGCCCCGAGCCACTCGCCGGACGCGATCCGAGGCAGGTAGCGCTCCTTCTGCTCGTCCGTCCCGTGCAGGCGGATGGCGATCGTCGAGAGGTCCTGCATGGAGAGGATCAGGCCGGTCGTCGCGCACGCCTTCGAGATCTCCTCGATCGCGACGACGGTCATGAGCGCGCCCATGCCGAGACCGCCGTAGCGCTCCTCGAACGGCAGCGCCAGGATGTCGTGGTCGCGCAGCACCTGGACGACGTCCCAGGGGAACTCGCCGGACGCGTCGATCTCGGCCGCCCGGGGCGCGATCTTGTCCGCGACCAGGGTCCGGACGAGCGCCCGCAGCTCGACCTGCTCGTCGGTCAGCGGCCCGAACGTCACGGGGCGATTCTACGCGACCCCCGTCCGGGGGCCGGGACTCAAGCAGACGCCGGCTCGAGCCGATACGCGAGCGGGATGACCCGTTCCACCGCGAAGCTGGTGGCCGTGGCCGGAGCGCTTGCACTCGCGCTCGGGCTGACGGGCGCGTCGGCGGTCACGACGGCCTCCTACTCGAGCAACGCGATGACGGCCGCGATCCCCGACAACGGGACGCTCCAGGCACCCCCGATCTCGGTTCCCAGCGACGCAGGCCCGGTCGCGGACGTGGACGTGCACGTCCGCCTCGCGCACGGGAGCGTCGGCGACCTCGTGATCACCGTCACGCACGGCGACACCTCCGTCGTCGTGTTCCAGAACCGCGGCGGGTCGGGCAACGATCTGGGGATCTCGCCGGACACCTGCGACGGCGTCTTCACGAGTTTCGACGACGCCGAGTCGAACCCGCAGATCGGGCTCGGGAGCGCGCCGTTCACGGGCGCCTACCGGCCCGACAACGCCCTTTCGGCGTTCAACGGCAAGGCAGCCGGGGGCAACTGGACGCTCGAGGTGGCCGACACCGCCGGCAACTCGATCGGGGGCACCCTCTTCTGCTGGGAGCTCGACATCACGATGACGGAGTCCGATCTCGTCACCGAGCTGACCGACACACCCGACCCGGTCTCGGCCGGCAACGAGGTCACGTACACGGCCACCGTCACGAACAAGGGCCCCGACACGGCCACGAACGCGCAGGTCGTGCTCACGCTCCCGACCGGAAGCACGGTCGTGACGACGCCCGAGGGCTGCTCGGGCACGGGCGGTGGCCCCGTCACCTGCGCGCTCGGCGACATCGTCGAGGACGCCTCCGCCTCCCGGGAGATCGTCGTCGAGCTCGACACGCAAGGTACGGCGAGCACGACCGCTGTCGCGAGCTCCGGCTCGAAGGAGCTCGTGCCGGCCGACAACACGGCCTCGACGACCACCACCCTCGTCGACGGGCCCGTCCCCGGCACGGAGACGATCAGGGTCGAGACGAACGGCACCGGGAGAGGCACGGTGACGAGCGAGCCCGCCGGGATCAGCTGCGGCATCACCTGCGAGGCGACGTTCGCGAAGGGCACCGAGGTGACGCTGACCGCGACCCCGGCCACCGGCGTGACGTTCGCCGGCTGGGACGGCGCCTGCGCCGCGACCACGATCGCAACGGAGGGCGAGGACAGCGACCCGGCGACGTGCACCCTCGTCGCCGACGGCGTGCTCGACGTGACCGCGACCTTCACCGGCTCGAACTCCGGGGGCGGCACCGGCGGGACGGGCGGCTCGGGTGGCTCGGGCTCGTCCTACTACGTCTGCACGATCACCGGCACGGCAAAGGCCGAGACGCTCCGGGGCACGGAGAAGGCCGACGTGATCTGCGGCCTCGGCGGCAACGACACGATCTACGGCCTCGGCGGCAACGACGTGCTGATCGGCGGGCGCGGCCGGGACATGCTCTACGGCGGCAAGGGCAACGACACCGTCTTCTCGAAGGACCGCCACCGCGACACGGTCATCGGCGGGCCCGGCAGCGATCGCGTGCGCTCGGACAGCCGCGACGAGGTGCGAACGACCGAGCAGCAGTTCTGAGGCCGAGCGCGGCGCGCCCGGGTCAGAGCTCGACGAGCTCCTCGGCGGCCGACGTCAACGCCTGCGCACCGTCGTCGGTGACGACGTAGGTGTTCTCGATCCCGACTGCCCCCTCGCCCGGGAACAGGAGCTTCGGCTCGAGCGCGAACACCATCCCCGGCTCGAGCGGCTCGTCGTAGCCCCGCGCGAGGTAGGGCGGCTCGTCGATCTCGAGCCCGAGGCCGTGGCCGACGAAGGAGACGCGCTCCTCGCCGACGCCCATGAAGCCCTCGTAGCCAGCCGCGAGCTCGACCGCGAGAGCGTACAGGCGCGAGGCGGGAACGCCGGGCCGGGCCTCGGCGGCGACACGGTGGAGGATCTCCCGTGTCCGCTCGTGTGCCTCCCGCAGGTGTGCCGGTAGAGGTCCGAGCGAGAACGTGCGCGTCTGGTCGGAGAGGTAGCCTTCCCACGCTCCGACGAGATCGACGACGACCGGCTCGCCGCGCCCGATCGGCCGCCCGGAGGAGCCCTTCGCAATCGCCGCGTTCGGCCCCGGTCCGACGAGCGGCGTGTCGGTGCCGCCGGGAACGGCGCCGCTCGGGCCGGCGACGACGACGCCGTAGAACATGTCCCCGTTGAACGCCCGCATGCGGCAGAGGCCCTGGTGGCCGGCCCTGCGGAGCTGTCGCTCGAGCTCCGCGGCCAGCTCGAGCTCCGTCATCCCGGGCGAGAGCACGTCCGCCACCCACCCGGGCACGTGCGCGAGCATCTCGGACGCCGCCTTGATCCGCTCGAGCTCCCAGGGCGACTTGCGCAGGCGAACGCGCCGCACCGCCGCGGAGCAGTCGGCAAGCTCGAAGCCGTCGAAGCGTCGCGCATAGTCGAGGTAGCGGGCGACCGGGAGCACGTCCAGCTCGAGGCCGAGCCGGCCCCCGCTGACCCCGGCGGCCGCGAGGACGCCGGGGAGCTCCCGAAGCGAGCGGAGCGGTTGAATCCGCTCGAGCGGCGACTCGGCCAGCGCCCGCTCGAGCGTCTTGCGCACGCACAGGACCGGGTCGCCCTCCGCGGGAACGACGAGGTGCGCGCTCTGGGCGGTGCCCGAGAGGTAGAAGACGTCGGTCGTCTGGACGACGAGAGCGGCGTCGAGGCCGCCCGCGACGAGCTCGGCCTGGAACTCGCCGAGACGGCGCTCGATCTCCTGACGCGGGACGGCTGGCTCCATCACCACTAGATTCTCACAGGTGATCCTCGAGAACGGCGTCGTGAGGACGATGGACCCGTCGCTGCCGACCGCGGCGGCGCTCGCGATCGCGGGCGACACGGTCGCAGGCGGGGTCGGCACGCACGAGCGGGCGCTGCCGAGCCCGGAGCGGGTCGACCTGCGCGGACGCTGTGTCGTGCCGGGCTTCACGGACGCGCACGTGCACTTCCCGACCTGGGCGCTCGCCCGCCGGCAGGTGCGGCTCGAGGGCACGCGCTCGCTGGAGGAGGCGGTCGCTCGCGTGGGCGCGGCGGCGCCGAGCGCGCTCTCGGACGGCTGGCTGCGCGGCTACGGCTGGCGCAGCGCGGACTGGCTCCCTGCGGTCGAGCCGACGAGGCACGCGCTCGACCCCGTGACGGGCGAGGTGCCGGCCGCGCTCTGGGCCAGGGACGACCACTCGCTGTGGCTCAACTCCGCCGCCCTCGCGCGGGCGCGCGGAGACCTCGGCACGGGGGTCGTCGAGCTCGACGACGCCGGCGAGCCGACCGGGCTGCTGCGCGAGGAGGCCGCGTGGCGCTTCCGGGAGCGCTACCTCGCCGTCGGCGAGGACGAGACCGCCGACGCGATGCGCGAGGGCATCCGCGTCGCGCACGCGCGCGGGGTCACCGCCGTCCACGACAAGGACGGCTGGCTCGGCGCGCAGCGGATCTGGCAGCGGCTGCGCGCCTCGGGCCTGCTCACGCTGCGCGTCTGGCAGTCGCTGCCCCACGAGCGGCTCGGGGAGCTCGAGGCGCTGGGGCTGCGCTCCGGGCTCGGCGACGACTGGCTGCGGCTCGGCTACCTGAAGCTGTTCATGGACGGGACGCTCGGCTCGCACACCGCCTGGCTGCTCGACGGGTCGGGAGTCGCGATCACGACGGGAGAGGAGCTGGCGGAGGTCGTCCGACGGGCCGCCCGTGCCGGCTGGCCGGTGGCCGTGCACGCGATCGGCGACCGCGCCAATCGCGAGGCCCTCGACGCGTTCGAGGCGACGCGGGACGAATGGCACCCGCGCGGGCTGCGCCAACGGATCGAGCACGCCCAGCTCGTGCACCCGGACGACCTACCCCGCTTCGCCTCGCTCGGCGTCGCCTGCTCCGTCCAGTTCAGTCACGCGCCGTCCGACCGCGACATGGCCGACCGCTTCTGGGCGGGAAAGACGGCTCACGCGTACGCGTTCCGCTCGCTGCTGGGATCGGGCGCTGTCGTCGCGAACGGGTCGGACGCCCCGGTCGAGGAGCTCGACCCTCTGGGCGGCATCCGGGCGGGCGTCCTGCGCAGCCTCGACGGGCGCGACGCCTGGCACCCCGAGCAGTCCCTGGGAGTGGAAGAGGCCCTGCGCGCGACGACGGTCACGCCAGCATGGCTCGCCGGCGAGGAACGCCGCCGCGGCCGGCTCGTGCCGGGGCAGCTCGCCGACCTCGTCGTCCTCGATCGCGACCCTCTCGCCGTCCCGCCCGAGGAGCTCGCCACCGTCACGGTGGTCGCGACCATGGTCGGGGGACGCTGGATCCACAACCCGCCACCCTGGGACTAGCCGAAACGCATCAGGCACCGGCGGAGCCCTCGACTAAAATGACACGATGCGCACCGACGCGGCCCCACGCACGCTCCGCGCCGTTCACGATGCCGAATGCGCGGTCGCCTGCACGGCGGACATCATCGGCTCCAAGTGGACGGCGGTGATCGTCCACGACCTCTCCGAGGGCCCCCGCCGCTTCTCCGAGCTCGAGCGCGCCTGCCCGGGCATCAGCCCCCGGACGCTGTCGGAGCGCCTCGACATGCTCGAACGGGAGGAGATCGTCTCGCGTGAGAGCTTCCCGGAGTCGCCCCCGCGCGTGCAGTACCGGCTGACCCAGAAAGGAGTGGCGCTGCTGCCGATCATCCGCGCGATGAGCGACTTCGGACACTCCTGGCTCGTGAACGACACCGAGCACGCGAAGACGCACGCGACGTAGCGGCGGTCAGACCGCTGCGAGGGCCCGCCGGGTCGCCGTGACCGCGCGGTCGACGTCGCCGGCCGAGACGTCGAGGTGCGTCAGGGCGCGCAAGCAGCCGCGACGCCCCGCCGCCGAGAGCAGCACGCCTTCGGCGCGGAGGCGCTCCGCGGCCGCCTCGACCGTCAGGCCGAGCGCCGCCGCGTCGAGCAGCACGAAGTTCGTCTCCACCTCGGAGGGGTCGACCGGCAGGCCCGCGGCGGCGAGGCCCTCGGCGAGGCGCCGCGCGTTGGCGTGGTCCTCGGCGAGCCGCTCGACATGATGCTCGAGCGCGTACAGCCCCGCCGCGGCCACGATCCCGGCCTGACGCATGGCACCCCCGAACAGGTGCTTCAGGCGCCGCGCGCGGCCGATCAGCTCGGCCGAGCCGCCGAGCAGCGCCCCGAGCGGGCAGCCGAGCCCCTTCGAGAGGCAGAGGGTCACGGTGTCTGCCTCCCGGCCGTAGTCGGCGGCGCCCGTGCCGCTCGCGACGGCCGCGTTCAGGAGGCGGGCGCCGTCGAGGTGTACCGAGAGACCGTGGCGGCGAGCCTCGGCCGAGACCTCGCGCACGAGCTCGAGCGGCCACACCTTGCCACCGCCGCCGTTGTGGGTGTTCTCGAGGCACACGATCCGGGTGACCGCCATGTGGACGTCCGGCGGGTTGACCGCATCGCGGACCTCCGCAGCGCCGAACAACCCGCGCTCGCCTGCGATCGCCTTCATCGCGAGCCCGGAGTGGACTGCCGGGCCGCCGAGCTCCGAGCGGAACACGTGCGCCCCGGCCTCCGCGACCACCTCGTCCCCGGGCTGGGAGAGCGCCCGCAGGGCGATCTGGTTGGCCATGGTCGCGGTCGGCAGGTAGACGGACGCCTCCTGTCCGAGGAGCGCGGCGGCGCGCTCCTCGAGCTCGGTCACGGTGGGATCCTCCCGCCGCTGCTCGTCGCCGACCTCGGCTCCGGCCATCGCGCGTCGCATCCCCTCGGTGGGGCGGGTCGCGGTGTCAGAGCGCAGGTCGATCAATGCGCCCTCGCCAGCCCGGCGAGGGCGAGCAACGTCTCGCGCGCGGCCGCGACGCCGAGCGGGACGTGCCGGACGAGCAGCCGCTCGTTCGGGGCGTGCACGTTTCCCTCCGGCACGTCGAAGCCGCTCAGGATCGTCGGGATGCCGCGGCTGGCGAGCGCCGGCACGATCGGGAGGGTGCCACCGATCCGCACGAGGAGCGGGCGAACACCGAGCGCCCGCTCGAACGCGTCGAGCCCGAGCCTGACCGCCGGCGCGTCCGGATCGACGAGCCCCGGCGGGTTGAGCGCCCAGCGCTCGACCTCGAGCTCGCAGCCGGGCGGCGCCGCCTCGCGCAGGAGCCGCTGGAAGGCCTCGTCGATCGCAGCCGCGTCCTGCCCGGGCGCGAGCCGCAGCGAGATGTTCGCGATCGCCTCGACGGGGATCACGGTCTTCTGGATGTCCGCCTCGCCGCCCCGGATGCCGTTGACGTCGACCGCGGGGCCAGCGCCTGTTCGAACATAGAAGTCGGTGGCCGCAGTCTCGTCGGCGGCGCGGGCGCCCTGGGCGGTCAGCACGTCCGCACCGGGCTCGAGCTCGCGCCACGCGGCGAGCTCCCCCGCGGTCGGGACCGCGGCACCCGCGCGCAACTCGCCCGGGAGCGTGGTGACGGCGGTGAGGATCCGCTCGAGCGCGTGGAGCGCGTTCAGGGCCACGCCGCCGAAGAAGCCGGAGTGGAGGTCGCGCTCGCCCGTCTTCACGCGGAGGTGGTAGTAGGCGATCCCGCGCGTCGCGACGACGAACGCGGGCACTCCGGGGCGGGGCATGGGCGAGTCGAAGATCACGCAGGCCTCCGCGCCGCGCTCGTCGTCGTCGAGGAAATGAACGACCGAGTCGCCGCCGATCTCCTCCTCGCCGTCGCAGACGACACGCACGTTGACCGGCAGCTCGCCCGCGGCGGCGAGCAGCGATGCGGCCTTGAGTAGCAGGTAGAGGTTGCCCTTGTCGTCGGCCGTGCCGCGCCCGACGATCCACTCGCCAGCGACGCGAGGGTGGAACGGAGGGGACTCCCAAAGCTCGAGCGCACCGGGCGGCTGCACGTCGAAGTGCCCGTAGACGAGCACCGTCGGCGCCGACCGGGGATCGAGAGAGGCCGGGATCTCACCGACGGCGAGCGGCGGGCCGGCAGCGGTCTCGACGAGCTCGCAGGCGCCGCCCGCGCCGCACACGAAGGCGCACACCCATTCCCCCGCCGCACGCACGTCGGCCGCGCGGGCCGGGTCGGCGCTAACGCTCGGAATGCGTAGGAACGAGAACAGCTCGTCGAGCCAGGCAGGGTCGGGCTGCACGGCCACGCAGCCTACCCCGTGGGGGGGGGGGGCGGCCCCCCCCCCCCCCCCCCCCCGCCGCGGCGGCGGCGGCGAGCGCGCCGCGGCCGTGCGGCGGCCCCGG
>CAYJLE010000006.1:39385-41222 GCA_964370985.1 uncultured Gaiellales bacterium | reverse complement strand
GCCTACCCGGTGGGGGCGGGTCACGACCCGCCCCTACGCGACGCCGCGGAGCTTCTGCGCCTCGGCGAGCGCCTGGAGCTTGCGCAGCCCCTGGTGCTCGACCTGGCGCACCCGCTCGCGGGTGATGCCGAACGCCTGCCCGACCTCGTCGAGCGTGCGGGGCCGATCGCCGTCGAGCCCGTAGCGAAGCTCGAGCACGCAGCGCTCTCTCGGCGGGAGCTGGCGCAGCGCGCGCTGGAGCGTCTCCCGACGCAGCGTCACCTCCGCCGCCTCGTCGGGACGAGGCATCGTGTGGTCGGCGACGAAGCTCCCGAGGTCCGAGTCCTCCTCATCGCCGACCGGCTTGTCGAGCGAGACCGGGGCCTGGGCGGAGCGCAGGATCTGCTCGACCTCCTCCGCCGGGAGCTCTGCCTCCCGGGCGATCTCGGTCGGGGTCGGGTCGCGGCCGAGCTCGACCACGAGCCTGCGCTCGATCCGGGTGATCTTGTTCAGCTTTTCGACGACGTGCACGGGCATCCGGATCGTCCGGCCCTTGTCGGCGAGCGCACGCGCCACGGCCTGGCGGATCCACCACGTGGCGTACGTCGAGAACTTGTAGCCCTTGCGGTAGTCGAACTTCTCGGCGGCGCGGACGAGCCCGATCGTGCCCTCCTGGATCAGATCGAGGAACGGGAGGCCCTGGTTGCGGTAGTTCTTGGCGATCGAGACGACGAGGCGGAGGTTTGCCGTCACCATGGCCTGCTTCGCGGCGTGCTCGCCGCGCTCGATCCGCTTTGCGAGCGAGACCTCCTGCGCGGCCGTGAGCAGGGGCACTCGACCGATCTCCTTCAGGAAGAGCTGGAGCGAGTCGGTCGACATCTCGCGCACGACGACGTCGAGATCGGCCTCGGGCGCCCGGCCGGCAACGTCGCTCCCGTCGAGGACATCGATCTGGAGCTCCTCGAGCGTCGAGTAGAGCTCTTCCACCTCGGCCGGCTCGAGACCGAGCTCGTCGAGCGCGCGCGCGACGTCCTCGGCCGTCAGGAAGCCGGCCTCCAGGCCCTGACGGACGAGCGCCTCGGCGCCCTCGTGGTCGAGCATCTCGCTCACCGCGCTCCAGAACCGACCGTAGGCGTGTATGCCACCGTTGTCAACGCGCCCCTCGTAACGAGTTCGCCACGTTGCATGCGCGACTTTCGCACCCCGGTCGGACGACGAGCCTCCCGGGCTACGGACCGGCGTCCGGGAGCGCCTCGTCGAGCCGGTCGAGCAGGAGCTGCGCTTCCCTGCCCCACACCGTGCCGGTCCCCCCGGCCCGCGCGCGCTCGAGCTCCGCGCGGCCCTCGTCGACCTCCCGCAGCCACAGGTGAAGAAGCCCCAGGTGGAAGGCGACGACGGGAGCGTCGAGGAAGCGGTCGGCGAGCAGTTCCACGCTCGCAAGGGCGGCAACCGGATCGTCCTTGTCGAAACGGCCGACCTCCGCCGCGGTGAGCGCCTCGGGATCGTCGGGGGCGAGCTCGACCGCCCGGTCGAACGCCGCCCGCGCGGACACGGGCCGTCCGGCCCGCTGCAGCGCCGAGCCGTAGGCGACCCAGGCGGCAGCGTTTCCCTCTCCCTCCGCCCAGCGCTCGAGCTCCTCGAGCTGGCGAAGCACCGGCAGGGAGGCGAGGTCGCCGGGCGGGCTCGTGCCCGCAACGACGAAGGGGCGGCCGGCGGGCAGGTCGGGATGGAGCAGGCTCTCGGCGCGGACCGCGGCGCCCGAGTCCGGCTCGGCCTCCTCGGCGCGGCGCCACTCCATCCGAGCCAGCGCATCCTCCCCGCGCCAGTAGCGGACGAGGCCGAGGTGCAGGCGCACGAG
>CAYJLE010000006.1:0-39285 GCA_964370985.1 uncultured Gaiellales bacterium | reverse complement strand
CGCGGCAGCCGCGACGAGGAGATAGGCGCGGAGCCGGGAAGACACGCGCCGAGCGTAGCGTTATGTCTCCTCGATGGGCGCAGTCCAGGCCACTTTATTCCCGAAAGCCACGTAGCTATACTCTTGGAAGCAATGGCGAACTACCGCGAGCTGCTCCAGCAGGTGAAGGCCGAGATCGAGGAGATCGAGGCTCCTGACGCCCTGGCCCTGCTCGGGAGCGACGAGCCCCCGCTCCTCCTCGACGTGCGCGAGCGCGACGAGTGGGAGGAGGGCCATCTCCCGCGAGCCGTGCACGTTCCGCGCGGCAGCCTCGAGTCACGGGTGGAGCAGGCCCTGCCCGACCGCGGCCGGCCGATCGTCGTCTACTGCGCCGTCGGCGCCCGCTCCGCGTTCGCGGCGAGGACGCTCGAGGAACTCGGCTACGAGAACGTGACCTCGCTCGCGGGCGGCTTCAGCGAGTGGAAGCGAAACGGCTACCCGTTCGAGCTGCCGCGAACCCTCGATGCCGCCAAGCGCGCCCGCTACAGCCGCCACCTCCTGATCCCGGAGGTCGGGGAGAGCGGCCAGCTGAAGCTGCTCGACTCGAGCGTGCTCCTGCTCGGCGCCGGCGGCCTCGGCTCCCCCGCCGCCCTCTACCTGGCCGCGGCGGGCGTCGGCCGGATCGGGATCATCGATCCCGACGTGGTCGACGCGTCGAACCTCCAGCGCCAGGTGTTGCACACGACCGCCAGCCTCGGCGAGCCGAAGGTGCTGTCGGCGCAGAAGACGCTCGAGGGCCTCAACCCGGACGTCCGGGTCGTTCCCTACCAGGAGCGGCTCGACACCGGCAACGTCGACCGCATCCTCGCCGACGGCTGGGACGTGATCATCGACGGCGCCGACAACTTCCCCACTCGCTACCTCGTCAACGACGCTTCCGTCTGGCACGGCATCCCGGTCGTGCACGGCTCGATCTTCCGCTTCCACGGGCAGGTGACGGTGTTCAAGCCGGGGGACGGCCCCTGCTACCGCTGCCTGTTCCCGGAGCCGCCGCCGCCCGAGCTGGCCCCGAGCTGCGCCGAGGGCGGCGTGCTCGGCGTGCTCCCCGGCATCATCGGCTCGCTCCAGGCGAACGAGGCGCTCAAGCTCCTGCTCGGGATCGGCGAGCCCCTGATCGGCCGCTCGCTCCTGTTCGAGGCGCTCGAGGGCTCCTTCACGGAGATCAAGCTGCGGCGCGATCCCGACTGCCCGGTCTGCGGAGAGCACCCGACCATCACCGAGTACATCGACTACGTCGAGTTCTGCATGGGCGGGGCCGGCGGGCACGCAGCCGCGCAGGTGGCGTCGTGACGACCGTCCGCATCCCCCCCACGCTCCGCGCGGAGGTCGGGGGGGCCCGCGACGTGGAGGCCGACGGGGCGACCGTGCGCGAGGTGCTCGACGATCTCGCCGCCCGCTACCCGGGCCTCGGCGCCCAGATCCTGAACGGCGGCGACATCGCCCCGTTCGTCAACGTGTACCTGAACAGCGAGGACGTGCGCACGCTCGACGGGCTCGACACCACGGTCGCCACGGGCTCGACGCTGATCCTGCTGCCCGCGATGGCGGGCGGGCAGGCCCCCGCCGTGCGCCGCCCCCTCGTCGCCTCGAGCCTGCTCGACCTCGTCGGCTCGACGCCCCTCGTCGAGCTGCAGCGGATCTCGCCGAACCCGGCCGTGAAGATCTACGCGAAGCTCGAGGGCCAGAACCCGACCGGCTCGATCAAGGACCGCGTCGCGAAGGCGATGATCGAGGCCGCGGAGGCGGCCGGCGAGCTCGTCCCGGGCCGGGAACTGCTCGAGCCGACCAGCGGCAACACCGGTATCTCGCTTGCGCTGATGGCAAAGCTGAAGGGCTACTCGCTCACCTGTGTGCTCCCCGGAAGCGCGACCCCGGAGCGTGTGCGGCTGCTCGAACTGTACGGCGCCAAGGTCGTGTTCTCGCCGGGCGAGGAGGGCTCGAACGGGGCCGTGCGGCTCGCGCTCGCGATGGCGGAGCGCGACCCGCGCTACTACATGCCGTTCCAGTACGCGAACGAGGCGAACCCGCGCGCCCACTACGAGGGCACCGGCGCGGAGATCGCCGAAGCGCTCCCACGCGTCGACGCGTTCGTGGCCGGGCTCGGCACGGGCGGGACGCTGATGGGCTGCGGCGAGCGCCTGCGGGAGACGTTCCCGGACGTGCAGATCGTGGCGGCCGAGCCGCTCCAGGGCGAGGGTATCTTCGGCCTCCGCTCGCTCGAGGACGGCTACACGCCCCCGATCCTCGACGTCTCGAAACTTGACCGCAAGATCCTCGTCACGAACCAGGAGTCGGTCGTGGGCCTGCGAATGCTGCTCGACCGCGAGGGGATCTTCGCGGGCGTCTCCTGCGGCGCCGCCATCCACGTCGCCCGCCGGATCGCCCGCGAGCTCGACGAGGGCGTGGTCGTGACCGTCCTCGCCGACGGCGGCTGGAAGTACCTGTCGGCGCCCTTCTGGACGGCCGAGCTGGCCGACGTCGAGCAGGCGATGGAGGACAAGGTCTGGTGGTGACCCCGTTCGGGGGTGGGTGGTGCTGATCCCACCCGCGGTGCGCTCGGCGCTCGTCGAGCACGCCGAGGGAGAGCAACCGAACGAGGCCTGCGGCCTGATCGTGCTTCGCGACGGGGCCGCCGAGCGCTACGTCCCGGCTCGCAACGCCGCGGCTAGCCCCTACCGGTTCGAGATCGACGCCGACCCGGAGGTCTGGTTCCTCGAGGACGAGGGCTACGAGCTCGCGGTCTTCCACTCGCACCTCTCGAGCCCGCCCCGCCCGTCGCGCACCGACGTCGAGAACATCGGTCTCTGGGAGGGGAAGCTCTACGTGATCCTGACCGTGCGCACCGGTGAGCTCGCCGCGTGGCGGATCCTGGACGGGAAGATCGAGCCGGAGCCACTCGCCGCGTAGCGTGAGCGAGCGCTTCAGGCCATCGTGTCCAGGACCGCGGAGATGTCCCCAGGCGTCGTGCGCGGGTTGACGATCGCAAGCCGCGTCACTGTCTCCCCCCGGTGCACGGTCGGGACGACGAACGCGACGCCGGTGTCGAGCAGCCGCTTCGACCAGGCGTCGTAGTCGGACGGCTCCCAGCCGCGGCGGCGGATCACGACGATCGAGAGCTCGGGCTCGAGCAGGAGGTCGAGGTACGGTCGGCTCGCGACGTCGGCCGCCCCCGCGCGGGCGACGGCGAGCGCCCGCTCGATCGCCTCGGCGTAGGCGCGCGTCCCGTGGACGGCCAGCGAGAACCAGAACGGCAGGCCGCGCGCCCGCCGGGTCAGGTGGATTGCGAAGTCGGACGGGTTCCACTCGCCGGAGGTCGCGAGCGGCTCGAGGTAACCGGCCTTCTGCGCGTGTGCCGCGCGCGCGAGCCCCGGCTCCCGGTAGACGAGCGCGCAGCAGTCGAAGGGCGCGTAGAGCCACTTGTGGGGGTCGACGATGAACGAGTCGGCCCGCTCGACCCCGGCGAAGAGGCCGCGCGCGGACGGGGCGGCGAGCGCGGCGAGGCCGTAGGCGCCGTCGACGTGGAACCAGACGCCGAGCTCCTCGCAGACGTCGGCCAGCTCCCCGAGGCGGTCGATCGCACCGGTGTTGGTCGTGCCCGCCGTGGCCACGATGGCGAATAGCCCGTCGGTGCCCTCACGCTCGAGCACGTGCCGGAGGGCGGCGCCGGTGAGGCGTCCGCCCTCGTCGACGGGAACGTCGACCACGTCGGCGTCCATCACCCGGGCGGCCGACCGCACCGACGAGTGCGTCTCGGTCGTCGCCGCGAGCCTCCAGCGCGCCGGTGGCGGCCCAACCCGGCGCTCGCGGGCCACGTGCCGGGCGGCGACGAGTGCTGAGAGGTTCCCGACCGTGCCTCCCGGGACGAAGACGCCCCCGGCGGCGGAGGGAAGGCCGGCGAGATCGGCGAGCCAGCGCAGCGCCTGGTTCTCCGCGTGGACGGCGCCCGCGCCCTCGCGCCAGCTCCCGCCGAAGATCGACGTCGCCCCGACGACGAGATCGAACAGCGTCGCTGCCTCGCTCGGCGCCGCCGGGATGAACGCGAGCGAGCGCGGATGGTCGGTCGAGATGCAGGCCGGCGCGAGCACCTCCTCGAACAGCCTGAGCGCCGCTTCGCCGCCGAGCCCCTCGGCGGTGATCGTCTGCCCCGCCGCGCGCTCGAGCTCCTCGGGGGAGCGCGGGCCGTCGAGCGGCACCGGGTCGAGGCGCAGGCGCCGGCTCGCGTAGTCGAGGATCGCCCGGGCGAGCCGGTCGGTCTCGTCGGTGAAGATGTGCATCGCCGGAGTCTAGGCGGGAACATCGCGCCGATCGCTCCCGTCGAAAGGAAAGAACGGGAAACTGACACCTCGGAGGTAAGGGAGGACACGATGGGACGGGTCGGCTACCGAATAGCGCTGCTCGCGCTCGCTCTCGCCCTCGCGCTCGCGGCCTGCGGTGGCGGCGACGACGGCAACGACGGAGGCGGTTCCGCGGCGCCCGCGCCCGGTGAGGCGCTCTCGGTCGAGGGGGCGCTCGCCTCGACGCTCGCCGGGCCGCTGCTCGTGCGCGGCTACATCGTCGCGCGCGACGGGGAGCCGGTACGGCTCTGCGACCTGCTCGCGGAGTCCTACCCGCCCCAGTGCGGCGGCGCGTCGCTCGTCGTCGATGGGCTCGATCTCGACACGGTCGAGGGCCTCACGCGGACGACGGAGCCCGATCTCGCGCAGGCCGCCTGGTCGGAAGGCCCGGTGTCCGTGCTCGGCGAGGTTGCGGACGGTGTCCTCACCGTCAGCGAGACGAGCATGTAGGCCCCGTCCCGCGGCTACGTGACCCTGAACGTCCCCCTCATCGAGGTCGGGTGCGGGTCACAAATGAACGTGTAGGAGCCCTTCGCGAGCGTGAGCGTCCAGGTCGCCGTGACCACCTTGGAGACGCTGGTCTTCCGGTTCACACCGGGGCCGCTGAGGTGGAAGTTGTGGATGCTCGAGAGATCCCTGACGACGATCCTGTACCTGCCCGCCGTCAGCTTGGTCACCTTCTTGCCGCCCTTGGTCAGGGTGATCGTGAAGCCGGGCCCGACCGTGGCCTGCAGGGCGACGATCGCCGGGGCCGCCTGGAGCGCCGGAGCGGCGGCGAGGGCGAGAGCGGCGGTGGCCAGCGCGAGGACGCGGCGTAGGGACAGTTGCATGGGGCTCCTCCCTCCCGTTGGCTCGGCCCGTCGGATCCGGACGGCATACTGGAACCGTGGAGTCAGGGTACCCGCAGGAGTGGGCGGTCGTCGATGGCGCGCTCGAGCGCACGTTCGAATTCGAGAGCTTTCCGGATGCGATCGCGTTCGTGAACCGGGTCGCAGAGGCGGCCGAGGCGGAGAGCCACCACCCCGACATCGAGATCCGCTACCGGCAGGTCAAGCTGCGCCTCCGCACCCACTCGCGCGACGCGATCACGGAGCTCGACGTCGCGCTCGCGCGGCGGGCCGGCGAGCTCGCCGGCTAGGGCCCGCCCGCGCCGGATGATCGTCGCCCACCTCGACCTCGACGCCTTCTTCGCCGCGGTGGAGGAGCTCGAGCGGCCCGAGCTGCGAGCCCGGCCACTCGTCGTCGGGGGCGACCCCCGGGGGCGCGGCGTCGTCGCCACCGCGAACTACCCGGCGCGCCGCTTCGGCATCCGCTCCGCGATGAGCTGCGCGGAGGCGCTGCGCCGCTGCCCCGACGCGGTATTCCTGACGCCGCGACACCGGGTCTATCGCGCCTACTCGGAGACGGTGTGGCGGGCGGTGCGAGAGGTGTGCCCGACGGTGGAGCAGGTGGGGATCGACGAGGGCTACCTCGACGTCGGCGAGGTGGCCGCGGACTTCGTGCGGGCACGAGCGGTCGCCGAGGCGGTGCAGGCGACCGTGCGAGCCACGACGAGCCTCTCCTGCTCGCTGGGCGTCGCCCCGTGCAAGGTGGTCGCGAAGGTCGCGAGCGACCGGCGCAAGCCCGGTGGGCTGACCGTGGTGTCGCCGGGGCGGGAGGCGGAGTTCCTCGCCCCATTCGACGTCCGGCTCCTCCCCGGCGTCGGCCCGAAGGCGGAGCAGCGCCTGGCGGCAGCCGGGATCGCGACGATCGGCGCGCTCGCGGGGCTCCCCGACGGCGAGCTCGAGCGGCTGCTGCCGGGCAAGGTCGGGCTGCTACTCCGTGATCGCGCCCGCGGCATCGACCCGAGGCCGCTCGAGCTCGAGGCCGAGGCCGTGTCGATCTCGACGGAGGAGACGTTCGAGCGCGACGTTGCCGACCGCGAGCGGCTGCACGACGAGCTGCGACGGATGGCCTCGCGCGTGGCCGACCGCCTGACCGCGTCCGGGCAGGCGGCCCGGACGGTGACGACGAAGGTGCGCTACCCGGACTTCTCGATCCGCAGCCGCTCGCGGACGCTGCCGGTCGGAGTCGACGACCCCGACAGGATCGGCCAGCTCGCCTGCGAGCTCCTCGACCGGGCGCTCGCGGACCGTCCCGGCGCGCTCCGGCTCGTCGGCGTGGGCGTGTCGAAGCTGGAGCCGTACCGCCAGCTCGTGCTCGGATAGGGACCCGGTCGCCGCGGTTCCTGCTTGCGCGAGCCGGGCGGCTCGGGGAAGCTACCGGAAACCTCGACCGGGAGCAGCCAATGACCGATCCGACCGTCGCCGACCTCGCTCGGCGCTTCTCCGCCCTCTACACCGGCGTCGTCGCAGACAGTCTCGACCGGCTCGGCTACAGGCACCAGACGCTCCCGGCGAGCCTGAACCCGCTCCAGCCCGGGATGCGGCTCGCCGGCCCCGCGTTCACCGTCGAGGGGCGGCCGCAGACGGGCAAGGACGACGACGCGGTGGTCCGCCAGATCGTGACGATGTTCGGCGCGGTCCCCCCGGGCCACGTCGCCGTCTACAAGACGAACGACTCGACTGCGGCGCAGCTCGGCGAGCTGTCCGTGACGTCGCTGAGGGCGCGCGGGTGCGCCGGTGCCGTCATCGACGGCGGCGTCCGCGACGTCGAGTTCATCCTTCGCGAGGACTTCCCGGTCTTCTGCCGCTACACGACGCCGCAGGACGGGCCGCCGCGCTGGGAGGTCGTCGCCTGGGACGTGGTCGTCACGATCGGCGGCGTCCGCGTCGCCCCGGGCGACTGGGTCGTCGGCGACATGGACGGTGTCGTGGTCGTGCCCGGCGAGGCCCTGGAGGACGTGCTCGCGGGCGCCGAGGCGAAGGCCGGCACCGAGAACAAGATCCGCGACGCCGTCCGGGCCGGGATGCTCCCGATCGAGGCCTACGACCGCTACGGCACGTTCTGAGATCCCTTCAGGGGCCCTCGTACACGACGGCGTCCGAGAGGCGGAAGCGCTCGTGAACGACCGCGACTGCCCGCTCGACGTCGGCTGCACGCACGACGCAGGAGATCCGGATCGGCGACGTCGAGATGATCTCGATGTTGATGCCCGCGTCCGCAAGCGCGTCGAACATGTCCGCGGCGATCCCCGGGTGCGTCTTCATGCCCGCCCCCACGACCGAGACCTTCGCGACGTCCATGTCGGTCGCGACGGCGGTTGCCCCGACCTCGGCGGCAACAGCGCCGAGAATCGGCTCCGCCTTGCCGAGATCGGTCATCGGCACCGTGAACGAGATGTCCGAGCGGCCCGCCACCGACACGTTCTGGACGATCATGTCGATGTTGACCCCGGCGTCCGCGAGCGGGCGGAACACCCGCGCCGCGACTCCCGGCTGGTCGGGCACGCCCGAGATCGTCACCTTGGCCTCGGAGGTGTCGTGCGCGACCCCCGAGATGATCGCTTTCTCCATCAAGTCGTCCTCCCTCCTCACCCACGTTCCCTCGGCGCCCGTGAACGACGAGCGGACGTGGACGACCACGCCGTGGTTGCGGGCGAACTCGACCGAGCGGGGCATCAGCACCCCCGCCCCCGAGGTGGCCAGCTCGAGCATCTCCTCGTACGACAGCTCGGCCAGCTTCCTCGCTACGGGCACGAGCCTGGGGTCGGCGGTGAAGACGCCGTCGACATCGGTGTAGATCTCGCATGAGTCGGCGGCGAGCGCGGCCGCGAGCGCAACTGCGGTCGCGTCCGAGCCGCCGCGGCCGAGCGTGGTGACGTCGTCCTCGGTCGAAACGCCCTGGAAACCGGCGACGATCGCGACCTTCCCCGCCTCGAGCGCCTCCAGCACCCGGCGCGCCCGCACCTCGACGATCTTCGCCCGCCCGTGCCGCGTGTCCGTGACGATCCCGGCCTGCGAGCCGGTGAACGAGATCGCCTGCCGGCCGAGGTCGATGATCGCCATCGAGAGCAGCGCCATCGAGACCCGCTCGCCTGCGGTGAGCAGCATGTCGAGCTCCCGTGCATGCGGGCTCGGCGAAACCTGGGCCGCGAGGTCGAGCAGCTCGTCCGTCGTGTGCCCCATCGCGGACACGACCACGCAGACCCGGTCCCCGGCCGCCGCGGTCGCGACCACCCGCTCGGCGACGCGCCGGATCCGCTCAGCCGAGCCGACCGAGGTGCCGCCGTACTTCTGGACGACGAGAGCCACCGCCGGAACGGTAGCCGCTCGCGTTTCGGCACAGTGATATGACTCTTTCGCTACTCTTTGATGCATACGATGAAGCGCGTCGTGAAGCGTACGTCTCTGAACCTCGATCTGAAACTCGTGGCCGAGGCGCGCGATGAGCTGGGCACGAAGAACACGACCGACACCGTGCACGCGGCGCTCGAGGAGGTGGCCCGCCGGGCAGCGCTCCGGCGACTCGCCGAGTGGGATCTCGGCGGCCTCACGCTCGAGCAGCTCGAGAGGATTCGGGAGTGGGGAACCGACGATCCCGATGACCGCTGCCCGCACCCGTGATCGACCTCGCCGACACGAGCGCTTGGACGGCTAGCAGACTGCAGGCCGAGCAACAACGCGCCTTCGGCGAGCGCCTGGCGGCCGGAGAGATCGCGACGTGCGACGCCGTCATGATGGAGCTATTGCGGGAAGCCCGCGCTGCGACCGAGCTCGAGCGTCGCCGCGCGGACCTCGACGCCCTCCGTCGCTGCCCGATTTCCGAACGCGTATGGCGGCGCGCGATGGACGTCATGCAGGCGCTGGCCGAGCATGGGCCTTCTCACCACCGTCGACCGCCTCTCGTCGATCTCCTGGTCGCCGCCGCCGCCGAGGCCGCGGAGATGCCGGTTCTCCACTACGACCGGCACTTCGAACTGATCGCCGAGGTGACCGGCCAGCCGGTGCGGGCGATCGCGCCGCTCGGATCGCTCTGACTCCTACCCGAAGGGCGCGTACTCGATCTCACCCGCGGCGATCTTGCGGTTCAGCTCGAGGAGCCGGCGATTCGACTCGACCGGCCCCCGCGGGCCCGCTCCTCGAAACGGGCGCCGACCTCGACGCGGTCGACCCCGTAGCAGCGGAGCAGCTCGTTGAGGAACGTCTGCGCCTCGGACCGCTCCGACCCCTGGTAGCCGCCCCAGCGCGAGGCGAGCTCGCCGAGCCTGCGACGGATCTCGTCGCCGCTCAGCGCCACGCGCGCAACCCTAGAGGCTCAGCTGTGCCTTGGGGACGGCGAAGAGCGTCCCCTGCATGAGCCGCCGGCGGGTGTCGACGACCTCGTCGCGCGAGCGCTCGAGCGCCTCGATCAGGTGCTCCTCGGCGCCCTCCGCCCGGAGCGTGGCGATCGCCTTGTCGATTCGCCGCGCCGTGCTGTCGAGGAAGAGCAGGGCCGCGTCGACCTCGAGGTAGTGCTTCTCGTTCCACTCGGTCGCCAGACGCTCCACTCGAGGCAGCTAAGCCCGCCGGCCGGACGGGCGCCGGGCGGCGCCCGGGCGTCTGCTTCCGCTCATGGGCCGACGGTAGCGCCAACGGCGTCACGCGTGTGTGCCGCCCTGCGACGGAAGCGTCACGAGACCTCGCGTTCGGCCTCCTCGGCCTCCTCGTGCGGCAGGAACTCGACCTCGAGGAGCTCGATCCTCGGCCCGTCGGTGCCGACTACCTGGAAGCGCAGCCCGTCCCACACGACCTCGTCGCCGGACTCGGGCGCCCGTCCGAGCTCGCCGAACACGAACCCGGCGAGCGTGTGGTAGTCCTCCACCGGGAGCTCCTGGCCGAACTGCTCGTTGAAGTCGTCGATCGGGAACGTGCCGTCCACCCGGATCGTGTGCTCGTCGATCCGCTGGACGGAGTCGTCGGGCATGTCGTACTCGTCCTCGATCTCCCCGACGATCTCCTCGAGCAGGTCCTCGAGCGTGACGATCCCCTGCGTCGAGCCGTACTCGTCGACGACGATCGCGATGTGCTGGTTCGTGCGGCGAAACTCGGTCAGGAGCGGGCCGAGGTCCTTCGTCTCCGGCACGAAGTGCGCGGGTCGCAGGATGTCCTCGACGTGGACGTTCTGGATCCCGTTCGCATACAGCGCGGAGAACAGGTCGCGCACGTGGAGGATCCCGGCGATCTCGTCGAGCGAGCCGCGATAGGCCGGGTAGCGCGTGTACGGCGAGTCGATCACGGCGGCGAGGCACTCCTCGGCCGGTAGCTCCACGGAGACGCCGACGACCTCCGGACGGGGCACCATCACGTCGTGCACCTCCTTGTCGGCGAAGTCGAAGACCTTGTAGAGCATCTCCTCCTCCGCCTCCTCGATCAGGCCCGTCTCCTCGGCCTCCGCGAGCATCGAGCGGATCTCCTCCTCGGAGCGAACGACCATCCCGACAGGCGCCGAGCGCATCCCGAACAGCCGCAGGATGCCCTTGGCGGAGCCCTGCAGGAGCAGCACGAGCGGATGGGCGCCGCGTTGCATGAGGTCGACCGGTGCCGCGATCACGACCGCGATCCGCTCGGCATGCTGGAGCGCCACCGCCTTCGGCACGAGCTCACCGACCACCAGCCCGAGGTAGGTCAGGATCGCGAACGAGATCAGGAACGACGCCGTTCGCGGTAGGTACGGGTCGAGGAAATGCGAGACGAGCGGCTCGCCGATCGCGCCGAGCAGGATCGAGAAGATCGTGATCCCGATCTGCACCGTGGAGATGAACCGAACCGGCTCCTCCATCAGACGCAGCGCGGTCGCGACCCCGCGACGATGCCCCTTCGCCAGCTCCGCGAGCCTCGCGCGGCGCGCGGTGATCAGCGCGTACTCGGCGACCACGAACCAGCCATTGCCGAGCACGAGCAATAGCACCAGGAAGATCCTGAGGCCGTCACTCACGCCCCGGCCTCCCGGGCGCGGGTACTTGGCGGAAGGTCGTCGTCCAACTTGCACGGCGAGTATAGCCACGGCCCCGGAGGCGCCCGCTAAAGTCCCGAGCCGCGGACGCCGACAACCTCGATGGGATGGCATCCGAGATCACCTGCTTGATCGCCGACGACCACGAGATCGTCCGGGAGGGGCTTCGCCTCTCGTTGTCACGCTCGCCGCACATCCGGGTGATCGGAGAGGCGTCCGACGGCGACGGCGCCGTGGCGCTCGCGGAGCGCCGCCGGCCCGACGTCGTGATCATGGACATCCGGATGCCCGGCACCGACGGGCTCGAGGCGACCAAGCGCATCCAGGCGACCCTGCCCGGGACGTCGGTGCTCCTGTTCACCGCGTACGGCGAGCGCAGCCTGCTCTCGCGCGGCCTCGAGTCCGGCGCCCGCGGCTACCTGCTCAAGGATGCGCCCAACGACACCCTGGTGCGGGCGATCGAGAAGGTCGCGAGCGGCGAGGGCTACGTCGACCCGGCGCTGATGCCGTCGTTCCTGAACCGGGACAGCCACGACCTCCTGACGCCGCGGGAGCGGGAGATCCTGCAGCTCCTCGCCGACGGCATGTCGAATGGCGACGCGGCTGCGAAGCTGTTCATCTCGCAGGAGACGGTGAAGAGCCACGTCCGCCACATCCTGGCCAAGCTCGAAGCCGACACGCGGACGCATGCCGTCGCCATCGCGCTGCGCGAGTCGATCATCGATTAGCGGCCTCGCGGGCGCGCTCGCCGGCGCGGCCGCGGCAACGCTCGCGACCCGGCGCGGCCGGCGGCGGGCAGCCGGGCGAATCGAACGGGAGACGCTCGAGCGCGAGGCCGAGCGGGAGATCCTCACCGGGCACCTCGTCACGGCCGAGCAGGACGAGCGCCGCCGGCTGTCCCTCGTCCTCCACGACGGGCCGCTCCAGTCCCTCTCCGGGATCGTCCTCATGCACGACGCCGCGCTCGCCGCGCTCGAGGACGGGCACACCGACGAGGCGGTGCGCGTGATCCGCACCGCGCTCGAGCGCGAACGCGAGGTGATCCGGAGCCTGCGCGACCTGTCGTTCGCAATCGAGCCCGTGATCCTGCGCGACCGCGGCTTCGACGCCGCCGTCCGCGCGCTGGCCGACCAGATCGAGGACGCCCGGGGAATCCGGGTCTCCGTGGACACCGGCGCCGGCGAGCAGCTCGCCGAGAAGGCGCAGGTCGCCCTCTACCAGACGATCCGGGAGGCGCTGACCCAGGCATCTCGCCGCTCCCCGGAGCGCATCTCGGTGCGCCTCGAGTCGGGGCGCGACGGAGGCTGCACCGTGATCGTGACCGACGACGGCGCCGAGGAGCGCCGGCGCGAGCGGCTCGAGGCGATCCGCGAGCGGGCCTGGCTCCTGCGCGCAGAGGTCTCGATCGAGTCGAGCGCCGGATCCGGCACGGTCGTCCGGGTCGCGGTACCGCCGCACGTCGCGGCCTCCGTTTCGTAGGGCGTCCGGCCGGTCGGCTCCGTAACCTCGCGGGAACCGTCGATCCGTACTCCACGGGAGGAGGCGTCATGCGGGTAGCGCTGCGCGAGTTCAGGGACTTCGCGACCAGGGGCAACGTCGTCGACCTCGCGATCGCCATCGTGCTCGGCGTCGCGTTCGGAGCGGTGATCACGTCCTTCGTCGAGAACCTGCTGACCCCGCTGATCGCGGCGATCTTCGGCGAGCCGGATTTCTCGAGCCTCAGCTTCACGATCAACGAGAGCCGGTTCGCGTACGGGGCGGTGATCAACGCGCTGCTCGCCTTCACGTTCGTCGCCGCCGCGATCTTCTTCCTCGTCGTCAGGCCGCTGAACGCGCTGGCGGCACGCCGCAAGCAGGGCGAGGAGCCTCCGGCGGAGCCGACCGACGAGGTGCGGCTCCTGACGGAGATCCGGGACGCGCTGACGCCCCGCTAGGGCCCGGTCCGGCGCGGTGCCCCGGGGGGCTAGCCTTGATGCCGATGCCCTCGACCAACGTCCTCTCGACGATCGGGAACACACCGCTCGTGCGCCTACGGGCGCTGGCCCCGGAGAACGGAGCCGAGCTCTGGGTCAAGCTCGAGTACCTGAGCCCGACCGGATCGATGAAGGACCGGATGGCGCTCGCGATGATCGAAGGAGCGGAGCGCGACGGGGCGCTCCGACCCGGGGCGACCGTGGTCGAGTACACGGGCGGCAGCACCGGGCCGGCGCTCGCGCTCGCCTGCCGCGCCAGGGGCTACCACGCGCGGATCGTCATCTCCGCCTGCTTCAGCGAGGAGCGGCTGCAGCTGATGCGCGCGCTCGGCGCGGAGCTCGACGTGGTGCCGGCGGCCGAGGGGCCGGGGCGCGTGACCGCCCGGGACATCCACAACATGGTCGAGCGGGCCGCCGAGCTGGCGCGCGAGCCGGACACCTACGCTACCGACCAGTTCAACAACCCGTACGTGATCCCGAGCCTCCGCGACACGCTCGGCCGGGAGATCTGGGAGCAGACGGCCGGGCGCGTCACCGGCTTCTGTCACGGCGTCGGCACCGCGACCTCGCTGATGGGCGTGGCGGAGGCGCTGAAGGCACGCGACCCCGCGATCCGCGTGGTCGCGCTCGAGCCCGCCGGCTCGGCCGCGATCACGGGCGGCGCCAGGGGCTCGTTCGCGATGCAGGGCTGGACCGGGATCGTGCCGCCCCACTTCGAGCGCGAGCGGGTCGACGGCGTCTGGACGGTCGAGGACGAGGAGGCGATCGAGCTGACCGGCCGGCTGGCCCGGGAGGAGGGAATCTTCGCCGGCGTCTCGACCGGCGCCAACGTCGCGGGCGCGCGCCGGCTCGCGTGGGAGCTCGGCCCGGAGGCCGTCGTCGTCACCCTGGCCGTCGACAGCGGCTTCAAGTACATGAGCGCTGCGCCGTACGCGACGTCCTGAGCGCTCGGGGCGCCGGGACACGCCGCCGCAGCTCTGCCAGAATGCGCCATGTCCTGCGCGCAGTGCGGCGAGCCGCTGCCGGCCGCCGCCCGGTTCTGCCCGGCCTGTGCCGCCCCGGTCGCAGCGACCGGCCCCGGCGAGGAGCGCAAGGTCGCGACCGTGCTGTTCGCCGACCTCGCGGGCTCGACCGAGCTCGGCGGCGCGCTCGACCCCGAGCGGGCGCGGGCGCTGCTCGGGACGTTCTTCGACGCGATGGCGCTCGAGATCGCGGCGGCGGGCGGCACGGTCGAGAAGTTCATCGGCGACGCCGTGGTGGCGGTCTTCGGCGCGCCGGCCGCGCTCGAAGATCACGCGGAGCGGGCGCTGCACACCGCGCTCGCGATGCTCGAGCGGCACCGCGAGCTGTTCGGCGACCAGCTCGGGCTGCGAATCGGGGTCAACACCGGGGACGTGGTCGCCGGGGCGGCCCGCGGCGGCGGCTCGTTCGTAAGCGGCGACGCCGTCAACATCGCCGCCCGCCTCGAGCAGGCGGCGGCGCCCGGCGAGGTGCTGGCGGGCGAGCGGACGGCAGCAGCAGCCGGTGGAGCGTTCGAGCTCGGTCCGCCGCTCGTGATCGACGCCCGGGGCAAGCCCGGCGGCGTTCCGTGCCGCCGGGTCGTCCGTGCGCTCGCGCAGGCGAGGCCGAGAGGCGTTGCGGCCGCCGGGCGCGCGTTCGTCGGGCGGGACGCCGAGCTCGAGGTGCTCACGGCCACCCACCGCCGCGTCGCCGTCGCCGGCACGCCACAGCTGGCGACCCTGCTCGGCGACTCGGGGGTCGGGAAGTCCACCCTCGCCGGACGGCTGCTCGCTACGCTCGCGCACGAGTCGCCCGCGCCGCTCGTTCGCACCGGGCACTGCCTGCCCTACGGGACGGGGATCACGTACTGGCCGATCGGCGAGATGCTCCGCCAGCACTTCGAGATCCTCGACACCGACTCCCCCGACACGATCCGGCAGCGGCTCGACGCTCGCCAGGATCTCGCGATCGCGCTCGGCCTCGAAGCCGGGCCCGAGCTCCACCCCCTCGCCGCGCGCGAGCGCCTGCACGCCGCGTTCGTCGAGCTCGTGTCGGAGCTGGCGTCCGGGCGCCCTGTCGTGCTCCTCGTCGAGGACCTGCACCGCGCGGAGGATCCGCTGCTCGACCTGCTCGAGCGCGTCGCCCGCGAGACCGGCGGACCCTTGCTCCTGCTCGTCACCGCCCGCCCCGAGCTGCACGACCGGCGTCCCGGCTGGGGCGCCGGCCCGCGAGACTCGCTCGTCCTCCGCCTCGAGCCGTTGCCGAGCGAGACCGCCGACCGGATGCTGAGCGAGCTCGTCCCGGGAGACCTGCCACCGGCGCTGCGGGAGATGATCCTCGCGCGCTCGGAGGGCAACCCGTTCTTCCTCGAGGAGCTCGTCGGCTCCCTCGTCGATCGCGGCATCCTGGCACGGACCTCCGGAGGGAGCTGGCAGGCGACCGCCCTGCCCGCCGAGCTCGACGTTCCCGACTCGATCCAGGGCACGCTGGCCGCCAGGATCGACCTGCTCGGCCCGGTCGAGAAGGGCGCCCTGCAGGCCGCCTCGGTGATCGGCCGCGTGTTCTGGGCGGGCCCCGTGCGGGAGCTGACCGGGGGCTCGGAGCCCGACTTCCGCCTGCTCTCCGAGCGCGGTCTCGTGCTCTTGCACTCCGGCTCGTCGGTGGTCGGGGAGCTCGAGCTCTCCTTCAAGCACGCCATCACACGAGACGTCACGTACGCAACCCTGCCCACGGCTCGCCGGGCCCAGCTGCACGCGGCGTTCGCAGCCTGGCTCGAGCGCTCGGACACCCGTGACGAGCACGCACCGTTCATCGCCCACCACTACGCGGAGGCGGTTCGCCCCGAGAACGCCGATCTCGCCTGGAGAGGCCGCGAGGAGGAGCTCGAGGAACTGTCCCGCCGTACCGTGACGTGGCTGCGGCGCGCGGCCGACCTCGCGGTCTCCCGGTACGAGCTCGGCGACGCGCTCGGGATGTACGCGCGGGCTCTCGAGCTCGAGCCCGCGCCGGCGGCCAGGGTCGGGCTCTTGCGCGCTGCCGGGCACGCGCACGCGCTCCGCTTCGACGGCGACGCATTCCTCGCCGCGATGCACCAGGCCGTCGAGAGCGGTCCCGACGGGTGCGGGGACGGGGAGACGTACGCCGAGCTCGTCTTCCAGGCGGCGGTGCGCTCGGGGATGTGGCGGCGGCGCCCGGACCGGAAGCTCGTCGCGAGCTGGATCGACCGCGCGGTCGCGTTGAGCGAGCCGGGCACCACCGCCCGGGCGAAGGCCCTGATCGCGGACGCGTACTGGAACCGGACCACCGCCGCCCGGACCGCGGTCGAGGCGGCTCGCCTCGCGGAGGCTCTCGGCGACCGCGAGCTGCTCTCCTACGCCTGGGACGCGTCGGCGCTGAGCGCGTTCCGGTCCGGCGACTACGACGGCGCCTGCGCGTGGGCGGAGCGGCGCCTCGGGCTCGTCGACGAGATCACCGACCCGGGGCACGTCGCGGAGGCGTACGCAACCGCGATCGCCGGCCACGCGGGTCTGGGCAACCTCGAGGAGTGCCGCCGGCTCGCCGCCCTCCACGACACGGCCACCGCCCGCCTCACCGCTCACCACCGCCTCCACGGCGTCGCCTTCCTGCTCGAGGTCGAGTACCTCGCCGGCGCCTGGGAGACGATCCTGGCGCTGCGCGGGCGCGTCGAGGAGGCGGTCGCGGCCAACGCGGACACCCCGTGCGTGATGAACGGGCGCTCGCTGCTCATCTGCGCGATCGCGGCGGCGCAGCTCGGCCGGCCGCTCGACGCTCGGCGCCTCGAGGAGCGCGCGGACGCGCTCGGGTTCGAGGGCTACGAGACTGTCCTCGGCACGCTGCGGATGCGTCTCGCGCTGCACCGGGGGGATGCCGACGCGGTCGACCGGCACCTGTCCGAGCCGCTGCCGGAGCAGGGCCAGAACTGGTACCTGCTCTCCGCGGTGGCAGCGCGACTCGACGCGCTCGCCGCGCTCGGCGATCGCGACCGCGTCGAGTCCGAGGCGGAGCCGCTGGCGCGCGCGGGCACGTACCTGGAGCCGTTCGCGCTCCGGGCGCTCGGCACCGTCCGCGACGATCCCGGGCTGCGCGAGCGGGCCGCGGCCGCGTTCGCAGCGATGGGGCTCCGGGGGCACTGCGAGGGGCAGCCGGCGGGCGCAGGCACAGCCGCACGGTGAGCACCCGACGGGCGCGCGTCAGACCGCCGCGACCCCGGCGAGCGCGAGCGCCCGCGGGAACAGGATGTTGTTCTCCTCGTGGATGTGGCGGTGGAGGTCGCGCTCGAACGCGACGAGCGCGTCGAGCGCCGCCCGGTACGTGTTGCACGCATCCGCCGGCGGCGCGAAGCCGCCGGTCAGGTCACGCATCCGCGCGAGCGCGGCGCCGGTGACGTCGTGATCGTGCTCCATGGCGCGGATCGGCTCCGCGAGTTCCGCCGGGGCGGGCACATCGCCGCCGTCGAGGCTCTTGCAGAGCGGGAACACGACCTCCTCCTCGACGTGCATGTGCACGTCGAGCTCGGCCGCGACCGCCTCGAAGAGGTCCCGGGTCTCGACCAGCTCCGGGTGCCGCTCGCCGTGGGCCCGCACGACCCGGTCGAGCATCCCCTCGAGGCGCGGCAGCTCCACGCGCAGGAAGCCGTGATGCTCCATGACGATGTGGTCGCACAGCTCGCCGAGCGCGGCACTCGACCAGTCCCGATCGTCCCCGGCGTCGGCGCCGGACACCTGCTCGAACGCCGCCAGCATCGCGGCCACGGTCGCGGGGTCGAGGCCACGCTCCGCGCAGGCGACGGCGAGACTGCTGCGCCCGCCGCAGCAGTAGTCGATACCGAGCTGCTCGAACACGCGTGTGCGTCCGGGGCGCTCGACCACCAGGTCGGCGACGGTCCGCTCGGGGTCGATCGCGCTCATCTCCCTCTATCCTTTCCGCCGGCTGACGCCCCGTCGAGCTCACGCGCCAGGATCGGCTCGACCCCGGGGGCGGCGGCCAGGAGCGTCGGGGCCAGCCCCTTCAGCACGTCGCGGTAGACCCGCTCGCGTTCCGCCTCGGCGAAGTCCACGTGCTGGCGCTTGCGCAGGCCGCGCTCGTGCAGCCGCACGATCCGCTCGGGCATGACGCCCTTCGCCGAGAGCACACGCTCGCAGCACGCGAGCGGGCAGCCGTCGATCGCGACCACGGTGGGCGACGCGAGCGCGCGGCGCACGAGCGGCTTCACGTCTCCGCCGACGCCCACGATGCACGACATGTCGGCAAGACCCGCGCGGTCGAGTCTGACCGCGAGCGCGTTCGCGAGCTGGGCGACGTTCGAGCTGCCCGAGCAGGAGTAGACGACCGCGAGCTCGCGAGACCGGCTCACCGCGCGCCCCTAGACTGCCCGCTCGGCGTCGGCGGGCGCCCGCGCCCAGCCGGCCGGCTCCCAGGCGCAGTCCGGCTCCTCGGCCAGCGGATCTCCGGTCGCGGCGTACGCGCGCGCGCGGCAGCCGCCGCAGAGCACGCGGTACTCGCAGGCGCCGCAGGCGCCTGCGAGGCGGGACGGGTCGCGGAACGCCTTGAAGAGCGGCGCCTCGGTGTAGAGCGCGGAGAACGAGCGATCGCGGACGTTCCCGACGGAGAGCGGCAGGAAGCCACAGCCACAGACGTCCCCGACGTGGGAGACGAAGCAGAAGCCATTCCCGGACAGGCAGCCCCGAGACATGATCGACAGCCGCTTCGTCACCGGGGCGGAGCGGCGCTCGCCACGCTCCCGCGCCTGCTGGGCCTCGACGCGCCGGAAGTGCGGGGCGCAGATCTGCTTGACGGGGAACGGGGCCGTCCGCTGGAGGTCGTAGAGCCAGGTCAGCACGCGCTCCTGCTCCTCCGGGGGCAGCTCCTCGCCGGCGAGCAGGCTGCCGCGCCCGGTGGGCACCAGGAAGAACAGCTCCCACCCCGCGGCGCCGATTCGCTCCGCGAGGTCGTAGAGCTCCGGAAGCCCGGGCTCCGTCGAGCGCATCACGCTCGTATGAAGCTGGAACGGGACACCGGCCGCACGGAGGTTCGAGAGACCCTCGAGGGCCGCCTCGAAGAACCCCGGCGTGCTCGAGAAGCGGTCGCTGCGCTCCGCGTCCGGGTAGTGGATCGAGAACGAGACCCGCCGGACGCCCGCCTCCCGGATCTCGGCGCAGATCTCGGGCGTGAGCAGCCAGCCGACGTCGACCGACAGCGCCATCGACAGCCCGAGCCTCGTGCCCTCGGCCGCGAGCTCGAGCGTGTCGCGACGGGTCAGCGGCTCGCCGCCGGTGAGGATCAGCACGGCGCCCGGAAAGCCGTCGGCGAGATCGCGCATGAAGGCGAGCCCCTCATCGCTCGTGAGCTCGGACGGGTGGGCGTGGTGCTGGGCCGCCGCGCGGCAGTGGCGGCAGGCGAGTGGACAGGCCCGGGTCACCTCCCAGGCCACGACGAGCGGCGGTCGGCCGGGCGCCTGCGGGATCGGAGCGGTCACTCTCGTACCCTAGCGCGCCGTCCCACGCTGCCCGGGAACCACCCTCCCCTCCCGCGGCGGCCAGTCGGGACAGCCGAGGCCAGACTCGGTCATCCGCACGACGCCACCGACTGCGACCGGGCGCACGAGCGGACACCGCTGCGAGGAGAGCCACCGCGTGGAGCGGGAGGATGGAGACCCGTATTGAAGCCACACCACCGCGCGCTTCCCTGATCGATCCTGATCAAGTGCCTCCCGCCGCAAAGTGGACGGCTCACCGGCGCGGACAGCGGACGAGGCGGCTATGCTGGGGAGCAAGTCGGTGTCTCGCGCCGGTGCGGCACCCGCCGCGCCCGAGCCGGGGCCCCGAGGGGCGAGGGTGGCAACACGTCAGCGAAACACCGCGCGGGCGCTCCGGCAGGACGATTCCGGACCGGAGCCGATGCCACGCCCCGTGGTTGCGGTCGAGCAGCCGGCTCCCGAGACGGACGGCGAGGTCGAGTTCCGCAGCGGCGAGGCGCTGATGGCATTCGACGCCGACCTGCGCGTGACCGCGTGGAACGAGGCGGCCGAGTCGCTCACCGGTGTCACCGCCGATGAGGTCGTCGGACGCTTCTGCTGGGAGGTGCTGTGCGCCACCGACGAGCGCGGCGGCATCGAATGCCACGCCGGCTGCTCGAACGCGCGGCTCGCCCGCGAGGGCTGGCCCGTCCCGACGCGCGAGCTCTGGATCCGCACGAGCAACGGCAAGAAGAGGGTGTCGATCACGACCGTCGCCGTGCGCGGCGGCGAGGGGCCGCAGTTCCTCCACCTGATGCGAAACGGGCAGGACGTCGCCGGCGGCGTGGATCAGCCCGGCAAGCCGCCCCCTCCGCCCCTGACGGCCCGGCAGCGCGAGATCCTCGGGCTGCTCGCCGACGGTGTTCCGGCCAAGGTGATCGCCTCCCGGCTCCACCTGTCGGAGACGACGATCCGAAATCACATCCGCGGGATCCTCACGCAGCTCGGCAGCCACTCGCAACTCGAGGCGGTGGCGAAGGCCCGCCGCCTCGGCATCCTCGACGCCTGACCGGGCGCGCACTTCTCTCAGCAGGGGTGCTTCGCACCCTTGCGGGCGTAGTACCACCAGTTGATGCCGACGTTGACCGCGTAGAACACCGCGGCGCCGAGGAAGAACGGGAGGGGATCGCCAGCTGCGCTGATCACGGCCGCGATCAGCACGGAGAAGATGAACGGGCCGTACGCCGCGATCGCAGCCGTCCAGCCCAGCACGCCGGCCGCCTGCCGGGGCGGGAAGATCATCGGCATCTGCTTGAACGTCGACGCGTTGCCGATGCCCGTGAACAGGAACACCCCGAGCATGCTGAAGACGAACCACTTGAACTGATCTGTCGACTCGGGTTGGACGAAGAACGAGACGGCCACCGAGGAGCCGATCAGCCCGAGCCCGGCGACCTGGGTCAGCCTGGCGCCCCCGAGCTTGTCGGAGAGCGGGCCGCCGGCGACGCGTGCCGCCGAGCCGACGAGCGGACCGAGGAACGCGTACGTGAGGGGATCCGGGGCGTTCTCGAAGTCGCCGTAGACCTCCTTGATCAGGAGCGGGAACGTCGCCGAGAAGCCCGCGAACGAGCCGAAGGTCATGAGGTACAGCGACGTCATCAGCCAGCAGTGCTTGTCGCGGAAGATGTCTGTCTGCTCACGGACGTTCGCGCGCACGGGGACGCTCCGCAGCCCAAGCCAGGCGAGCACGCTGAGCACGACGACGAACGGGATCCAGCACAGTGTGGCGTTCTGGAGCCAGATCGACTTGCCCGAATCCATGGTCTGGCTGCTTCCGACCAGCGCGAACCCGATCACCCAGGGCGTGATGAACTGGACGAGGCTGACCCCGAAGTTGCCGACCCCTGCTTGGATGCCGAGCGCTGTGCCCTGGAGCCGCTTGGGGAAGAACAGGCTCGTCGAGGGCATGAACGACGAGAAGTTGCCGCCGCCGAGGCCGGCCAGGAAGGCTAGCCCGAGGAAGACCAGATACGGTGTCCCGTCGTTCTGCACCGCGAAGAACCAGCCAATGAGCGGGAAGAGCAGCAGGGCGCTCGAGACGCTGACGACGAGACGGGTGCCGAGGATCGGCGTCAGGAACGTGTGGACGATCCGCAACGTGCCGCCCGCGAGGCCCGGCATCGCGGTCAGCCAGAAGAGCTGGGTGGTCGAGAAGCCGAAGCCGATCTTCTCGAGCCGCACGACGAGCGCGCTGACGAGGAACCAGGTCACGAACGCCATCGTCAGGTTGGCGGTCGTGATCGCGAGCGTGCGCCACGCGATCGCCTTCCCGCGTGCCTCCCAGAACGTCTCGTCCTCGGGCTCCCAGCGCTCGAGCCAGGAGGCCCCGGTCCGCGCCTGCTCGCCCGTCACCGGGTCACCTGGCCGGCCGGCCGCGCGTCCGCTCCGCTGCGCTCCTGACGGCGGAGCTGAACCACGACCGCGTGCAGCCACAGCAGGCTGACCACGCTGACGATCAGGAGCACCACGAACGTGCTCTGGGGCCGACCGCTGAGATCCTGGGCCCACGCGAACAGAAGCGGCAGGAAGAAGCCGCCGAGGCCGCCGACCGCCCCCACGAGCCCGCCGACGGCGCCGACGTCCCGCGGGAAGTACTCGGGGATGTACTTGTAGACCGAGGCCTTGCCGATCCCCATCGTCACGCCGACGAGAACGACGAGCACCGTGAACGGGACGACCCCGAGCGAGAACGTGAGGCCGGCAAGCGCGAGGATCATCGCGCCGAACGACACGTAGGTGACGAGGCGGGCGCCCAGGTGATCGGACAGCCAGCCGCCGAACGGTCGCAGCAGGCTGGCCGGGAAGATGAACAGCGCGGTCAGGAAGCCGGCGGTGCGCAGCTCGTAGCCGTACACGTCGACGTAGTACTTCGGCAGCCAGAGGGACAGCGCGACGTACGCGCCGAACACGACGATGTAGTAGAGGCCGAAGCGCCACACCCGCACGACCTTGAGCGGCGTCAACAGCTCGCGCGTGCTGCGACCCACACCCGGCCGGTGGTCGGGCGTCGGCGCCAGGAACCAGACGCAGACCGCCATGACGACGAGGGCGATCGCATACACGAACGGGACGAACCGCCAGCCGCCGGGGATGGCGCCACCGGCGACGCCGCCGGCCGCGAGCAGGGTCACGAGCGTCGGCGCGAGCAGCTTCGTGACCGAGGCGCCCACGTTGCCGGCCCCGAACGTGCCGAGCGCGAAGCCCTGACGCTCGCGCGGATACCACGCGGAGACCCAGGCGATCCCCACGGCGAACGACACACCCGCGAGGCCCATGAAGAACGCGAGCACGACGAGCTGCGTGTAGCTCTCGGCCCGGCTGATCACGTAGGTCGGGATGGCGGTGAGGAGGAGCAGCACTGTGAAGACGACCCGGCCGCCGAGCTTGTCGGTGAGGATCCCGACCGGGACCCGCAGGATCGAGCCGGTCAGGATCGGGATCGCGACCAGGAACGCGAACTCCCCGTCCGAGAGACCGAGGTCATTGCGGAGCGCAACGCCGACGACCGCGAACATCACCCAGACGGCGAAGAACACCGTAAAGCCGACGGTCGAAAGCACGAGCACGCGATTCGCCGCCCTGGCATCGCCCAGCTTCCCAGCCTGTACCACGCGATCTCCCTCCTAGTCCTACGACTCCGACCGACCATCCGACGGTACGCGGCGGCCGCCGGTGAGTCATCCGCACACTCGCTGATCCTCGCTCGGTGGAAACTACGGAGCGGGGATCAGCGAGCGCTGCGCTGAGGCGGCGGCCGGAGCGACGCCGCCGTCTACTGGCGGGAGGCCCTCCGGTTCCAGAGGTACACCTGGTAGGGGCGCCAGAGGTAGGTGATCGGCACGGTCACGACGTGGACGAGCCGCGTGAACGGAAACAGCGCGATCAGGAAGAAGCCGAGCACCGCGTGGGCCTTGACGACGTCGGGTAGCGCGGTCACGTAGCCGATCTTCGGGTTGAGGGCGAACAGCGAGTGGATCCACGGCACGATCGTGTGCAGGTACCAGTCCGAGCCCCAGCGGTAGCCGAGCGCCATCCAGACGCCGGTGCCGACCTGGCCGAGCAAGAGCACGAGCAGCACCCAGTCCATCGGCGACGTGACCGTGCGGACGCGGGAGTCGGTCAGCCGCCGCCAGAGCAGGAACGCGAGCCCGCCGAACGCGAGCCACGACAGGGCGAGGCCGGCTACCTCGAACGAGTAGAGGCGGGTCGGGCCGGAGAGCATCTTGCCCCAGGCGTCCCAGAACATGAGCGCCAGCACGTGGGCGCCGAGCACGGCGAGCACCCCGTAGTGCCAGGCGATCGAGCCCCAGAACAGCTTGCGGCTCTCGAGGAACTGCGAGGACTGGCTCGAGTACGAGAAGCGATCCCACCGGTAGCGGGCGATGCCGCCGATGACGGCGATCACGACCGCCAGGTACGGGACCACCGCGAACAGGAACGTGTTCATCGAGTCTGCCTCCTCAGTCCCGGCCGTTTCGGCTCAGCACCAACTCGTTCGCCTCCGAGCCGGCGCTCGCCGGCCGCTGTCTCGTCTCGAGCGCGAGCCACAGGGCCCGCAGCACGAGCTGGTAGCGCTCGCGCCCCGTCTCGGGTGTCCCCTCGACATCGACCTTCCCGACCATCCGCCCCAGCGCCGGCACGATCGCCTCGTCGAGCAGCTCCTCGACGAGCGCGCCGTCGTCGCAAGCGGCAACGAAACGCAGGAGCACGACCAGGTGGTCGGCGAGCTCGGTGCCCGCGCTGAAGCCGTGCGCGCGGTAGCGCTCGTTCAGCCCGACCAGGAACGCGCTGCGCTTGTGGTTGTCGTCGAAGAGCACATGGCCGACGTACGGGTAGCAGGTCGGCTCGAGGTCGGACATGCTGTCGAGGTCGAAGGCACGCGTGTACGCCTCCTGGAGCTCACCGAGCTCCGCCGACTCGGCGAACACCCGGAACCCGGCGAGCAGGGCCACGGCCTCGGGGCTGGCGGCGGCCAGGGCCTCGCATGCGGCAACGGTCTCCCCGAGCGGCCCGCGGGGATAGTCGAGGACGTCCGCGAACGCCTCGAGCACCGCGCGATCGGAGGTCCGGCTCGCCACGGCTACCACCGCCGCTCCGGGGCGGCGCGGAAGCCGAAGCCGCCCTCGCGCTTCTGGGTGAACGGATCGCCGAGCTGCGCCTCGAACGCCTGATCGCGCAGGAGCGGCGGGATCACGAAGCGCTCCTGGAACGTCGGCATCGCGGTGAGGCGGAAGATCGCCTCCGCCTCGTCGGCGCTGATCCCGGCTTTGCCGAGCGCCTCGGCGACCTCGCTCTCCGGGATGTTCCCGACCTTCTGCTGGCGCATGTGCACGCGCACCGCGTTGAGCTTGCGGTAGACCTCGGCGACGATGCCCTCGTTGCCGGCGGAGAACAGGTTCGCCATGTAGCGCAGCGGCACCCGCGCCTGATCCAGGTTCGAGAGCGAGGGCAGCCCGGTCGCCTCGGTGCCACCGTTCTGGTTCGCGCCGTCGACGTCATAGCGTCCGTTCTTCATGGTCGCGAGCACGGGCAGCATCGGAGGCACGTAGAAGAGCATCGGGAGCGTGCGGAACTCCGGGTGGAGCGGCAACGCCAGCTTCCAGACCTTCACGAACTTGTAGACCGGCGAGTCCTGCGCGGCCTTGATCTGGTCGGGGGTGATCCCGTTCGCCTGCGCGAGCTCGATGATCTCCGGGTCGAACGGATCCTTGATCATGGCCCGCTGCGCCTCGACCAGCTCCTCGTCCGGGTGGGCCGCGACGTCCTTGATCGCGGCAGCGTCGTAGAGGACGAGCCCGAGGTAGCGGATGCGCCCGACGCAGGAGTGGAAGCACGCGGGCGCGTGACCGCTCTCGAGCCGCGGGTAGCAGAGGATGCACTTCTCCGACTTCCCCGTCGCCCAGTTGTAGTACGTCTTCTTGTACGGGCAGCCGGAGATGCACATGCGCCAGGCGCGGCACTTCTCCTGGTTCAGGAGGACGATCCCGTCCTCCCCGCGCTTGTGGATCGCGCCGGCCGGGCAGGCGGCGACGCAGCCCGGGTTGGCGCAGTGGTTGCAGATCCGCGGCAGGTAGAAGAACACCATCCGCTCGAGCTCGTTCAGCTCGGCCCGCTCGGCGCTCGAGAGTCCCTCGAGGTTCGGGTCGTTCGCGGCGTAGATCGTGGAGCCGCCGAGGTCGTCGTCCCAGTTCGGGCCGGCCTCGATGTCGATCGGCTCGCCGGTGATCATCGACACGGGGCGCGCCGTCGGCTGGTCGTCACCCTCCGGAGCGTTGAACAACTCGTCGAAGTCGTACGTCCACGGCTCGTAGTAGTCGTCGATCGTGGGCAGATACGGGTTCGCGAAGATGTTCCCGAGCGCCCGGCCGCGGCCCTGGAGCTTCAGGCTCAGCTTGCCCTCGCCCTCGCGCTCCCAGCCGCCGCGGTACTTCTGCTGATCCTCCCACTGCGTCGGGTAGCCGGTGCCCGGCTTCGTCTCGACGTTGTTCCACCACATGTACTCCGACCCCTTGCGGTCGGTCCAGATGTTCTTGCAGGCGATCGAGCACGTGTGGCACCCGATGCACTTGTCGAGGTGGAACACCATCGAGACCTGCGCCCGGATGTCCATCGCTCTCCCTCCTCCTCCGTTCGAGCCGGCCATCACCACTCCAGCCTCTTCAGCTTCTTGACGACCGCGTAGGTGTCCCGCGTGAAGACGCCGATCGGGCCCCAGTAGTTGAAGCCGTACGTGAACTGCGCGTAGCCGCCGGCCAGCTGGACCGGGTTGATGCGCGTCCGGGTGAGGCTGTTGTGGCCGCCGCCGCGGCGCTTGTCGCGAACCTGCGACTTGGGGATCGACAGCGTCCGCTCGGGTGCGTGGTAGACCATGCACGTCCCGGGCTGCACCCGGGCGGAGACGGCGGCCCGGGTGACCATCACCCCGTTGTCGTTGTAGACCTCGACCCAGTCGTTGTCGACGATGCCTGCCTTCTCGGCGTCCTTGTCGTTGAGCCAGCACGGCTCGACGCCGCGCGACAGGGTCATCATCCGGTGGTTGTCCGAGTACGTGGAGTGGATGTGCCACTTCCCGTGCGGCGTGATGAAGTTGAGCACGAGGCAGTCCTTGTCGCTGGCGGGGCTATTGACGATGTCGCCCGTCAGACGCGGGTTCAGCTTCGGCTTGTACGTCGGCAGGTGCTCCCCGAAGTCCAGGTAATAGGGATGGTCGACGTACAGGTGCTGACGGCCGCCGAGCGTCCGCCACGGCACGAGCCGCTCGACGTTCAGGCACCAGGCCGCGTAGGCCCGCCCGTCGTTGACCATCCCCGTCCAGCAGGGGCTGATCAGTGTCCGCCGCGGCTGCGACGTCAGGTCAGCGAACGTCATGCGTACGTTACGGTTGCCCTCGGAGAGGTCGGTCAGGGTCAGGCCCGTTCGCGGCTCCTCGGCCGCGAACGCGGCGTGGGCGACCTCGCCGTTCGTCTCTGGCGCGAGGTACAGGAGCGCGTTGGCCGCGTCGAGCGCGTCCTCGACGCTCGGGTATTTCTCGCCGCCCCACTCGACGCAGCGCAGGTGGCGCATGTCGGGGGTGCCGCCGACCGGGTTCTCGAGCAGGTCGTCGTAGAACTTCGCGACCGGGACGTGCACGCCGTGCCCGCTGATCCCGTCCGTGCGGATGTTCGGGCCGAGCGAGATGAACCGGTTGTGGAGGTTCGCGTAGTCCCGCTCGACGAGGCGCAGGTGCGGCATCGTCTTGCCGGGGATCGCCTCGCACTCGCCGAGCCGCCAGTCGAGCACCTGGGGCTGAGCCAGCTCGTCGGGCGTGTCGTGCTGGAGCGGGCCCGCGACGACGTCGCGCGCCTTGCCCCGCTCGAACACGCCGGGCGCGAGTTCGGAGACCTTCTTCGCGATCAACTTCCAGATCTCCCAGTCGGACTTCGACTCCCACACCGGCGGCACGGCCGCCGACAGCGGGTGCACGAACGAGTGGAGATCGGTCGTGTTGAGGTCGTTCTTCTCGTACCAGGTCGCCGTCGGCAGCACGATGTCCGAGTACAGCGCCGTCGTGTCCATGCGGAAGTTGATGTCGACGATCAGGTCCATCTTCCCGCGCGGAGCGGGCTCGCGGAACGTGACGGTCTTGACCTTGTCCTTCGCGTGCTCCTCGGCGACGACGTTGTCGTGGGTGCCGAGGTAGTGGCGCAGGAAGAACTCGTGGCCCTTCGCGCTCGACATGATCGCGTTGCCCCGCCAGATCATCCAGATGCGGGGCCAGTTCTCCTCCGCGTCCGGGTCGTCGACCGAGAACTTGACCGAGCCGTCCTTGATCTGGTCGCGCATCCATTCGAGGATCCCCTCTGGCGTCCGTGCCCCGGAGCGCTCCGCCTCCTCGACGAGATCGATCGGGTTGCGGTTGAACTGCGGGTAGTACGGCATCCAGCCCATCCGCACGGCCTTGGCCTCGAGGTCCATCGCATGGCCCTTCGCCCATTTCGTCTTCGGCGGGATCGGGGCGTAGTCGGTGAAGTCACCCTCGTAGCGCCACTGGTCGGAGTTGACGTAGTGCCACGTCGGCGACTGCTGGAGCCGGGGCGGCTTCTGCCAGTCGAGCGCGAACGCGAGGCTCTTCCAGGGCGCCTCGAGCGTCAGCTTCTCCTGACCCACGTAGTGGTTCATGCCGCCGCCGTTGACGCCGCAGCAGCCGCAGAGGATGAGCGCCGTGATCGGCGCGCGGTAGGAGAGGTTGTTGTTGTACCAGTGGTTGATCGAGGCGCCGATGATGATCATCGACTTGCCCTTCGTGGCCTCGGCCGTGCCGGCGAACTCGCGAGCGAGCTGGATCACGGTGTCGCGGCCGATGCCGGTGTAGCCCTCCTGCCAGGCCGGCGTGTAGGGGCCGACGTCGTCGTAGCTCGTCGGGTACTCGCCGGCGAGGCCGCGACCGACGCCCATCTGCGCCATCAGCAGGTCGAAGACGGTCGCGACCAGCACCCGGCGGCCGTCGACGGTCTCGATCGCCCGGGCGGGCACGCCGCGCAGCGCGGTCTTGTGCTCGGCGAACTCGTGGAACGCGACCTGGGCCACCTCGGTACCGTCGGCCTCGAAGAACGAGATCACCGGGTCGATCGGGCTGTCGTCGACCCCGTCCTCGAGCTTCAGGTTCCACTTGCCCATCTCCTTGCCCCAGCGGAACCCGACCGAGCCCTTCGGGAGCCTGAGGTCGCCGTTCGGGCCGTCCCAAACCAGCATCTTCCAGTCCGCGTTCTCGACCTCCGCGTACCGGGAGACCCGCTCGGCGCGCAGGAACTGCCCCGGCTTGAGGCCGTCCTCGTCCTCGACGAGCTCGACGAGGAACGGGCTGTCCGTGTAGCGCTTCAGGTAGTCGGCGAAGTACTCGACCTTCCGGTCGGCGTGGAACTCCTTGAGGATCACGTGGTTGACCGCCAGCCAGAGGGCCGTGTCCTGACCCGCCTCGACGGGGATCCACCAGTCCGAGTACTTCGCGACCTGGCTGAAGTCCGGCGAGATGACCACGAACTTCGTGCCCTCGTGGCGTGCCTCGGAGATGAAGTGCACGTCGGGGGTCCGCGTCATGTTCAGGTTCGACCCCATCGAGACGATGAACTTGGAGTTGAACCAGTCGGCCGACTCGCAGACGTCCGTCTGGTCGCCCCAGATCTCGGGGAACGCGTTCGGCAGGTCCGCGTACCAGTCGTAGAAGCTCATGTTCACGCCGCCGAACAGCTGCAGGAAGCGCGAGCCGCCGGCGTAGGAGAGGTACGACATGGCGGGGATCGGCGAGAAGCCGAAGACCCGGTCGGGCCCCCACTTCTGCGCCGTGTGCAGGAGCGCGGCGCAGATCAGCTCGAGCACCTCGTCCCAGTTCGTCCGCCGGAAGCCGCCCTTGCCGCGGGCCCGCTGATAGCGGGCGCGCTTCTCGGGATCGTCGACGATCGACTTCCAGGCCTCGACGGGGCTCTGGTGCTGCGCCCGCGCCTCGCGCCAGAAGTCCATGAGCGCGCCGCGCATGTACGGGTACTTGACCCGGATCGGGCTGTACACGTACCAGGAGGCCGAGATCCCGCGCTGGCACCCGCGCGGCTCGTACGGCGGGAGGTTGGACTCGAGCAGCGGGTAGTCGAGGGCCTGCATCTCCCAGGTGACGATCCCGTCCTTGACGTAGACCATCCACGAGCAGCCGCCCGTGCAGTTGACGCCGTGGGTGGAGCGGATGGCGTTGTCGTGCTGCCAGCGGTTGCGGTAGAACTCCTCCCACTGACGGGTCTTGGGGTTTACGAGGTCCTGAATCCAGCCCACGTGATCCTCACTTCTGCCGGGGATTGGGACGACGCAGCAGCGACCGGCGCACCCCTGCGAGCCGGCTCCGCCACACGAGCAGACCGAAGGCGGCGAACGCGGCCACGCCTCCGATCGAGAGGACGAACAGCTTCCAGGCCGACCCGCCCGGGCGGGTCGCCTGGGGCGCATCCGCCAGGAACGCGGCGAGGTCGCGCGCCTCCTGCTCCGTGATCGGGGCACCCGTGTAGACCGGCTGCATGGTCGGGAAGGCGACGGTCGTCAGAGCGGCGACGAGACCCGTCTCGCCGTTGTACTTCGCGTAGGCGCCCGTCAGGTCGGGGCCGAGGGCCCCGCCGCCGAGCGCGCCGATTCCGGCCACGCTGTGGCAGGAGAGGCAGGAGGGCCCGCCGCCGTCGAAATCGCTGCGGCCCTCGAAGAGGTTCTTGCCACGGTCGGCGTCGCCGGAGCCGGCCGCGGGGGCGGTCTCGGCCGGGGTGGTCTCGGCCGGGGTGGTCTCGGCCGGGGTGGTGGAGCCCGCGAGGAACGCGACGAGCGCGGCCGCCTGGGCGTCCGTGATCCCGAGGTTCGGCATCGCCGAGCCCGCCGGGTCGACGATGAACGCCTGCGTGGCGTCGGCACCGCCGCGGCGATCGATCACGCCGTCGAGGTCGGGCCCGACGAGCGCTCCTCCACCGATCGTGTGGCAGCCGCTGCATTTCTCCTGGAAGAGAGCGTCGCCCTCGTCCGCCTGGGCGAGCGCGGACCCGCTGCCGAGGACGAGCAGGGCGCCCGTGAGGAACACGAGCGCGAGCGGGCGCCGGACGGATCTAGCCAAGACGCGTACCTCCTGTGCGCACGGGTGTGGAGAGACGGAATCCGCGCGGCGGCGGGACGGGAGCGAGCGCGGCCAGCGGGTCGCTTGCACGCGCCGGCGCGGCCCCGTACCCCTGCTCGTCCTCCCCCACAGCGTTCCCTCCCGGAATCGGTCGACCTGCAAGGGCACGCTATCGCCACGCGCGAGGCGCTCCCTGATCAGTTTTTGTCAGTAGGTCGGTGATTACTTTTGGTCAAGGCCGGGAGAGCCGCGCTCCGTAGTGTTTCTTAGCACGACTAGTGCGATTAGGAACGAATGGGTGTCACCGCTTCCGTCCGCGATCCCAGCGGTCTCGTCTGGTGACGCGTTGCTCGCGGTCGACGACGAGCTGCGGATCCTGTCCTGGAACGCGGCCGCCGCGGAGCTGACAGGCATCCCGCCCGATCGGGCGGTCGGGCGGCACTGCTACGAGCTCCTCGACGGCCGCGACGACCGCGACCTCCCCGTGTGCGGTCGCGACTGCGAGCGGGCGCGGCGCGCCCGCGCCGGAGAGCCCGTCGCCGCGTGGACGCTCTCGATCGCGGCGGCCGGCGGGCGGCGGCGGGTCCTGCTGTCGACGCTCGCTCTCGGCAGCGGCTTCGAGCGCACGCTGCTGCATCTGCTCCAGCCGGCCCCCGACCTCGCCCTCCAGCCCGCGCCGGAGCCCGCGGGCGAGAACGGCGTGCCGGCGCTCACCGCGCGCCAGCGGGAGATCCTGCGCCTGCTCTCGGAGGGCGTCAGGGCGGGGTCGATCGCCGGGCGGCTGGGGCTCTCGGAGACGACGGTGCGCAACCACATCAGGGCGACGCTCGGCCGGCTTGGCTGCCACTCCCAGCTCGAGGCGGTGGCCGAGGCCCGCCGCCACGGCATCATCTAGCCAGGGCGCCCCGGTCGCGCTCGAGGTCGACGACGACGTGCACGACCGGCACGTCGAGTTCGGCGCGAACACGTTCAACCACCCGTTGCTCGAGCCATGACGAGCGGCCCGGCGGATGCGTCGCGACGACGACCTCATCCGCTTCGAAGCGCCGGAGCGCATCGGCGACGGCGACCACGGGGTCGGCATCGCCGACCGTGCCACGTGCCGCGAGGCCGTGCGCGGTGGCCCAGGCGAGCGTTGCCTCGAGCCGGGCCGTCGCCTGCTCCCGCTCCCGGTCGACATCGTCCGTCCAGCGGTGTGCCCGCGAGGTGAGGACGGGCGCGACGACGAACAGCTCCGGCCACAGCTCGACGCGGGTCATCAGCTCCCGGCGCAGCTCGTCTCCCTCGAGCGACTCGTTCGCGATCACGAGCACCCGGTGCGTCCTGCGACGGTCGCGGTCATGCGGTCCCTCCTCCGCCGCGGCGCGCAGCGGCTCGGGCCGCTCCCTGCGACCGAGCACCACGAGAGCGCCCACCGCAGCGCCGACGCCGGCGGCGAAGATCACGTAGCCGGCCGTCCGGCTCGCGAGGCCGCCGACGAGCACCGCCACCGCCGCGAGCGCCGCCAGCGCGAGGGCGGCGAGGAACGCGTCGCGCTCCGACCGGAACGGGTTGCGCATCGTCGCAGGCGATACTAGCCCGCGCCCGCGCCGGCGCATGACCAAGTTGGACTACCCGCGGCGCCTCCCGGCGAGGGCACGGTTACGCGCCAGCGCGGCCCTGGGTGTGCGGCTGCGGTAGAGGATGTGGCTTCGGCGCAGGTAGCCGAGCGGCAGGCTCCAGGCGTGCACGAGCCGGCTGAACGGCCACACGGCGAGGAGCAGCCAGGCGGAGACCGCGTGGAGCTGGAACACGAACGGGGCCCCGGCCATCAGCTCCGCCTCCGGGTTGAACCCGAAAATGCCCCGAAACCAGGGGCTTACGGTCGCGCGGTACGGGTACTCGTCGATCGCGGTGCCCAACGCGGTCGCGAGCATCCCGCCCCCGATCGCGAGCACGAGCAGCGGCAGCGCCACGAGGTCGGAGCGAGTCGTCGTGCGCCGCACGCGCGGCACCGCGGCGCGCCGGTAGAGGAGGATCGCGAGGCCGAGCACGATCGCGGTGCCCGAGGCGATCCCGGCCACGACCGCGATCCAGTGATAGGCGTGCTCGCGGATCCCGATCGCGTCCGTCCAGCCTCGCGGGACGAGGATGCCGAGCACGTGCCCGCCCGCCGCCGCGACGATGCCGAGGTGGAAGAGCGGGCTGCCGATCCGAAGTAGGCGGCTCTCGAGCAGCTGGGTCGACCGTGCCGTCCAGGTGAGCTGGCCGCGACGGTAGCGCCAGACGTGACCCACGACGAACACCGCGATGCAGACGTACGGCAGCGCGATCCAGAGGAAGAGGTCGATCCGACTCACCCGGCGGCCCCCCCGCTCCCGGCGGGCGCTCGAACGTCGACCCCGAACGGCTCGAGCCCGACCAGCTCCGTCGGAGGGCCCTCGGCCGCGAGCCGTTCGATCCTGCTTCGCTGAGCCCTCGTCAGCGGCGGCAACAGGTCGACGACGCAGTCCAGCAACCCCGCGTAGGGGCTGCCGCGCTCGTGGAGGCTCGCCCGCACGAGCTCGAGCGGCGCGCGCTGGCCGGCGAGGACGGCCTCGCCCGTGTCTGGAGCCAGGGCGGCAAGCTCGAGCAGCGCCGGCAGATAGTCCGGCAGCTCCTCAGCCGACGGCTCGAGTCCGGCATCGACACAGCGGCGCCGCAGCCGCACCAGCTCGAGGCCACGCTGCCGCCGGTCCCCGTGGGTGTGGTACGTCAGGTGCAGGCTCGTGCGCCGCTCGAAGTCGAACGTGGCGACGTACTCGCGCTGGAGCTCCCCCAGCGCCCGACCGCCGCGATCGGCGAGGAAGCGCGAGATCCGCTCGCGCGCGCGGGAGTCCGCGATCTCCGCGGCGGCGGCGGCCAGCTCGTCTCCGGCCGCGACGAGCTCCGCGGTCGGGTACTGGAGCAGGAGCGACAGCAGCTTGTAGGGGCTCACCGGCCCCCTCTCCGCTCGAGCAGCCCCACCAGGTCGATCTCACCGTCGCCGAACGGGGCTGCTCCGAACGGGTCCGCGCGCTTCTCCTGCACGCCGCAGCTTCCGGGCCCGCCGGGGAAATCGAGCCCGCAGGAGCCCTGCTGCTCGGCCAGCCGCCCCGCAACCTCGGCGTGGGCCTGCGGGATCACGTAACGCTCGTCGTACTTCGCGATCGCGAGCAGCCTGAACATGGCCTCGATCTCGCCCGGCTCCATGCCGACGGACGCGACGAGCGCGGGATCGGGCTCGCCGCCGAGATTTCGTTCCCTCGTGTGGGCACGCATGGCCGCGAGGCGCTTCAGCGCGACCCGCACCGGCTCCTCGGCCCCGCCAGTGAGCAGGTTGGCGAGGTAGCTGACCGGGATCCTGAGCTCGTCGATCGCCGGGAACACGTCGTCGGGGTCGGCTCCGGAGCCCTCGCCCTCCACCATGCTCATCACCGGCGAGAGCGGCGGCACGTACCAGACCATCGGCAGCGTGCGGTACTCCGGATGGAGCGGCAAGGCCACCCGGTAGCGCACGGCGAGCGGGTAGACGGGCGAGCGCCTGGCTGCATCGAGCCAGTCCTCCGGGATCCCGTCGCGGCGAGCGAGCGCCTGCACGTCCGGATCGAAGGGGTCCAGGAACAGCCCGAGCTGGGCCTCGAGGAGGTCGCGCTCGTCGGGGGTCGAGGCCGCCTCCTCCACCCGGTCGGCGTCGTAGAGCACGAGCCCGAGGTAGCGGATCCGCCCGACACAGGTCTCGGAGCAGACCGTCGGCAACCCCGCCTCGAGGCGCGGGTAGCAGAGCGTGCACTTCTCGGCCTTGCCGGTGTGCCAGTTGAAGTAGACCTTCTTGTAGGGGCAGCCGGAGACACACATCCGCCAGCCCCGACACGCCTCCTGGTCGACGAGCACGATCCCGTCCTCCTCGCGCTTGTACATCGCGCCCGACGGGCACGAGGCGACGCAGGAGGGATTCAGGCAGTGCTCGCAGATCCGGGGCAGGTAGAACATGAACGCACGCTCGTACTCGAGCCGTACGGCCTCCTCGGCCCCCCCGCGCAGGTTCGGGTCGGCGCGCGCGCGCTCGGGTGCGCCCGCGAGGTCGTCCTCCCAGTTCGGCCCCCAGGCGAGCTCGAGCGGGCGGCCGGTGATCTGGGACTCGGGTCGCGCGACCGGTTGGTGCTCGGACGGGCCGGCCCGGGTCAGCGTCTCGTAGTCGTACGTCCACGGCTCGTAGTAGTCGTCGAGCTCGGGCAGGTCGGGGTTCGCGAACAGGTTCGCGAGCTTCCTCAGGCGACCGCCAGCCCTGAGGCGCAGCCGGCCGCGCCGGTCGAGCTCCCAGCCGCCGCGCCAGCGCTCCTGGTCCTCCCAGCGCTTCGGGTAGCCGATGCCCGGCTTCGTCTCGACGTCGTTGAACCACATGTACTCGGCGCCCGTGCGGTTCGTCCACACGTTCTTGCAGGTGACGCTGCACGTGTGGCAGCCGATGCACTTGTCGAGGTTCATCACCATCGACATCTGCGCCTTGACGTGCATCAGTACTCCACCTCCTCGAGACGGCGGACGACGACGACCTCGTCACGCTGGGGGCCGGTCGGCCCGTAGTAGTTGAAGCCGTAGGAGAGCTGCGCGTAGCCGCCGACGAGCAGCGTCGGCTTGATCGAGATCCGGGTGACCGAGTTGTCGGTGCCGCCACGGGTCCCGGAGAGCTCGGTCTTCGGGACGTTCACGTGGCGGTCCTGGGAGTGGTACATGAAGCAGGAACCGGTCGGAATCCGGTGGGAGACGACCGCCCGGCAGGCGATCACGCCGTTTCTGTTGAACACCTCGACCCAGTCGTTGTCGCCCACGCCGACGGACGCGGCGTCGGCGGTCGAGAGCCAGACGACCGGCCCGCCGCGAAAGAGCGTCAGCATGGTCAGGTTGTCCTGGAACTCCGAGTGGATCGACCATTTCGAGTGCGGGCTCAGGAAGCGCAGGTGCACCTCGGCCCGGTCGGGGTCGCCGGAGAACTGCTCGCCCACGTGGCGGATCACGTCGATCGGCGGGCGGTAGACCGGCAGGCCCTCGCCGTACTCGAGCAGCCACTGGTGGTCGACGTAGAGCTGCTGACGGCCGGTCAGCGTGCGCCACGGCACCGAGCGCTCGACGTTGATCGTGAATGGTGAGTAGCGACGCTCCCGCGACTCGAGCCCCGACCACTCGGGCGACGCGATCACCTTGCGCGGCTGCACCTGGACGTCACCGAAGGTGATCCGGGTGTCCGCGTGCTCCTCGGCGATGTCGGCGAGCCTCACGCCGGTGCGCTCCTCGAGCGCCCGGAAGCCCTCGACCGACAGCCGCCCGTTCGTGACCGCGGACAGGGCCAGGATCGCCTCGCAGACGTGCACGTCGCGGTCGAGCCGCGGGCGCCCGTCGGCGGCACCGCCGCGCACGGCGCCGTTTCGCAGCCTGAGCTCCTCGACCTCGGGCAGCGGCCTCCAGGTGATCCCCTTGGTGGTGATCCCGGCCTCCTCGACGAGCGGCCCGAGCGCGAGCCACCGGTCGAGCACGCCGGGGTAGTCGCGCTCGACGACCGTCAGCCTCGGCATCGTCCGCCCCGGGATCGGCTCGCACTCGCCACGCCGCCAGTCGCGCACCTCGCCGAGCGGCTGGGCGAGCTCGTCCGGCGTGTCGTGCAGGAGCGGCGAGGCGACCAGGTCGCGCCGCACCCCCAGATGGCGGGCCGCCAGCCGCGAGAACGACTCCGCGATGCGCCGGAAGACCTCGAAGTCCGTGCGCGCCTCCCAGGGCGGCGGCACCGCGGCATTGAAGGAGTGCACGAACGGGTGCAGGTCGGTGCTCGAGAGATCGTGCTTCTCGTACCACGTCGCCGCCGGCAGGACGACATCCGAGTAGAGGGCCGAGCCGTTCATGCGGAAGTCGATCGTGGTGAACAGGTCGAGCTTCCCGACCGGGGCCTCGTCGCGCCACACGACGTCGCGCGAGCGGAACTCCTCGGGTGCCTCGGCGTTGCGGATGGCGGCGTCCTCGACCCCGAGGACGTGGCGCAGGAAGTACTCGTGGCCCTTGCTCGAGGAGCCGAGCAGGTTCGCGCGCCAGAGCGTGAGAACCCTGGGGTGGTTCTCGGGCGCGTCCGGGTCCTCGGCGGCGAAGCGCAGCCGACCCGCCTGGAGCTCCTGGACGACGAAGTCCCCGGGATCCAGCCCCGCTGCCTCCGCCTGCTCGGGAAGGTCGAGGGGGTTGCGATCGAAGCTCGGGAACGAGGGCATCCAGCCGAGGCGCGAGGCAAGCGCATACGTGTCCGCCAGGTGCATGCCGTCGAGCGTGCCGCGTCCCAGCGGCGAGGCGTACTCGCCGGCTCTGGTGCGCTGGTAGCGCCACTGGTCGCTGGCCAGAAACCAGTACGGAGTGGTCGCCTGGAGCCGTGCCGGACGCACCCAGTCGCCCGCGAACGCGACCGTCGTGAGACCCGTCAGCGGGCGCACCTTCTCCTGGCCGACGTAGTGGGCCCAGCCGCCGCCGTTGACGCCCTGGCAGCCGCACAGGAGCACCAGCGTGAGGATCGCCCGGTAGGTCTGGTCGGAGTGGTACCAGTGGTTCGTGCCGGCTCCGAGCACGATCATCGAGCGACCCCGCGAACGCTCGGCGCTGCGCGCGAACTCCCGGGCGACCCGGACAGCCCGGCCCGCGTCGACGCCGGTGATCGCCTCCTGCCACGCGGGTGTGCACGGCCTCGGATCCTCGTAGCCCTCCGGCCACTCGCCCGTCTGCTCCTCGCTGCGGCGGACTCCGAGCTGGGCAGCGAGCAACTCGAACACCGTGGTCACCACGAACCCGCCGACGCGCGCCACCGGAACGCTGCGCCGGTGGACGCCGCCGCCCTCCGAGTCGCCGATGTCGAAGCGAGGCAGGTCGAGCGGGACGATCTCCTCGTGGCGCCCGAGCAGCTCGAGCGCGGGGTCGACCCCGCCGAGCTCGAGATTCCAGCGGCCCTTGCCCTCCTCGCCCCAGCGGAAGCCGATCGACCCGTTCGGGACCGCTGGCGCACCTGTTCGCGCGTCGAGAACGACGGTCTTCCAGTCGGCGTGCTCGCTCGTGTCGCCGAGGTCGGACGCCCGCAGGAAGCGGTCGGCGACGTACGCGCCGTCGCGTTCCCGCAGGGTGACGAGGCACGGCAGGTCGGTCGTACGCTTCGCGTAGTCGCGGAAGTACGGCACCTCACGGTCGACGTAGAGCTCCCGGAAGATCACGTGCGCCATCGCCAGCGCGAGGGCGCCGTCCGTCCCCGCGTGGGCAGGGAGCCAGTGATCGGCGAACTTCGTGTGACCCGCGTAGTCGGGCGAGACGACGACCACCTTCTGGCCGCGGTAGCGGGCCTCGGCGAGGAAGTGGGCGTCGGGAGTCCGGGTCTGGGGGACGTTCGAGCCCCAGAGGATCACGTACGCGGCGTTCCACCAGTCGGCCGACTCGGGCACGTCCGTCTGGTCGCCCCAGATCTGGGGCGAGGCGGGCGGCAGGTCCGCGTACCAGTCGTAGAAGGAGAGACAGACCCCGCCGATCAGGGATAGGAAGCGCGTGCCAGCGGAGTAGGAGACCATCGACATGGCCGGGATCGGCGAGAAGCCGGCGATCCGGTCGGGCCCGTACGCGCGGATCGTGTGTACGTGCGCCGCGGCGACGAGGTCGGCGACCTCGTCCCAGGAGGAACGCACGAAGCCCCCTTTGCCCCGCTGGGACTTGTAGCGGCGCGCCTTCTCGGGATCCTCGACGATCGAGGCCCAGGCCTCGACGGGATCGCCGGCACGGGCGAGCTCCTCCCGGTACATCTCCGCGAGCACGCCACGCACATACGGGTAGCGCACGCGGATCGGCGAGTAGAGGTACCAGCTGAACGACGCACCGCGGGGGCACCCGCGCGGCTCGTACTCGGGCAGGTCGGGCCCGTTCGACGGGTAGTCGACCGCCTGGGTCTCCCAGGTGACGATCCCGTCCTTTACATGCACGCGCCACGAGCAGGAGCCCGTGCAATTGACCCCGTGGGTGGAGCGCACGACCCGGTCGTGGCTCCAGCGGTTGCGGTACGCCTGCTCCCAGGTGCGATCGTCGGGGGACAGCGCGCTCCAGGCCCCCGCGTTGCGCTGGCGCTCGAAGAACTGCCTGGCCGCGAGCAGCCCGTCTGTCACGGGGTCACCCGGGATAGCGGTCGGGCGCCCGCGAGCAGCCCGCCGCAGCGCAGCGCAACGCAACGTCGTCCGTGCATCTCTCGTCTCCTCCAGCGGGCTGAGCCCGTTCTGGCCTTCGGCTGGTTCCACGATACCTGCCGCGCAGGAGAGCGGCGCGCGGGTGGCCGCACGCGTCCCGCCGGGGACCGGTTGGCTTACACTTGGCACCGGCGGGCGGCCAGCGTCCGCCGGTGCGGAGGGAGAGAGACGC
>CAYJLE010000005.1:0-110000 GCA_964370985.1 uncultured Gaiellales bacterium | reverse complement strand
GCCGGCCCAGCCGAACGCCCCGTGGTCACGCATGTCGGTGGATCCAGGCTGAGACGGGCGCGAGCGTCTCTAGACTGGAGTCGATGAAGCGCGTCGCCCTGCTCGGCGCCACCGGGTCGATCGGCCGCCAGGCGATCGAGATCATCGACGCGTACCCGGGGCTCGAGCTCGTCGCGGTCGCGGCGGGCAGCCGTGGGGACGAGGCTCGCGCGATCGCGAGACAGCGCGACGTCGCGCACGTCTCCGTGGGCGGCGACCCGCCACTGGACGTGCTCGTCGAGGCCTGCACGCCCGATGTCGTCCTGAACGCCGTCGTCGGCTTCGCGGGGCTGGCGGCGACGCTGGCGGCGCTCGAGGCGGGCATCGACCTCGCGCTTGCCAACAAGGAGAGCCTGGTCGCGGCCGGCGAGCTGGCGCTCGCGGCGCTCGAGCGCGGAGGCGGGCGAATCCTGCCGGTCGACAGCGAGCATTCGGCGCTGTTCCAGTGCCTCGAAGGGCGTTCGGCGGACACCGTCGACGCGCTCGTGCTCACGGCCTCCGGCGGCCCGTTCCGCGGGCGCACCAGCGAGGACCTGGCCGGCGTGACCGCCGACGACGCGCTCGCGCACCCCACCTGGTCGATGGGCCCGAAGATCACCATCGACTCGGCGACGCTGATGAACAAGGGGCTCGAGCTGATCGAGGCGCACTTCCTGTTCGGGATCCCGTACGAGCGGATCGAGGTGGTCGTCCACCCGACCTCGATCGTCCATTCGCTCGTTCGCTTCCGGGATGGCGCGGCGCTCGCGCATCTCGGCTACCCCGACATGCGCGTGCCGATCTCCTACGCGCTCACCTACCCGGAGCGGGCGGCAACGCCGATCCCGCCGCTCGATCTGCAGGCGGGCCTGACCCTCGAGTTCGAGCGCCCGGACGAGGAGGCGTTCCCCTGCCTGCGGCTTGCGCGCGAGGCCGGGCGGACCGGCGGGAGCGCGCCGTGTGTCCTGAACGCCGCCAACGAGGTCGCGGTCGCGGCGTTCCTCGGCGGGGCGCTCCCGTTCCCCGGCATCCCGGAGGTTGTCGAGCGCACGCTCGCGGCCGCCGAGGTGCCGCCGGCGCGAGATCTCGCCGACCTCGTCGAGATCGACGCGGCTGCGAGGCGCGTGGCCGGCGCCGTGACACGCGAGCTCGCAGCCGTCACCCCGTGAGCCTGCTGATCGCGATCGGCGGCCTCGCCTTCCTCGTGCTGATCCACGAGGCGGGCCACTTCGCCGTCGCGCTGGCAGTGGGCATGCGACCGCGGAAGTTCTACGTGTTCTTCCCGCCGCCACTCGTGCGCACGGTCCGGAACGGGATCGAGTACGGCATCGGCACGATCCCGCTCGGCGGCTACGTGAAGATCCCCGGGATGCATCGCCCGGCGGCGCGCGACCTCGACTCGGCGCTCGGGCGGGCGATGGAAGAGGCGCCGTGGCTCACTCGCAGCGAGGCGCCGGTTCGGGACGCGCTCGACCGGGACGACTACGATGCCGCCAGGGCCGCGCTCCCGGCGCTGCGGGCCGCGGTCGAGCGCGCCGGCCTCTCGGAGGCCGCCGGGAAGAGCGCCGACAAGGGCCTCACCGACGTCGAGGACGCGCTCTCTGGGGACGCCTACTGGCGTGCCCCCGCGTGGAAGCGGATCGCCGTCATCGCCGCCGGCCCGGCTGCCAACCTCGTGTTCTGCGTGGCGATGCTGGCGGTCGTGTTCTCCCTCGGCGTGGTCGCCGGTGCGACGCGCACCGTCAGCGAGGTGCTTCCCGCGACGCCGGCCGCGGCGGCGGGGCTGCGCCAGGGCGACGTGATCGTCGCCATCGACGGAGTTGCCACCGACCGGTTCCAGGCGATCTCCGACGCGATCCGCGCGAGCGAGGGCCGCCCGATCATCATCACCGTCCTGCGCGACGGCTCGGAGCTGACGCTCGGCCCGATCGAGGCCGAGGAGCTCGACGGGCGCTACCGCATCGGATTCGTTCCGACACCGTTCGAGCGCAGCTACCCGCCCGGCGAGGCGATCGCGAAGGCGTTCGAGCAGACCGGCGAGGTGGCGGTCGCGATCGGCAAGGCCCTCGGCGGGATCGTGACCGGCTCGACCCGCGGCGAGGTGTCGAGCGCGGTCGGGATCGTCGACCAGTCCTCGCAGGTCGTCGAGGCCGGGTTTCGCTACTACCTCGGCGTGCTGGCTCTGATCTCGCTCTCGCTCGCGCTGCTCAACCTGCTGCCGCTGCTGCCGCTCGACGGTGGGCACATCGCGTTCTCGATCGCCGAGAAGGTGCGCGGTCGCGCGATCCCCAGGGAGGCGTACGAGCGCGCGTCGATGATCGGGATCGCGCTCGTGCTGCTGCTGTTCTTCATCGGTCTCTCGAACGACATCGAGCGGCTGCGGGGCGGCTAGATGATTGATCGATAATTGCCCGGTTACCGATCAACCATCTAGCCCTCGGTAGACTGCGACCCAGTGGCGAGCCAGGTTCAGATCTCGGTCGGCGGCGTGCCGGTCGGCGGCGGAGCGCCCGTCGCCGTCCAATCGATGACGCTCACGTACACGCACGACGTGGACGCCACGATCGAGCAGATCGGCCGGCTCGCGTCGGCCGGCTGCGAGATAGTTCGCGTCGCCGTCCCGAAGGCGGAGGACGCCGACGCCCTCTCGAAGCTCGTCTACCTGAGCCCGCTACCGATCGTCGCCGACATCCACTTCAACGCGTCGCTGGCGCTCAGGGCGATCGAGGCCGGCGTTGCGAAGGTCCGGATCAATCCCGGCAACATCGGCGGGCCGGAGAAGACCGCCGAGGTCGTCCAGGCGGCGAAGGCGAAGGGCATCCCGATGCGGATCGGGGCCAACTCGGGCTCGCTGCCCAGGCACCTCATCCCGCTCGCACAGGAGGACACCGCCGCGGCTCTGGTCGAAGAGGCGCTCGAGCAGGTGCGCCTGCTCGAGTCGCTCGACTACCGTGACTTCGCGATCTCGGTCAAGTCGAGCTCGGTGCCCACGATGATCCGCGCCTACCGGATGCTCGCCGCGAAGGTGCCCTACCCGCTGCATCTCGGCGTGACCGAGGCCGGCCCGCCCGGCACCGGTACGATCAAGAGCGCGATCGGGCTCGGCGCGCTCCTGATGGACGGGATCGGCGACACGGTGCGGGTCTCGCTGACCGCCGATCCGGTCAAGGAGGTCGAGGTCGCGTTCGACATCCTGAAGTCGCTCGGGCTGCGCGAGCGCGGCCCGGTGATGATCTCCTGCCCGTCCTGCGGGCGTGACAACGTCGGGGTGGAAGGACTTGCGGAGGCGGTCGCCGAGCGGCTGAAGGCCTACCCGGAGGCGTTCGAGGTCGCGGTCATGGGCTGCGCCGTGAACGGGCCGGGGGAGGCCGGCGACGCCGACTTCGGGATCGCCGGCGGCCGCGACGTCGGCTTCGTCTACGCCCACGGGCGCGTGCTCAGCAAGGTTCCGTCCGAGGTGCTGATCGATGAGCTGTTCGCGGAGATCGACCGCTGGATCGCCGAGGGCATGCCGCGACCGGCGCGGCGGAAGCTCGCGAAGCCCGCGGCGGCGCTGATGGCCGAGGCGGCCCAGCGTGCGGTCGCCCCCGAGCCCGAGACGCAGCTCGCGTAGACGCCGTGCGGGCGTCCCAGCTCTTCATTCCGACGCTGCGGGACGACCCGAGCGAGGCCGAGGCGACGAGCCACCGCCTGCTCCTGCGCGGCGGCTTCATCCGGGCGACCGGCGCGGGGCTGTACACGTTCCTACCGCTCGGCTGGCGCGTTCACCGGCGCGCGGTGCAGATCATCCGCGAGGAGATGGACGCGATCGGCGGCCAGGAGATGCTCTGCCCGGTGCTGACGCCGGCCGAGTTGTGGCAGCGCACCGGCCGCTACGAGATCCCGGAGGTGTTCCGGCTCGAGGATCGGGCGGGGCGCGCGTTCGTCCTGCCGATGACGCACGAGGAGACGTTCACGTTCCACGCCCGGGAGCTCCGCAGCTACCGGGAGCTGCCGCAGGTCCTCTACCACTTCTCGACGAAGGACCGGGACGAGCCGCGCCCCCGCGGCGGCCTTCTGCGCGTCCGCGAGTTCATCATGAAGGACTCGTACTCGTTCGACCGGGACGAGGAGGGCCTCGAGCGGAGCTTCCGCCTCCACGAGCAGGCCTACCATCGGATCTTCGAGCGCTGCGGGCTCGAGTTCCGGGCGGTGCAGGCCGAGTCGGGGATGATGGGCGGCAGCGAGTCGGTCGACTTCCTCGCGCCCGCCGGCGCCGGGGAGAACACCCTCGTCACCTGCGGCTCCTGCGACTACGCGGCGGACCTCGAGGCCGCCCGGGGCGTTCCCATCGCGCCGTCGTTCCCCGAGTCGCTGGACTCGCCCGCGGAGGTCGAGACGCCGGGCATCGAGACGATCGAGGCGCTCGCGGGGTTCCTCGGGATCGAGCCCGCCGCGACAGCGAAGGCAATGCCGGTGGTCGCTGCCGGGGGCGAGCTCGTGCTGCTCTTGGTGCGTGGCGACGACCGGCTGGACGAGGCGCGCGCCGCCGCCGCGCTCGGGGCGGACGTCCGCCCCGCAACGGAGGAGGAGATCCGGGCCGGCTTCGGGGCCGAGCCCGGCTCGCTCGGGCCGGTCGGGTTTTCCGGCCCGATCGTCGCCGACGAGACGCTGCGCCGGGGCCAGTACGTTGCCGGCGCGAACCGCACGGGCCGCCACCTGCGCGGGGTCGAGGCTGGCCGCGACTACCCGACGCGATTCGCCGAGCTGCGCGAGCCGCGCGAGGGCGACGCATGCGCGCGCTGCGGCGGCGCGCTGCGCTTCCAGGTGGCGATCGAGATCGGGCACATCTTCAAGCTCGGCACCCGCTACTCCGAGCCGCTCGAGGCGCTCTATACGGACGAGGACGGCAGCGAGCGCCCGATCGTGATGGGCTCCTACGGCATCGGGCCCGGACGGATCATGGCCGCGGCGGTCGAGCAGCGCCACGACGAAGCGGGGATCTCGTGGCCGGCCGCGCTCGCCCCCTACGACGTTCACGTGGTCGCGATCGGGGCAGCGGGCCCCGAGGCCGTGGGTGTCGCCGAGACGGTGGCCGCGGAGCTCGAGCGGGCCGGGCTGCGCGTCCTTTACGACGATCGCGACCGGCGGCCCGGCGAGAAGTTCGCGGACGCCGACCTGATCGGCTGCCCGCTCCGCGTCACGGTCGGCAAGAAGACGCTCGAGGACGGCAGCGTGGACGTGCTCCAGCGGCGCACCCGGGCGGAGGAGCGCGTACCCGCGATCCAGGCGGCCCAGCTGCTCCGTAGCATGCTCGAGACTTTCCGATGAAACGACGGCTCTTCAGCGAAGCTCCCTTCGGGGAGACGGTCACCGCTCTGATGGAGGAGTGCGGCCTCACCTACCGCGGCCTAGCGGTTGCGACGGGTCTGTCCGCTGGCTACCTCAACCATCTCGTGCACGGCAACCGTCCGGTGCCCTCGAACGAGGTGATCGCCGGGCTCGCCCGCGCGCTCGGGGTGGAGCCGGAGCATTTCCGCGAATACCGTATCCGCGTCATCACCGAGCGTCTCGAGGAGATGCCCGAGCTCGTCGATCGGCTCTTCCGCCAGCTCGCCGAGCGCGGCGGCGAATGATCGCCCGGTCGTGAGCGCTCCTCCTCGTCGGGCTGGAGTGGCTCGTCTCCCACTACACGCTCGGGCTGCGCTAGCGGTCGCGGCCTGTATAGGCTTTCCCGCCCGGCCGACCGCGTGAAGGAGCCAGACGAGATGAGCGAGACGACCAAGTTCCTGCTCGACGAGGAGAGGATCCCGAAGGCCTGGTACAACATCCAGGCCGACCTGGCGGAGCCGCTCCCGCCCGTGATCCACCCCGGCACGGGGCAGCCGATCGGCCCGGACGACCTCGCGCCGCTCTTCCCGATGGCCCTGATCGGGCAGGAGGTGAGCCAGGAGCGCTGGATCGAGATTCCCGACCCGATCAGGGAGGTCTACCGGCTCTGGCGGCCGACGCCGCTCTATCGCGCCCGGCGCCTCGAGCGCGTGCTCGACACCCCGGCGCACATCTACTACAAGTACGAGGGCGTCTCGCCGGTCGGCTCGCACAAGCCGAACACGGCCATCGCGCAGGCCTTCTACAACCGCGAGGAGGGCATCAAGGCCCTGACTACCGAGACCGGCGCGGGGCAGTGGGGCAGCTCGCTGGCGATGGCGTGCAGCTTCTTCGACATGAGCTGCGAGGTCTACATGGTCAAGGTGTCGTACACGCAGAAGCCGTACCGCCGCAGCATCATGAAAGCGTTCGGCGCCGACGTGTACGCGAGCCCCTCCGAGCGCACGAACGCCGGCCGATCGATCCTCGAGCAGGCTCCGGACTCGCCCGGCTCGCTGGGGATCGCGATCTCCGAGGCGGTCGAGGTCGCGGCAACGAGCGGCGGGACGAAGAAGTACTCGCTCGGCTCGGTGCTGAACCACGTGCTCATGCACCAGACGGTGATCGGGATCGAGGCGCTCGAGCAGTTCGAGCAGGCGGGCGAGTACCCGGACGTGGCGATCGCCTGCGCCGGCGGCGGCTCGAACTTCGCGGGCTTCGCGCTCCCGTTCGTGCGCAACAACATCGCCGGGGGAAAGTCGACCCGGATCGTGGCGGCCGAGCCGACCGCGTGCCCGACCCTGACCAAGGGCAGCTACCTGTACGACTTCGGCGACACCGCGGCCACGACGCCGCTGATCAAGATGTTCACCCTCGGCCACTCGTTCATCCCGGCTCCCGTGCATTCCGGAGGGCTGCGCTACCACGGGATGGCGCCGATCGTGTCCGCGCTCCACGACCGGGGGTTGATCGAGGCGGTCGCGGTCACCCAGAACGCAGTCTTCGACGCCGCGGTCCGGTTCGCCCGCGCCGAGGCGATCCTGCCGGCACCGGAGTCAGCGCACGCGATCAAGGTCGCGATCGACGAGGCGCTGCGCGCGAAGGAGGAGGGCAAGAGCCGCGTGATCGCGTTCAACCTCTCCGGCCACGGTCACTTCGACATGGGCGCCTACGACGAGTACTTCGCGGGCAACCTGCCCGACTTCGAGTATGACGCCGCGGAGGTCGAGAAGGCGATCGCCGGGCTGTCCGCCTGACGCCAGGGGTGGTCAGCGGGCCCGCCGCACGAGCTCGGCGACGAGCGCGTCGTGGAGGGCCTGGAGCGGCCCGGGCGGGTCGGGAGCCTCCGCGAGGTCCTGGAGCGCCATCAGGAGCACCCGGACGCCGTCCGCGCTCGCCTCGGCGTCCGCCTCCGGGCTCCCGTCCGCGAGCGCGCGCTCGATCCGGGTGGCGGCTGCCTCGGCGGCGTGGGTGACGTCGAGCGGCCGCAGCGCGCGCAGCTCCCGGGCGAGCCATTCCGCGTGCTCGACGGACACGGAGAGGGAGCGGTCGTAGACGCGGATGCCAACGTGCAGCACCCCCCGAGCATAGCCTGCGACGTGCGGTAAGGTTCGGTGCGAAGCGGGGCGTGGCGCAGCCTGGTTAGCGCGCCAGTCTGGGGGACTGGAGGTCCCGAGTTCGAATCTCGGCGCCCCGATAACGAAGCACCGGCGGGGCGCGACTCGCCGCGAGCTACAGTCCGGCGCGTGAGCACAGGTACGGAGACGCTGCCCCCGCGCCGGCCGCTCTGGCAGGAGATCGCGTTGAGCGCGGCCTTCACCGCCGGGCTCGTCGGGGTCGGCGTGCTGACCTCGATCCTGGGCGACCGGATGGTTCAGACGGCGAACGGGGCGCGCGACCTCACCGTCTTCTGCTTCCTCGTGATCGTGGCGCTGCTCGTCGCGCGCGCCTACCGCCCCGGGGCGCGCCGGTGGTGGCATTGGCTCGTGTACGAGCTCTGCGTCGTGTTCGTGTTCACGGCCCCGATTCCGCTCGTCTACCTCCCGTGGCTGATCGTCACCCGCAGGTCCCGCCGCGCCGTGTAACGCCTGCGCAGGCAGGCGTGCTGCTGGCCGTGCTGATCCTCGGCGGCGTCATCGGCGCGGTCGGCCAGCGGCTCGTCCGGGATGTCGGCACCACTCCGGGAACGGTCACGGCGCTTCGCGGCGAGGGCACGCTCGACGAGCTCCCGGCCGGCCCGGTCGAGGTTCGCGCCGAGGCGCTCCTGCTCCCGGAGGGGTACGAGTCGACGCGCACGCACGGAGGCCCGACCTTCACGATCGTCGAGGCCGGGGAGATCGAGCTGACCGATGCCACCGGCACGCATCGCTACCGCGCGGGCGGGTTCTTCTTCCAGGCGGCGGGCAGCGAGCACACGATCCGGGCCCGCTCGGAGTCCCGGCTATCCGTGATCCGGCTGCTTGCCGAGGGCGCCGAGGCGACCACCGACCTGCGGTGAGGCGCCGACTGCGCTAATGTCGCCGGCGTGAGCACGGGCGGAACGATCGCGATCCTCGGAGCGGGCAAGATGGGCGAGGCCCTGATCGCCGGCCTCGTGTCCTCCGGCTGGCGCCCGCCCGGCCAGATCGTTGCCGCCGACCGTCGGACCGAGCGCTTGGCCGAGATCTCCGGGCGGTTCGGTATCCGCACCACGGAGTCGAACGCGGACGCTGTCGAGGGGGCGGAGATCGTCGTGATCGCGGTCAAGCCCCAGGACATGGAGCTGCTCCTGACCGAGATCGGGAGCCTGCTCACCCCCGACCAGACCGTGTTGTCGATCGCCGCCGCGATCACGACCCGGGCGATCGAGCGGCATCTCTCGAGCCCCGTCCCGGTCGTGCGCAGCATGCCGAACACTCCCGCCACCGTCCACGAGGGCATGGCGGGCATCAGTGCAGGCGCCCACGCCCGCGAGGAGCACCTGCGTCGCGCCGAGGAGTTGCTCGCCCACGTCGGCCGTACCGTTCGCGTGCCCGAGTCTCAGATGGACGCCGTCACAGCCGTGTCCGGCTCCGGGCCCGCGTACTTCGCGCTGCTCGCCGAGTCGATGATCGAGGCGGGCATTCTGCTCGGGCTCCCCCGCGAGACGGCGACCGAGCTCGTCGTCCAGACGATGTTCGGCACCGCGAAGCTGCTGCGCGACGAGAAGATGCACCCCGTCGAGCTGAGGGAGTCCGTGACCTCGCCCGGCGGCACGACGATCGCGGCGATCCGCGAGCTCGAGCAGGCGGGGGTGCGGGCCGCGTTCCTGAACGCGATCCAGGCGGCGATGAACCGCTCCCGGGAGCTCGCGAAAGAGGCGGAGTAGCGGCGGCGTCGCGCCCGCGGCCGGGCGCCGCGCCGGCGGCCCGAACGCCGCCGGCGTCTATCCTGGTAGGCGGCATGGACGCCCAAGCGGTCGCGCCGGCTCTCGCCCGGCTCCCGAACGCACTCACGATCGCGCGATTCGGACTGATCCCGGCATTCGTCGTGCTGGTGGAGCGCGCCGACCACGGTCACAGCCTCGCCGCAGCGATCGTGTTCGGCGTCGCCGCGCTCACCGATCAGGTGGACGGCTACCTCGCGCGGCGGTGGCGCGTCGAGTCCGAGTTCGGGAGATACGCGGACCCGCTCGCCGACCGGCTGATGATCGACGCCGCGATCGTCCTGCTCTGGCTCGAGGACAGACTGCCGTGGGTCGCGCTCGCCGTGATCCTCGTGCGCGACGTAGTCCTGGTCGCGGGCTCTCGCTACGCCGTCAGGCGCGGCTACGTCTTCGACGTCAGCACGCTCGGAAAGTCGGCGACCTGGGTGCTCTACGCGGCGCTGTTCTGCGTGCTCCTGACGGAGCGCGGCAGCGACTGGCCGCTTGGGCTCTTCTGGGGCGGGCTCGGTCTGGCCGCCGCGGCGGGGCTCGACTACGTCGTACGCGCCCTGAGGGCGACCCGGTGAAGGCGGTCGTCATGGCCGGCGGGGAGGGGACACGCCTGCGCCCCCTGACGTCGAACCAGCCGAAGCCGATGGTCCCGATCGTCGGGCGGCCGTGCATGGAGCACATCGTCGAGCTCCTGAAACAGCACGGCTTCGACGACATCATCGTCACGGCCGCGTTCATGCCGCAGGCGATCCGGAGCTACTTCGGAGCGGGGGAGAGCCATGGAGTCGAGATCCAGTATTCCGTCGAGGAGTCCCCGGCAGGCACCGCCGGCTCGGTGCGGCTCGCCGCCGACGAGCTCGACGACACCTTCCTCGTCATCTCCGGGGACGCCCTCTGCGACGTCGACCTGTCCGAGCTCGTCCGCTTCCACCGGGAGCGGCAGGCGTGCGTGACGATCGGCCTGAAGAGCGTCGACAACCCGCTCGAGTTCGGGATCGTCGTCACGGACGAGGAGGGCCGCGTCGAACGATTCCTGGAGAAGCCATCGTGGGGCCAGGTCTTCTCCGACACGATCAACACCGGAATCTACGTGCTCGAGCCCGAGGTGCTCCGCCACGTCCCGATCGGCCGGCCCTACGATTTCTCCCGGGAGCTGTTCCCGCTCCTGCTCGAGATGGGCCGCCCGCTCTACGGCCTCGCCCTCGAGGGCTACTGGCAGGACATCGGCAACCTCGACCAGTTCAGCCAGGCGAACTTCGACGCCCTCGACGAGCGCGTGCGCGTGACCATCCCGGGGATGCGGCTACGCGGCAACATCTGGCTCGGCGACGGCGTCGAGCTCGAGGAGATCGAGCGCGTGGAGGGGCCCGCGTTCATCGGAAACCACTGCCGCATCTCCGCGGACGCCCGCGTCGGCCCGTACGCGGTGCTGGGCAGCGGCGTCACGCTGCGGGAGCACGCCGTCGTCACGCGGTCGATCATCGATGCGAGGACGTACGTGGGCCGCAGCGCCCTCGTCGAGGGGGCGATCATCGGGCGCTCCTGCGACGTGCGCCCCCACGCCCGCGTGCAAGAGGGGGCGGCGGTCGGCGACGAGTGCACGCTCGGGCGGGAGAGCGTGGTCATGCCCGGCGTGCGCATCTATCCCTTCAAGGAGGTCGAGTCGGGCACGCTCGTCGACCGCAACCTGATCTGGGAGGCGCGCGCGGCCTCGCGCCTGCGCGGCGGGGCCCCCGTGACCGGGCTCGTCAACGTCGACCTGACCCCGGAGTTCGCCCTCCGGCTCGGGATGGCGCTCGGAACGGCGCTCGACCGGGGCGCAACGGTAGTGGCCAGCCGAGCCCCACAGCCCGCCTGCCGCCTGCTCAAGCGGGCCCTGATCGCCGGGATCACGTCGGCGGGCATCCACGTCGAGGACCTCCGGGTGATGCCGTCCGCCGTGAACAGGCACGCACTCAAGACCGCCGGGCTCGGTGCCGGCGTGCACGTCAGGCCGAGCAGCAGCGACCCGGAGGCCGTACAGATCCAGATCTTCGAGGCCCCTGGGATCGAGCTCACGCCCGAGCTCGAGAAGGAGATCGACAAGCACTTCTCGCGCCAGGAGTTCCGCCGGGCCTCGTTCGCCGACCTCGGAGAGCTCACCTACCCGTCGCGTGCGGCAGAGAGCTACGCGGCGGATCTGCTACGCACGCTCGACGTCGAGAGGATCCGGCGGCGGCGGTTTCGCATCGCCGTCGACTACTGCTACTCGTCGGCGTCGCTGATCCTGCCGCTGATCCTGGGAGAGCTCGGCGTCGAGGCGATCTCGGCCCATGCCTACGTCGCCGGACGCGGAGCGATCGCCGCCGCGGCGGACGCCCGCGACGAGTCGCTCCAGCAGGCGAAGCGGCTCGTCGCGGCTCTCGGCGCCGACTTCGGCGTCGCCATGGATCAGGCGGCCGAGCGACTGTACCTCGTCGATGAGCAGGCCAACGAGATCCCCGTCCAGCAGGTCCTGCTCCTGCTCGTGTCGCTGCTAGGACGCGACGGCGCCCGAGGCTCCGTTGCGCTCCCCGTGACCGCGACCAGCCTCGCGGAGCACCTCCTCGACGGTTCGGGCCTCACCGTTCGGCGGACGCAGGCGTCTCTGGCTGCGCTCACGCGTGCGTCGACCGTGGAGGGGACGGTATTCGCCGGTGCCGCCACCGGAGGCTTCGTGTTTCCGGGCTTCCTGCCCGCCTACGACGCGGTGGCGAGCCTCGCGAACGTGCTCGAGCTGCTCGCTCCCGTCGAGCGGCCCCTGTCCGCGCTGGTCGCCGAGCTGCCCCTGCCCACCGTCGTGCACCGTGAGCTGCGCTGCCCCTGGGCGCTCAAGGGGACGGTGATGCGGGTCATCACCGAGCGCCTGAAAGACCGTCGGACCGACCTCCTCGATGGCATCAAGGTCTTCGACGATCGCGGCTGGGCGCAGGTGATCCCGGACGCGAGCGAGCCCATCGTCCATCTCTACGCGGAGGGAGACACGGAGGCGGACGCCGGGCGGCTCGAAGCCGAGCTCCGCGGGATCGTCGAGGACATCATTGCGGGGGAAGAGCACCCGACCGCCCGAGAAGAACCCTCAAGTCGAGGTTGAAGGGCCGGTGACCTTCTGCTTCACTGTGGGGAGACGACCCCGTCGCCGACAAGACAGGAGCCTCGAGTGGAAGCCCTCCCCGACCTCGCCACGCTGTCCGACGCCGAGCTCAAGGAGCTGATTCGCAGGCTGCTCGCGGAGGAGCAAGAGGTCTCCTACCGCCGCCGCCTCCTCCACGGCAAGATCGACATCCTGCGCGCGGAGCTCGTGCAGCGGCTCCAGAAGACGGTCGCGGGTGGCCAGAGCCCGCTGACCGACGCCGATCTCGGCAGGCTCACCGAGATCCTCTCCGTCAAGGCGGCTCCCCGGATCTCCGAGGAGGAGCTCGAGGCGCTCGGCAAGGACTAGGGTGCACGTCCACTGCCCCGAGTGCGGATTCCAGAACCTGGAGGCCGCGAAGTACTGCGAGAAATGCGGCGCGCTGCTGATTCCGGACGACGGCGGCGAGACGACGATGTCCTTCTCACCCGGGGAGACGGTCGAGGACGTCTCCGCGGCGCTGCCCGACCTCGGGCCCGCGAAGGTCGGCATGGTCGTGCGGCTCGGCGGCGGCAGAGCGGGGGAGACGTACGCTCTCGAGGGCGAGCGCCTGACGATCGGGCGCCACCCGGACTGCGACATCTTCCTCGACGACGTCACCGTCTCCCGGCGTCACGCGCATCTCGTGCGCCGCGGCAGCGGCTACGCGATCGAGGACGAGGGGAGCCTGAACGGGACGTTCGTGAACCGCCGGCGCGTCGACGCGCAGCTCCTCGAGGACGGCGACGAGGTGCAGATCGGCAAGTACAAGCTGACGTTCCTGACCCGCTAGCCGATGGCGACCGCGTCCGCCACCAAGGAAGAGCGGCCCCTGACCATCGGCGCCGTCTGTCGCCGACTCGGCGAGGAGTTCCCGGAGATCTCGATCTCGAAGATCCGCTATCTCGAGGACCAGGGACTGCTCACCCCGCGACGGACCCAGGGCGGCTACCGCCTCTACGCGGAAGCAGACGTCGAGCAGCTCCGCACGATCCTCCGTATGCAGCGGGACGAATTCTTGCCCCTGCGCGTGATCCGCGACGAGCTCACGGCGCCCGGACGCGGCAAGCGCGAACGCAAGAAGGGGGTCGCTCGGACGGGGATCCGGTCTCGCCTCGAGGTGCCCCTGGTCGGTCTAGAGGAGCTGTGCGAGCGCGCCGGGGTCGAGCCGGGCTTCGTGGGCGAGCTCGAGGCGTTCGACCTGATCGAGCCCGAGCGGGACGAAACCGGCGGCCGCCGCTATCCCGAGACCGACGCCGACATCGCGGCCGCATGCGCGCGTCTTGCCCGCTACGGGATCGCGCCGAGGAATCTCCAGAAGCTGCGTCGCGGCGCCGACAACGCCGTCGCCGACCTCACGAACGTCGTCGCCCCCGCGCTGCGGTCCCGCAATCCGGAGCGCCGCCAGGCGGGTCTCGACGACCTGGAGACGCTCGCCGGGCTGTCGCTCGAGCTGTCCCAGCTCCTGTTCTGGCGCGCGGTTCGCTCCCTGGCCCGCCCGTGACGGTCGACCTCAAAGAGCGGATCCGGGACATCCCGGACTTCCCGCGCCCCGGGATCGTGTTCAAGGACGTCATGCCGCTCCTCGCCGACCCGCAGACGCTCCACGAGGCCGTGGAGCGCCTCGCCGCGTTCGCCGAGCCGCGCCGGCCCGACCTCGTGCTCGGAGCGGAAGCGCGCGGCTTCATCCTCGGCGGCGCGCTCGCCTACCGGCTGGGCGCCGGGTTCGTCGCGGCCCGCAAGCCCGGGAAGCTGCCGTGGAGCACGGTCTCGGTGGGGTATGCGCTCGAATACGGTGCCGACACACTCGAGCTTCACGATGACGCGATCTCGCCCGGGACGCGCGTCCTCATTCACGACGACCTGCTCGCCACCGGCGGCACGGCGAAGGCGAAGGTCGAGCTCGCCGAGCGGTTGGGCGGCGTCGTCGTGGGCGTGGCGTTCCTCGTCGAGCTGGCGTTCCTCGGCGGCCGCACGCAACTCGCCGGGCACGACGTCTTCTCCGCCGTCACGTACGACTGACGTCGCGGCGTCTGCCGGATACGGCAGACTTGCCGGCACGGTGTACGACGGGTTGACCGCGCGCTACACATTCCGCTGCCCGGTTCACGAGCAGGCCCGGGTGCGCCTCTCCGCGTTCCGGACGCTCGAGCGCCTCCCGGGCACAGGGCACCCGGCCGTGTACGAGGTGCGCTTCGCGTGCTCGTGCGGCGGGGAGCACACGGGTCTCGTGCCCCACGACGAGCTCGACTGGGCACCGCTCGGAGCAGATACGGCGACACCCTTTCTCAACGTGATGACGGGGCGGCTGGAGCCGGCTGCGGCCGAGCTTGCCGGCTACGCAGCGATGCGCATCAAGGGCGGCGCCTGGCCGTGGAGCCTGTTCTGCTTCGCGGAGAAGCGCGCCCGCCCCGTCTTCCCGTCCACGTTTCGGCTGGTGGCCCCCGGCCTCGGTGGGGCGATCCTCGCCGCCCGCTGCCCGGCCTGTCAGCGAACATCCGTGAACCTCGTCTCGCTCGAGCACGTCGACGTTCCGTTCTACTCCGACCGGGAGGTCGGCGTGGTCGAGCACGTGTTCACGCCCGACGGCGAGGAAGAGCTCGCAGCGCTGGCCGACGAGTTGCTCTCAGGAGGCTTCGAGGCCTTCCCGCGGCTGCTCAGCGACTAGCCAGGGCCTGCTCGAAAGCCCGTCACTCGCCCCAGGGATCATGCGCGTTGCCCGGTCTCGTCGATGCTTCCGGGGATGCGGCGATGGACGATGCGGTGAGACTCCCCCGGATGAGCCTGCGCGGCAGCAGGCTGCTGCTCGACCACTGCGCGCGGGTCGACCTGCTCGTCGCCCGCGACGACAGCGGCGCGGTGGCGCGGCTCGAGACGGCGCTCGGCCACGAGCTCGCGACGATCCTGCTGCGCGCCCTGACCGGCGATCACGGTCTCCGGCAGCGCCGGCACGACTAGCGCTGAGCGCGACGGGCGGGCGCGTCGGCGCCGAAGAGCATGTTCGCGAAGTAGATCACGAAGCCGCAGGCGATCGCAACGATCAGCGAGGTCGGGAGCGAGATCGCGATCGAGAGCATCCCGATGAAGACGAAGCCACCCAGGGCGAGCGCCCAGAGGAACGATACGAGGCCGGCGCCGAGAGCGGGGAGGCGGGGGGGATGGGGCATGGCGCGGAGCTTATCGCACCCGCCGGGAACCGTCCCGGCGAACCGTTCCGGTCCACAAGTTCGCCGAGCCGGGTGCGCTTTCGTCCACTCCACCGGCCAGAATTCCGCTGCCGCGTACTGCTGCCCGGTGAAGCTTCGACCTACTCGCGCCCCGTGCTCGGCGCAGTCCGTACGCTAGGGCATCGGCGAACGCGGTGCAAGCCGGGAAACGCGGTAATTTTCGCAAATTGCGAACAAGAAGTTACTCACAGCTATTTCCACAATACAGCTCCTTAGCTGTGGAAATATGGGGAGAAATTCTCGGCTACCGGGGCGCAAGCGCGCCGGCTGTATACACGCTGTTGGGGTTCCAGAGCAGGTAGCCGGCGGTGCGTGCCCTGCGGGCCGCGTCCACCTGGAGGGCAACCTGCTCGAGCGTATAGCCGTAGAAGTCCTGGAGCCAGGGAACGATCCTCGTCGTCGTCCCGTCCAGCTCGCGCTTGAAGTCGAGGAGGGAGTAGCTGACGGTGACGCCCGGCTGGGCCGAGGGGTCGGCGAGGTTGTACTCGCCGGAGCCGTAGTGGGAGGGATAGACCATCGGGTAAATCGTATCGAGATGGTCCGCGAGAGCGCGCGGCCGCTGGCCGATGCCGAGGTCGCGCGTCGCGGCCAGGCCGAACACGGCCGCCGAGACGCGCACGCCGAGCGGCTCGAGCCGCTCCCTGGCGTACTCGACGAACCCTTCGATCACCCGCCACTTCGGCTCGTCTGTCCGCCCGGGGTAGACGATGTCGGCGAGATCGCCGTCGCTCGGGAAGCGCACGTAGTCGAACATGATCTCGTCGAAGCCCGCCCGGGCCGCTGCGGCGGCGATGTCGACGTTGTACTTCCAGACGCGTTCGTCGTAGGGGTTCGTCCAGCCGAGACCCTGGCTGTTCGTCCAGATTCCGCCGCCGCGGCTCTCGATCGCGAGCTCCGGACTGCCGGCGGCGAGCCTCGGGTCCTCGAACACCACGATGCGCCCGATCAGGTACAGACCCGCATCATGCACCCGACCGGCGACCACCCTGCCGTTGTAGTAGCCCTGGACGGCGCCGACCTTGCGGGCGAGCGGCACGTCCGGGGAGCTGAGACCGACCTCGCCGTTCTCGTCCTTGATGTCGAGCTCGATCGCGGTCAGGCCCTCGTCTGCCAGCTCGATGTACTCGTCCAGCTTGCCGTCGATGGTCATGAGCGGCATCGTCACGTGGACGCCGCGAATCTCCGCGGGCAGGCGGCGCGGCTCGGACGTGGCTGCCGCCGTCTCGGTGACGGCGGCGGAACTCGTCGCGGGCCGCTGCGCGGGGGCCTCGTCGTCGCCCGAGATGAACCGGGCGTTCAGGACGAGTGCCACGGTGCCGCCGAGCACGAGGACGACCACGGCGAGCCGCCGTAGCCCTCTCCGGCGCCTCGCACGGCGACGCCGATCGCGGAAGCGCTCGCCCGGGTCGATCCGACCGGGATAGACAGGCGGATCGTTAGACACGAACTACGCACGGTACGCGCTCGGCGTCCGTTTGGCAAGAGGCTGTGGAGAAGATCAGGCTGTGGAGAACAGCCCCGGGATGTGACGCGGTCCGGGGGGCAGAGTCGGTATCGGTCCGCATCGGGCCCAACTTGACATAACGCGGGTTATCGTGCGTGGAAGTCGCGAGCGAACCGGGCATGGGCAGGGAGCCAGCCTACGCGATCCGCCGAGCCCGCGCCGCCTCGATCGCGGGGTGTTCAAGCGCGGTGGCCCCTGCTAAGGTGAGTGGCGGCCGAGTCCGGGGACCGCGGCGCGCGCACCGCCGGCTCCGGCAGCTTGCGCGCTGCCATGTCGATGTGAGAGAAAGAGAACCCATGGCCGAAGAGACCACCGTCCAGTTCCCGCAGACCGAGGAGCTTCACCTGTTGCTCGAGGCCGCAGAGGCGGCCGGCGTCGTCGATCGGACCGAGCTCCTGGAGGCGCTCGAGCACGTCGAGCTCGAGACGCAGGACATCGAGGCGCTCCTGCGGGAGCTCGAGGATCGCGGCATCGAGGTCGTCGACCGGCGCGAGGCCGCCGAGCCCGTCGAAGCGACGACACCCTCGAAGGCGCAGGACTCGTTCGAGGCCGGCGTTGAGACGACGACCGACGCGCTCCAACTGTTCCTGCGGGAGATCGGCCGCCATCCCCTGCTCACCGCCGCGGACGAGGTCGATCTGGCCAAGCGGATCGAGCGTGGCGACCTCGCAGCCAAGCAGCGGATGATCGAGTCGAACCTCCGTCTGGTCGTCTCGATCGCGAAGAACTACCGAAATCAGGGGCTACCGTTCCTCGACCTGATCCAGGAAGGCATGTTCGGCCTGATCAGGGCGGTCGAGAAGTTCGAGTGGCAGCGCGGGCTGAAGTTCTCGACGTACGCGACCTGGTGGATTCGCCAGGCCGTCCAGCGGGCGGTTGCCGACAAGGCGCGAACGATCCGCATGCCCGTCCACGTCGTCGAGCGGATGCAGAAGATGCACCAGGCCGAGCGGCGTCTCTGGATGCAGCTCGCGCGCGAGCCGACGCTCGAGGAGATCGCCGAGGAGGCCGGCTTGCCGCTCCAGCAGGCCACCGAGGTCAGGGCAGCGGCCCGGACGTCGACGAGCCTCGACCAGCCGATCGGCGAGGACGAGGACGCCGTCTTCGGCGACCTCGTGCCCGGCAACGGCCCGCTTCCCGAGGAGGAGGCGGAGCGCCGGCTGCGCAACGAAGCGCTCGAGCGGGCCCTGGAGGCCCTGCCCGCACGAGACCGCCGGGTGCTCGAGCTCCGCTACGGCCTTCGCGGCTACGAGCCGCATACGCTCGAGCAGATCGGCAAGCGGCTCGGCATGACCCGCGAGCGCGTGAGGCAGATCGAGGTGGAGTCGCTGAACCGGCTTGCGTCGCTGCGCGAGATCGACGGCGTCGCGACGGCCTGAGCCTGAGCGGGCCGACGGCCGGCTCTACTCCGCTCTCAGGTACAGCTTCAGCTCCGGCGCTTCGTGCTGGAGCTCGCGAAACGCGTTTGCCTCGAGTTGGCGCACGCGCTCGCGCGTGACCCCCAGGATCCGGCCGACCTCTTCGAGCGAGCGCGGCCGCTCCCCCGTGAGCCCGTACCGGAGCTCGACGACCTGCCGCATGCGGTCGCTCAGCGTCCCGAGCGCCTCCTTGACCTCCGCCTCGCGCAGATGCTCGGCGGTGACCGCCTCGGGCAGCGGTGCGTGGCGATCTTCGATCAGGTCGGCGTACATCGAATCACCGTCGCCAACCGGGGTCTCGAGGCTGACGGGCTGCTCGATCAGCTCGAGCAGTTGCGTCACGCGCTCGGGCTCCAGGCCCGCCTGCGTCGCGATCTCCTCGGGCGTCGGGTCGCGGATCAGCGTCTGGGCGAGCACGCGGCGCGCCTTCTGCGTCCGACGCACCTGGTCGACGACGTGGATCGGAAGGCGGATCGTCCTGCCCTGGTCGGCGATCGCCCGGGCGACCGACTGGCGGATCCACCAGGTCGCGTAGGTGGAGAGCTTGAAGCCCCGGCGGTAGTCGAACTTCTCGACCGCGCGGATCAGCCCGAGATTTCCCTCCTGGATCAGGTCGAGGAAGGGGACGCCCGAGCTCATGTAGGGGCGGGCGATCGACATCACGAGACGCAGATTCGACTCGATCAGACGGCGCTTCGCTGCCTCGTCGCCCTCGTCCTTGCGACGCGCGAGCTCCCGCTCCTCTCCCGCTGTCAGGAGCGGGCCGTCACCGATCTGGCGCACGTACAGCTTGAGCGGATCCTGCGTCTCGTTCGGCCCGGCGAGCTCGTCGGTCTCGCGCTCAGCGCCGTCGTCGCTTTCCGGGTCCGCAACCTCCTCCCCGCTCGAGACGAGCGCAAGCCGCGGCGCGGTCTCGTCAGCGCCGACGTCGGTCGGGTCGGGAAGCGGGCGGTGTGCCACGGTTGCATCATCGGCAGCCCGCAGAGGGCGCTTGAGGGGCGCTCAGGGGCCGGTGACGATCCCGTCCTGCCCGACGCGGTGGCCGGCCGCGACCAGGCGCTCGCGGATCAGGTACTGAAGCGCGGACCAGGCGCCGCGTCCGCCGTCGAGAGCACGGTACACCTGCCACTCGGTCAGGAGCGAGGGATCAGCCGCGCGCGCCCGTGCCCAGTCGCCGAAGCGCGGCAGCCGTCCCAGCGTGAGAGCGATGCCGACGCCCTGCTCGACCGCGCGCTCCAGGCGCTCCTCGCCGACGGGAACGTCGAAGCCCGCCTCTCTGAGCGCTGCTGTCAGCGAGCCGAACGTGTGCCAGTAGAGCGACTTCGACGGCATCCCCCCGCGCCTCGCCTCGAGGTCTCGGGACGTCGGGGTGCGCCCGAGCTCGTCGCCCAGCTCGCGCAGGAGGCCAAGGAGGTCGGCGCGGGTGGTGAAGCGCCGCGGGACGAGGCCGGCCTCACGCTTGGCGGCATTCCAGCTCCCGAACCGGTCCACGACCGTCTGGGAGTGAACCGCGGTCGCAGGGTCGGCGTCGAACTCGCGCATCGTCGGGGATCGCCCGAGCCTGCGCGCGCTGGCCTGGAGCTCGGCCAGGATCTGGCGGTCGGTGTAGCGCCTGCGCAGGCCGGCTCGGAACGAGGCGAGCGCCTCCTCGTCGATGCCTGCGAGCGCGGCGGGCTGCTTGCGTTCCATCCCTGACAACAAGGATAGATCATCCTGGCCCTACTGCAAGTAGCCGAGAGTGTCCAGCAACTCGCCTGCCTCCTCCTCCACGTCGACGAGTTGGGTCGCCGAGAGCTCGCTGCGATACCGGCCGATCGACGTGTCCCGCACCGCCTGGAGCGCTCGGTCGAGCGGCTCGACCGGCGCATCGAGGAACGCCCCGACCTCCTCGGCGACGCCGCGGTGATCGGCGGCGAGACGCTCGTAGCGGATCTCGAGCGCGAGTTGCCCGAGTGAGCGCGCGGCCTCGACGTAGCGCCTCCACGCCCACGCAGCGCGGCGAACGTCGCTCGCTTGCTCGAACTCTGCCTGCCGTTCCGGCTCGACCCAGAAGCGCGCCGCGGCACCGTACGGGAGGCCGGCGTCGTCCCTGCCGCTGCGGCTCGCGCTGAGCCAGCCGCGCTCGACGAGCGAGCAGACGACGTCACGCCCGTCTCTCACGATGTGGAGGAACCGCGCCTCGGGGAACGCGAGCGCCGCTGCCGCGCCCACGAAACCGACCTCAGGCGTCTGCTCGACCGCCCGCATGCCTCCGGTCAGAGCCAGTCGGCGGGTGCGTGCAAGCGTTCGGCGGATCGCCGGCGCCGCCGCCGCCGGGGCGGCCCGGGAGAGCTCAGGGATCGCCGCCTTGAGCGTGGCCACCTCGCCGAGATCGACGAACCCGGGGCAGCCGCCGACCGCACCGGCGAGGAAGGTGGTGCCGGAACGGGGGCTCCCGACGACGAAGACGACCCTCTGGTCGAGCGGCGCCAGCGCCCCCCGCAGCGAGGGTGTCCGGCCTCGTAGCGCGCGACGGGCGGCACGCAGCTCGTTCGCCGCGGAGCGGAGCGGAGCGGGCACGCCGGTATCGTTCCATGCCGGTGCGCATCCGAGTCGCACATCTCTACCCGGAGACCCTGAACATCTACGCGGACCGCGGCAACATCGCCGTGCTCGAGCGCCGCGCGGCGTGGCGTGGAATCGGGTTCGACCACGTGTCCGTGGGAATCGGGGACGAGATCCCGCGCGACGCGGACCTCGTCTACGTCGGCGGTGGTCAGGATCGCGAGCAGGCGCTCGTGGCGGGAGACCTGGTCGAGAAGCGGGCCGCGCTCGCCGACGTGGTCGCGGGTGGGGCAGCGCTACTCGCCGTCTGCGGCGGCTACCAGCTGCTCGGGCGCTTCTACCGTGATCGCAGCGGCTGCGAGCTGCCAGGGATCGGTCTCCTCCCCCACTTCACGGTTGCGGGCGATCGGCGCATGATCGGGGACATCCTGCTTCGCTGCGAGCTCGACCCTGGTGACGCACGGACGCTCGCGGGGTTCGAGAACCACGCCGGCCGCACGTTCCTCGACGAGGGCGCGGAGACGCTCGGACAGGTGGTCCACGGGTTCGGCAACAACGGTGAGGACGGCGGTGAGGGCTGCCGGGTCGGGCGTGTGCTCGGCACCTACCTGCATGGGCCGCTACTGCCGCGCAACCCCTGGCTCGCCGACTGGCTCCTGCGCGAGGCGCTCGCCCACGCGCTCGGGACGGCGCCGGCTCTCGCTGCGCTCGACGATACGCTCGAGGATGGTGCCCATCGGGTCGCCGCGGGGCGCGCGCGGGCGCGCGGCGGGCGCGGATAGGCCGGTCAGGGCGCCCACATCGCGCCGAGGTAGACGACCGGGTCACCCGGCTCCCAGCGGCGCAGGAAGCGCTGGATCGGCGGGTGGAGGGAGATCTCCCCCAGCTCGTGGCGATCGAACAGCCGGTGTCCCCGCACAGCCGCGTCGGTCGAGGTGACCGTCTCGAGCGAGCGCTCGCCGAGGTAGCCCGCGAACACGATGTGGACGACGTGCTTGGGGTGCGACGGGTGCGGGCTGATCGACTCGACGAGGGCGATCGGCCCCTCGAGCGGCAGGTCCTCCTCGATCCCGACCTCTTCCGTCAGCTCCCGCTGGAGGGCGCGAACGAGCGTCTCGCCGCCGTTGACTCCGCCGCCGGGCAAGAGCCAGTGCGCGCGACCGTCCTTCTCGTGGCGGCAGAGGAGGATCCGGTCGCCACGCCGCAGGAGCGCCGAGACGCGAATGCGGGGCTCCATCACGTCATCGACGAGCCGAAGCCCCGCGCGCCCCGAGGGCTTCCGGGGAGCTCGTCCGCCTCGACGAGCTCGAGCGCGGGCACGGGCAGCACGACGAGCTGCGCGATCCGCTCGCCGGCCTCCGCCACGAACGTCCGCTCCCGATCGGTGTTGAGGAGGACGATCTTCACCTCGCCCCGGTAGCCGGAGTCGATCAGGCCCGGGGAGTTGACGATCGTGATGCCGTGGCGGGCTGCGAGCCCCGAGCGCGGCTGCACGAAGCCCGCATAGCCCTCGGGCACTGCGATCGCGATCCCCGTGGACACGAGCGCCCGCGCGCCCGGAGCGAGCTCGACGCGCTCGCAGGCAGCGAGATCGAAGCCCGCGTCACCGGGGTAGGCCCGGGCCGGCAGCCGCGCCTCCGGCCGGAGGCGGAGGATCTGCAGGCGGGTCACCGGCTGAGCCGAGCGGGCGGAGCCGCCGCCTCCGCCACGAGGTAGCGCGCGTACCGGGGCAGGTCCGGCCGCGGCAGGCGCGCGAGCACGAGAACGCCTTCCGGGGTGTCGTGACGCTCCTCGATCGGAGCTCCCAGGCTGTAGAGCTCGGCGAGGCGGGCGCCGTCCGTGTGCGGGATCAGGAGCCGCACGAGCTCGAACCGCTCCGCGAAGCGCGTCGCGATCCGCTCCCGGAGGACGTCGAGCCCCTCCCCGCTCCGCGCGGAGATCAGAACCGCGTCCGGGAACCGGTTGTGCAGGCGCCTGCGCGCGAGCGGGTCGAGCAGGTCGACCTTGTTGAGGACGAGCTCTCGGGGCATGTCTGCGGCGCCGATCTCCGCGAGCACGCTCTCGACCGCGGCGAGCTGCTCGGCCAGGCGATGGTCGGGCCCGGACGCGTCGGCAACGTGGATGAGGAGGTCGGCGCCCAGGGTCTCCTCGAGCGTCGCCGCGAACCCCTGCACGAGCTGGTGGGGTAGCCGCCTGATGAAGCCGACCGTGTCGGTCAGGAGGTAGCGTCGCCCGTCGTGCTCGAAGCCGCGCGTGGTGGGGTCGAGCGTCTCGAACAGGCGGTCGTCGACGGAGGCGGACGCGTCGGTGAGCGCATTCAGGAGCGTCGACTTGCCCGCGTTGGTGTAGCCGGCGAGGGCAACCAGAGGCGTGTCGGCCCGCTTGCGGGCGACCCGCTGGGTGTCACGCTGGCGCTCGAGCGCGCGCGACCGCTGGCGCAGGAGCGCGACGCGGCGGCGGGCGAGCCGCCGGTCGGTCTCGAGCTGCGACTCGCCGGGGCCGCGCGTGCCGATACCGCCGCCGAGGCGCTCCAGGTGCTGCCACATGCCGCGCATGCGCGGGAGGTTGTACTCGAGCTGCGCGAGCTCGACCTGGAGCTTGCCCTCGGCGGTGCGCGCATGCTGCGCGAAGATGTCGAGGATGAGCTGGGTGCGATCGACGATGCGGATCCCGAGAGCGTCCTCGAGGCGGCGCTGGAGGCTCGGGTCGACCTCGTCGTCGACGATCAGGGACTCGGCGCGGGTCTCGGGGATCAGTGCCTTCAGCTCCTCGAGCTTGCCCTTGCCGACGTACGTGCGCGGGTCGGGCCGCGGGCGGCGCTGCACGAGCTCGCCGACGATCTCCACTCCCGCGGTGCGAAGGAGCTCACGGGCCTCGGCCAGCTCCTCCTCCTCGTCCATCTCGGGCGCGATCACCGCGACGAGGAAGCCCCGCTCGGGCTCCGCGCCCGGGGCGGGGTCGGGCTGGTGATGCGTCACACGGTGATTATGCCCGCTCCTTGGCCGGATCTCGCTCGCGAGTCGAGACTAGAGTTGATCGTGTGACCGACGTTGCCCTGGCACGGCGCCTGGCCGAGCGGACGCTCGCGCTCGTCGACATCCCGTCGGTCAGCCGCCACGAGGCGCTCCTGGCCGGGCTCGTGGCCTCCTCCGTCCCGCGCGGCGCATTCGAGGAGAGCTTCGCTGACGGCGAAGGATTCCTCTACACGACTCCTCGCCGGGCGGGAACGCCGCTCGTCGTGCTCGCCGGCCACCTCGACACCGTGCCCGCCCAGGACAACCTCCCCGGCCGGGTCGAGGCGGGCGAGGTCGTCGGCCTCGGCGCCGCCGACATGAAGGGTGGCCTCGCGGTGATGCTCGAGCTGGCCGCGTGGATCGAGGCCGAGCGCCCCCCGCTCGCGGTCGACGTGGGCCTCCTCTTCTTTACCCGCGAGGAGCTGGCCGCGAGCGAGAGCCCCCTCCCCCACGTCTTCGCCGCCTGCCCGGAGCTACACGAGGCCGGCCTTGCAATCGTGCTGGAGCCGACCGATAACACGATCCAGGCGGGCTGTCTCGGCAACCTCAACGCCACGCTCACGTTTCGCGGCGAGAGCGCGCACTCCGCGCGCCCGTGGACGGGCGTGAACGCGATTGCGGCGGCCGTCGAGGGCCTCTACCCGCTGACCCGGATCCCGCCGCGCCCCGTCGAGGTCGGCGGGCTGGTGTTCACCGAGGTGGTCAGCGTGACCCGGATCGAGGGCGGCGTCGCCGACAACGTCATTCCCGACCGCGTGACGTGTCGCCTCAACTACCGTTTCCCACCGGATCGCACGGTCGCCGAGGCGGAGGTCAGTCTGGCCGAGATCGTCGGCGACGTGGGCGAGCTCGAGATCACGAGCAGCTCCCCTCCCGGCCACGTCGCGGCCGGATCGCCGATGCTGGAGCGGCTGCACGTGACGACCGGCTTCGCCGTCGAGCCGAAGCAGGCGTGGACGCCGGTCGCGCAGTTCAGCGAGGAGGGAGTCGACGCGGTCAACCTCGGCCCGGGCGCCCCGCGCTACGCGCACCGTCGTGACGAACGCGTCGCGATCTCCGCGCTCGTCACGACGTTCGACGCGCTCCGGCGCTTCCTCGCCGTGGACGGCGCGTGACCGTGCCCCGCTCGCCGATCCTCGACGAGCTCGGTACCTATCCGTTCGCGCGCCTGGACGAGGCGAAGCGCCGCGTCGCCGAGCGCGGGATGCGCGTGATCGACTTCGGCATGGGCGACCCGCGGGAACCGACGGCAGCCTTCATCCGGGAGGCACTCGTCGCGGGGGTCAGGGAGACGATGGAGTACCCGCGCGCGCAGGGCCTGCCGGAGCTGAGGGAGGCGATCGCGGCGTGGTGCACGCGGCGGTTCGGGGTCGAGCTCGACCCCGAGCGCGAGCTGATCCCGACGCTTGGCGCGAAGGAGGCGATCTTCAGCTTCGCCCAGGTCGTGCTCGACCCCTCGCGGGGCAAGGATCTGGTCGTGACGACCGAGCCCGGCTACCCGGTTGCGGCGCGGGGAGCGCGCTTTGCCGGCGCCGAGGTCGTGCGGCTGCCGCTGCTCGAGCGCAACGGCTTCCTGCCCGATCTCGACGCGGTCGGTACCGACGTGTGGCGGCGAGCGGCCCTCGTGTGGGTCAACTACCCGAACAACCCGACGTGCGCGACGTGCCCGCTTCGGCTCTACGAACGGCTCGCGACGCTCGCGGCCGAGCACGACTTCCTCGTCGCCTCGGACGAGGCGTACAGCGAGCTCTGGTTCGACGAGCCGCCCGTGTCGGCGCTCCAGGCGAGCGACAGGGATCGGCTCGTCGTCTTCAACAGCCTCAGCAAGCGCTCGTCGATGACCGGCTACCGGTCGGGCTTCGTCGCCGCGAGCCCGGACGTGATCGACGCGCTGCGGCTCTACCGACCCACGGTGGGCACGGCGCCGCAGGAGTTCGTGCAGCGCGCGGCGATTGCCGCCTGGGGGGACGAGCAGCACGTCCGCGAGGCCCGGGAGCGCTACGGGCGCAAGCGGGCCGTTCTCCTTGGCGCCCTCGGGCGGAAGGGCCTACGTGTCGCGGGCGCTCTCGCGACGATGTACCTGTGGGTCGAGGTACCCGGTGACGAGACGTCCGAGCAGCTTGCCGCGCGCCTGCTCGAGCGCGGCGTCGTGGTCGCGCCGGGGACCTACCTTGGCCCGTCCGGAGAGGGTTACGTACGCTTCGCGCTCGTACCGACGGAGGACGAGTGCCGCCTCGCGGCCGAGATCCTGGAGGAGGCCCTGTGACCGACCTGGCCGCGCTCGAACGAGAGATCGAGGAGCTCTGGGAGCTCTCCCCGGAGGAGGCCGCGCGAGGCGCAGGTGCCGTGGACGAGACGATCCGGCTGCTCGACGTGGGCGCGGTGCGGGTGGCCGAGCGCACGGAGGCAGGCTGGGTCGCCCGCGAGTGGACCAAGAAGGCGATCCTCCTCTACTTCCGGCTGCGCCAGTCGGAGCCGATCGAGGTCGGGCCCTTCACCTACCACGACAAGGTGCCCCTGAAGCGCAACTTCGCCGAGCTCGGCGTCCGGGTCGTCCCGCCCGCCGTCGCGCGCTACGGGTCGTTCCTCTCCGAGGGCGTCGTCCTGATGCCGAGCTACGTCAACATCGGCGCCTGGGTCGGGCCGCGGGCGATGGTCGATACCTGGGCAACCGTCGGCTCGTGCGCCCAGATCGGCGCCGACGTCCACCTCTCCGGCGGCGTCGGGATCGGCGGCGTCCTCGAGCCGCCGCAGGCGACGCCCGTCGTCATCGAGGACGGGGCGTTCGTCGGATCGCGCTGCATCGTCGTCGAGGGGGTCGTGGTCGGCGCCGGGGCGGTGCTCGGCGCGAACGTGGTTCTGACGGCTTCGACGCCGATCATCGACGTCACGGGCCCCGAGCCGGTCGAGCATCGTGGCTACGTTCCCGAGCGCTCCGTGGTCGTCCCGGGCACGCGACCGAAAGCGTTCCCCGCGGGCACCTACCAGCTGCCCGCAGCCTTGATCATCGGTCAGCGCAGCGCCGCCACCGACCTCAAGGTCAGCCTCAACGACGCGCTACGAAGCTACGGCGTCGCAGTGTAGCCGGCGTCAGGAGCCCTCGAGAGCGGCGAGCAGCCCCATCGCTGTCTCGCCCCGGCAGATCTCCTCCGCCGGGCCCACGAGCGTGGCGTGGCCCCCGGCGTCGATCGCCACGTCGAGATCGCCGCCCGGGAGATGAACCGTAACGGGGCTCTCGCAGGAGCCCCAGGCAATCGCCGCTGCTGCCACGGCGCACGCGCTCGTTCCGGAGGCGGGGGTCTCCCCCGCCCCCCGCTCCCACACGGCGGCGGTCGCGTCATGCGGCCCGTCAACCCGGGCGATCTGGACGTTCGTCCGGTCGGGAAAGCGCGGGTGGCGCTCGAGCAGCGGACCAAGACGGCGCAGCTCGCCCGGGTCGGGCTCGCGACGGACGACCGCGTGCGGGTTGCCGACCGACACCGGAGTCACCTCGACCGGCTCACCCGCCACGTCGAGCGTCTCCGGCGGGCCGACTTCGACGCGCCCGAGCCCGGTCTCGACGAGCGCGCCCTCGCGCATGCGGGCGGTCACCACGCGCGGGCCCACGGTCACCTCGACGCGCCCGGTCCCGCTGCGCTCCGCGAGCCAGCGGGCCGCGATCCGGGTGCCGTTCCCGGACAGCTCCGCCGTCGAGCCGTCCGGATTCCAGATCACGATCTCGGCGCGCGGGCCATCGACGGCCACGACCTCGAGGATGCCGTCGGAGCCGATGCCGGTGGCGGGGTCGCAGAGCCGGCGCACCGTGGCGGGGTCGAGCGCGCGGCCTGCGTCAGCCCGCTCGACCAGCAGGTACGCGTTGCCGAGCGCGTGCCACTTCGAGAATCTCATCGGCGATCTCGCCCGCCGGGCGATCGCCGGCAAGGCTAACAGCGTCCGGGATGCGCCGGAGCCACTTGCGCTGGTACGCCGCGTAGCGGCGCGTCCGGGCGGCGATCGCGGCAATCGCGTCCTCGCGCGGGAGCCCGACAACCTCGTCGAGCCCGATCACATGGCGGGCCGTGCGCGAGAGCGGCACGGCGAGCGCGCGGCGAACCTCCTCCTCCACCCCAACCTCGAACATCCGCCGCGTGCGCTGTTCGATGCGGTCATCGAGCACAGCGGGCGGCACCTCGAGGGCGACGACCAGCGTCGGGTGACGCGTCTCCCTTGCCCAGAGGCGGTCGGTGCCCGGGCGCAGCGAGCTGCCTACCTCCGCGAGCTCGAGCGCGCGCACGACCCGCCGGCGGTCGTTCGCATGCACCGCGCGGGCGGCCGCCGGATCGAGCGAGGCCAGCGTGCGGTGGGTCTCCTCCCCACCGAGCTGGTCGTAGAACGCCTCCCAGCGCTCCCGGGCGCCCGGGAGCGGCGCGGGTGGGACGTCGAGCTGTGCGAGCGCCGCCCGCAGGTAGAGGCCCGTGCCGCCGGTGACGACCGGCGTCCGCCCGACGGCGAGCAGCCAGTCGATCTCCGCGTGCGCGAGCCGGGCGTACTCCGCCACCGACGCCTCGTGATCGAGCTCCCAGATCGCGACCAGCCGGGTTGGGCGGGCCGGCTGGTTCGTCAGGACCGGAAGCCCCCGGTAGACCTGCATCGAGTCGGCCGACACGACCTCGCCGGCGCTGCGGTCGGCGAGCTCCTCGGCGACCGCACTCTTGCCCGACGCGGTCGGGCCGAAGATCCCGATCACGAGCGGCGGCACCGTCACGGCACCGGCTACCTAGACACGTGTGGTGTGGCGGGCACGGGAGCATCCTGCGCGCCGCGCAGCGTCGTCGACGTCGCCGCCTCGATCCTGACGCGCACGATCTCCCCCGCGGCCGCGGCTCCCGTGAAGTTGACCGTTTGGTTGCGACGCGAGCGTCCCCGCAGGAACGTCGCGTCGGTTCGGCTCGGGCCCTCCACGAGCACCTCCTCGACGAGCCCGACCCGGCGTGCGTTCTCCTCGGCCGCGACCCGCTGGACCACTTCGATCAGCCGCTCGACCCGCGCGACCTTGATCTCCGCGGGCACCTGGCCCGGCAGCGCCGCCGCTTCCGTGCCCGCCCGCGGGCTGAACACGAACGTGAAGGCGCCGTCGAAGCCGACTTCCTCGACGAGCGTGACCGTCTGGTCGAAATCCTCGTCGGTCTCGCCGGGGAAGCCGACGATCAGGTCGGTGGTGAGCGCGAGATCGGGGACGGCCGCGCGGAGGCGCTCCACGAGCGAGAGATAGCGCTCGCGCCCGTAGGTGCGCCGCATCGCTCTCAGAATCCGCGTCGAGCCGGACTGAGCGGGCAGGTGCGCGTGCTCGCACACGGCCTCGCACTCCGCCATCGCGCGGATCACGGGCTCCCGGAAGTCCTTCGGGTGCGGGCTCGTGAAGCGCACCCGTTCGATACCCGCAATCCCGGCGACCGCTCGCAGGAGTCCGCCGAACTCGAGCCCGGCATCCGCGCCGAGGTCGCGCCCGTAGGAGTTCACGTTCTGGCCGAGCAGCGTCACCTCGCGGACGCCGCTGCGAGCAAGCCGCTCGACCTCCGCGAGCACGTCGCCCGGGCGGCGGCTGCGTTCGCGGCCGCGGACCGCGGGCACGATGCAGTAGGAGCAGACGGAGTTGCAGCCCGTCGAGATCTGCACCCACGCCTGGAACGGGCGCTCCCGCCGGGCCGGGAGGTCGCCCGCGAAGGAGCCCCACTCCGCGAAGCGGCCACGCGGCGCGAGCCCGCCGGCTCCGAGCCACTCGGCCAGGTGCGGGATCGACCCGGGGCCGAACGCGATGTCCACGAACGGGTAGAGATCGAACAGGCGCTCCTTCTGGGCTTCCGCGAAGCAGCCCCCGACGGCGATCACGCGCCCGCTGTCTCGCTGCTTGAGCGCGCGGGCCTGTGCGAGATGGGCGGCGAACTTCTGATCCGGCTTCTCCCTGACCGTGCACGTGTTGAAGACGATCACGTCCGCCTCCGCCTGCGAGGGGGCCTCCCCCAGGCCGAGCTCCTCGAGCAGGCCCTTGATCCGCTCCGAGTCGTGGGCGTTCATCTGGCAGCCGAACGTCGTGACGTGGTAGCGCCTCATGCGACGGTCATGGTAGCCGCGACCCCCGGGACCCTCCGGAGGCGAGGCATGCCTCGCCCCTACTTGGCGATCTCGACGGCCCGGCTCTCCCGGATCACCGTCACCTTGATCTGGCCGGGGTACTCGAGCTGGCTCTCGATCTCCCGGGCGATCTCGTGGGAGAGAAGAACAGCCGTGTCGTCGTCGACCTCGGAGGGCTTCACCATCACGCGGATCTCGCGACCCGCCTGGAGCGCGAAGACGCGCTCCACGCCCTTCTTCTGGGACGCGATCCGCTCGAGGTTCTCGAGACGCTTGATGTAGTGCTCGAGGCTCTCGCCGCGCGCGCCCGGACGGGAGGCCGAGATCGCGTCGGCGGCGATCACGAGCACCGCCTCGACCGTGTCGGGTTGTACCTCGTAGTGGTGAGCCTCGATCGCGTGGCAGACCTGCGGCGACTCCCCGTACTTCCGCGCGAGCTGCGCGGAGATCGCCGCGTGCGGCCCCTCCACCTCGTGCGTCATAGCCTTGCCGAGGTCGTGGAGCAGCGCGGCCCGCTTCGCGGTCTTGACGCTGACGCCCAGCTCGGCCGCCATCACCCCGGCGAGGTGGGCGACCTCGAGCGAGTGCTTGAGCACGTTCTGCCCGTAGCTCGTCCGGTAGCGCAGCCGCCCGAGCACCTTGACGAGCTCGTCGTGCACCTTTCCGCAGTTCGCCTCGAAGACGGCCTGCTCGCCGGCCTGGCGCACGTGCTCCTCGACCTCCGCCTTCGACTGGTAGTACATCTCCTCGATCCGGGACGGGTGGATCCGCCCGTCTTCGACGAGCTTCCCGAGCGTCAGCTTTGCAATCTCCCGGCGCATGCCGTCGAAGGACGAGAGCACCACGGCCTGGGGAGTGTCGTCGATGATGAACTCGACCCCGGTCAGGTTCTCGAGCGCACGGATGTTCCGCCCCTCGCGGCCGATGATGCGCCCCTTCATGTCGTCGGACGGGAGCTGCACCAGCGAGACCGTGGTCTCCGCGGCGTGACTTGCAGCCACGCGCTGGAGCGCGTCGGCGACGAGGTTGCGGGCCCGCTGCTTCGCCTCGCTCTGAGCCTCCTCCTCGAGCTGGCGGACCATCCGGGCCATCTCGTGTCGGACGAGCTCCTCCGAGCGCGTCAGGAGCTCCTGACGGGCCTCGTTCACGGTCATGCGCGAGATCCGTTCGAGCTCACGGAGCTGCTCGCTCCGGGCCTGCTCGGCCGCATCCTCGGCGCGAGCGACGCTCGCCTCCCTGTCCCCGAGCGACTCCTCCCGTCTGACGAGCTCGCGGAGCTTCTCGTCGGTCGCCTCCTCCTTCTCGATGACGCGTTCCTCGATCTTGATCATCTCGCTGCGCCGGTCGCGCAGCTCCTCGTCGATCTCGGCGCGAAGACGGACAGCCTGCTCTCGCGCCTCGACCTGAGCCTCGCGACGGACAGCCTCGGCGTCGCGGCGGGCATCGGCGAGAACGGCCTCCCCCTCGCTCCTGGCGGCCGCGAGCCGCGCCGCGAACACGAGGCGGGCGACCACGTACGCGCCGAGCGTCCCGACGGCCAGACCGATCAGGATCCCTACGGCTAAAAGCATTGCGCGCTCCTACGTCCATGCCCCGTAGGAACGGCGGTTCGGCCGGTCGGCGCCCGGGCGACACGTGCCCGGGCAGCGCGTAAGCGACTCACCGGGAGACCGGGCGGAACCTTGTGCTCCGCAGCTGGTCTCTCATCGCTTGCAGGTTGCTCGTGCCTTGGTGCTGTTGAACGCCGATCCGGCGATTGCCGTGCCTTCTGGAGGCGAAGAAGTTGCGGATTTGTGACCTCATCCTAGCTCCGCTTCGCCGGCCCCGTCCAGCGGGCCGAGCACCGCCTCTAGCGAGTCCCGCGCGAAGCCGCGCCGCGTGAGCGTCGCCGCGAGCACGCGCGGTGACCGTCCCGGCGCCGTCGCGACGATCCTGCGGGCGCGCGCCGCCTCCGGCTCGAGACCGGCGAGCGCTGCCTCGATATCGGCCCGACCGAGGCCCTCGGCTTCGAGCTTCGCCTCGATGGCCGCGTTCCCGTAGCCGCGTTCCGCGAGTCGGGACGCGCGGTCAGTGGCGAGGCGCGCGTCGTCGAGCGCTCCGAGGGAGGAGAGTCGCGCAACCGCCGCGCCGGCCGCAGCCGCATCGGCACCCGCCCGGCGAAGCCGCTGCTCGAGCGCAGCGGTGGAGAGGTCTCGCCTCGCGAGGGCGCCCGCGGCGAGCTCGAGCGGGTCGGGGCTTCGCCCCGCCACCGCCTACGCGACCTCGGCCACCTCTTCGACGGGGGCCTGTGCAGCGGGCGCGGCCCCCGCGGCCGCGAGCCGGGTCGAGACGACCCTCCCGGCGGCCTCCTCCTGGATCCGCCGCACGATGGCGTCGGAGACGTCGGGATGCTCGCGGAGGAACGCGATCGCATTCTGGCGTCCCTGGCCGAGACGCTCCTCCCCGAAGCTGAGGTAGGAGCCCGACTTCTGCACGAGCTTCTGATCGAGGCCGACGTCGAGAATCGATCCCTCCCAGGAGATGCCCTCGCCGTAGATGATGTCGAACTCCGCCTGCTTGAACGGCGGCGCCACCTTGTTCTTCACGACCTTCACGCGCGTCCGGTTGCCGATCGCCTCGACGCCCTCCTTGAGGGTCTCGATTCGGCGTACGTCGAGGCGGATCGAAGCGTAGAACTTCAGCGCCCGCCCGCCGGTGGTCGTCTCGGGGCTCCCGAACATGACGCCGATCTTCTCCCGCAGCTGGTTCGTGAAGATGCACACGGTGCCCGTGCGGTTGAGAGTGCCAGCGAGCTTGCGCAGCGCCTGGCTCATCAGTCGGGCCTGGAGCCCGACGAAGCTATCCCCCATCTCGCCCTCGATCTCCGCCTTCGGAGTAAGGGCCGCGACCGAGTCGATCGCGACGATGTCGATGGCGCCACTGCGTATGAGCAATTCCGCGATCTCGAGCGCCTGCTCCCCGTTGTCGGGTTGGGACACGAGCAGGTCGTCGATGTTGACCCCGATGCGCCGGGCGTACGCGGGATCCATCGCGTGCTCGGCGTCGATGAAGGCGCAGATGCCGCCGAGCCGCTGCGCCTCGGCGATCACGTGGTAGACGAGCGTTGTCTTGCCGGACGCCTCCGGACCGAAGATCTCGACGATCCGGCCCCGCGGGAGACCGCCGATCCCGAGCGCGAGATCGAGGGACAGGCACCCGGTCGAGACGGCCGGTATGGCCTCGTTCGCCTGGTCGGACATACGCATGACCGACCCCTTGCCGTACTGCCGCTCGATCTGGCCGAGGGCAGCGGTGAGAGCTTGCTGGCGGTCCAACGTCAACCTCCTAGGGCAGCCGCTTCAACGATCTGGTACTGCGCCCCGCCAGGCCGCAGCACCGAATGATAGAGGGCCGCTTCGGACGGACTGACCGCCCCGAGCGCCGGCGGCTCCGGTCGGCGGCCCGGGCGGAGCCTGAAACGGGCCACGGTCACGTGGGGAAGCCACGGCCGCCGCTCGGGCCGGTAGCAGCCGAGCGCCTCGAGCTGACGCGAGAGACGCTCCTGGAGAGCGCCTGCGCGCCCGCCGTCGTCGTCGAAGGCGACCATGCCGACGCTCCGGGTCTCCCGGTAGCGGCGCGGGGTCAGCACGGGCCTTCCCGCTCCTTCCGCGGCCATGTGCAGCGACTTGCGAAGCCCGGGCAGCTCCGCGGACGTCCGGCTCCCCAGGAACGCGAGCGTGATGTGGAGCTGCGCCGCCGGAAGCACGCGGACGCCGCGAGCCCCGCGAAGCGCAACGGCGGCCCACGCCGCGAGCGCTTCACCGTCGGGCTCGGGAAGCGGAAGCGCGAAGAACAGCCGCAGACGATCATCACCATCGACGCTAGCAGCGAAGCTCACGCGGCTTCGGTACCGGACCGTGACAGAACACGCCGCAGGAGGTGGAGAGTCAACGCACACGCCCGGGCGCGTACCGCCTCGCGGTCGCCCGGCAGATCGAGCCGACGGGCCTCACCGCCGCCGGGCGCGGCAACGTGGACGTGGACGAGCCCGATCGGCTTCTCCGGGGTTGCCCCTCCCGGCCCGGCGACTCCGGTTACCGCGGCCGCCACGTCGGCATGGAACACTCTGCGGGCGCCCTCGGCCATCGCCGCGGCAACCTCGCCCGACACCGCGCCGTGGCGCCGAATCAGGGTCTCCGGAACGCCCAGCTGCCCGATCTTGACCGCGTTCGCGTAGGCCACGACTCCGCCGAGGTAGGCGTCGCTTGCCCCGGCCACCTCGGTCAGCGCGGCGCCGAGCAGACCACCCGTGCACGACTCGGCCGTGGCGAGCGTGAGCCCGGCAGCCCGGGCCAGGTCGAGGACGATCGCGGCGAGCGGGCGCTCGTCCTCGGAGAACAGGTGAGCGCCGAACTCCTCGAGGAGCGCCCGCTCGACGCTGGCAGCGCGATCCTGCGCCCCCTCTTCGACGAAGAGGTCGACGTGGATCTCGAGCTCGCGCGCGCAGACCGTGACCTCGAGCCCGTCGCCCTCGATCCCCACCTCGCCGAGGGCCCGCGCGACCGCCGACTCACTCGGCCCGAAGAATCGCAGGACGCGGTGGTGTCGCGGTCGCGCCCGCCCGAGGAGGTTGCGAAACGCCGGGTGTGCGACCGCGAGTGGCCAGAGCCGGCGCAACTCCGCAGGCGGCCCCGGGAGCGCGATCGCGATCTGCCCGTCGCGCTCGAGCAGCACCCCGGGGGCGGTGCCCGCCAGCCCGAGCGCGACGGCCCCGGCAGGGAGCGACGCCTGCTTGCGCACTCCGGCGGCGAAGTCCGTGTACGGGAGACGAAGCCGGTCGGCGATCTTCCTCGACACCGCCTCGATCTCGAGCTCGAGCGTGAGATCGACGACGAGCTCGCGCCCGGTCTCCCTGGCGAGGAGCTCGATCGTGCGGTCGTCGTGTGTCGGGCCCAGCCCGCCCGTCGCGACGCAGACGTCGGCGGCGAGCCCGTCGCGCAGCGCCGAGGCCAGCTCCTCGGGGCGGTCGCCGACGATCACGACCTTCGCCGGGTCGAGGCCCAGCCGCTGGAGCTCGCCCGCGAGGTACGGACCGTTCAGGTCGCGGCGCTGCCCCCTGACGAGCTCCGAGCCGCTGACGACGACGACGGCGCGAGGACGGCCGGGCACCCGTCAGGGCGCTCCGACGCTGGCGACGCCGTCGACGGTCACACGGAGCAGCACGGAGCCGGAGAGGGACAGGTCGTCCACGGGCTCGCCGTCGAGCGCGAGATCGAGGTTCTCGGACTTCGTCGCCCGCACCCAGAGCCTCTTGCCGGAGAACGCCTCGCTCTCGTCGCGGTACATCGTCCCCTCGAACAGGAGCTCCCCGGTCTGCGTCCCGCGCCGCACCTCGATCACCGAGCGGCCCCGCGCCGCGGTGATTGTGAGCTGCGCCAGCGGCTCGACCTCCGTGGTCGCGGTGGTCGCGGGGGCGGTCGCCGGGGGAAGCTCGATCGTTCCCGTCTCGAGGGCTGCGCTCGAGACGGCGAGGCCGGTGCCCGGCTCTTCGCTGCCCGAGGTGCCGAGCTGCCAGGCGGCAATGACGAGAACGGTCACCGCGACGATGCCGGCGAGCGCGACCAGCACGGCGTTCGATTCGAGCCTGGCGTTGCCAGCCTTCCGGCGGGGCCTCGACGACGGGACCGGCTCGGCCGACAGCGCGAACCGGGCGTTGTACTCATCGACGTAGAGCTGGCCGTCCAGACCCAGCCGGTCGGCATAGGTTCGGAGGAATCCCTTGACATAGGCCTCGCCGGGCAGGAGGTCGAAGCGCTCGTCCTCGAGCGCGCGGATGTACTTCGCGCGGATCTTCGTGGTCGCCTCGACGTCGGCCACGTCGAGGCCCTGACGGACTCGCGCGTCACGGAGGCTACTGCCGATTTCGAACACGCGTGCCCCGATTGTAGACTCGCCCGGTCAGTCGAGGACCAGCGCGAGGATCGCGAAGACCCCGACCGCGAGCGCGACGGTCAGGCAGGAGAGCAGCGCGAACAGGCTGATCAGGCGCGCCGCCACCGCGATCCCGTCGCCTCCGATCCTCCCGAGCGAGCGCTGGAAGTCGAACCGCGCGCGGCGGGCGAGCGCGATCGAGGCAAGCGCGGTCACGAGCGCTCCGGGCACGACGACGAGCGCCTCCAGCGCCTCGATCTCCGGCACGAATCTGGGCACGGCGAGCCCCGCCGCGAGGAACGCGAGCGAGAGGAAGCCGAAGAGCAGCGCGCCGATCGCCTTCCCGTTACCCACGCGGGCCACTGTAGACCGTTCGGCGGAGCTGCCGCCCGGCCAGGTGACGCTAGCCGGGAACACCTTCTCGCAGCGACGAGAGCGCCCGGTCCAGCTCGTGCTCGCCGACCAGCACCCGCCGCGGCTTCGAGCCCTCGTACCCGGAGATCACCCCGCGGCGCTCGAGCATGTCGACCAGCCGCCCGGCTCTCGTGTAGCCGACCCTGAGCCGTCGCTGGATCAGGGAGACGGAGGCGGTCTGCGTCTGCACGACGATCTCGATCGCCCGCTCGAGCAGCGGGTCCTCGTCGGGGTCGAGATCGTCCTCGTCGCCGCCACGCGCGCTCTCCGGCGCCTCGAGCAGCGACTCGTCGAGCTTCTGCGCCCGTTGGCGACGGCACTGCTCGACGACGAGCGCGATCTCCTCCTCGCACACGTACGCGCCCTGGACGCGCTGGAGCCTCGAGGTCCCGAGCGGCTTGAACAGCATGTCCCCCTGCCCGAGGAGCGCTTCGGCTCCGGACGTGTCGAGGATCACGCGGCTGTCCGTCTGGCTGGAGACGGCGAACGCGATCCGCGAGGGGACGTTTGCCTTGATCATGCCGGTGATCACGTCGACGGACGGCCTCTGGGTCGCGAGGACGAGGTGGATGCCAACCGCGCGGGACTTCTGCGCGAGCCTGATGACGGTGTCCTCGACCTCCTGGGGCGAGACCATCATCAGGTCGGCGAGCTCGTCGATGACGACGAGGAGGTACGGGAGCGTCGGCTCGCCTCGCTTCGCCAGCACGCGGTTCAGCTCCGGCAGGTTGCGGGCCCGGGCGACGCTCATGCGCTCGTAGCGGCGCTCCATCTCCTCGACCACGTTGAGGAGGACGACGGACGCTCGCTTGGGATTCGACACGACCGGCGTGAGCAGGTGCGGAATCGACTCGTAGAGCCCGAGCTCGACGCGCTTGGGGTCGATCATGATCATGCGCACCTCGTCCGGCGTGGATCGCAGGAGGATCGAGCACAGCATGGTGTTGATGCAGCCGGACTTGCCGGAGCCGGTGGTACCGGCGATCAGGATGTGGGGCATCCGGGCCAGGTCGGCCCAGACGGCCGCACCGGAGATGTCCTTGCCGAGCCACACGGAGAGCGGGCTCGCGGAGACCGGGAGGTCGGCGAAGATGTCGCCGAGCGTCACGATGTTCGGGGCGACGTTCGGCACCTCGACCCCGACCGCCTGCTTACCGGGGATCGGTGCGAGGATCCGGATCTCGGTCGTCGCGAGCGCGTACGCGAGGTCATCCTTCAGCGCCGACACCTTCGACACCTTGGTGCCGGGCGCGAGCTGGAGCTCGTAGCGCGTGACGCGCGGGCCCGAGACCTGGCCGACGATCGTGGCCTCGATCCCGAAGTGGGCGAGCGTCTGGACGAGCGTCTCGGCCGTGCGCTCCGCGGCTCTCCCGGGCTCGCTCTTCGCGGGGCGCGAGCGCCGCAGGACGGAGGCGTCCGGGAGACGGTAGTCGCCGGCGGTGGCGGGAGGCGCAAACAGGCGCTCCTGCGTGTCCTCGCGCGGGGGCGCCTGCTCCTGGAGATCCTCGAGCAGGATCGCCGGGATGCCGCCCGTGTCACCGTCCGGCTCGGCTAGCTGATCCACGAGCACGGGCGGCCCGGCGGGCTCGGAGGCTCCGACCACGTCGCCGTACCGGGCGACGCCGTCGATCGGCGCGCTCCGCGCGGTCGCGGGCCGGGGCAGCGACGCCGACTGGACGGCCTCGACGGTGCGGCGTGCGGCACGAGCGGTGTGGCGCGCCGCGCGCTCGCCCGCGCGGGCGGAATGGCGAAGGAGCGTGCCGAGGGAGGCGCCCGTGACGAGCAGACCGCCTGCGATCAGCCCGAAGAGAGCGAGGATCGTGTAGCCGGTGTCGCCGAGCAGCTTGCCGAGCACGACGTACAGGGCACCACCGAGGATGCCGCCGTGGTGCCGCACGAGATCGGGATCGAGCGTTCCCGACGGCGGGTCGCCCGGTCCGAGGCCGAAGCAGCCGCCGCCGAACGCGATCAGCAGCGACAGACCGAGGACGAGCAGGCCCGTCCGGAACGGGCGCAGGTCGACGAGCCGGCTGCGCGCGACGAGCAGGGCGCCGACGACGAGCAGCCCGGCCGGGAGCAGAGCCGCGGCCCCGCCGACGAGAACGTGGAGCCCGTCGTCCGCCCATCGCCCGACGATCCCCCCGTCCCACGAGAGCCAGAGGACGACCGCGAGGAAGAGCCCGACGGCGAGCAAGCCCAGGCCGATCAACTCGGGATGCTGGTGCTCGCGTCCCGCACCCTTCCCGGCCCGCGCGCGCGGGCGTGCGAACGCCGCCCGTGAGCGTGCCTGGGTAGGACGCTTGTGTTGCGTCACCTCGTCGAGTTCTAGAGCGGCATCCACCCTCCTGCCCGCGGGTGCGCGGACAGGTCGCGCCGCGGTCGGCGTCAGATCTCGAGCACCACCGGGAGGATCATCGGCCGGCGCCCGGTGCGCGCGTGGATCAGCTGCCCGAGGGCGTCGTGCAGGTGCTCCTGGATCAGCTTCAGCTCGCCGATGTTGTCGGCGACGCACTTCGCGAGCACGCGGCGGGCCTCGTCGCGCGCCTCTTCGAGCACGGGGTCGGGGTCGGTCAGCCCGCGCGCGATCACCTCGGGTGCGGCGATCTCGCGGCCGTTCTGGCTGCCGATGGTCGCGACGACGATCACGACCCCGTCCTCGGCCAGGTGGCGGCGGTCGCGCAGCACCACGTCCTTGAGATCGCCGATCTCGAGCCCGTCGACGAACGCGACACCGGCGGGCGCGCGGTCGACGATGCTCGCGGTCCCGTCGGACAGCTCGACCACGCTGCCGTTCTCGGCGAGCACGATCTGCCGTGCCGGGACGCCGGCGTCGCGGGCCAGGCGGGCGTGGGCCGAGAGCATCCGGTACTCGCCGTGCACGGGCATCACGCAGCGCGGCCGCAGCAGCCCGAGGATCATCCGCAGCTCCTCGGAGTTGCCGTGCCCGGAGACGTGCACCGGCGCGATCTCCTGATGGAGCACCTCCGCACCCGCCTTTGCGAGCCGGTTGATCGTGTCGTGGACCTTGAGCTCGTTCCCGGGCACGGGCTTCGCCGAGATGATCACGGTGTCGCCGTCCTGCACCCGGACGTTCTGGTGGTCGCCGTAGGCGATCCGCACGAGCGCGGACAGGGGCTCGCCCTGGCTGCCGGTGCAGAGGATCATCGTCTCGTCGGGTGCGAGCTCGTCGAGGTCGCCGGGACGGACGACGAGGTCGTCCGGCACGTTCACGTAGCCGAGGCTCTTCGCGATGTTCAGGTTCTTTCGCAGCGAGCGGCCGATCGGGCAGATCTTGCGGCCGGTCTCCGCCGCGACATCGATCGCCTGCTGCATCCGGTGGACGTTGGAGGCGAACGAGGCGATCAGGACGCGCCCCTCGAGCAGCGGGACGATCTGGCGGAACGCGTCGCCGACCGTCCGCTCCGACGGGGTGACGCCGGGTCGTTCCGCGTTCGTCGAGTCGCCGAGCAGGAGATCGACGCCGCGGTTGCCGATCTCGGCGAGACGGCCCACGTCGGTCCGGAAGCCGTCCACGGGAGTGTGGTCGATCTTGTAGTCGCCGGTGTGGACGATCCGTCCTCCGGGGGTGTCGAGAACGACGGCGACGGCGTCGGGAATCGAGTGGGCCATGCGAACGAACTCGGCCCGGTAGGGCCCTACCTGAACCGGCCCCTCTTCGGGCTCGATCTCGATCAGCTCCGCGGCGCGCAGGAGCCCGTGCTCGTCGAGCTTCGACTTGACGAGACCGAGCGTGAGGCGGGTTGCCCAGAGCTCGGGAACGGCGATCTCGCGGAGCAGGTACGGCAGCGCACCCACGTGGTCCTCGTGGCCGTGGGTGAGGACGACCGCGCGGATGTCGGCCTCGCGCTCCCTCAGGTAGGTGAACTCGGGGAGCAGGAGGTCGACGCCGAGGTGCTCGTCCCGCGGGAATGCGAGGCCGGCGTCGATGATCACGAGGCCCTCGTCGCATTCGACGACGGTCATGTTCTTGCCGACCTCGCCGAGGCCGCCGAGCGGGATGATGCGGGTGGCGCGCGGTGGCACGCGCCCATTGTACGGGCCCGGCCCGGCTGACCCACCGGTCATCCTCCGGCCAATAGGTCGTCAGGCGATGGTTCGCGCGAGCACGCCGGCGCGCTCGAGGCCGGCGCGGATCCGGAACCGCTCGTCCTCGGTCGCCTCGACGAGCGGCAGGCGCAGCCCCCCGGCATCCCGGCCGGCCATCGAGAGAGCCGCCTTGATCGGAATCGGGTTGGTCGTCACCGCGAGGGCGTCGAGCACGGGCTCGAGCTCGCGCCCGATCGCGTACGCCCCCTCCCGGTCCCCGTCCCGGAAGCGGCCGATCAGCTCCTTCATCCTCACACCCACGGAGGGGAGGTTCGTGCACACGCAGATCCCGCCGACACCACCGAGCTCGAGCCACGGGAGCACGAGGTCGTCGTTGCCGGCATAGAGGTCGAGCCCGCAGGCGACGATCCTGCGCGCCTGCTCCGGGTCGGTGGTGGCCTGCTTGACGGCGGTGACGTTGGGGATCCCGGCGAGCTGCTCGATCGTCTCCGGCTCGATGTTGATCACGCAGCGCTGCGGGATGTTGTACACGACGAGCGGCCTGTCGGTCACGGCGGCGATCGCCCGGAAGTGCCCGACGATGCCTCTCGCCGGCGGCTTGTTGTAGTACGGGGTGACGACGAGGAAGGCGTCGGCGCCGACCTCGTGCGCCCGCGCGGTCAGATGCACGGAGTGGGCGGTGTCGTTCGAGCCCGTGCCGGCCACGATGGTCGCCCGGTCGCCTACGGCCTCGACGGCGACCGCGTACAGGGAGAGCTTCTCGTCGTCCGTCAGCGTCGAGGCCTCGCCCGTCGTGCCGCCCACGACGAGGCCGTCGGAGCCGTGGTCGACGAGGTCGATGCACAGCAGCCGGAACGCTTCCAGGTTGACCGTGCCGTCGCCGCGAAACGGTGTCACGATGGCCGTCATGACCTCGCCGAGCATCGGGTCATTCTAGTGACCGGGCGCGTCGGCAGGGCCGTCCCGGGCACGGCCGGGGGCCTGGCCCCGGGACATGGCTCTCGCGGCCGCGGCGCGCGGCAGGCGCGTCAGAGCAGCGCGTCGAGCCCGACCGTCAGCCCGGGCGGGAGCGACGACAGCCGCTCGAGCGCGAGCAGGACGCCAGGGACGAACGCCTCGCGCGACGTCGTGTCGTGGCGAATCGTGAGCGTCTGCCCCGGCGCGCCGAGGATCACCTCCTGGTGGGCCACGAGCCCGGGCAGGCGCACCGAGTGGATCGGGACGTCGCCGCCCATCCGGGCGGCGGTGGCCTTCGCGGTGCCCGACGGCGCGTCGAGCTTCGTGTCGTGATGGAGCTCGACGATCTCGGCGTGCGGCATCGCCTTCGCCGCCTCCGCCGCGAAGCGGATCATCAGCACCGCGCCGATCGCGAAGTTCGGGGCGACGAGACAGGGAAGCCCGCGCTCGCGGGCGAGCGCGTCGAGCTCGTCGAGCCCCTGGTCGGTCAGCCCGGTGGTGCCGATCACGCAGGGGATGCCGGCCGCGAGCGCGCGCCGGGCGTTCCCGAGCACCGCGGCAGGCGTCGTGAAGTCGACGGCGGCGTCGAAGCCGCGAAGCTCGTGCTCCTCCCCCACCTCGACGCCGCAGACGACGTACCCCGCCTCCGCGAGCCGAGGCCCGAGCACCGCCCCGACTTTCCCGTCCCGGCCGAACAGAACGACTCTCATGCCGCCTCCCGCGCGACCACGGCGGGTGCGATCCGCTCGACCGCCTCGCGAAAGCGCTGCTCGCTCGGGCCGATCCCGGCGGCCGACAGCCTGTCGCCGGCGAGCAGCGCCGCGGCGAGCCCGGCCACGCCGTCTGCGTCGACCGCCTCGATCTCCGCGACGACCCGGTCGAGCGAGAGCAGCTCGGAGTCGGTCACCACCGACTTCCCGAGGCGGTTCATACGGCTCGAGGTCGACTCCATGGCGAGCACGATCCTGCCCTTCAGGTTCTCCTTCGCCCGGACGAGCTCGGCCTTGCGGACGCCGCCCGACGCGATGTCCGCGACCTCGCGCGCGATGATCTCGAGACACGTTGCGAGGTTCTCCTCGCGCGTTCCGACGTACACGCCGATCTCGCCTGTGTCCGCGTGGAGCGTCGCGAACGTGTACACGGAGTAGGCGAGGCCTCGCTTCTCCCGGATCTCCTGGAACAGCCGCGATGACGCCGACCCGCCGAGGATGCTGTCCAGGACCGAGGCGGTGAAGCGCCGGGGATCCGAGCGGGAGATTGCGGGCGCCCCCACGCACACGTGGTACTGCTCCGTGTCCTTGCGCTGGAACACGAGCCCGGGCGGTGGCGCTGCGACGAGCGGGGCCCGCGCCCTGGCGGGCCGGCCGGGCGGCGGCGCCTTCTTCTCGGCCATCCGCGTGCAGATCTCGACGAGGCGGTCGTGCTCGACGCTGCCCGCCGCGGCGACGACCAGGTTGCCGGCGACGTAGCGGGAGCGATGGTACGCGGCGAGCGCCCGGCGCGTCACCGTGGAGACCACGCCGGCGTGGCCGATCACGGGCCGTCCCAGCGGATGCTCTCCGAAGATGGCCCGGGCGATCAGGTCGTGCACGAGGTCCTGCGGGGTGTCCTCGTACATCGCGATCTCCTCCAGCACCACCTCGCGCTCGGAGTCGAGGTCCGCGAGCTTGGGCGCGAACACCATGTCCGACATGACGTCGAGCGCGGTCTCGAGGTGCTCGTCCATGATGCGGGCGTAGACGACGGTGTACTCGCGGGTCGTTGCTGCGTTGAGCTCACCGCCGAGCCCGTCGAACACCTCCGCGATCTCCTGCGCCGTGTACGAGCGCGTGCCCTTGAACAGGAGGTGCTCGAGGAAGTGCGTCACGCCCGCCTGCGCGGGAGTCTCGTCCCTCGACCCGGCGCCGATCCAGAATCCGATCGCGACCGAGCGGACGCCGTCGAGGCGCTCCGTGACGACGCGCTCCCCGTCGTCGAGCGCGGACACGACGGTCGTCTGCATCGGGCTCTACGCCCCCTCGACGCGATAGCGGGGCCCGGGGCTCCCGACGAGCCGGGCGAGCGTCTCGACGCCGCGCAGCGCGAGCCGTGCGCCCCCGGTCGCCGCCCCGGGGTGGGGCAGCTCGCCGCACAGGAGTCCCTCGACGGCGGGCCACACGAGCGGCGGTCGCGACAGGGCGAACGTGAGGCGCGGGAAGCGGTCGAACGCGAGCTTCGCGCCCCAGGAGGCGGAGGTCATGCGCCCGAGCGCCCTGCGAACCGCGGTGTCGTACGGCTCGAGGCTTCCGGCCCTCCCGGCGAGCAGGTCGAGCGCGGCCGCGGCGGCGAGCCGTGCCGACACGAACGCCTCGTACATCCCGTCGCCCGAGAGGGGGTCGACGAGGCCGCCCGCATCGCCGACGAGGAGCGTCCGCCCGCGCGCGAGCCGGGCGTCGGGGCGCCGGAGCGGCAGACGATGACCGCGGACGTCCCGGAGGCGGTCGGCGCCTGTGCCGTGCGACCGGCAGAGCCGCTCGAGGTGGGCGCGCAGCGAGGGACCCTCCCGCTCCCAGCCGCCGACGCCGACGTTGAGGTGGTCGCCCTTCGGGAACACCCAGCCGTACCCGCCGGGGACGGTCCCGAGCTCGAGAATCGCCGTCCCCGCGTGGCTTTCCCTCGCCTCGGCGTACGGGAGGTTACCCTCGAGCGCCACCCCGTACGTGGGCTGCGGCCCGATCGCGAGACGCCTCGCTGTGAGGCCGTTCGCCCCGTCGGCGCCGACGAGCAGCCCGGCGCGCACCCGGTCGGGGCCGAGCTCGACAGTGACCCCGTCGGCGTCGACGTCGAGCCCGGTGACGCGGACGCCGTCACGGAAGTCCGCGCCCGCGGCGGCGGCGCGCTCGGCGAGGAGGGCGTCGAGCCGCCTGCGCTGGGTCATCAGGATCAGGGGCCGCTCGCCTCCGCGCTCGTACGCGCTCCGGTACGCGTGGCGAAAGCGCATGCGCGAGACGACGTGCTCGACAACCGGATCGGGCGCGAACGGCAACTCGGCGACCGCGCGCATCGTCAGGCCGCCGCCGCAGGGCTTGTCGCGGGGGAAGCGAGCCCGGTCGACGAGCAGGACGGACGCGCCCGCGCTGGCGAGCCGGTAGGCCGTGACGGAGCCGGCGGGCCCGGCCCCGGCGACGACGGCGTCGAATCGCTCCACGGGCGTGATCGTAACGGGGCGGGCCCGCGGCCCGCCCCGTCCGTGGCTCTCAGCGACGCGGGCCGCGATCGCGGCCGCGGGGGGGGCCGCCGCGGCGCTCCCGGTCCTCACGCGGCTCGCGAGGTGGGGCGTCCTTGGCCCGCTCCATCAGCACCTCGGGGGGCACGATCGCGCCGTCCTCGTGCTTGCCGACGAGCTTGAGCGCGATCCGGCCGCGTGCCTTGTCGACCTCGAGGACGACGACGTCGACCACGTCGCCCCGGGTCAGGACGTCCTCGATGTGCCCGAGACGGCCGGGGCCGACGTTCGAGACGTGGAGGAGGCCGTCGGTGCCGCGCTTCAGCTCGACGAACGCGCCGAACTCGGTCGTGCGCACGACCTTGCCGGTGTAGGCGTCACCCGCCTCCGGCTCCTTCGTGAGCGCCTTGATCGCGGACGCCGCGCTCTCGGCCTTGTCCCCGTCCGTCGCGTAGATGAGGATCGTGCCGTCCTCCTCGATGTCGATCTGCACCTCGTGGTCGGCTTCGAGCGACCGGATCGTCTCGCCGCCCTTGCCGATCACGAGGCCGATGTACTCGGGGTCGATGCTCACCGTCGAGATGCGCGGCGCGTGCTGGGGCAGCTCCTCGCGTGCGTCGGCGAGCGTCTCCGCCATCCGGTCGAGGATGAACTCGCGTGCCGCCTTCGCCTGCGAGAGCGCCCCGCGCAGGAGCTCCTGCGTGACGCCCGTGATCTTGATGTCCATCTGGAGCGCGGTCACCCCCATCCGGGTGCCGGCGACCTTGAAGTCCATGTCGCCGAGGTGATCCTCGGCCCCCTGGATGTCGGTCAGGACGACGTGATCGCTGCCTTCCTTGATCAGCCCCATGGCGATGCCGGCGACGGGACGGCGCATCTTCACGCCGGCCGCGAGCAGCGCCAGGGTCGAGGCGCACACCGACCCCATCGAGGATGACCCGTTCGACTCGAGCGTCTCGGATACGAGCCGGATCGTGTACGGGAACTCCGCCTCGTCCGGGATCATCGGCTCGAGCGACCGCTGCGCGAGGTTGCCGTGGCCGATGTCGCGTCGCTTGGGGCCGCGCATGAAGCCGGTCTCGCCGACCGAGAACGGCGGGAAGTTGTAGTGGTGGATGAACCGCCGCTCCTGCTCGAGCGAGAGGTCGTCGATCCGCTGTCCCTCCTTCGCGGTGCCGAGGGTGAGCAGCGTCAGGATCTGCGTCTGCCCGCGCGTGAACAGCGCGGAGCCGTGCGTGCGCGGCGCCACGTCGACCTCGCACGAGATCGGGCGGATCTCCTCGGTGCCGCGGCCGTCCGGACGGCGCTTCTCGACCGCGATCTTCTTGCGGACGATGTCCTTGTAGACGGCCTCGGCGGCCTTCTTGACGTACTGCTTCGTTACCGAGTCCTTCGCGGCTGCCTCGCCGGCGTCGCCCGCGCCGCCGGGGAACGGCAGCTCGACGGTGTCCACGATCCGGCCGAACAGGAGGTCGCGCTTCGCCGACTTGAGCTCCTTCGAGTCCTGCTCGGCGTCGGTGAGCGCCCGCAGCTCGTTCTCGAACTGCCGGCGTACGGCGTCGGTCACGGCCCCGAGCCGGTACTGCTCGACGAGCGCGGCGAGGCCGAACCTGACCTGGGTGCGGCGAACGATGTCCGCCTCGGTCGAGACCATCGTGATCGCCGGGCAGAGCTCGGCCTCGATCTCCTCGGCAGCGGTCGCGGCCTCGCGCAGGCCCTCGGCGGCGATCCGCGTGCGGATCCGCTCGCCGTGGCCGGACGCGATCTCGGCGGTCACTGCACCGTCGAGGATCTTCGGCTTGCCGGCCCGGCGCCGCAGTTCCTCCTGCGCCTCGCAGAGTCCGCGGATCTCGCGGTGGGCGAGCTCGAGCGCGGAGAGCAGCGTGTCCTCCGGAACCTCCTGGGCGCCGCACTCGACCATCGTGATCGCCTCCGCCGACCCGACCACGAGCAGGTCGAGGCTCGACTCCTCGAGCTCGGGCAGGGTCGGGTCGATGATCAGCCGCCCGTCCGCGTCCATGCCGATGCGCACGGCGCCGACGGGGCCGAGGAACGGCAGCGACGAGATCGAGAGCGCCGCGGAGGCGCCGTTGATGCACATCACGTCGTGCGCGACGATCTGGTCTGCAGACAGGACGGTCGCGATCACCTGAACCTCGTTCTTGTAGCCCTTGGGCCAGAGCGGCCGGATCGGCCGGTCGACCATGCGGGCGGTCAGGATCGCCTTCTCGGTCGGCCGCCCTTCCCGCTTGAAGAAGCCGCCCGGGATCTTCCCGGCGGCGTACATGCGCTCCTCCACGTCGACGGTGAGCGGGAAGAAGTCCGCGCCCTCGCGGCCTTCCAGCCGCCCCACCGCGGTCGCGAGCACCATGGAGCTCCCGGCCGTGACCACGACTGCCCCGTCGGCCTGCTTCGCCAGGTGGCCGGTCTCGAACCGGACCTCGCGGCCGCCGACACTGCACGCCACGACGTGCCGCTCTGGAGCAACGATCGACATCTCTCCTCCTCTTCCTCGAGGCGGAAGGCGGAGGCGGAGGTTTGAGACAGCCTCGCTGCGCGGGGCTCTCTCAAACTTCCACCGGCGCCTCCCGCCGAACCGATGCTAGCGCCGCAGGCCTAGCTCTCCGATCAGGCGGCGATAGCCCTCGAGATCGTTCCTCTGGAGGTAGTTCAGGAGCCGCCGGCGCTGCCCGACCAGCTTGAGTAGCCCGCGCCGCGAGTGGTGATCCTTCGCGTGCAGCTTCATGTGCGCCGTCAGGTCGTTGATCCGTCTGGTCAGCAGCGCGATCTGAACCTCGGGCGAGCCCGTGTCCGCCTCGCTGCGGCCATGCTTGCCGACGATCTCCCGTTTCACCTCGGTTGTCAGACTCATGGCGGGAAGGCTAGCAGGCGTCAGACGGGCCGGGTCGCCGCTCGTGCTCGCTCGACGTCGCGGGCGATCTGGTCGACGAGCTCGCCCTCGGTCTCGAACACGCGCTCGTCGCGCAGGCGCTCCCACAGCTCGAGGCGCAGGTGACGCCCGTACAGGTCGCCCTCGAAGCCGAGCAGGAACGCCTCGATTCGCCGCTCACGGCCGCCGTAGTGCGGGTTGACGCCGATCGAGACCGCGGCCCGGTGGCCCAGGGCGGAGCCCGCGTAGATCCCATAGCCGGGCACGAGCAGGTGCGGCTGCACCACGAGGTTCGCGGTGGGGAAGCCGAGCGTGCCCCCACGCTGGTCGCCGGCCACGACGAGGCCTTCGAGCTCCGGTGGCCGCCCGAGCATCCCTGCGGCCGACACGACCTCCCCGTCGCGCAGGGCCTGCCGGATCCGGCTCGACGAGACGCCCTCGACGAGAGGCACCGGGCGCACGTCGAAGTCGAGGGCCCTGAGCAGCGCGACGTCGCCGCTGCGGGCGCGCCCGAACCGGAAGTCCTCGCCGGCGATGACGATGCGTGTGCCGATCGGGGCGAGGATCTCCCGCACGAACGCCTCCGGGGCGAGCTTCGACAGCTCGAGCGTGAACTCGACGACGAGCACGTCGTCGGGGCCGAGGGCCTCGATCAGCTCGAGCCGGCGTTCGAACGTCGAGAGCAGGGCGACCTCGTAGCCGAGCACCTCGCGCGGGTGCGGATGGAAGGTGACGACCGCCGAGCGAAGCCCGCTCGCCCGCGCCGCCTCGATCACCGCGCGGTGGCCGCGGTGGACGCCGTCGAACGTCCCGATCGCGACGGCTCGGTCGGCAGCCGGCAGCTCGCTCGGGTCGCGCGAGACGATCACGGTGCGTACCCGATCACCGTCTCGGGCCGCGCGGTCCCACCGGTCACTTTCGCGACGGCCACGAGCGAGCCCCGGTAGACGAGCGTCGCTCGTCCCTCCCCTGCCGCCGGGACGGCCTGTCCTGAGAGGACGCGGCCGAGCCCGACATCATCCAGCTCGACCACAGGCAGGAACGGCAGCGCGTCGAGAGACGGGCGCACGAGGGTCTCGTCCGTGTCCTCGACGCGGAACGGCCCCACGGCGGTCCGGCGGATCGATCGGCAGCTGCCGCCGAGCGCGTCCGCGATCGCGCGCACGTAGGTGCCGCTGCCGACGTGGAGCTCGAGCCCGAGCAGCGGCGGCTCGTAGCGGGTCACGGTCAGCGCGTGCACGGTCGACGCGCGCACTGGCATCTCGACGGCGACTCCCCGGCGGTGCAGGCGATACGCTCGCTCCCCGCCGATCTTCACCGCCGACGCGGCAGGCACGGGCAGCTCGACCTCGCCAACGAGCGCCGCGAGCGCGGCGTCGAGGTCCTCGGGCAGCGGCGTCACCTCGAGCTCGTCTCCCTCCGCGTCGCCGGTCGTGGTTCGCCTCCCCAGCTCGAGCTCGGCGACGTAGCGCTTGTCGAGGCCCACGAGGTAGCGGGCGAGCTTCGTCGCGGAGCCGAGCAGGCAGAGCAGCAACCCGCTCGCGAGCGGGTCGAGGGTGCCCGCGTGGCCGCCCTTGACGCCCCCGTGGCGCTTTCGCACCTGGCGCACGACCGCAAACGACGACGGCCCGACGGGCTTGTCGACGAGGACGAGCCCACCCGCGGGCGGCGCCAGGGCTAGCTCCCTCCGACCTGCGCCAGGTACTCCCGGCGGATGAAGCCCGAGATCTCGTCGACCGGCATCTCGCTCGAGAAGCCGGCCGCCTGACGGTGCCCGCCCCCGCCGCTTCTCCGTGCGATCGCGGACACGTCGATCTCCTCGGCCGTCGTGCGCAGGCTGACACGCCGCGTCGGGCCGTCCTGGGTGGGCGGCTCGCGGATCAGGGCGACCATGTCGGCGCCCTCGACCGCGCGCAGGTGGTCGATGATCCCCTCGGAGAACGGCTCCTCGGCGCCGACGTCCTCGAAGTCGCTGCGCAGGAGGACGGATACGATCAGGCGGCCGCCCTCGTACACCCGGGCCCGGTCGAGCGCCCGCGCGAGCAGCTTCAGCTTCGCGAAGGCGACGGTCTCGTACACGGCCTGGAAGACCCGGTGCACGTTCGCGCCCGCCTCGACCAGATCGGCGGCGAGCCGCAGCGTCTTCGGAGCCGTGTTCGTGTACTGGAACCGGCCGGTGTCGGTGACGAGCGCGATGTAGAGCGCCTCGGCGATGTCGGGCGTTATGGCCACGCCGAGCTCCCGGAACAGGTCGTGGAGGACCTCCCCGGTCGACGATGCCTCCGGGATGATCAGGTTCAGGTGGCCGAAGCGGGAGTTGTCGTGGTGGTGGTCGATGTCCACGATGACGGGGGCCGCGTCGAGGAAGCCGGTCTCCGGGCCAATCCGCCTGATGTTCGCGCAGTCGAGCGCCACGACGACCCGCTCCCCGACGTCGGCCGGCAGGTCGCGTCGCAGCTCCGCGAGATCCATGAACGCGTACTCGGCGGGGAGCGGCACCCGGCCGAACAGGTACATGACGGCGTCCTTGCCGATCTGCTCGAACGCGAGCTTCGCGGCGAGCACGGATCCGAGCGCGTCGCCGTCCGGGTTCTCGTGCGTGACGAGGAGGAACCGGTCGTGCGAGCGGATCGCGTCAGCGATCGTCCGCAGCTCCCGTGTCTGTGTGGGCATCGAGTTCATCGAGGATCTTGGCCAGCCGGACCCCCCGGTCCGTCGAGCGATCGTACTCAAAGACGAGCTGCGGGGTGCGTTTCAGGTGCAGCTCACGGTTCACCTGGGCCTGGAGGACACCGCGGGCGGAGACGAGACCGGCGAGGGCCCGCTCCCGCCGGCGCGCGCTGCCGAGAACGTTCACGTACACCGTGGCGTTCCGCAGGTCCGGGCTCGCCCGGACGCCTGTCACGGTGACGAACCCGATGCGGGGATCCTTCAGGTCGCGCAGGCTCTGCGATACGACCTCCCGCAGGGCCTCGTTCACACGCCGCATGCGCTCAGTCATCGAGGGACACGACCTCGCGCTCGGTGGCGATGACCTCGCAGGCCGCGTGAACGTACCTCTCCGCCGCGGCCAGGCGCTCCCACGCCTCGCGCTGCTCCCGGGCCACACAGGCCAGGGTCAGGCGGGAGCGCTGCCAGACGTCGTGGTGGTCGACCTCCGCGACGGAGGCCCCGAAGCGGCGGGCGAGCTGCGCCTTGAGCGAGAGCAGGTGTCTGCGCTTCCCCTTCAGCGAGTGGCTCTCGGCAAAGTGGAGCTCGACCGAGAGGATGCCGACGTAACCGGAGCCCACGGCTCCGCCCCGGCTCGTCTACGCCGCCTCGTCCGGTGGCTCGGCGCTGGCCGGGCTCGCCACGACGAGATCCGTGCGTTCCACCTGGCGCGTCTCGAAGAACTCGAGGACGTCGCCTTCCTTGACGTCGTTGAAGCCCTCGAGCTGGATGCCGCACTCGAAGCCGGACTGCACCTCGCGGACGTCGTCCTTGAAGCGCTTGAGGCTCGCGAGCGTCGTCTCGTAGACGACGGTGCCTTCCCGGACGACGCGCACGCGCGCGCTGCGCCGCACGACCCCGTTCGTGACGTAGCAGCCCGCGATGACGCCGAGCCGCGAGATGCGAAACAGCGCCCGCACCTCCACCTCGCCGATCACGTCCTCGACCTGCTCGGGGGCGAGCATGCCGACGAGGGCCTTCTGGATGTCCTCGGTGAGCTGGTAGATGATGCGGTACGTCCGCAGGTCCACGCCTTCGCGCTCGGCGAGCATCCGGGCGTCCGCGTTGGGACGCACGTTGAAGCCGACCACGATCGCGTTCGAGGCCGATGCGAGCATCACGTCGCTCTCGGAGATCGCACCGATGCCCGTGTGGATGACGTTGATGCGCACCTCGGGGTGCGTGAACTTCGCGAGCTCGCCCGTGACCGCCTCGATGGAGCCCTGGACGTCGGCTTTCACGACCAGGTTGAGGTCCTGGACAACGCCCTCGCCGAGACGCGTGAACAGGTCCTCGAGCGAGGGGCCGCGCCGCGCCTGACGGGCGAGCTGTTCCGCGCGCAGCCGCTGGCCACGCAGGCCGGCGAGGTGCCGGGCCTGCCGGTCGTTCTCGACGACGCGTCCGTGCTCGCCGGCCTGCGGCGGCTTGTCGAAGCCGAGCAGCTCGACGGGGGTGCCGGGCCCGGCCTCCTTGACCCGCTCGCCACGGAAGTCGTAGAGCGCGCGCACCTTGCCCCACGCGTCGCCGGCGACGATCGCGTCACCGACCCGCAGAGTGCCGCGGTGGACGAGCATGGTCGCAGCGGGCCCGCGCCCGACGTCGAGCCGCGACTCGATGATCGGCCCGGATGCGGGCGCCTTCGGGTTGGCCGTGAGCTCGAGCTCGGCGTCCGCGACGAGCAGCACCTTCTCGAGCAGGTCGTCGAGGCCCTCATGCGCCTTTGCGGACACGTCGGCGAACTGAACCGTCCCGCCCCACTCCTCCGGCTGGAGGCCCTCGGTCAGGAGCTCCTGGCGAACCCGGGTCGGGTTCGCGTCCGGCCTGTCGATCTTGTTGACCGCAACCACGATCGGAACCTGGGCGGCGCGCGCATGGCTGATCGACTCCCTGGTCTGGGGCATGACGCCGTCGTCCGCTGCGACGACGAGCACCGCGATGTCGGTCACCTTGGCGCCGCGGGCGCGCAGCGCCGTGAACGCCTCGTGCCCCGGAGTGTCGAGGAACGTGATCCGGCGCCCGTCGTGGTCGACCTGATACGCGCCGATGTGCTGCGTGATCCCGCCGGCCTCGGTCTCGACGACCGCGGTCTCGCGGATCGCGTCGAGCAGCGTCGTCTTGCCGTGGTCGACGTGCCCCATGATCGCGACCACCGGGGGCCGCGGTGCCAGGTCGGCTTCGTCGTCCTCGTAGACCTCGGGCTCGAGATCCTCCTCGTCGGCGTGCTTGATCACCACCTCACGACCGAGCTCCGTCGCGATCAGCTCGATACCCGCGTCGGCGAGCGTCTGGGTGATCGTGACCATCTCGCCGACGCCCATCATGATCTTGATGATCTGGGCGGCGGGGACACCGAGGGCGGCGGAGAGATCCTTGACGGTCGCACCGGACGCGACGGTGACGGGCCCGGTGTCCCTGACCGGAGCCTCCGAGGCCTCCCGTGGCTGCCTGGCGCCGGTGTCGCGACCGCGCTGCTGGTCGCCCGGCCTCGGCCGCGGCGCGTCGATGACGACGCGGCGCTTGCGGCGCCCGGCCGGCGTTCCCCCGCGGGGACGCAGCGGGCGCTGCGGCTTGTTGCCTCCGTTCGCCATCAGCTCAGCTTAGCCCTCCGGCGAGAGCCCGGGCGGGATCTCGACGTCCTGCCGGAGCGTGCGTGCGAACGCTCGTCGCCCGACGGCCCGCTCGAAGCACGCCGCGTTCGGGCACGTGTAAGCGCCGCGGCCCGGCATCCGGCCGGCCCGGTCGAGCGCAAGCGTTCCCCGGCGGGCGACGAAGCGCGCGAGCTCCGCCTTCGGCGCCCGGCGCCGGCAACCGATGCACGTCCTGACGGGAGCCACGCTCAGGCAACCGCCGCCTCGCCCTCCTGCGCGGCGAGCTCCCGGTGGGCGGGGATCCCGCAGAACCGCGAGCCCGGCAGTGACGCGTTCGGGCAGCGCTTCCCGGTCGAGAGCACCGCCGAGCAGCGCCCGGTGTGCTCCTCCCCCTCGCTTCCGCCCGCGTACGCGGCCTCCGCCTCGGCGGCCGCGTACTGCGTCTCGGACTGGATGTCGACGCGCCAGCCGGTCAGCCGGGCGGCGAGCCGGGCGTTCATGCCCTCCTTGCCGATCGCGAGCGACAGCTGGTCGTCGGGCACGAGCACCGTGGCTTCCTTGCCCTCGTCGTCGATCAGCACCTCGCGCACCCGCGCTGGCGACAACGCCTTGGCGATGAACCGTGCGGGCTCGGAGTTCCACGGAATGATGTCGATCTTCTCGCCGCGCAGCTCGGATACGACCATCCGCACGCGTGAGCCTCGCGGCCCGACGCACGCGCCGACGGGGTCGACCCCCTGGGCGTGCGACTGCACCGCGATCTTCGAGCGGTAGCCGGGCTCGCGCGCGACACCGCGGATCTCGACGAGCCCGTCCGCGACCTCGGGGACCTCGAGCTCGAACAGGGTTCGGATCAGCTCCGAGTCGCGACGGGAGAGGATCACCTGCGGCCCTTTCGTGCCGGAGCGAACCTCGGTGATGACGGCCTTGATCCGGCTGCCCTGCTCGTAGCGCTCGCCGTCGACCTGCTCGGAGCGCGGCAGCAGCGCCTCGACCTTGCCGAGGTCGACGAGCACGTTGTTGCGGTCACCGGCCTGCTGCACGATCCCCGTGACGACCTCGCCGACGCGGTCGACGTACTCCTCGTACATCATCGCGCGCTCGGCCTCGCGGATCCGCTGGAGGATCACCTGCTTGGCGGTCTGCGCCGCGATGCGCCCGAAGTTCTCCGGCGTGACGTCCCGGCGCGCGACCTGCTCCTCGGGGACGTCGGCCCAGTCGATGTCGAGGTCCGAGTCGGACACGAGCGTGTGCGACTTCTCGCCGGTCTCCGCCTCGGCGTCCTCGAGCGTCTGGATCGCGCGCTCGCGCGCCTCGTCGAGGAGACGCTCCTCGAGGGCGGCGGGCAGCTCGATCGCGTACACGCGGAAATCGCCGCTCGCGTGGTCGAGCGAGACCTGGGCGTGCCGGGACGCGCCCGGCGTCTTCTTGTAGGCGGCAAGGAGGGCGTCCTCGAGGGCCTCGATCAGCGTCTCCGCCTCGATGCCTTTCTCCCTCTCGATCGCCCTGACCGCCTCGAGGATCTCCCTGCTCACGTCTACCGTCCCTCGTCGATCAGGTTGGCCCGCACGATGGCCTCGTACGGGAGCTCCAGGGTGCCCGCGTCGAGCTGCAGGGACACCGTCTCGTCGCCCGCGGCGACAAGCTCGCCGCGAAACCGTCGCCGGCCGTCGAGCTCGTGCGCGGTGCGCACCGCGATCCGCTTGCCGACCGCTGCCTCGAAATGGGCGGGCTTACGCAGCGGTCGCTCGGTCCCCGGCGACGACACCTCGACCGCGTACCGGCCCAGGTAGCCGCGAAGCAGGTCGGTCACGCGCTGGCAGAGCGCGTGGTCGACACCGTCGGGATGGTCGATGTACACGCAGAACCGCTCGGCCGCGAGGAGCTCGACGGCGAGCAGCTCGACGTCCGGCGCGCCCGCGCCGACCAGCTCCTCGATCTCGCTCTGAAGCTCGCGTTCCCTGTCGTGGATCTGCATCGTCGTCACCGTGTCGCGCTACCCCGTGTGTCGTCGTCTCTGGCGGCTGTTTTTCCCCTACACGAGAAGCGGGCGCAGAGCGCCCACTTCGACGTGCTCGATCGTGTGGTGGCGTCTGCAGGATAGCAGCCGGCCGGGCCCGGGATGCGGTCGCTCGTGCCGCATGTCGCGTGCGGGGTCATGGATCCTCCGCAGCGGCCCGTGAGCGTCCGCTCGTGGGGGAGCGGAGCAGAGGCCGTCAGGCCTCGAGCAGGATCGTGACCGGGCCGTCGTTCTCGATCTCGACGAGCATCCTGGCGCCGAACACGCCGGTCTCGGTCGGAGCCCCCTGGTCGCGCAGCGCGGCGCAGAAAGCCTCGTAGACGAGCTCGGCGCGCTCCGGGCCGGCGGCGGCGGAAAAGCTCGGCCGGTTGCCCCGGGACGTGTCCGCGATCAGGGTGAACTGGCTGACGCAGAGCACGGAGCCACCCGCGTCGAGCACGCTGCGGTCGAGCTTCCCGGCGTCGTTCTCGAACACGCGTAGCCGCGCGACGCGCCGGGCGAGGGTGCGCGCATCGCCCTCCCCGTCCTCCGCGGCGATCCCGAGCAACACGCAGAGGCCCTCGCCGATCTCGCCGGCGACGCGCCCGCCCGTGAGGACGCGGGCGGCGCGCACCCGCTGGACGACCGCTCGCATGCGGCGCCAGCCTACCCGTACACGTAGACCGTCTCGCCGACCGGCGTGCGGTTGTAGAGCCAGTCCGCGGTCCAGATCGGGATCCGCACGCACCCGTGGCTCGCGGGGTAGGCCGGCACGGACGGCCAGCCGTGGATCGCGAAGCTGTTGCCGTAGAACGTCATCGTCCGGTAGAGGATCCCCGGCCCGAGCCATGTGGTCGTGGCGAGCGCCTTCCAGCGAACGGCGTGGCGGCCCTCCGGCGTGTTTCCCGTCGCGCCCGAGGAGACCGGGAGCACCGCCACGACCTCTCCGCCGCGGACCTCGAGGAGGATCTGGCGGGTCTTGTCGATCTCGATGTGGTCGGCCGGTCGCGCGTAGCGCGGCTCGAGCGGGTGCGCGTTCGTGAGCTTGCGCCAGGTCTCGGGGCCGACGACCCCGGTCCGCGGTAGGCCGTAGGCCTTCTGGAACGCGATCACGGAGTCGGTCAGCTCCCCGCTGAACGTCGAGGATGGTGCGGGGACGTGGAAGCGAAGCTGCGTGAGGCGCCGGATCAGGCCCCGCACGTCCGGGCCGGTCGAGCCGGCCTGGAGCACGCGACCCTGGGCGCTCACCCGCGTCGTGACCGAGTGAGCCGAGACCCCGGCTGCGGCCGAGAGCCAGATCGTGACGGCGAAGCGCCCGGTGCCGGGAGTCGGCACCGTGGCCCGCAGCACGCCGCCCCGGGCGGTAGCCCTGGTGGTGGCGACAACCTCGCCGCCCCGCGTGACGCGGATCTCGACGGGCCCGGAGTAGTCGGTGGGCCGGATGTGAGCGGTCAGCTTCGCGCCCCCGAACGCGAGACCGGGCTTCGTCCTGATCTTGACCCTGGGCAGGACGGCGAGCTCCACGGACTCGCTCGTGACGTTGGCCGTGACCACGCGGGCGAGGAGCGTCCCGCCGGCCTCGGCGCGAAACTCGATCCGGAAGCCGCCGCTCTCGTCCGTGACGGCGCGGGCGACCTGCGACCAGCTCTCCGGGCCGTGCAGCTCGAGCACGATGTCCTCGCCCGCGACGGCAGGCTCGACGGCGCCGGTCGCGACGATCGTCGCACCGTGGGGCGCCGCCGAGCGGGAGACCGAGAGCGTGACGGTGACGTCCGTCTCGGTGCCGCCCATGGCGCCGGCTGCGAGCGCTGCCGCCGCGACGGCGGCCACGATGACGAGGAGGCGTCGCATCACCCGGTCGAGGGATCGGCAGCGAGCGCTCACGGCTTGAGGGTCTCCCCGGTCTGCACGACCTCGAACGCGCTGCCGGGCACGCTCTTCAGCTGGTCGAGGTCGGCGTCGTCCCAGCGGGGGTCGGTCGCGCCGCTGATGAACCAGCTCGTCCCCTGGTCGGCGACGATCATGCCATAGCGCCTGAGCGCCTCCAGCACGACCCGGGCCTCGCCGCGGAAGCCGGAGATGTCGTAGCTCGCCTTCAGCCGGAGCCGGAGCCCCATCGGCGGGTCGTCGGTGTCGTCGCTCGAGCCGTAATGGGTGGCCGGGTGGATGAAGGCCCGCTGCGTGCTCTCGACCGTGAACCGCAGAGCGTGGCGGATCTCGCCCCCGGTGACCTCGTCGTAGCGCACGAGGCCCGGGAGGATCGGCAGACCGGCGGCGTCCGCGGACGTCCACGTGTCCGGGCGCAGCCGGTTCGACGAGAGATCGAACACTGCGCCGGAGCCGGCGCTCCACCCGGGTCCCTCGAAGCGGGCGTGGTACAGCTCGTAGAGCCTGCAGGCCCCGCTGTGCAGGACGAGGACGTGCCTGTCGCCACCCGCCTCGACCGGTGCGCCCGGCGGCACCGGGTACGGGCCTGGATCGCTCTCGTCGCCGTACTCGACGAACCGGATCGGGACGAAGGGCTGGCTTCCGGGAACGACGACGTAGGGGATCCCGTAGGTCGGGTCCGAGCCGAAGTCGGCGTGGAGGAAGCGGTTGCCGCCGGCAGAGATGCTGGCGATGTAGACGTCCGAACGGGGGTCGACCGGATCGCCGGAGACGTCGCGGTTCCAGGGGTTGTCGGCGGGAAACACGGGGCAGCCCCCGACGGTCGGGACGCCGGCGAGATCCGGAGGGGCGGTGGCGGTGGCGCGGGTCCGGCGTGTCCATGCCGAGCAGCCGGCCCGGTTGCAGGCGCGGACACGGTAGGCCACGGTCGTGCCGATCGGCAGGCCTTCGTGCGTCCACGAGGTCGCGTTCCGACCGAGGCGAACCGCGACCCACACCTCGCCGGGAACCAGGCGGTGCGCTAGCTCGTAGCGCGTCTCGTTGCCCGCGTTGTCGCTCCAGGTCAGCTGGATTGCCGGCCCCGCGATCGCGGTCAGCCCCGTCGGGCGTGCGGGCGCCGACGCGCCGGCGGCGCCGCCGAGAGCGAGCGCGACCGCAAGCAGCGCAGCGCCACGGATCAGCGTCCTCGTCTCCCCCTCCTTTCCGGTGTCCGGGATTCTCGCGCACGCGGCGGCCGGCGTGCTACCGCCGCGACCTGCGCTTCCCGAGCTGGCGGGCCCACCAGTCGCTCTCGCCGCCGCCTCGCTCGGGGCCGGCGGGGCGCGTCGTGTCCGGACGGTCCGGCTTCTCGGCGCGGTGAGCGGGTTCGGAGACGAACCGCTGTTCCGCCTCGGCCCTGCCGGCCTCGAGCCGCCGTTCGAGCTCCTCGACCGATCGCTCGAGCTGGGCGAGCTTCTCCCGCGTGTCGTCGCTTCCCGGGGGGTTCGCTTCGTTGCCCGCGCGCTCCCGGGCTCTGCTGTCGAGCCCGCGCACGCGCGAGTCGAGCTCGGTCTGGCGCGCCGTGAGGGCGTCGAGCTCCGCCGCCAGCCGGTCAGCCTGCGCCGCCAGGGCGCGCTCCCGGTCGGCGAGAAGCGCCTCCCTGCGCGCGAGCTCCTCGTCGCCTCGGCTCAGCGCCTGCTCACGACGGTCGTGGTCGGCCACATCCTCCGCGAGGCCGGCAGCACGGCGGGCCACGTCGGCCTCCCGCTCGGCCAGGCCCCGGCGGCTGTCCTCCACGCTCTCCTCGCCCCGGCGGATCGTGTCGACCCGGACCGCGAGCGCCTCGTCGCGCGCGGTCAGCTCCGACGCGAGCCGCGCCAGCCGCGTCTCCTCCTTGCGTAGGCCCTGCTCGAGACGCTCGAGCTCCTTGGCGCGAGCGCGAGCGGCACGCTCGTCGCCCCGCTTGCCCGACGACCCGGCCCGGGCGACCTGCTCGGCGACGCTCGCCTCCCTGCGCGCGAGCTCCCGCTCGCGCTCCTCGAGAGCGGTCTCCGCGGCCGCGAGGACGGCCTGGCGGCGGTCGAGCTCGTCGGTGGCGGCCGCTCGATCGCGAGCGGCCCGGGCCAGCTCCTCGGCGCGGTCGTCGAGCTCGGCGCCCCTGGCCGCCACTTCCGACGCTGCCCTGATCACCGCCTCGTCGTCCTCGCGGACCGCACGCACCCGTTCCTCGAGCTCCTCCTCGCGCCGGTCGAGCTCCAGCCCCCGCGCCGCCGCTGCCCGCTCGCGCTCGGCCGCGGAGGCCGCGGTGGCGGCGGCAGCCTCCAGCTCCCGCTCGGCCTGCCTCCCATGCGCTTCCTCCCGGGCCGCCGCCGCCGCTTCTCGCTCGTCGAGGGCAGCGGCGCGCCCGTCGAGCCGCTGCTCCTGCTCGACGAAGGCCTGCTCGCGTGCGGCGAGCCCCCGCTCCTGCTCGATCAGCAGGGCCTCGCCGTCGCCCACCAACCGCTCCTGCTCGACGAGAGCCTGCGCCCTCTCGACCAGGCCGGCCTCGCGCTCGGCCAACGAGCGCTGCTCCTCGAGGAGGGCCTGCTCGCGGCGGGCAAGCTCCGCGTCGCGCTCGCTCCAGTCTTGTTCGCGAGCAGCGAGTGCGCCGGCTCGCTGCTCGAGCTCGGCCGCCTGCGTCGCGAGCGAGGCGGTGCGCTCGGCGAGCGCGGCCCCGGCGCTCGCGAGCTCGGCTGCCCGCGCCTCCGCCTCCGCCTCGCCCGCGGCGCTCTGGGCGAGGCGGGCGGACTCGAGCTCCGCCTCGCGTGTGGCCAGCGCTTCCTCCCGGCGGGTGAGCTCGAGGGCGCGCCGCTCGACTTCGAGCGCGAGATCTCCGTGCGGGGCCGCGGGCTCCGGCTCGAGGTCGAACGTGGACGGCGGCTCCTGCTCGGGCGGCGCCGTCTCCGGCTCGGCCTCCACGGGGGCGACGCCGGCGAGCTCGGCTCTCAGCCCGTAGAGATCGGAGGATCGCCCCTTGCTGCGTGCAACCTGACCCATCCTGTTGCCTCGTACCTCGTCGCCGGCGCCGCCGGCCGCGGCCCCGTCACGACGGGTCGGGGTCGCGGTCGCCGGACCCTCCCTGGAGGATCGAGCAGCCCAGGTACTCGAGCGCGAGCAGCGCCTCTTCGACGAAGGTGACACCCTCGTCCATGCTGGCGAAGGCGAACGGGCCGAGGGGCAGCGGCTCGACCCCGAGGCCGGTGACCGGGTACACGTCGGTCTCGATCACGCAGTCCCCGGAGTTCTCCAGCGCGCGGAGGTGGACGACCGTTCGGCCGTCCTTGACCGCGCGCCGGGTGAAGAGCTCCCGCGACGCCCGGCTCTCCGTGTCGACGTTCATGCGCTACCCATCGGCGCATGCCCGGTGGCGCCTGACCGAAGAGTCACTCGCCCGAGGGGTGCTTCCAGGGTCGCGCGTCAGGGCACGAGCGAGCGGAGATCGTCGAGAAGCTCTCCGAGGCTGTCGAGATCGGGGATCTTCTCCCTGAGCGAGTCGAGGAAGCCCGTGATCTCGCCGACGGCGGCCTCGAGCTGGCGCAGCGTCGCGATCTCGTCCTGGAGCTCGGCGACCGTGGTCTCGAGCTGCGCGATCCTGGCCTCGAGCTCGTCGACCTCCTCCTGCGAGGGCCCGCCGCACCCGCCACCGACGAGCGCGACCGCGACGGCGACGGCTGCTGCCGCCCTCCTCACCGGGCTGCCCGCTCCTTCTCGAGCACCGCGCCGTAGCGGGGCGAGCCGTCGTCGACGAGCCGGGCGACCCGCCACCCGGCTCCGTCGAGGAGGCGCTCGACGGCGGGCCGGCGGCGGAACGGCCAGACGCAGTCGCCCGGATCCCTGCAGGAGACGAGCCCGTCGTCACGTTCCGTGATCTCCTGGCCGCCGCGTCCCTCGTACGCGGCGAGGAGAATCTGGCCGTACGCGTCCTCGGTCGCGGTGAGGCCCCGCGTCGCTCTTTTCATCGCCCGTCAGCGTAGACGCTCGCGCGATAATCGTCGGGTGGCGCCGAGGCTGATTCTCGTCCTGAGCGAGAACTGGACGCTCGTGTCGCCGCGCGACCTGCCCGCGCTGGTGCGGATGGCGGCGGCGGCCGAGGCGGCGGGCTTCGACGGGGTGATGGTCAGCGAGCACGTCGTGCTCGGCCCGGACGCGGGCGCCGCCGGGCTGCCCGTGAACCCGCGCGAGTACGCGCTGCCGGGAAACCAGGAGCCGGGCACGCCCTGGCCCTCCTCGCTGCTGCTGCTGGCCGCCGTCGCCGCAGCGACGACCCGCTTGCGCCTCGTCGCGGGAGCCGTGATCGCGCCGCTGCGCCACCCGCTCCTGCTCGCGAAGGAGCTCGCGACGCTCGACCTGCTCTCGCAGGGGCGCCTGGTCGTGCAGCCGACGGTGAGCTGGCACCGGGCCGAGTACGAGGCGCTCGGCATCCCGTTCGAGCGGCGCGGCGAGCTGCTCGACGAGCACCTGGCGGCCTGGCGGGCCCTGTGGCGCGACACGCCGGCGTCGTTCGAGGGGCGCCACTACCGGTTCGCCGACGTCTACTTCGAGCCGAAGCCCTACCGCCCCGACGGCCCGCGGCTCTGGTTCGGGGGCACCACGCTGCACGGGCGGCTCGTGCGTCGCCTCGTCGAGCACGGGCACGGCTTCAACCCGCTCGGCCCGGTCGCCCCCGGCGATCTCGAGCGGCTGCGGGCGGCGCTGCGGACAGCCGGACGCGACCCGGGCGAGCTCGAGCTCGTCGGAGGGACCCGCGGGACGTTCGCTGACCGGGACGGGGTCGCCGAGCTCGAGCCGGCACTCGCCACGGTGCCGGCACAGCTCGAGCGGGGCTTCACGACGATCTGCATCAAGCCCTCGCAGTTCCTCGACGACCCAGCCGCGGTCGCAGCCTGGTGCCGTGACGTCGTGGCGCGGGTCGGGGCGCTCGCGGGCGGCTAGAGCGAGAGCAACATGCGCGTGTTGCCGAGCGTGTTCGGCTTCACCCGCTCGAGGTCGAGGAACTCGGCGACGCCCTCGTCGAACGAGCGCAGCAGCTCCTCGTACACGTCCGGGTCGACGGGCGTTCCCTCGATCGACCGGAACCCGTGGCGCGCGAAGAATTCGACCTCGAATGTGAGCACGAACAGGCGGCGCAGGCCGAGCGCGCGCGCGGTCTCGGTCAGCCGCTCGACGATCCTGGAGCCGACGCCGTGGCCACGCCACGCGGGGTCGACCGCGACCGTGCGGAGCTCGCCGAGGTCCTCCCACATCACATGCAACGCTCCGCAGCCCACGACGGCACTGCCGGCGTCGGCGACCCAGAACTCCTGGACGTCCTCATACAGCGAGACGAGTGGCTTGCCGAGCAGGATCCCCGCCGACTCGTAGCCGGCGACGAGCGCTCGGATCGCCGCCACGTCCGCCGTCCGGGCCCGCCTGATCTCGGCCTCCATCAGGCCAGGGACGATAGGCGAGACCGGGGCCGTCGCGCCCCGCGGTCGGATCGGAGGTCTCCTCTGCACCCGCAGGAGTGATCGGGCTCTCGTTAGGATCGCCGGGTTCTGCCGAGGCCTGCCCAGCTAGCCGCGATCATGCATGCACCCGGCCGGTGTGCCCGGGTCGGTCTCGCCAGCCTGCTTGCCGCGGTGGTCGCGCTTTCCTGCGCCGCCACCGCGGGCGCTGCGCTTCCGGGCGACGGGGTCAGGACGGCGACGGGCGAGGAGCTCGAAGCGCTCAGCCTGGCTGTTGCGGATCCCCGCTGCTTCTCGGTTCCGTTTCCCGCGGAGTCGTCCTGGCCGGTCGACCCCACCGATTTCCCCGCCCCGGTGCGCGGGAGCTTCAACGAGCCGCGCGGCCCGGTCCACCAGGGGGTCGACGTCGAGGCGCTCGACGAGGCGTCGGTGTACTCGATCGCGGCGGGTGTCGTGACGGGGCTTCGCCCGTGGAAGGTGCGCGTGAAGACGCGATCGACGACGCTGGCGTACTGGCACGTCGCCCCGACAGCGAGCCTTGCGGTCGGGGAGGCCGTGGAGCGCGGCGAGCTCCTCGGTGTTGTTCGCGACAACTTCGACCACGTCCACGTGACCGAGCACGTGCCCGGGTGCGGCATCGTCGATCCGCGCCGGCCCGGCGGGCCACTCCACGACCCGCTGAACACGGAGCCGCCGCGTATCGGGGATCTCTCCGCATTCCGCGTTCGCCACGCCTTCGCCCAGCCGCCGCTCGGCTTCGCCGGGCGGGACTACGACGACTCGGCCGAGCCGGTAGCGCTGGACGGCCTGACCGGCGTCGTCGACCTCCGCGCCGAGATCGACGTGATGCCGGTGCGCCGGCTGGCCAGATCGGTGCAGCTCCCTGGCGCGCCCGCGGCGATTCGCGCCTGGCTGGCCGCTTCCGACGCGCCCGAGCGGGCGGTCGGCCCCGTGTTCTCCTGGAGCGGGGCGAGGCTGATCGACAGCCGGCGGGTGTGGCGGCTCTGGGCGCCGGGCACGTACCGCTCGGGCCTCTGCTACTTCGACACGCGCGGCCCGGGCGAGCCGTGCGGCTTCAGGCTCGTCTTCCACGTCGGCGGCCCGGGCGGCTTCGACACGAACGCGATTCCCGCCGGCAGCTACCAGTACTGCGTCGAGGCCGTCTCGATCAATGACGCGCGCGCGCTGCGCTGCACGCCGGTCGCGATCGTGGACTGACCCGGCCAGCACGAGCGGGCACGGTCCTTGCGGGACTCAGGCGAACAGCACGTCCCAAGACGATCGCCCCTCGCCCCCGCAGACCACTTCCCCTGGGGACTGAAGTTGGGACGGACTGCGTCCGAGAGCGCGGATTCGACGGGTCCCCTCGGGGCGAACTAGCGAGGCGGCGACCAGGTCGCGGCGAGAGCCTTGCCGCGTTCGAGCATAGTCTGAACGAGCTCATCGGGTGCGCCGAGCTCGGCGGCTGCGACGAGGATCGCCCGCTCGCTCTCCTGCAGGCGCTGGTCGACGCGAGCTTCGGCGGTCTGCCGCCGCAGTCCCCAGCTGACAGCCTCCTCCACGAGATCGTGGGCGGTGATCTGGGTGAGCTCACGTACGCCATTGACGTACATGCCGGGAACCGGATCGACGCCAGGGTAGTGCACGGTCGTCATCACGTCGTAGATCGGGGCGAGGGTGATCTGCTCGTCAAGGTCGTGCAGGAGCGAGAAGTTCTTTGCGTGAGCGTCGGCGTTGCCGACGAGGACGTTGAAGATGACCGCGTCGAGCAGATGCTCGAGTTGGTCGCGACGCGCCCAGCTGCGCAACACGTCGGCGCACTGGCGGAGCGAAGGACCGCCGCGCTCCTCGTACTTGCGCTCGGAGTCCACTCCGAGCGCTTGGCAGAAGTCCTCCTGGTGCAAGCGGACGACCCCGTCCGGTGAACGCAGGCGATCGTACCGCTCGACGACAAGCGCGGAGACGCCTGAGAACTCGGCGGTCTCGACGTTGGCGACGCGCATGCCGAGATGGCTCGCGGTACGAAGGCAGAGCGCCTCGTTTGCGATCGAGAGCGGCAGCAGGGGGTGTGCGGGCTTCAGGATGTGCGTCGAGGGAGCGCCCTCGATTGGCAGCCCCCAGCCTTCCTCGCTACGCGCGAGCAGCAGCTTCTCCTGCATCCCCGCCAGCGAGACGCGCACGCGCTGGTCGACGCCGAGTGGATGGAAGCGCAGCTCGCGCAGCCGCCGCGCAATCTCCTCGTCGGAGATCAGCTCCGGCTGTCCGCCAGCGACCGGTTGCTCTCCCTCGGGAAGGATGATCGGAGCGCCGGCACAGTCCCGCCCGAGCGCCTTCAGCAACGCGAACACGTCGCGGTCGTCGAGGCCAAAGTCGTAGGCGATCATCCGCCGGATATCGCCTTCCGGCAGGAGTCCGTCGAAGAACACCAGGGGGAGCTGCCCGCGATACGGTCGGGATCGGGTTGGCATCGAGACGGAGAGGAGCGGCCGGCCAGCGCCGCCGGCAACCGCGCCGACGTCATACCGGAAGCTGAACGTGTCGCCGCGGCGCGAGAGGGCGCCGATCTGCGCTCCGTACATCCAGACGTCGAGCGCGGCCATCCCCCTCACCAGCTCGCTGGGCCGGCAGTCAGACGGATGCCAAGCTCCTTGAGGAGCTCGATGATCCGCCGCACCTGCTCGGTCATCTGCCCGTTCTCGATCGCGACCAGGGTTGGGCGGCGCATCCCGAGCCGTGCTGCCAGCTCCTCCTGGGTCAGCCCGGCCTCCTCGCGGAAGTGGCGGATCGACTGGCCAAGCGCCTCAGCGTTGTAGATGCGAAACTCGCTCTGCGTACTCATATTCGTACATTACCACAACCAAGGCAGCTATGTACGAAAATGCGAACACTTCGGGCGCCAATGAGCCCATACCCGATATTCGTACTTCTGAGCTCGCCGCTACGTGTCCGTTAGCACTCGACAGTAGACGCGGCACGAGGAGCACGTCAGGCGCTCGCCCCCTCCTCGAAGCGGGCGACGCTGGAGTGGGCGGCCGAGGACGTGCGCCTGCCCGGCGTCGGCGAGCTCGGCGGCGACCCGCAGGTCTTCTACCGGGCGATGGACTTCCTGCTCGACTGCGACGAGGAGATCCAGCGCGAGGTCTTCTTCTCGGTCGCCAACCTCTTGAACCTCGAGGTGGACGTCATCGTCTTCGGCACGAGCTCGACCTCCTTCGAGACCGAGGCAGAAGACGAAGAGGATGAGGAGGCTGGGCGGGAGGGGCTGCGCCGTTTCGGCGAGTCGAAGGACCCCACCGCCCCGACCTGCCCCAGGTCGTCGTCGGCTTGGCGGTGACCAGGGAGGGGATCCCGGTGCGCTGCTGGGTCTTCCCGGGGAGTGTCTCGACCAGGTGCTGATCCGCCAGGTGAAGGGCGACCTGCGCGCCTGGAAGCTCAACCGGGTGGTGTGGGTGCTCGACACCGGCTTCGCCTCCGAGGAGAACCGCCGCTACCTGCAGGGCGCCGGCGGCCACTTCATCGTCGGCGAGAAGCTCTGGGCCGGGCGCGCCAGTCTGGCGGCGCTCGCCTGCCCCGGCCGCTACCGGAATGTCCGCGCCAACCTGGAGGTGAAGCAGGTGTGGGTCGGCGAGGGCGAGCGCAGGCGCCGCTTCGTCGTCTGCGGCAGCCTCCACGAGGCTGCTCGCGACGCCGCCCGCCGGGAGGTAGCGCTCGCCCGCATCGCCGACGAGCTGGCCGCGCTCGAGCGCAAGAAGACGGCCGAGGAGCGCCGCGACGCCGAGGCCCTCCCGCTCGCCCACCCCAGCCTCGGCCGCTACCTCGCTCGCCGCCAAGATCCTCAGGGCACCCGCCATCGACGAGCCGCCCCGCTTCCTCGCGATCGAGCCCGCCAAAGGCCGCGTAGGCACGACACGCCTACCCCACCATCGCCGCAATCCCAGTCGGCAAGCGGCCCTGCGCGCTCCGTCACCTACGAACTGTCGAAGTCGGATCCCCGATAACGCGCGTAAGGCATCATCGATCTGGAGGCAATACTCTTGTCAACATATAGTTCGCAACGAATGCGCCATAATGTCCGGCCGGTGGCCTCGCCACACTTTCTTCAGATGTCTGATCTGAGCATGGAGGAGGATACGGCCGCTCTCACCGGAACGATCGACCTGTGGCACTGGGCACGAGCTACACGCGGGCCGGCGACGCGCGGAGTCTCACGATGACGCCGGTGCACGGCGTGCACGCTACTCCGGCGGTGAGCCACGTCTTGCGGGTTCTGCGCCGGCGCAAGTGGCTCTTCCTGCAGGCCGTCGTGCTGGTTCCCGCGGTGGCCGTGGTCGTCTCCCTGCGCCAGCAGGAGCTGTACCGCTCTTCGGCGGAGGTGCTGCTCAGCTCGCAGAACCTGGCCGCGAGCCTGACGGGCATCCAGGACCTGACTTTCGCGCAGGGTGCAGAGCGGGTTGCGCAGACGCAGGCCGACCTGGCGCGCGTGCCCGAGGTGGCCGGCCGCGTGCTCGAGGCGACTGGCCTCACTGACCGCACACCGGCGGACTTTCTCGAGGCCTCCGAGGTCTCGGCGAAGGTGAACGCCGACCTGCTCGTCTTCCAGGTCACCGACCCGAGCCCTTCCCTGGCGGCGCGGCTGACGACGGAGTACGCCCGCCAGTACACCATCTACCGCCGCGAGCTCGACACCACGGCCCTCACGCGGGCGCGCGGCGAGGTGGAGGATCAGCTGGCGCGACTGGAGGCCGAGGGCGACCGCAAGTCGCCTCTCTACGCCGCCCTCGCCGAGAAGGAGCAGCAGCTACGCACCCTGGAGGTGCTGCAGACCTCGAACGCCTTCCTTGTGCGCCCGGCCGGCGCGGCCGAGAAGGTGCAGCCCAAGCCGGTGCGAAACGGCGGCCTCGGCCTCCTTCTCGGGCTCGTCCTCGGGCTCGGGCTCGCCTTCCTGCGCGAGACGCTCGATACGCGCGTGCGCTCGGCCGAGGAGATCGAGGAGCGTCTCGGCCTGCCGCTGCTCGCCCGCCTGCCCGAGCCGCCGCGCAACCTGCGCCGCAAGCAGGAACTCGTGATGCTCGCCGCCCCCAGCGGGCCGCAGGCCGAGGCCTTCCGCATGCTGCGCACGAACCTCGACTTCGCCAACCTCGAGCGGAACGTCCGCACGATCATGGTCACGAGCGCCGTCGAACGGGAAGGCAAGTCGACGACGGTCGCCAACCTCGCCGTCGCCCTCGCCCGCACCGGCCGGCGCGTCGTGCTCGTCGACCTCGACCTGCGCCGCCCCATCATCCACCGCTTCCTCCGCCTCGAAGGCCGCCCCGGCCTCACCAACGTCGCCCTCGGACAGGTACGGCTCGAGCAGGCACTGGTGCGGCTGGGCGTCAGCGACGCCGCGGGCCGGCGCGACGCACAGCCGAACGGCGACGGACAGGCAGCGGTCACCGGCATTCTCGAGGTCCTGCTCTCGGGGCCGCTGCCGCCTCAGGTCGGCGAGTTCGTGGGCACCCCCGCCCTCGCCGAGATCCTCGAGCAACTAGCTGAGCGGGCCGACCTCGTCCTCATCGACTCGCCGCCGCTGCTCACCGTTGGCGACACCATGACCCTCAGCTCCCGCGTCGACGCCCTCCTTGTCGTCACCCGCCTGAACGTCGTCCGCCGCCCCATGCTCACCGAGCTCGCCCGCGCCCTCGAAGCCTCCCCCGCCCAGAAGCTCGGCCTCGTCGTCACCGGCGCCGGCCTCGACGAAGGCTACGGGTACGGCTACGGGTACGGGTACTACACCGGCCGCCAGCACGAAGCGAAGGAGCGGGCACGGTGAGGCAGACGACCGCCGAGCACGCCGAGCGCCGCTTCGGCGAGCACGCGCTGGAGCTTCAGGCCGGGCGCTCGCCCCCCGTCCGAAGCCGCGGCTGGCTCGTCCGGCGCGTCCTGCTGACCGCCGACCTCGCCGGGCTCACCCTGGCCTTCGCGGGCGCCTCGCTCATCTTCGACACCGATGCGTCTGCCGGCGCCATCGGGACGGTCGGCGAGGCCCTCCTCTTCGTCGCCCTGCTCCCCGGCTGGGTCGTGGCGGCGAAGCTCCACGGCCTGTACGACCGCGACGAGGAGCGCACCGGCCACGGCACGATCGACGACCTGGCCGGCGTCTTCCACCTCGCCACCGCCGGCGCCTGGCTCTTCATCCTCGGCGCCTGGGCGACGGGGCTGGCCCGGCCCGACCCGGCGAAGCTCTTCACCCTCTGGGCGCTCGCCGTCGCCCTCGTCACCCTCGGACGGGTCGTCGGCCGCACGGTCTGCCGGACCCGGCCGAGCTACGTCCAGAACGTCGTCATCGTGGGAGCCGACGACGCCGGCCGCCTCCTCGGCTCGAAGTACCGGAACCATCCCGAGTACGGCGTCAACCTGCTCGGCTTCGTCGACACCATCGCTCCCGAGCCGGCGGGGGGCGGCGGCGGCGGCGAGACCATCCTCGGCCCGCTGGAGGAGCTCGCGTCCATCGTCCGGCGCCTCGACGTCGACCGGGTCGTGATCGGCTTCCCGCGGGTGTCACGCGACAAGACGGTCGAGCTGACGCGGACGCTGAGAGAGCTCGGCGTCCAGATCGACCTCGTCCCGCGGCTCTTCGAGGTGATCAGCCCCGCCAACTCCTTCCACAGCGTCGAGGGCTTCGCCCTGGTCGGCCTTCCGCCCGCCCAGCTCGCTCCCTCCTCGCAGCTTCTCAAGCGCATGACGGACGTCGGCGTCTCGGCCGCCGGGCTCGTCGCGCTCGCGCCGGTGCTCGCGCTGATCGCCGCCCTGATCAAGCTCGACTCCCGGGGCCCGGTCCTCTTCCGCCAGGTGCGCATGGGCGGCAGCGGCCGGATCTTCCGGATCGCCAAGTTCCGGACGATGGTCGCCGACGCCGATGCCCACAAGGGCGAGGTGGCGCACCTGAACAAGCACCTCGACGCCGGCGGCGACCCACGCATGTTCAAGATCCCCGACGACCCGCGGCTCACGCGGGTTGGCCGGTTCCTCCGGCGCTACTCGCTCGACGAGCTCCCCCAGCTCCTGAACGTCCTCCGCGGCGAGATGAGCCTTGTCGGCCCCCGGCCGCTGATCCCCGAGGAGGACCGCCACGTGCGGGAATGGGCGCGTCACCGACTCGACCTCGCGCCGGGCATCACCGGCCCGTGGCAGGTCCTCGGTAGGAGCGACATCGAGTTCGAGGAGATGCTCCGCCTCGACTACCTCTACGTCACCACCTGGTCGCTCGGCAAGGACCTCGAGCTCCTCTGCCGGACGATTCCGGCCGTGCTCGGAAGGAGGCACGGGGCCTACTAGCGCGGGCGGCATACGCATGAGAGAGCCTCGGATCGTCATCTTCGGGATCAACTACTCGCCCGAGCCGACGGGAATCGCCACCAACACGACCTGGCTGGCCGAGTCGCTGGTGTCGCTCGGCTGGCAGGTGACCGTCGTCACGGGGGTCCCCCACTACCCCCACTGGCGGCGACTTCCTCTCCCGCCGCAGCCCAGCAACGGCCTTGTCTCGCTCGTCCGGCGCCCGCACTACGTCCCGGCGTCGCAGTCCGCGCTCAGGCGCGGCGCCTACGAGCTGAGCTGGTTCGCCTCCGCCCTGCCGGCCACCCGGGCGGCGCGCGGCGCCGACCTCGCGCTCGGGATCGTCCCGAGCCTGAGCGGCGGCGCGCTCGCCGCCGCGGCGGCCCGGCGCTACGGCATGCCCTACGCCCTGCTCTTCCAGGACCTCCTCGGGCGGGCCGCCGAGCAGGCGGGCGTCGGCGGGGCGCGGTCTCTCGCGGGGCCGGTCCGAGCCGTCGAGACCGCCCTCGCCTCGCGGGCCGCCGGCGTCGCCGTGGTCGCCGAGGGCTTCCGCGACTACTTCGAGGCCGGCGGCGTCGACCCGGCACGCCTCTGGCGCGTGCGGAACCCCACGCGCCTCGAGCCGCCGAGCGAGGGCCGTGAGGCCACGCGCGCCAGGCTCGGCTGGCGGCCCGACGAGCTCGTCGTCCTCCACTCCGGCAGCATGGGCTACAAGCAGGGCCTCGAGAACGTCGTCCAGGCGGCCCACCTCGCCCGCAGCGATGGAAGCGTCCGTTTCGTCCTCCAGGGCGGGGGGAACCAGACGGAGCGCCTCAGGGCGCTGGCCGGGTCCCTCGATCTCGCCAACGTCACGTTCCTTCCCCTCGCGGCGCCCGAGCTCTTCTCGAGCACGCTCTGCGCCGCCGACGCGCTCCTCCTCAACCAGCGCGCCTCCGTGCGGAACATGTCGCTGCCCGGGAAGCTCGGCGACTACTTCGCCGCTGGGCGGCCCGTGATCGCCGCCGTCGCCGCCGACGACGAGACGGCGCGCGAGGTGGAGGCGGCCGGAGGCGGTGTCGTCGCTCCCCCCGACGACCCGGCCGCGCTGCTGCAGTCGATCGCGCTGCTCCGTGCCGATCCCGGGCGCGCGTCCGAGCTCGGAGCAGCCGGGCGGGAGTACGCGGAACGGGTCCTCGACCCGAAGGCCGCCCTCGAGACGCTCGTCTCCTTCCTGGAGGCGATCCTGTCCCGAGACCACCCCTCACCCACGGCAAGGAGGGCCGCATGAGACCCGTTCGCGTGCTCGTCACCGGCGCCGGAGGCTTCATCGGGCACCACCTCGTGTCGTTTCTGAAGCGGGAGGGCTACTGGGTGCGAGGCGTGGACGGCAAGCACCCCGAGTACGCCCCGTCGGAAGCGGACGAGTTCGAGCTCCTCGACCTGCGACTGCGCGACGCCTGCCTCGCGGCGACGCGCGACGTCGACGAGGTGTACGCGCTCGCCGCCGACATGGGCGGCATGGGCTACATCTCGGCGAACCACGCCACGATCCTCCACACGAATTCGCTGATCGACCTGCACACGATCGGCGCAGCGCACGAGAACGGCGTCCGGCGCTTCCTCTACCCCTCCTCGGCCTGCGTGTACCCCGAGTACCTGCAGGAGAGCACGGACGTCACCCCGCTGCGGGAGGAGGACGCCTACCCCGCCCAGCCGCAGGACGCCTACGGCTGGCAGAAGCTCATCTCCGAGCGCCTCAGCCTCCACTACCGCGAGGAGCTCGGGCTCGAGACGCGCGTCGTCCGCTTCCACAACATCTTCGGCCCGCTCGGCACCTGGAGGGGGGGGCGCGAAAAGGCGCCCGCCGCCCTCTGCCGGAAGATCGCGACCGCCAAGCTCTCCGGCAACCCGGAGGTCGAGATCTGGGGCGACGGCGATCAGACCCGCTCCTTCTGCTACGTCGACGACTGCGTCGAGGGCCTCCACAGGCTCATGCGCTCGGACCACGCCGAGCCGCTCAACCTCGGCCAGGACCGGCTGGTCACGATCAACGGGCTCGCGGACATGATCGCGGAGGCCGCCGGCGTCTCGATCGTCAAGCGCCACGTCGACGGCCCCCAGGGGGTGCGCGGCCGCAACTCCGACAACACCCGCCTGCGGGAGGTCCTCGGCTGGGAGCCGCAGATCCCGCTCGAGGAGGGGCTCGCGCGAACGTACACATGGATCGAGGACCAGGTGCGCGCCGACTTCGAGGGCGGCTCGCTCACCGGCCCCGCGTCTGAGATGACGGCGGCGTGACGGCCTGCTCCGTCATCGGCCTCGGCAAGCTGGGGGCGGCGATGGCCGCCGCCGCCGCCGCACGGGGCCTCCGGGTCGTCGGCGTCGACGTCGACGAGCGGGTCGTCTCGCTCGTCAACGCCGGCCGGGCGCCGGTCCACGAGACCGATCTCGAGGGCACGATCGCGGCCGGGCGGGAGCGTCTCCGCGCCACCATGAGCTACCGCGAGGCCGTGCTCGCCACCGACGTGTCCTTCGTCGTCGTTCCCACGCCGAGCGACGAGCGGGGCGCCTTCTCCCTCCGCTACGTGAGCGAGGTCTTCCGGGAGATCGGCCGGGCTCTCGCGGAGAAGACCGGCTACCACACGGTCGCCCTCACGAGCACTGTCCTGCCGGGCGCGACCCGCCACGGCCTCCTCCCCATCCTCGAGGCAGAATCGGGCAAGGTCGCCGGCCGGGACTTCGGCCTCTGCTACAGCCCCGAGTTCGTCGCCCTCGGCAGCGTCATCCGGGACTTCCTCAACCCCGACTTTCTCCTCGTCGGCGAGCTCGACGAGCGTTCGGGCGACGCGGTGGCTGGCTGCTACGCGAGGATCGTCGAGAACGGCGCTCCGTGCGTACGCATGAGTCTCGAGAACGCGGAGCTGGCGAAGATCGCGGTCAACGCCTTCGTGACGACGAAGATCGGCTTCGCGAACATGCTCGCCGAGCTCTGCGAGCGCATCCCGGGTGGCGACGTCGACGTCGTCACGGGCGCCATCGGCCTCGACCGCCGCATCGGGCGCCGCTACCTGACCGGCGGGCTCGGCTTCGGCGGACCGTGCTTCCCGCGGGACACCGTCGCCCTCGCCTTCCTCGCCCGCGCCTTGGGGGTGGAGTCGCCGATCGTCGAGGCCACGGATGCGGCCAACCGACGCCTGCCCGGCCGCGTCGCCGCCCGCCTCCTCCCCCTCCTCGAGCCGGGCGCTCGCGTGGCGATCCTCGGCCTCGCCTACAAGCCGGAGTCGAACGTCGTCGAGGAGTCGCAGGCGGTCGAGATCGCGCGGCTCCTCGCGGAGGGGGGAGCGCGGGTGGTCGCCTGGGATCCGCTCGTGGCCGCGTCGTCCGTGCCCTGGCTCGAGCTCGCCGCCTCCGTGCACGAGAGCCTCGCCGGCGCGGACGCCGTCGTCGTCGCGACGCCCGACCCGGCCTTCCGTGCGCTCCGGGCGGCCGACTTCGTCGGGGGCCGGCCGGTCACGGTCGTCGACTGCTGGCGGATCCTCGACGGCGAAATCGCCTCCCACCCGCTCATCCGCTACGTGCCGCTCGGACGGAGCGCCGATGGGACGGCCGCGGCGGAGGCGATCGCCGAGCTGTGGGCGGGCGAGGCGAGCACGCGCTTCCCTGCGACCGCGATCCCCGCAGCGGGTTGATGGTCCAGGCGGCGCCCGCGGTCGACGCTCGGCCGTCGCGGCTGCGCCGCACGCTCGCGGCCAGTTTCGGCACGTCGCTCGCGATCCAGGGCCTGAACGTCGTCACGGGAGTCCTCCTCGCGAGAGCCCTGGGCCCCCAGGGCAGGGGCGAGCTCGCCGCGGTCATGCTCTGGCCGTCCCTCTTCGCCACGCTCGGAGCGCTGGGCGTCGCGGACGCCACCGCCTTCTACGCGGCGCGCGACAGCGCCGATCGCGGGACGCTCGTCGGCAGCACGCTCGTCGTCGGCGTCTTCCAGTCCGTCCTCCTCGTCGGGGCCGCGGCGCTCGCCATCCCCTTCGTGCTGTCCGGCTACGACCGGGAGGCGGTCCACGCCGCCTACCTCTTCCTCGCCTTCATTCCCCTCACTCTCCTTGCCCTCCACCTCATGTACGCCCTGAACGGGTTCCACCGCTTCGGCTGGTTCCAGCTCCTCCGCCTGCTCGCCGTGGCACCCGTTGCAGCCGGCCTCGTGGCCCTGGCCCTCGCCGGCTCGCTCCGCGTCACGACGGCGGTGCCGGTCTACCTCGCTGCGAACCTCGTCGCAGGGCTCGTCGCCGCGGCGGCCCTGTACCGAACCGGCGTGGGCCGCCTCCGCTTCAGTCCGGCCCTGGCGCGGCAGCTCCTCGGCTACGGTGTGCGCAGCCACCTCAGCACCGTCGCCGGGAGCCTCAACGAGCGGCTCGACCAGCTCGTCATCTCCGTCTTCCTCGCGCCGGCGAGGCTCGGCCTCTACGTCGTCGCCGTCACCTTCACGTCGGCGACGAGCCTCATCGGCGCCTCGGTCTCCTACATCGCGCTGCCGGCGATCGCCCGCGAGCCCGACGGCGCCCGCCGCGCCGCCGCCGCGAGACGGTTCACCGTCCTGACGCTCCTCGCCTCGGTCGCTATCGCGCTGCCCCTCCTCGCCTTCACGCCGGCATTGCTCGGGCTCCTCTTCGGCGACGCTTTCCGGAGCGTCACCGGCGTCGCGCGCCTCCTGCTCGTCGCGGCCGTCGTGCTGAGCGTCAACCGCGCCCTCGGTGCCATCCTCAAGGGTGCCGGGCGCCCCCTCGACGCCGGTGTCGCCGAGGCGGTCGCCCTCCTCGCGACGGTCGGGGGGCTGGCGGTTCTCCTGCCGGCTCTGGGACTCATGGGCGCCGCCGTGGCGTCCCTCGTCGCCTACACGGTCAGCACGGCCTGGATGGCCGCCCGGGCGGCGCGCGGGCTCGGCGTCCCGGTGAGCGACTTACTCGTCCCACGGCTCGCCGACCTTCGCCTCGCCCTCCACCCTGCCCAAGCCCCGAGCGTCTCGCCGCATCGCCTTCCCGAAGAAGGGGAGCGCCTGTGAGCCGCGCCGTGTCGATCGACCGCTGGCACGTCGCGCAGGAGGCCGAGCAGTCCTACTGGGACGGGCTTTGCTCCGACGCGGCAGAGTTCGCCCGGATCCTCGCCGAGAAGACGCAGGCAGCCGCGTGGGCTCGGTCGCTTCTGCCCATGCGGCCGGACGGCGGCGATTGGGTGGAGATCGGGATCGGGCCGCTCGGCGTCGGCTGCGTTCACCTCCTGCCGACCGCTTCCCCGCGCACTCTCGTCGGCGTCGAGCCGCTTCCCCTCCTCGATCCGCATCAGCTCGGCCTGCCCGCGATCTTCGTCGCGGCGGTCCAGGCCTGCCGCGCAGCCCCGTACGTTCACGTCCGCGCGACGGGCGAGCGGACCGGGCTCGAGCCCGATCGGTTCGAGCTGGCCGTCTGTTACAACGTCCTGGATCACGTCCTCGATCCCGCCGCCGTTGTGCGGGAGGCGTATCGCATCGTCCGTCCCGGAGGCTGGTTCCTGCTGGGCTGCGACACGGTCTCGACGCTCAGCCTGCTTCGGTTTCACGTCTACGTGCAACGCCGGTACCGCTCGTCAGTAGGCGTGCGCGCCCACACCTTCCGCTTTCGCGGGCCCGAGCTCCTGCGGCTCCTCGAGTCGGCGGATTTCCGCCTCGTCGCGATGGACAGGCCTTCGCGGGAGCGCCTCCGGCCTCTGGCGGGCCGCGCGCACCGCTCCCTCTTCCTCTGCCAGAAAGCCGCTTGCGGACCGGGGGGCGGCCCGTGATCGCCGCGCGCAGCCGCAACCCTCTCCTCGGCGTCGTGCCTGTCTGGTCGAGCGCCGCGGCGGCCCTGGGAGCCGCCGGCGCCTCTGTTCTCGCCGGCGTCCTCGTCGCCCGCGGGTACGCAGCCCCGGCGGCGCTCCTCGCGATCGTGGGGGCCGCGTTCCTCCTCGGCCTCCGGAACTGGCGTTGGTCGATCATGGGGCTGCTCGTCTACTTGCCCTTCTCCGGGCTCGCCATCATCGCGACGTATCCGGGCGGACAAGGTCAGGTCGCCGCCCTCCTCGCCAAGGACTTCCTCTTCGTCATCCCGGCCTACATCGGCTTCGTGGCGGTGGCGCTCGGCCGCCGGCTCCGCGTCTCCTTCCCGGGCGCGCCGACGGTTCTCCTCGGGCTGCTCGCGCTGCTCGTCGTCGGCCAGGCCCTCAACCCCACCCTCCCGAACCTCTTCGTCGGACTGATCGGGATCAAGGTCTGGCTCCTCTACATCCCGCTCTACTTCCTCGCCTACCACCTGGTCGAGACGAGGCGCGACCTCTTCCGCGTCCTCACGGTGATGGTCGCCGCCGGCGTCGTCCCTCTCATGCTGGGCGCCCTCGAGGCGGCGCTCATCTACAGCGGCAGAGCCGGCACGGTGTACGGCTACTACGGGGACGCGGCCGTGGCCGTGACCCAGAACTTCGCCGAGCTCAGCTACGGAGCGGGCGGAGCCCTCCGCCGCGTACCGAGCACGTTCTCCTTCGTCGCGCAGTACTTCGGCTTCGCGGTCACGATGGTGGCCGTCGGGTACGCGTGGTGGCGGGGCGCCCGCGGCGGCCGACGAGATCCGGCGGGAGTCGCCGTCTGGCTCCTCGCGCTTGCCGCGGCATTCCTCACCGGCGCCCGCGCCGTCTTCCTGCTCGTGCCCGGGCTCGTGGTCCTTGTCGTCCTGCTCGAGCGCCGCCGAGGCCTCCCCGTCGCCCGCCTTCTCGCTCCGGCCGGCGTCCTCCTGGGAGCCCTTGCGCTGATCGGCGCGAGCATCGGCGCCGTCGCCGGCCAGACCCTGAGCATCGCCGGCCAGTACTTCCAGTCTCTCTTCGTCGACGGGTTCCGGCAGGCCTTCGGGCTGACCCTCGCCGGGCTCGGCACGGGCATCGACACGGTCGGCGCCCGCTACGCCTACTCGCGGGGCGAGCTGTTCCCCGCGGTCGGAGGTCAGTGGTACGAGAGCTGGTGGGTCAAGGTCCAGCTCGAACTCGGGGTCGCGGGCCTCGTCCTCGTCGCCCTCCTCTTCGGGACGATCCTCGTCCGCTGCTTCCGCGCCCACCGGGACCTGCGCGACCCGCGGCTCAAGGCGGTTTCCGCGGCGCTCCTCGCCTTCCTCGTCTGCATCACCTTCGCCGGCGTCAAGGGCCAGTACCTCGACCTCGACCCGGTCAACGTCTACTTCTGGCTCTTCGCCGGGCTTCTCACAAGGATCCCGTCCCTCGACCGGGGCGCTCCGCCCCACGATCCCTCCCTTCCGCTGGAATGACAAAGGCGTCGCCGCTCACCGTCCCTCAGCCCGAAGCCGGCCAGCGCCCGGCCGGTACGCCGCCGGTCGTCGTCTGCCATCCCGGGCGCCAGCACACGTACGAGACAGTGCTCGCGGCGCAGGAAGCGGGCCTGCTGCGCGCGTTCGCGACTGCGGTCTTCGTGCGCGATGACGACCTCCTCGCCGGGCTGGCCCGCCGCGTGAGCCACCTCCCGCTCGCTGGCCCGATCGCGCGCTCCGCTCGCGCCCGCATGAACGGGAGCCTCGACCCGGGCCTCGTCAGGTCCTTCCCCGCGTACCCCGTCGCGGGCCGCGCCCTCCGGCGGCTGCCCAGAGGCGCGGCGGTCGAGCGCTGGGGCGACCGACGCTGCGACGCCGCGATCGCCCGCTGGCTCCGGTCGCTCGAGCCGCCTCCGCAGATCGTCCACGGCTTCGAGGGAAGCTGCCTCGCGGCGCTGCGAGCGGCGAAGGAACTCGGGGCGACAACCGTCCTCGACGTGCCGAACGCCCACGAGGTCGCGAACGCCGTCCTCGAGCAGGAGGGCGGGCGTCCCGCTCCTCCCGGTCTGACGCGGCGGGTCCAGGAAGAGCGAACCCTCGCCGACTTCCTCCTGGTTCCCTCCGAGCACGTCGCCGGCTGCCTTGTTGAGCACGGAGTCCCATCGGACCGGCTCCTGATGGTCCCCTACGGCGCCGATGTCGGCCGCTTCGCGCCGGCAGACGAACGGCCAGACGACATCTTCCGCGCGCTCTTCGTCGGGAACGTGTCCCTGCGCAAAGGCGTCCGCTACCTGCTCGAAGCGTGGCGCCGGCTCGGCCTTTCGGGCGCCGAGCTCGTCCTGGTGGGCCCGGCCGATCGAGACGGGCGCGAGCTGCTCAACCGGTACCGGGGCGTCGCCCGCTGGGTCGGGCAGGTGCCGCGCGACGGGGTCGACCGGTGGTTCAAGAACAGCGACGTTTTCGTCTTCCCCTCCCTCTGCGAGGGATCGGCGCTCGTCACGTACGAGGCGATGGCGTCGGGGCTCCCGGTCATCACGACACGAGCGAGCGGCTCGGTCGTGCGGGACGGCGTCGACGGCTTCCTCGTTCCCGAGCGCGACTGTGACGCCCTTGCCGGGCGAATCCTCTACCTCTTCCGGAATCCGCCCGCGCGCCGTGAGCTGGGAGCTTGCGCACGCGAACTCATCGCAGCTCGGTACACATGGCTCCACTACCAGCAGCGGATCGCTGCCGCCTACCGACTGATCCTCTCAACGGGAACGGTCCAGCCTACGCGAGGCGCACCACAGGAGACGCATGCTGCCGATTGACTTGCCGTACCTGCGGGCCAGATTGGAGGAGCTTCCTTGCCCAGAGCCGGTTCTCGAGATTGGCGCCGGCTGGGATCATGAGTTCCACCGCGGACCGCTTCGTGCGCGTGGCTGTCACTCGTTCTTCACCCACGACGTACGTCAGTACAGCGACGCCCCGCCGCTCGATTTCCTTGGAGACATTTGCGGCACGACTTCGATACCGGAGTCATTTGCAGGGACGTGCCTCGTCTTCTACGTGCTCGAGCACGTCTATGCGCCGTGGCGGGCAGTCGATGAGATCTGGCGCATCACGAAGCCCGGCGGAGTTGTCTTCGGGGCAGTTCCCCTGCGGACGGCGATTCACCGCCACGACAAGGACTACTGGCGATTCTGCCCGGACGGCCTTGCCTATCTTCTCCGACGATTTCGTCTCCATCATTTCGCCATCGACGGAAACGTCGCTCTGCCAGCCAACCTGCTCTTCACTGCTGTCAAAGTTGAGCTCCGGGAGGACTGGCTGGAGCACAACCAGGAGACCGTACTTCGCCCTGAGGTGATCCTGGGTCACGATCACCTGGCAGGTGCCCCGTGGAAGAGGTGGATCGTGGACCTGTTGCGACGCCGAATGGGACTCAGCCTGGAGAGGTGGGACGGGCCCTGGAACGACCAGAGGATGAGAGAGCTCGGCTTCGAGGAATGGACAACGGTAAGCTACTCCACTTCCTCGCCCGAGCACCGAAGGTCGTCCCCGTTGCTCGGGAGAGAACAGTGACCGTCACCGAGCCCGGGGCCATCCGTCTCGCGGCCGTCGCCGCTGGTCCAGTCTTCTACCAGGTCCCGCTCTACCGCCGCTTGGCAAAGGACTCGCGCCTCGACCTCACCGTCTACTACGCATCCAGCGGCGGCCTCCGTCCGTACGACGCGAGCTTCGGCACCCGCAAGGTCGTCTGGGACGTCGACCTTCTCGGCGGCTACCGCCACGAGTTCCTGCGAAGGGCGGACACGAACGAAGTCGCCGACGGCTTCCTCGCCCTTCGCGATACGGACATCGTCCCTCGGATCCTCCGAGGCGGCCATGACGTCCTCTGGGTGCACGGCTTCTCGTATCTGACGATCTGGCTCGCCATGCTCGCCGCCCGTGGGCGGCACATGCCCGTTCTCCTCCGTGAGGAGATGACGCTCCTCCCGAAACACCGGCCCCTGCCGAAGCGCCTCGTGCGGTGGGCAATCCTCCGCGGCCTCTTCAGTTGCGTACACGGCCTCTACATCGGCTCGAACAACCGCGGCTACTTCCGCAGGTACGGCGTCCCCGATCGGAAGCTCTTCTTCGCGCCCTACTGCGTGGACAACGAGGATCTCCGGCAGCAGGCGCGCGAGCTTCGGGCGACCGACGATCCCCGGGGAAGCTTCGGCATCGAGGCGGGCTGTCCCGTCGTCCTCTTCGTCGGGAAGCTCATCGATCGCAAGCGCCCCCTCCTCGTCCTCGACGCCTTCGCCCGCGTTCGAAGTCGGCACGAGTGCGCCCTCCTCCTCGTCGGAGAGGGCCCGCTCGAGTCGGAGCTGCGAAGGCGGGTGAAGGAAGCGCGTATCCCTGACGTCCACTTCGCCGGCTTCCTCAATCGCTCGGAGGTCCCGCGCGCCTTCGCCGCCGCCGACGTGTTCGTCCTCCCGTCGGTCGAGGAGACCTGGGGCATCGTCGTCAACGAGGCAATGAACTTCGGTCTCCCCCTCGTCGTCTCGGACCTGGTCGGCTGCGCACCCGACCTCGTCCGGGAGGGCGAAAATGGCCTCGTCGTTGCCCACGACGACGTGGCAGCTGTGGCGGACGCGCTGGAGCGGCTGGTGTCGAATCGGGATGTGCGTGAGCGGTTCGGCGCGCGGTCGCTCGAGATCGTGAGCGAGTGGACCTACGATGTCGCCGCGGAAGGCATCGTGCAAGCGTGCCAGGCAACCCTCGCCGGGCGGAGGAACCGCCGGTGACGTGGCGGCGCTCGCATCGCCGGAAGACGGGTTCGCCCCGCCTCCGGGTTGCATTCTTTCCCATGCTCCCCCTGGTCAACGCTGCCACCCGGACCTTCTGCGAGCGCCCTCTTCCGTTCCTCGCGCGAGACGGTATCGAGGGGAAGCTGTTCCTTCCGTCAAGTGATCGGCTCCACGCACTGTTCAACCGCCCGGCTGGAAAGCTTCGCCGCCCGATCGCCGCCCTCTACTGGTACGGCATCGTCGCCCCGCGGCGCATCGCCCAGCTCGTCCGGGCCCTTGGCTGCGACGTGATCTTCGTCCAGCGGAGCATGTTCCGGTACAGCTCGCCGCCCCTTCTCGAGGTACTTGCCAGCGCTCTCGCGGGGGTGCTCCTAGGCCGCAGGATCGTCTACCACCTGGACGATGCCCTCTACACGAGCGTCTCCCCGTGGCGCTTTCGGGCCCGCTTCCGACTTGCCGACTGGGTACTCACGGGCAACCAGGAGATCGCGAGCTACGCGCGGCGCGTCAACCCCAACGTCGTGCTCTTCCCGGGATCCCTCGACGTGAGCCGCTACCCGACCAGGGAGCATCGGGACGGCGGACCCCTCGTGATCGGGTGGGTCGGACACTTCCCGCACACGCACTTCGCGCCGGCCGTGCCGGCGCTCGCGCGGGTCTGCCGTGCCCGCGACGTCTCGGTGAAGGTCGTGAGCAACGAGGCCTTCGAGGCGCCCGAGCTCGGGTCGCGCCTTCTCTGGGAGCGATGGGCGCCCCGGCGCGAGTTCAGCCTCTTCGCCGATTTTGACATCGGGATCATGCCGCTCGCCGACACGCCGTACAACCGCGGCAAGGAGGCGTTCAAGCTCAAGGAGTACATGGCTGCGGGCCTACCCGTAGTCTGCTCGCCGGTCGGGCACAACTGCGAGGTGGTCGAGAACGGCGTGACCGGCCTCTTCGCAACGACCGAGAACGAGTGGGTCGACGCCCTCCTGCGGCTCGTCGACGACTCCGGGCTGCGCGCCAGCATGGGAGCGGAGGGCCGGCGCGTCGTCGCGGAGCGCTACTCGCTTCCCGAGCAGTCGGAGAGGCTCGCCAGGTTCTTCTGGGCGATCTCGAACGGGAGTGACGAGCAGATCGGCGACCGTGCGCTGCTAGGGGAGGAACCTCTTGCAGGGACTCGAGGAGCGTCACAGAACGCCGGGGGAGGGACTGCTCCATGTGCGGGATAGCCGGCGTCTGGGGTGGACGCCCGCGGCAGGGGGAGCAGGCCGTGCAACGGATGTGCGCCCAGATGCTGCGACGCGGCCCCGACGACGGCGGAGTCGAGCTCTTCGAGCGCAACGGTACCGCCGTCGCTCTCGGGGCACGCAGACTCGCGATCCTCGATCCGTCCCCCGCCGGGCATCAGCCCATGGTCGATCGGGAGCGCGGGACGACGATCGTCTTCAACGGCCTCATCTTCAACTTCGAGGAGTTGAGGAAGCGCCTTGTGGCGGCGGGCGAGACCTTCGCGTCGCGCTGCGACACGGAAGTCCTACTCAAGGCGTACGGTCGCTACGGCGTCGACTGCGTCCATCACCTGCGAGGCGCCTTCGCGTTTGCGATCTGGGACGAGCGCGAGCAGCTGCTCTTCCTCGCTCGTGACCGGTTCGGCGTGAAGCCGCTGTACTACTCGCAGCAGGCAGGGAGATTCCTCTTCGCCTCTCAGGTCAAGACGCTCCTCGCCAGCGGTCTCGTCCCCCCCAGACTCTCGAGAGCAGGCCTGGAGACCTACCTCACGTTCGGCGCGGTGAGCGAGCCGCTGACCGCGATCGACGATGTCTTCTCGTTTCCTGCGGCGCACACCGCAGTCCTTCGCAACGACAAGCTCAGCTTCCATCGATACTGGCATGCCCCCGAGGGCGGCAGCCTCCGGATGACCAGAGAGGATGCCGTCCACGAGCTGCGTGCGCGGCTCGAGGAGGCCGTGCGCCTCTACCTGCTGAGCGACGTACCGCTCGGTGTCTTCCTCTCCGGTGGGCTCGACTCCTCCGTCCTCGTCGGGCTCGCCGCCCGCGAGGCGCAGGACCTGTGCACCGTCTCGGTCGTCTTCGACGATCCGGCGTTCTCCGAGGCTCCGTACATGGACCTCGTCGCCGCGCGCGCAGGCTCGCGACACGTGCGAGTCACATTGCAGCCGCGGGAGCTGCTCGATTGGCTCGACGACGCGTTCGTTGCGATGGATCAGCCGAGCTTCGACGGACTGAACACGTATGCCGTCTCGCGCGCGGCCCGGGAGGCGGGTCTGACGGTCACGCTATCCGGGCTCGGCGCGGACGACCTCTTCGACGGCTTCGACTACCAGCGCCGCGTGACGCTCCTCGAGCGTGCGCGGCAGCTTCCTCGGCCCATTGCGGGACTTGCGGGTCGCGCGGCGGGCGTCGCCCTCGGCGGGAGCCAGGCGGACAAGCTCAGCGCATGGCTCGCAGGCCAGCTGGCCGAGGGCTCGTCGTACGAGCTCCTTCGCCGTCTCTTCCTGCCCGGCGACGTCCGGAGACTCCTGCGCGATGGCGGCGCGGACGTCCCGCTCCCCCTTCCCGGGCGAATCGACACGCGCGGCGACGTGTTCAACCAGCTCTCCCTTCTCAGCCTTGAGAACTACACGAGGAACGTGCTCCTGCGCGACATCGACGCCCTGAGCATGGCTCACAGCATCGACCTTCGGGCTCCGTACCTCGACCACGTCCTGGTCGAGTGGCTGCTCACCCTGCCCGGCGAGACGAAGGCGGGGCGCGGCAAGGCGATGCTCGCCGAGGCCACTCGCGACGTCGTGCCCGCCGAGGTCACCGCAAGAAGGAAGCAAGGATTCCTCCTCCCGCTCGCCGACTGGATGCGAGGCGAGCTCGGGGAGTCCGTGGACGGAGCGCTCCGAGACCCACCCCGCGCCCTCGCCGACATCGTCGCTTCCGAGGCTGCGCTCGGCGTCTGGCAAGCGTTCGGCAAGGGACGGACCCACTGGCTGCGGCCTTGGGCGCTCTACGCCCTCTGCCGCTGGACGGTCGGTCTCGCTCGGACCGGAGCAGACGTGTCTGCCGGAGTCGCCCCGTGACGCCGGCGATGGCCTCGCGGGCGAGCGCGCTCGACCGGCTCGATCTCGCGCTCCTGCGCCTCGCAAAGCACAAGCGCTCGCGCATCGAGGAACTCTCCTCGTACGACGAGTTCTTCGCCGAGCACGACGTCCTCGAGTACCTCGAGGACGTGCGAAACGTCTGGCGCTTCAGTGTCGTGAGGCGCGAGCTCGACCGCCTCTTCCCCTCCGGGGTCGCACGCGTGCTCGACGTCGGCTGCGGCCTCGGCGTCGCCCTCGACCACCTGCCCCCGTCGGTCGCCTACGTCGGGCTCGATCCGAGCGCGAAGACCCTGGAGAGAGCCAGCAGAATGCACCCGGACGCCCGGGACCGCTTCGCGAGGGGGGCGTTTCCGCGGCTTCCCGTCGAGTCCGGGGCCTGGGACCTCGTGTTGTGTCTCGAGGTGCTAGAGCACCTGCCCGACGACGCGGACGCACTGGCGGAGCTCGAGCGCGTCGTCAAGCCGGGCGGCTACCTCCTCCTGTCCGTGCCGAGCACGTACTACTGGCCCGCGTACCGGGACCTCATCGGCCACTACCGCCACTACTCCGCGACCGCCTTGGCTGACGTCTTGGCGAGCCACGGCTTTCAGGTGAATCGCCGGCTGCCGCAGTTCCGCGCGCTGTGGCGCGGCTACTACTACGTCTACGCGATCCTCCGGCTCTTCGAGCTGCTCGTGCGAAAAGCGGGTGCTCGCACGTACTCGCTCTACCACTCGGCCCCGTACCGCGCCGTCTCCTCGTGGCTCCTCCGGCGGCTGGAGAGGCGCGGCGACGACGACGATCTGAGCTCGACCTTCGTCCTCTGCCGGCGAGTGACCGTAACGGGATGAGAGTCCTTCGCGTCAGCGGCGGCCTGGACGCCCGGTTCGGGGGGCCCACCCTCTCGACCGTCCTGTCGTCTCTCGCGGCTCAGCGAGCCGGTATCGCCGTCACGCTCGCGTTTCCGGTCGACGCGAGAGGTGCGCGGCCTGCGCCGGACCGGCTCGACGAGCTTCAGCAGGAGGGCGTCGAGATCAGGGTCTTCGAGCTGACGCCCCTCTTCGGCGCGCGCGGCCGGCGCTGGGGGGCGAGCCTCCCGCTCGCTGGGTGGCTGGTCCGGCACGCCAGAGCCTTCGACCTCGTGCACGTCCACGGTGCCTGGACGCTGTCGACCGTCGCAGGCCTTCTCGCAGCCAAGCTCCAGGGCCGGCCGGCGGTGCTCTCGCCGCACGAGAGCCTCACGGAGTTCGACCTGCGGAAGTCCGGCCGGCTCGTCCGCACGGCAAAGCGGCTCCTGCGCTCCGTCCTCCTCGCCTCCTTCGATCTCGTCGTCTTCGCGTCGGAGCTGGAACGCGACGACTCGGTCGGGCGCGGCCGCAGGCACAGGATCCTCGTCCTCGCCCACCCGATCCTGCCCGCGGGAGGCGAGCCCCACGTCTCCGCGACGGCGGGGGGCGAGCTCCGCCTCGGATACCTCGGGCGGCTCGACCCGAAGAAGAACCTCGACGTGCTCGTCGATGCGCTCGCGCTTCTACCGTCGACGGTCAGCCTCGTCGTCGCAGGAGACGGCCCCCCGGCGATGCGCGCGTGGCTCCTTCGGCGCCTCGCCGGCCCCGACCTCGCCGACAGGGTGCAGGTGCTCGGCTTCGTCTCCGACGGGGACAAGCCGGCCTTCTTCCGGTCGATCGACCTGCTCGTTGCCCCCTCGGCGTACGAGTGCTTCGGGATGGCTGCCGCCGAAGCGCTGAGCGCGGGCGTGCCGGTGATGGTGTCTCCGCAAACAGGGATCGCCGAGCTCGTGCGGTCGAACGAGTGCGGCTTCGTCGTCGAGCCCGACCCACACGGCATCGCGATGGCCGTCCTTTCCCTTCTGGAGGACGGGGAAGAGCTCCACCGTCGGGCGCAACGCGCAGGCCACGCGGCTCGGAGCGAGCTCTCGATGGAGCTCCACGGCGACCGACTGCGCCGAGCGTACGCCTCGCTCACGGTCTCGGACGCCCGCCCGCGCGCGCCCGAGGCCGAGATCACGGAGGAGAAGGCGTGAAGATCCTCGCCACGGGAGTGACCGGATTCCTCGGTGCGAGCTTCGCCGAGGCGGCGGCCCGCGACGGGCACGAGCTTCACGCGGTCGTCCGCCGGCCGTCCTCCGAGCTCGGCTTGGCGACAAGCGTGGTGGTCAAGGACGTCCGCGCCATCCGGGGAGACGACCTACCGGCCGGTCTCGACGCCGTCGTCCACTTCGCTACGGGATCGGATGGATCGGCCGAGGAGATGGCCGAGGTGGCCGTCGACGGAACCCTCGCCTCGTACGCGGCCGCCCGAGGCCGAGGTGTCCCGCGGTTCGTGCACGTGAGCTCGATGAGCGTCTACCCGGGACCCGTCGCCCCCGACCCCTCTGCGGCCGGCGGGCTCGCGCTCGAGCCGAGGCCCGAGTCGCGAGGCGCCTACGCAAGCTCGAAGACGCTCGCCGAGCGGGCCCTGCAGGCGGAGGCGGCGCGCGCCCGATCGGACGGCCCGGAGATCGTGATCCTGCGACCGGGCCTCGTCTTCGGATGGCGAATGGCGAGTCCCCTGGCCGGTGTCGCCATCGAGCTACCCCTCGGGCTCGCCCTCGGGCTCGGGAGCGCCACGCAGGGCGTTCCTCTCCTCGAAGCTGCCGACTTCTGCAGGGGCCTCCTCGCGCTCCTCGAGAAGCCGGCCGAGCCCGGGACCCTCCACACCTTCGATGTCCTCTCCGGCGACCCGCCCGACAAGCGCGACCTGCTGCGCCACTACGGCCGCCTCTCGGGGCGCGATCTCCACGCCGTGTGGCTGCCGTACCGGGCGGCACGCGCTGCGACCGCGGTCATCGACGCGGCGCGGTCCGTCGCGGGAGGGCGGGCTTCGCTCGCGCATGCGGTGCGCCGGCTCTACACCTTCGAGCCTCGGGACCTGCCACACGAGCGCTTCTGGGAGGCTGTCGCTCTTCGCCCCCGCGGGAGCCTTCAGACGGCAATCCGGTCGGCTCTCACACCGGAGGCCCCCGCTCCGAGCCCCGGAAGCGGCGGCGGAGAAGGCACCGTGCGCCGCGAGGCCCGGATCCTCCTGGCCTGCGCTCGCAGACCGGCTCCCTCCGGTCCTCCCATTCCCGTGATCCTCCTGGGAGCGGGCCGCATCGCCCAGGAGATGCACCTGCCGGCTCTGCGGTCGCTCCGGCGCCTCGCGCCGACTGCCGTCGTCGACGCCAATCTCGGTCTCGCCACGCGCGCCGCGGCGGCGCTCCCGGGGTGCCGCGCCGTCGCGAGCCTGGCGGAGCTCGACGACCAATCCATCGCCGGCGCGACGGCCGTCGTGGCGACGCCGGGCTTCACCCACGTCGAACTCGGGCAGGAGCTCCTAGAACGGGGTGCGTCGCTTGTCCTCGAGAAGCCCGCCGCTCTGACCCTTCGAAGCTGGCGGGAGCTGGCTCGAGCCGCGAGAGCCGCGGCGCAGCCGGTCACGATCGTCCACAACTACCGGCTCCGGCCGGGAAGCCTCGAGCTCTGGGACTTCCTGGTGAGCCACGACGTCGGCCCGCTCGTCGACGCGCAGGTCGGCTTCCGCTCGCCGCCAATCCAGAGCCAGAAGGCGCGCTGGATGCGCGACGAGAAGGCCAACCGCGTGCTGCTCCTGGAGATGGCTCTCCACCTCCTCGACCTCGTCTTCGTCGTGGGTGGGGGCATCGAAGCCGTGCGGCACGCGATCGTCGTCGACGACCTGCGAGGCCACCAGACACTCTCCTTCAAGGGCGTCGCCGAGCTCGAGCACGGCGCGACTCTTCGCTTCGAGCTCGACGTGGCGGGACGGAACCGGCTCTTCCAGGTCGTGCTCACGTTCGAGCGGGCCACGTGCCTCCTCGACTTCTACCCGGACAGGTTCCGGGTGCTGCCGACGAGGTACGACCCGCTCGCCGACATCGCCTCGGACCTCGGGCGGCTCCTCGGGGCCGTCGGGCAGCGCCTCCGGGCCGTCGGTGCGGAGCTGCCCCCGAGGGCGCTTCCGCATCATGCGATCTACCGAGAGCACCTCGCCGCGCTGGACGGCACCGCTCGCCTTCGGGGCTTCTCGCTCGAGGCGGTAGCGCCAACGATGACCTCCCTCTTTCGCCTCGCAGACGCTCTCTACGAGCGGTCGGGCACGCGCGTCGCCGAGCTCGGGGGTGCCGCATGAGCTCTGTCTCGACGGTGATCCCGACGCTCGACGAGGAGCTCCACGTCGAGCGAGCCGCGACCGCGGCGCTGTCGCTCGGCCCCGTCTTCGTGCTCGACTCCGGCAGCCGAGACCGGACCCGGGAGCTGGCCGTGGCGGCCGGCGCCACGGTCGTCGAGCATCCGTGGGAGGGCTACTCGGCGCAAAAGAACTGGGCTCTCGAGCACCTCCCGCTCGAGACCGAATGGGTGCTCTTCCTCGACGCCGACGAGATCGTGACCGAGGCCCTCCGGGCCGAGCTTGTCGGGACCGTGCGGCAGAACGGCTTCGACGGCTACTACCTGCCGCGCCGCTTCGTGTTCCTCGGTCGAGAGCTCCGCCACGCCTGGTGGTACCCGGACTATCAGCTGCGGCTCTTCCGCCGCGGCAAGGCCCGCTACGAGGACAGGCTCGTGCACGAGCACGTCCTACTCGAGGGGAACGCCGGCTTCCTCCGCGAGGCTCTCCTGCACGAGAACCTGAAGGGAATCGACGCCTTCGTCGATCGGCACCGCCGCTACGCCGCCCTTGAGGCCGCCGAGATCCTGAAGGCCCGCCGGGGAGCGACCGAGGGCCAGCGTCCGGGGCGCTTCCTCGGCACCTGGCCCGAGCGGCGGCGCGCACTGAAGACGCGGGTCTGGCACCGCCTGCCGGGGCGTCCCGTCATCCGCTTTCTCTGGATGTACGTGCTCAGGCGAGGCTTTCTCGACGGACGCCAGGGCCTCATCTACTCGCAGCTGATCGCGTTCCACGAGGCGCTCGTCAACGCGAACCTGTTCGAGCAGGAGGCCGCCGCCGAAGCGATGCGGAGGCGAGGTGACTGACCTCGTCCCCCTGCTCGCCTGCCCGCTGTGCCGGAGTAAGCTCCACCGCGCGCCCGACGCGCTCACGTGCCCCGTCTGCCGGCGCGCGTTCCCGATCGTCGACGGGATCCCGCTGCTCGTCGCCGACGGGGGAGACGAGCTGAAGCGCCGCCAGGCGAGCTGGTTCGACGAGGAGGCGGACGACGAGCTCGAGATCACGCGCCCCCACGGAACGCCGGCCCTCTACGAGTGGCAGTACCTCGAGAAGTTCCGCCGAAGCGTCCGCGGGCTGGCGACGGCACTGAGCGGCTCGACGGCCCTGACGGTGTGCGGCGGCTCGGGGATGGACGCCGAGTTCCTCGCCCGCCGCGGCGCCGCCGTGATCTCGTCGGACATCTCGCTCGGGGCCGCGCGCCGTGCACGCGAGCGGGCGTCTCGCTACGGCCTTTCGATCGCCCCGATCGTGGCCGACGTGGAGCGCCTGCCGTTCGCCGACGGCGCGATCGACCTCGTGTACGTCCACGACGGCCTCCACCATCTCGCGCACCCCTTCGACGGCCTCCGCGAGATGGCGCGCGTGGCGCGGCTCGCGATCTCGGTCAACGAGCCGGCGCGGGCCGCCGTGACCGCCCTGGCCGTCCGGCTAGGTCTGGCACTCGAGTTCGAGGAGGCGGGCAACCGCGTCGAGCGCCTCCGCGAGCGGGAGATCGCCGCCGCGCTCGAGGCGGCCGGCTTCGGCATCGTCGCCGCACAGCGGTACGCGATGTACTTCCGCCACGAGCCGGGGCGAGTGATCGAGGTGCTGTCACGAGGGCCGCTCTTTCACCTGATGAGGGTCGGCTTCCACGCGGTGAACCGGGTCGCAGGCAGATTCGGCAACAAGCTCACCGTCCAGGCGATCCGCGCCGTGCCCGCCGCGTCCGCTCGGATTCCGCGAGAGGAGGTCAGGCTGGCGCGATGACCACGGCCCTCGACCTCAAGGAGCGCGTCCGGCGGTTCTGGGACGACACGCCCTGCGGGACCCGCGAGCTCGACGCGCTCGAGGGCAGCGCGGAGTTCTTCGCACGGCTCGATCGGGGCCGGGAGCGCACCCAGCCGTTCATCGCCAGGTTCGCGGGGTTCGACCGCCGGCGCGGCCAGCGCGTGCTCGAGGTGGGCGTGGGTCCCGCGACGGACTTCGTCCGCTTCGCGCGTGGCGGCGCCGTCCTGACCGGGGTCGACCTGACGGAGCACGCGGTGTGCCTGGCGCGCAGGCGGCTTGAGCTCGAGGGGCTCGCCGCCGAGGTTCTCCGGGCGGACGCGGAGAGCCTCCCCTTCCCAGACGGGACGTTCGACTTCGTCTACTCGTGGGGCGTCGTCCACCACACGGAGGACCCGCAGCGCGCGGTGCGCGAGATCCTGCGCGTCACACGCCCCGGTGGCCGCGTCTGCGTCATGGTCTACCATCGCCACTCGCTCGTCGCCGTCCAGAGCTGGATCGTCAACGCGCTGCTGCGCGGACGGCCGTGGCGTTCGTTCGCGCACGTGATCTGGCACCACCACGAGAGCATCGGCACGCGCGCGTACTCGATCGGAGAGGCGCGAGATCTTTTCGCAGGCCTGGACGAGCTGGCGGTGACGCCTGTCGTCACCGCCTACGACGTCCGGCTCTCGCGCGCGAGGTTCGCGCCGCGGTGGGTGCAGAAGCTCGTGCCAGGACGGCTCGGCTGGTTTCTCGTCGTGGAGGGCAGGAGGTCTTGAGGGACGGTGAACCGCCGTGACGGTCGCCGGGCTCAGGGCGCGCGCGCTCTCGCTCACCAGGCCCGCGAGCAGGGTGCGGGTCGGCCCGAACGCGGGCGCCGCCCTGCTCGCCCTCGCCCTCCTGACCCCGCTCGCAGCCACGAACGGCGGCTACTTCCCGACCTCCTGGGGCTGGGCGGCTCTCGTCCCCCTCTGGGTCAGCGTGCTCGCGCTCTCCCTCGCCGCCGAGGTTCGGCTCAGCCGTCTCGAGCTCGCCTTCCTCGCCGCGCTCGCGGCGCTCGCGGGCTGGATCCTCCTGTCGACGCTCTGGACGTCCTCGCCGACGGCCACGGTGCTCGAGGCGGAACGCGCGCTCGTCTACCCGGCCGGCGTCCTCGCCGCCCTCCTCCTCGCGCGGCGGGCCTCCGCCTCCGCCCTCCTCGGCGGCACCTGGGCGGCGATCACGATCGTCTGCGCTTACGCGCTCGCGACGCGCCTCCTCCCCGACCGCCTCGGGGTCTTCGACGCCATCGCCGGCTACCGGCTGTCGGCTCCGGTCGGCTACTGGAACGCCCTCGGGCTCTTCGCCGCGATGGGCGCGCTGCTCGCGCTCGGCCTCGCCGCCCGGGCCCGCTCTCTGACCGTCCGCGGGGTGGCCGCCGCCTCGACGGTCGTCCTCCTCCCCACCCTCTACTTCACCTTCAGCCGGGGAGCGTGGATCGCCCTCGGCCTCGGGCTCCTCGCGGCCCTCGCGCTCGACCCGAGGCGCCTCCAGCTCGCCGCTGCCGCAGTGGCCGCAGCGCCGGGCTTCGCGCTCGCCGTTTTCCTCGCCTGGCGCTCCGGCGCCCTCACCCACCAGCAGGCGGCGCTCGGCGACGCCGCCAGCGAGGGCCACCGACTCGCCCTCATCCTCATCGGCCTGGCCGCTCTCGCCGCCGCCGGAGCGGTGGCGCTCGCATTCGCCGAGCGGCGGGCCGAGCTCGTCCGGCCGGCCCGTCGCGCGCTCGCAGGCGCGCTCCTCCTCGCGCTCGTCGCCGCCCTCGCGCTCGTCGTCGTCCGCTACGGCAGCCCGCCCACGCTCGTCCGCAAGGCCTACGACGCCTTCGCCGCGCCGCCGCCCGAGAGCGGCACGAACCTGAACGAGCGCCTGTTCACCTTCTCGGGAAGCGGCCGGCTCACCCAGTGGCGGGTCGCGCTCGACGAGTACCGCGACCACCCCTGGCTCGGCGCGGGCGCGGGCAGCTACGAGCGCTACTGGCTCCAGCACCGGACCGTCGCCGGCAAGATCCGCGACGCACACAGCCTCTACCTCGAGACCCTCGCCGAGCTCGGACCGGCCGGGCTAGCACTCCTCGTGGCCGCCCTCGCCCTACCGCTCGCCGCCGCCGTGCGCGCGCGGCGGCACGCGCTCGTCCCCGCCGCCTTCGGCGCCTACGCCGCCTACCTCGTCCACGCCGGCGTCGACTGGGACTGGGAGCTGACGGCCGTCACCCTCGCGGCCCTCCTCTGCGCCTCCGCGGCGCTGATCGAGGCGCGTGGGAGCCTCTCCCCGCCCGCCCTGACGAGGCCGGCACGCGCCGGCGCGCTCGTGGCCGCGCTCGCACTCTCCGCCCTAGCCCTCGTCGGGATCGTCGGGAACGACGCGCTCGTGTCGAGCGCCGACGCGGCGCGCGCCGGGAGCTGGGAGCAGGCCGAGTCCCAGGCGCGCAAGGCGACCCGCTGGGCGCCCTGGTCGGCCGAGCCGTGGCAGGCCCTGGGGCAGGCCCAGCTCGCGCAGGGCGATCTCGAGGCGGCTCGCGGCAGCTTCGAGCGCGCCATCGCGAAGGACGGAGGCGACTGGGAGCTCTGGCTCGACCTCGCCCGCGCGAGCGAGGGAGCCGAGCAGGAGCAGGCGCTAGCCCAGGCCTCCCTGCTCAACCCGCTGTCGCCCGAGGTGGCGCAGCTCCGGGCGGAGCTTGCCGAGCTCGGCACGACTCAGGCGGGCGGATGAACGCGCTACCGCTCGAGCAGGTCGACGAACGCTCGAGGTGTGAGCACCCGAGGCTGCGCCGAGGGGAGCCCGGTCAGGTGGCGGTCGCCCGAGACCAGCACGTCAGCACCACATGCGACCGCGAGCGCGACGAGGTAGTCGTCCTTCGGATCGGGAGCGGCGCTCGGCACGGGCGGGGGGTCGTCGACGAGAACGGCCGACTCGAGCAGTTCCTCGACGAGCCGTTGGGCAGTCCTCGGCGGGATCGTGTGCGCGAGCCTCGGCCGGCCGATCACGCCCGTCAACTCCTGGAGGAGAGCAGGCGAGACGACGAGCTCGAAAGCCCCCTCGAGCCAGAAGTCGACAATCTGCGCCGGCGGACCGGTACGGGAGATGAGGCCGGATACGAGGACGCCCGGATCGACGACGGCGCGCGCCACCTACGCCGCCGGTTGCTCCCTCGCGCGCCTCATCGCGTGCAGCTCGGAGTAGGCGAGCTCGAGCGCGGGCACGATTCAGGTGGGTCGATGAGCCTCGTCGATCTCCTCGACGAGCTCGACCGCTGCGCGCGGCGTGAGCACGCGGCACGTTTCGGCGGACAGGGTCGTCAGATGTCGGTCGCCCGAGACAAGCGCGTGTGCGTCCGACTGCTCCATCAGCGCGACCAAGTAGTCGTCGGCGGGATCGGCCGTTACGCGCGCCCGCGCGGGGACGTCAGCAACCGGGATCCCGTCGCGGTCGAGGCTCGCAAGCAGTCCTTCCAGCTCGCCTGCCCGCAGTCGGTGACGCAGCGGGTCGCGACCGAAGACCCTCGTCAGCTCTTCTTTGACCAGTGGAGACACGACGATCTCGCATGCACCCTGCCCCCACAGCTCGATCAGCTGGAACGGAGCCCCGCGCGGGGAGAGCAGTGCGGAGACGAAGACGCTCGGGTCGACGACGAGCCGAAGCACCTATCGGGTGGTCGCGCTGCGCTCCCGACGGACAGCGCGCACCTCTTCGACAGCGATCCGGTCTGCCTCGTCGGGATCGAGGTCGTTGCGCTCCGCGATGCGGCGGAACAGGTCGAGCGTCGTATACGACCTGAGCGCCTCCTCCACAACCTCAGAGTCGCGCCGCCCGCGGCGCGCTGCGCTCACCCGAATCGCGCGCATCACGTCCTCGTCGACGTAGATCGTGGTCTTCACCTTCGCCATCTGCATGAACTTTACCACGATGACGTCATGAAGGAAAGAAGCGGCTGATGTTCGAGCGCGACCCGCTCGCGAATCCCGAGCCGCTGATCCGGCGCGTCTACGCCTACGTCGCCTACCGGATCGGCGACGGCCCGGACGCGGAGGACGTGACGAGCGCGACCTTCGAGCGGGCGCTCCGCTACCGCGAGAGCTTCGACCCGCGGAAGGGCGAGCCGCTCGCCTGGCTGATCGGGATCGCGCGCCGCTGTCTCGCCGAGACGTACCTGGGAGCCCCGGTCCCGGTGGCCGAGCCGCCCGACGTGCCCGGCCCCGACGACCCGGAGGAGAAGGCGCTGCGCCGCCTCTGGCTCGCCGACGCGATCGCGCGCCTCGACGAGCGCGACCGCGAGCTGCTCGCTCTGCGCTACGGCGCCGACCTGACGGCCCGGCAGATCGCCGACCTCCTCGACCTGCGCACGAACGCCGTCGAGGTCGCCCTCCACCGCGCCCTCGCGCGCGTGCGCGCCGAGCTCGGCGAGCAGGAGACGGGGGGGCCGGAGCCGCGCCGGGCCGACGTCCAGGTCGAGCTGTAAGGTCTCGCGGCCGCGTGAGCGGAGACGGCGCCGACAAGTGCAAGCCCCTCGTGACCTGGGGTGCCAGATCAGAGTTCAGGCGGCCTCGCCCTCCTCCCCTCGGCGTAGCCGAGGGACTCGGCAACGACCTACTGAACCCGGGGCTGGAGCCCGATTCGCGGACCGTGATTCGCGAGCCACGGTTACCGCTCCTCGAGCGCCTCGGCGCCGACGCGCAGCCGCCACAGGAGGGCGCAGTTGACGGCGACCCGATCCACGAGCTCCCGTTCGGGCAGGAGGTCGGGCCGCAGCTCCCCGAGGTCGAGTCGGCGGAGGAATTCGCGGTGACCGTCGGAAAACTCGGTCACGCGGCCAAGGAACTCCGCTGCTCGCTCCTTCGCTGTATCGAGGCTGAGCGGAACGGGCCGGCGCGCGAGTGCCAGCACTTCGGAGCGCCAGCGAGCCGGCCGAACACGGTCGATTACCTTCGCCGAGTAGTCGGCGGGCGAGGGAGCTGAATAGCCGGCGCCTCGGACGACGAGCACGGTCCGTAGCAGCTGCTCGTCGAGGGCGGGTAGCGCCGAGAGCATCGCGACGTCGAAGAGATCGCGGGCGAGGGCTCGCCGGACAAGGGCGATCGTCTTGCCGGCAGCGAGCTCGGGCAGCGCGAGCGTCTGCACGTCGGTGGGAGCGACTTCGTCGCCGAGCGGGTGCCGTACTGGGAGCCGCTCCACTGGTAGCACTTGCACTCGGTCGAGGAAGTTGACGTCGAATCTGAGCACTGCGGGACGACCGTCCGCGTCAAGGTAGCGGAGAAGCATGCGGAGGTCGGTGCCGGGCGCCGCGGGCACCGTGCCGCAGGCGGGTAGGCCGTCCCAGGGCCTGTAAGGGTTCGGGGCCTCTCGCCGGTAGTAGAGGTCAGAGGCATCGATCCGGCGAGGAGAGGCGGACATGAGGCGACTCTGGGGACACGGACGAAGACCGCTCGATCTCGAGGCCGAGTTGCGGGCGAACCGCCCGGAGCCGCGGCCCGAGCTTCTCCAGATGCTCGCCGAGCGCCTGCGGGTGCGCGAGGGCGCCCGCGCGCGCGCCCGGGCGCCGCGTGTCGCGCTCGCCGCCGCCCTGACCGCCGCCCTGCTGGCCGGGCTCGCCTCGGTCGGCGGCTTCGGCTACGCGGCGTCGGCCGCGCAGGAGGCCGCCAAGGCCGTCCGCACGCTCGTCGCGAAGAAGTCCGCTTCGACAGAGCCTGTCGCCCGTGTCAGCGCCGGCGGCGACCAGTACCAGCCGGGCTTCGGCTGGGGCGACCCGAACCACAATCACTTGGGCCCGCCCGGGCTCCGCCGCTGCGGGGCGCTTCGCATCGACCGCCAGGGCGGGAACGTGATCATCCGCTTCAGGCTCCTGCTCGACGAGCAGGCCGACCTGCTCGTCAGCGTGCTCAGGCCCAACGGCGGGAAGCTCAAGCTCTCCCAGAACGGCCTGCGCGTGCTGAACGCGAAGCAGGCCAAGACGCTGCGCTACCGCGTGCTCGTCCCGCGCTGTCTCCACCTGCGCCTCTTCGTCTCGCAGACGCAGCTCAAGCCCGACAAGACCTACCGGGTCCGGATCACGGCACGCGACCCGAGCGGCAAGACGACGACGATCAGGATCCCGTTCAAAGCCTGACCACGAGACGCTAAGACACGGCTGCCCGCGGGCCGGCCGGCGCGCGGGCAAGGACCGCGTCGAGCGCCTCGAGAACGCTGTCCGCCGCCTCGACGGTCGCGTTGACGCCCATCAGGGCGACCCGCCAGATCGGCGGGAAGTCCGGGAGCCCGCCGAGCTCGGCACGATTCAGGCGAGCGGATGAGCCTCGTCGATCTCCTCGTCGAGCTCGACCGCTGCGCGCGACGTGAGCACCCGGGCCGGCAAGGTTGCCGTGCCGGCTGGGCGGAGAACGGCCCGCCGTCGACGATCGCCGCCGGAACGCCCAGCGTCAGCCAGCCGGCGAGGGCCTCGTCGCCTACCGCGATCGCCGCCTCGCTCATCCCGATCCCGCGGACGTCCGGCGTGTGCGCGTCGCTCGCGATCAGGTGGGCGAGGCCGGCCTCCACGAGCTCGAACCCGGTGTCACGCGCCCGCCTGCCGATGCGGCCGTCGAGGGAGGCGGCGGTGACCTGGACGAGCGCGCCGGCGAGGACGATCGGCCGCAGCCGCTCCGGGCGGGCCTGCCTCGCCGCCCTCGAGGAACTGCCGCTTCCAGGTCGAGAGCGACTGCTCGCTCGCCTTGCCACGACGAGCAGCCTCCGCGACCGTCAGCTCACCGCTGACGACCGCGAGGACGAGCCGATACTTGTCTTCAACAGAGAAAACAGAAGGACGTGCCACGTGTAGCTCCCTTCACGAGGAGCCCGACACTAACCCCACTGCCAGATTTCGTGAAGCGGGACAGTGCCACGCGCAGCTCTTTTCACGAGAAGCCCGGCACGAACCCTCCTGCCAGATTTCGTGAAGCGGGACAATCTCCCACAACGCCGGGCCGTACGCGCCGCGGTGAAGATCGCGGATGATCGCATCCGGGTCCTCGTTGCAGCGGAGCGCCGGGCCGCGGCGCGAGGAAGGTCCCACCGGCGCGGGAGGAATCGGACGGCGGATTTCCCCGGTTCGATTCGTCGCGTGGGGTGGCGATTGTCACGAACCGTTTCTGGCTTAACCAAGCCGATGGAGGCGGCGGGAATCGAACCCGCGTCCGCGGTCGTACCGGAGGAGCGTCTACAAGCGTAGCCTGCGCTTTCGCTTCGCCCGCCGGCCGGCTCGCAGGCGGCCTACCGCCGGGCTAGCCCTCCTTTGGAGTCCCGCTTCGGGCGAGTGGCTCTCCCTCGGCAGCGAGCCCGTTTCTGACGCCGGATCCCGATCCACGGGCCAAGATCGGGGCGACGCGTTGCCTAACTAGTTAGGCAGCGAGTGCGAGTTCGTTATCCGCACTTACGTGTGTTCCGGTGGTTTTACGAGGCCAACCGGAGACCTCGGCTTGCAGCTCAACCGGAGAACCAACCACGTCGAAACCTGATCGCCCCCGTATGTCGTTCCCCCAGTGTAGCGCGCTACGCTGACCCACTTGGGCGCCGTCTCGATCTTCCCGGCGACAACGGAGCACGAGGCCGCGATCTCGCTCGCGATCCGCAACGCCGTCGCCCCGGCGTTCGCGGCGAGCGCGGCCGACGATGCAGACGCGAAGGCGTGGTACCGCGAGCACCTCGAGCTGCTCGCGCGGCTGGACGGCGAGCCCGTCGGCGCCGCGCTCGTCGCGCTCGAGCCCGGCAGAGAGAGCCGCCGCTCCGCCCAGCTCGAGGTCGCCGTGCTGCCCGCGTGGCGGCGGCGCGGAGCCGGGGGCGGCCTCTGGCGGGCCGCGTCGGCCTGGGCGCGCGAGCGGGGGCTCGAGACGATCGAGGCGTGGACCTGCGACGAGGATCCCGACGGGCTCGGGTTCGCCACCAACCACGGCTTCGTCCCGGTGCAGCGGGAGGAACGCCTCGCTCTCGACCTCGCCGGCCTCGAGCCGCCGCCCGCGACTCCGCCGGCCGGCGTCTCGATCGTCACGCTCGCCGAGCGCCCCGACCTGCTCGTGGCGCTGCATGCGATCGCCTGCGAGGCGTTCCCGGACATCCCCGGCGAGGGGGACCTCGAGCCGCCGGGGTTCGACGAGTGGCGAGACGCGTACATGGGGGGCGCAGGGGACAGCCCGGAGGCGACCTTCGTCGCGGTCGAGCACGGCAGCCCGGTCGGCTACGCGAAGCTCCACCTCTCCGACGCCCGCCCCGGGGTCGTCCTCCACGACATCACGGCGGTGCGGCGCGACCGGCGCCGCCGCGGGATCGCCGGCGCCCTCAAGGCCGCAGAGATCGCGTGGGCGATCGCGGCCGGCTACGAGCGGCTCGAGACCGCCAACGAGGCCCGCAACGAGCCGATCCGCCGGCTCAACGAGAAACTCGGCTACCGGGAGCTGCCCGGCCGGACGCTGCTGCGGGGGCCGCTGGCCCCCTGAGGCTCACGCGATCGGGCGGGACAGGTCCCGCCCCTACAACCTCCCGAGCTGTCGGCGACACGAGCCCGGGGCGCCCCCACGCGGGCACGAGCGCCCGGGGCGAGACATGTCCCACCCCCACACCGACCACACCCGTAGGGGCCGCCCCTGTCCGGCCCTCCAGCCCTCCCAAGGCGCCGACGGCACGCGTACGGCGCCGATCCGCGCGCCTCAGCGGCGGCTTCGCAGCGCCCGGTCGATCTGGCGCTTCGCGTCACGGTCGGCGATGTCACGGCGCTTGTCGTGCGTCTCCTTGCCGCGCGCGAGCGCGAGCTCGATCTTCACGCGCCCGTCTTTGAAGTAGAGGCGGGTCGGCACGAGCGTCAGCCCCTTCTCCCGCACCTTCCCGATCAGCGAGTCGATCTCGCGGCGGTGCAGGAGCAGCTTGCGCGCCCGGTCCGGGTCGTGGTTCTCGCGGTTCGCCTGCGGGTACTCCGGGATGTTCGCGCCGACGAGATACACGTCCGCGCCACGCAGCTGGCCGAACGCGTGCTGGAGACTCGCTCGCCCCGCGCGCAGCGACTTCACCTCTGTCCCCGTCAGCACCAGCCCCGCCTCGAAGCGCTCGAACAGCTGGTAGTCGTGCCGCGCGCGACGGTTGTCGGCGATCAGCTTCGTGCCCGGAGTCTTGCCCATGCGCCGATTGTAGGGACGCCGGCGCGGGCAGCCGGCCCGGACCATGGATTCGCCGAGCCGGTAGCGTTTTCGTCCACCCCGCCCGACCGACTTTCCGCTGCTGGCGTCGCCGCCTGCCACGTACTGCCGCCCGGGAGGGCTTCGGTCTACTCACGCCCCGTGCTCGGCGCAGAAGGGAGACTAGAGCGGCGCCCCCGAAGATGCAAGCTCAGCGCTTTCGGAAATTGTCGCAAAGAGCGAGGTTTACCTTTCCGGATGCCCGATCGATCCCCTCGACCCTCACCTCCACCGGATCACCGAGCCGGTAGCGCTCGCCCCCGCGGCGCCCGACCAGCGCCGTCGCGAGCGGATCGAGCTCGAAGTAGTCCCCGGGCAGCCTCCGCGCCGGCAGGTAGCCCTCGAACACGCCGTCGAAGCGCACGAACAACCCCGAGCCGATCGCGCCGATCACCTCGCCCTCGAAGCACGCGTCCCACCCGAGCTCGAAGAGCCGCCGGTCGAGGAACCAGGCGGAGCAGATCGAGTCCGCCCGCCGTTCCACCGCCTCCGCCGCCCGCTCGCGTGCGGACACCCGCTCGGCCAGCTCCGGCAGATCGGCGGCCAACGGGTCGTCGGCGGCCCCGAGCTCCCGCAGGAGCGCCCGGTGGCAGATCACGTCCGGGTAGCGACGGATCGGGGACGTGAAATGGCAGTAGGCGCGGCTCGCGAGCCCTGAGTGCCCGCGGTTCGCAGGGTCGTAGCGCGCCTGCTGCAACGCCCGCAGGACGAGCCCGGGGAACGCCTCCCGCCCCCGCCCCGACTGCTCGGCGTAGCGGGAGACGAGCGCGCTCGCGCGCGCGGCGAGACGGGCAGCCTCGGCGGGCGTCACCCGTTCGGGCACGGGCGGCGTCGGCACGTCGAGCGCCTCCAGCTTCGCGAGCAGAAGTCCCACGGATTGCGGATCCGGCCGCTCGTGCACGCGGTAGAGCGCCTCGCGCTGACGCCCCGCCAGCAGGGACGCCACGGCCTCGTTGGCGAGGATCATCAGCTCCTCCACGAGGGCGTGCGCGGCCGGCTCGGCCTCCACCCACGCCCGCTCGACGCCGCCGCGCCCGTCGAACGCGAACGCGATCTCGCCCGTCTCGATCCTGAGCGCACCCCTCCGGTAGCGCCGCCGGCGGAGCTCCGCCGCCACCTCCGAGGCGAGGCGGAGCATCGCGGCCAGCTCCTCCCCGGCCCGCTCGCGGCCCGCGAGGATCGCCTCCGCGCGCGTGTACGTGAGCCGCTCCCGCGAGCGGATCACGCTGCGGTAGAACACCGCCTCGCCGCGCTCGAGGCCCGGTCCGAACGGCACCTCGACCGTGACGCAGTAGCGGTCGCGCCCGGGCAGCAGGCTGCACAGCCCGCCCGAGAGCCGGTCGGGCAGCATCGGCTCGACCGCGCCTGGCACGTAGACCGACACGGCTCGCTCGGCCGCGTCGCGGTCGAGCGCCGAGCCGGCCGGGACGTAGCGGGACACGTCCGCGATATGCACCCACAGGCGCACTCCGTCGCCGTCACGCTGGACACTCAGGGCATCGTCGAAGTCCCTCGCCGCGTCGGGGTCGATCGTGAGCGCGGGCAGGTCGCGGAGATCCACCCGCCCCGCCTCGTTCCCCTCGGGATCGGCCGGGAGCGCATCCGCCTCCCGCTCGGCCTCCGCGCAGCGCCCGCGCACCGGACGCATGCCCGTGTGGAGAAGCAGCCCGTCGAGAACCGCATGGATCGACGAGGCCGGCCCGAGCACCCTCTCCACCCGCGCGCGCCCGCGACCGGTCGACAGGGCAACGAGCTCGCCGGTCGACGCGCCCCCGGCCGTGCTCCGGTCGATCACGAGCGGGGTCCCCGGCTCGAAGTACGGCTCACCCACGAGCAGCTTGCCCCGCCGGCCGAGCTCGCACACGACCGGCCCCCACCCGGTCGGCGGGCCCCCTCGTTCACGCGGGCGCTGCACGCGCTAGAGCCGCTCGAGCAGCGTCAGGGCTGCGATCGCGACCGCCTCGTCGCGCCTGGTCAACGGATCGTCGGCGCCGATCACGGTGGGTCGGATGCCCCTGTCGGCGATGCTGACGCCGGCCGGCGTCAGGTAGGTCGCTGTCGTCAGCTTCAGCGCGCCGCCATTCGAGAGGTCGACCAGCGTCTGGACGGTCGCCTTCCCGTACGTCCGCCGGCCGATCAGCACCGCGCGCTCGTTGTCGGCGAGCGCCGCCGCCACGATCTCGGCGGCGCTGGCCGTGGCCCTGTCGACCAGCACGGCCAGGGGTCGCTCCGTGTCGACCGGCGAGCCGCTGGCGCCGTACGTGCGCAACCCGTGAGCGCTGACCGTCGAGACGATCTCGCCGTCGGCGAGGAACACGGAGGCCACTTCGACCGCCTGGGAGAGAAGCCCACCCGGGTCGCCGCGGAGGTCGAGGATGAACGCCTCCGCGCCGCGGTTCCCGAGCCGCTCGACCGCGGCCGCCACGCGGGCGGCGACGTCCTCGCGGAACGCGAGCACGCGCACGTAGCCGATGTGGTGGTCGTCCTGTCGTACCATCCGCGAGCGCACGGCGGGGAACGCGACCTCCTGCCGCACGACCGTGAAGCGGATCGGCTTCTGCTCGCCGGGCCGGTGCACGGTCAGCTCGACCACGCTGCCCTTCTCCCCCACGATCAGCGCGGCCGAGCGCTCGAACGGGAGCTTCGCGGCCGGGCGGCCGTCGATCTTGATGATCAGGTCACCGGGGCGGATGCCTGCCTCGCGAGCGGGGCCCTCCAGCGACGAGGTCACGATCAGGCCGCCGTTCCCGGGCCCGATGGTCAGACCGACGCCGAAGTACGCGTGCGCCAGGCTGTCGCGGAGCTCCGTGTACCGGATCGGGCTCAGGTACTCGGTGTACGGGTCGTCGAGAGCCTCGAGGATCCGTTCGACGGTCGGCTCCTCGAGGACGCCGTCGGGAACGGGATGGTAGTAGGAGGCCGCAAGCACCGTTCGCACCTCCGCGACGAGGAGCTGCGGGATCGCCGGCGGCGGCGGCAGCCTGACAAACGGGGCGCGGCCATGCAGCGGGAACGCGTCGTAACCCTCGGGCGGTTCGGGCACCGTCTGGGGCGGCGCGACGACGCGCTGTTCCGGCTCCCGTGCGGAGGTGAGCCAGGCCACCGCCGCCGCGGCGCCCAGCAGGAGGAGCACACCGCACGCGCTGGCAGCCGCTTTCCTCATGTGGGAAGCTCAGAGTATAGGCAGCGACGAGGTGCCGCTCAGACGCGCAGGAAGCGCCGCAGCGTGATGCCAGACCCGAGCGCGCCGAGCAGCAGACCCGCGCCCACCAGGATCCCCGCGATCAGCTCGAAGCTCCACGCCCGGACGTCCGAGCCGGCGTCCTTGATCGTGTCGGAGAAGATCGTCGGCAGCGCGAGCTCACGCCCGACGAACAGGAGCACGACCGCGATCAGCGCGCCGGTCAGGCCGCAGATCAGCCCCTCGAGCATGAAGGGTCCCCGCACGAACCAGTTCGTGGCTCCGACGAGCTTCATCACCTCGATCTCCCGCCGGCGCGCGAAGATCGAAAGGCGAATCGTGTTCGCGATCAGGATGATCGAGGCGAGCAGCAGCACCGCCGCCGCGAGCAGGAACATGATCTCGATGATCCTCGCCACCTTCAGCACCCGCTCCGTCTTCTTCTGCGCGTAGTCGACCTTGTCGACGCCCACCGGAGGCGGGTCGAGCCGCGCGGCGATCGTGTCCACGTCCTCGGCCTGCTTCGGCGTCACTTCGAACGCGGGCGGGAGCGGGTTCGACGCGAGGTTCTCCACGAGGTCGGGGGCCTGCTCCTTCATCCGCTCGAGCGCGTCCGCCGGGGACACGTACACGATCCGCGTCACCTCGGGCATCGCGTCGAGCTGCGCGCGGACAGCGTTGACCTCCTTGGCCTTCACGTCCTGCTCGAAGAAGACCTTGACCAGCACCTCCCGCTTCACGTGATCGGTCCACGACACGACCCACGAGCCGAGGGCGATGAACATCCCGAGCAGGAACATCCCGATCAGCACCGTCATCGCCGCCGCGACCGTGGTCGAGAGGTTCGACGTGATCGAGCGCAGCGCCTCCGTGACGAACAGCCGTACGCGCACTAGTGCACCGTCCGGGGAATACCGCACAGCTCTGGCGGCTGCAAAGCGGTGCCAGGCGGCGTCCTCGGTCGCGCCAATATGCCTGCATATTGACGCTCCCTGCGTCCTTCCCTGGCTTGCTTTTCGCTCGCCAGGAACTGCACGCCATTCTCCGGACGGCGCACTAGCCGTAGCCTCCGCGGCGCTCGTCGCGCACGAGCTGCCCATGCTCGAGGGCGATCACGCGACGGCGCATCTTGTCCACCATCTCCCGGTCGTGGGTCGCCATCAGCACCGTCGTGCCGGCGCGGTTGATCCGGTACAAGAGCTGCATGATCCCGACCGAGGTGTCCGGGTCGAGATTCCCGGTCGGCTCGTCGCAGATGAGGAGCGGCGGGTGGTTGACGAACGCGCGCGCGATCGACACGCGCTGCTGCTCGCCGCCGGACAGCTCATCCGGGTAGGAGCTCGACTTGTGGGCAAGCCCGACCAGGTTCAGCACCTCCGGAACCTTCGCGCGGACCGTGCGGTTGCCCTCGCCCTGCACCTTGAGCGCGTACGCGATGTTCTCGAACGCGCTTCGGTTCGGGAGCAACTTGAAGTCCTGGAAGACACAGCCGATGTTGCGCCGCAAGAGCGGCACCTTCGAGCGCTTGAGCCGCCCGAGCTCGCGGCCCCCGACGATGATCCGCCCGCTCGTCGGCTCGAGCTCCTTCAGGAGCAGGCGCATCATCGTCGACTTCCCCGAGCCGGACGCGCCCACAATGAACACGAACTCACCCTTGTCGATCGTGAGCGACACGTCTGCGAGCGCGACGACTTTCGGGTCGTACACCTTCGTCACGTTCTCGAACACGATCATCGGCGTCCCGCTCGACCGCACCGCCGTCCCTTCGAGCGCGGCCGGGTCGTCGACGACGCCGGCCCCGTTCGCGCTCTCGAGGGCCTCGTCGAGCCTGGATTCGTGCGCTGTCGTCACAGCCTCGGAAGTTCGGGAGGACGCGCGGGAATCCTTGACAGTTCCCCCAGCCGCGAGGGCGCGCCCGATGTGCTACCTCGCCCGAGTGTAGCGAACCCCGGGCTCATCCGACCTTGCCCGCCGCCTGCGCGAGCAGGTAGGCGCGGATGAGTTCGTCGAGGCGCCCGTCCAGCACGGCCTGGGTGTTCCCGTCCTCGAAGCCGGTGCGGTGGTCCTTCACGAGCTGGTATGGCTGCAGCACGTAGCTGCGGATCTGGCTGCCAAACCCGATGTCCTGCGCCGCGCCGCGCTCGGCGGCCAGCTCCGCCTCGCGCCGCTCCTGCTCGAGCGCGACGAGGCGGCTCTTCAGGATCCGCAGCGCCGTCAGCTTGTTCGAGAGCTGCGAGCGCTCGTTCTGGCACTGCACGACCACGCCGGTCGGCAGGTGCGTGATCCGGACCGCGGAGTCGGTCTTGTTCACATGCTGCCCCCCCGCTCCGCTCGCCCGGTACGTGTCGATCCGAAGCTCACCCTCGTCGATCTCGACGGCTGCCGTGTCGGGGATCAGGGGGCTCACGATCACCTGGGCGAACGACGTGTGGCGCCTGTGCGCCTGATCGAACGGGGACAGGCGCACGAGGCGGTGCACGCCCCGCTCGGCCTTCAGGATCCCGTACGCGTTCTCCCCCGATACGGTGGCCGTCGCGGACTTCAGGCCGGCCTCCTCTCCCGGGGACGCCTCGATCAGCTCGGCGCGGAAGCCCCGGTCGGCCGCCCAGCGCAGGTACATGCGCAGGAGCATCTCGGTCCAGTCCTGCGCGTCCGTGCCGCCCGTACCGGCGTGGATCGTCAACACCGCGTCGCCGGCATCGAACTCGCCGCGAAACAGCGCCGCCTCCTCGAGCCGCGCCAGCTCCCGCTGCAGCGGCGCGACGGCGGCCTCGAGCTCGTCGAGCTCCCCGTCCCCCGAGGCGAGCTCGAGCAGCTCCTCGAGGTCCGAGACGTCGCCCGCGAGCCGCTCGTAGCGCTCGAGCTGCTTGCTCAGGCGAGAATGCTCGGACGAGAACGCAGCGGCCCGCTGCTGGTCGTCCCAGAAGCCGGGCTCGCCCATGCTCTCCTCGAGCTCGGCGGCGCGCAGGCGGAGCGTGTCGGGGTCAAAGGTAATCACGGACCCAGGCGAGCTGGACCCTGATCTCCTCGAGCTGGCTGCGAAGCTGCGCGCGGTCGGCCACGCCACCATTGTAGGGGCGGGTCCGGACCGGCCCCGGGGCATCGGATAGGATCGGCGCCTCCGGGGCGACCCCGCACCGGACGAGAGGACTGGAACAGGCGTTGAAGACCACGGATCGGCTGGCACGGGACATCCTCTGGGCAGCCGCGCTGTCAGCGCCGCTCGCGGGGTTCGTGCTGCTGCTCGCCGCCCCCGGCATCGACGCGATGGTCGGCACGCACCCGACCCACTTCTGGCTCGTCTTCGCCGTCGCGGCGGCGACGGGCGTGCTCGCGCTGCTGCTCAGCGAGGCCGCCCGGCGACGCCTCGACGCGCGCGTCTTCTTCATCTCGCTGGCGTTCCTCGTCACGGCCGGCTCGCTCGGGCTGCACGCGGTCGTGACCCCCGACGTGCTCTTCGGCGGGAACGCCGGCTTCGAGGTCGACGTCCCGATCGGGCTGATCATCGCGGCCCTACTCGCGTTGATCTCCTCCTTCGAGCTCACTGGAGTCGACGTCGCCCGAATCCAGTCGCTCGCCACCGTCGCCGTGATCGCGACACTCGCGGTCTGGGCGGCGATCTCGATGAGGATCCTCGACGACCCGCTCTCGGCCGGGACCCAGGACGCGCTGCTGCTCGGCCTGGGGATCGCCGGGCTCTTGCTCTTCGCGGCGGCGGGCGCGCGCTACTTCCTCCTCTGGCGGCGACGTCCGAGCGTGCTGCTCGCCGCGATCGTCTCCGCGCTCGTCCTGCTCGCCGAGGCGATGATCCAGATCGCGTTCGCGCGCGACTGGCACTGGAGCTGGTGGACGTGGCACATGCTGCTCCTGCTCGCGTTCGGCGTGGTCGCGCTCGCCGTCTGGCGGGAGTGGCGGGTCGAGGGGTCGTCGACGGACGTGTTCGCCGACGTCTACCTCGAGGAGACGAGCGCCGGGGTGCGCGAGGTGAGCGTCCTCTTCGCCGACCTCAAGGGCTTCACCACCTTCTCCGAGGGGGCCTCGCCGCGCGAGGTGTTCGCGATGCTGAACGCCTACTTCGACGCGATCGTGCCCGCCGTCGCGAGAGGCGAAGGCGGGACGGTCGACAAGTTCATCGGCGACGCGATCATGCTGACGTTCAATACCCGGGGCGACCAGCCCGACCACGCGCTCCGCGCCGCTCGGGCCGGGCTCGCGCTCCAGCGGGAGGCGGCCCGGGTGCAGGCGACCCAGCCCGACTGGCCCCGCTTCAGGGTCGGGATCAACAGCGGCTCGGCGATCGTCGGGCTACTCGGCCCCCGCGGCGCCCGCTCGTACACCGTCGTCGGCGACGTCGTCAACGTCGCCTCGCGCCTCGAGGGCAGCGCGGCGGCCGGTGAGGTCGTGGTCGGCGAGGCGACGCGCGAGGCGCTCGGTCCGGGCGCGACCGTGGAGACCCTCGGCGAGATCGCGCTGAAGGGGAAGACGGAGGGCGTCCGCACCTACCGCCTGGTCTCGCTCCCATGACGGACGGCGCTGACGCCAGGATCGCCCGCCTCGAGGCGGAGGTCGAGCGCCTCCGACTGCGCGCCGAGGCGGAGCCGTTCGCCGAGCGGCTCGCGGGTGCCCTCTCCCGGGCGAGCGCCGCCGGCACGATCGGCTCCCCCGTCACGCACGCGCGCCTGCTCGAGATGATCGTGGAGACTGCCGCGCACGTGATCTCCGCCCGGGCGGCCGCGCTCTTCCTCCTCGACGAGGAGGCCGGCGAGCTCGTGTTCGAGGTCGCGCTCGGGTCGAAGGCCGAGGAGGTGAAGAAGCACCGGGTGCCGCTCGGGTCGGGGATCGCCGGCCTCGTCGCCCTGAGCGGACAGCCGCTGGCGGTGTCGGACGCCTCGAGCGATCCCCGCCAGGCGCGCGACATCGCCGATGCCGTCGGCTACGTCCCGGAGAGCATCCTCTGCGTTCCCCTCGTCTACGCGGACGAGACGATCGGCGTGCTCGAGCTCCTCGACAAGGAGGGCGCCCCGTCCTTCAGCGCCGCCGACATGGAGGCGCTCGGACTGTTCGCGAACCAGGCCGCGGTGGCCCTCCAGCAGTCCCGCACCCACCGGAGCCTGGCCGCGCTCGTCGCCGAGATCGCCGAGTCGGCCGGGGAGGCCGGGCGCGGGGATGGCGCCCGCGCCCTCGCCGCTCTGGCGGACACCGACCCCGCGTACAGGGGCGCGAGAGAGCTGGCCGCGCTCGTCCACGAGATCGCCGCCCACGGCGAGGACGAGCTCGAGGCCGGCGCCGCGATCCTGCGGACGTTCGCCGGGTACCTGCGCTGCCGGCCCCGGGCCACGGGCGAGCCCGGCGGCCGGGCGCCGTGAGCGGGCCGCGCCCGGCCTGGTCGTCCGCCTTCGACCCCGAGGCGCTTCCGGCGATCGACCCGATCCCCCGCATCGACGACATCACGCCGGACTGGGCGTGGGGCGGCAGCAGCGGCGCGGGCGTCAGGGTCGCCGTGATCGACAGCGGCGTCGACGCCTCGCACCCGGCCGTCGGATCGGTCGAGGGCTACCTGTCCGTCTCCCAGGACGGCGAGGAGCTCGCCTACGACGAGCAGCCTCACGAGGACGTGTTCGGCCACGGCACCGCGTGTGCCGGGATCATCCGTGCGTTCGCGCCCGGGTGCGAGCTCTACAGCGTCCGGGTGCTCGGCCCCGGCCTGAAGGGACGCGGCACCGTCTTCGCGGGCGGGTTGCGCTGGGCGATCGAGAACGGCATGCACGTCTGCAACCTCAGCCTGGGCTCGACGAAACGCGACCTCTTCGGCGTCTTCCACGAGCTCACGGACCTTGCCTACTTCCAGGGCGTGATGCTCGTGACCGCCGCGAACAACATGCCGGTCACGAGCTTCCCGTCGCTCTACGCCTCGGTCTTCTCCGTGGCGTCCCACGATGTCGGCGACCCGTACCGCTTCTACTACAACCCGGACCCGCCGGTCGAGTTCGGGGCGCTCGGGATCGACGTCAGGATCGCGTGGCGAGACGGCGGCTGGATCACCGCGACCGGCAACAGCTTCGCGGCGCCGCACATCTCCGGGCTCGTCGCGAAGATCCTCGGCAAGCATCCGGGCCTGACCGTCTTCCAGATGAAGACCGTTCTGAGGGCGCTGGCCGCCAATGTCTCGCGGGGCGACTAGACCCGAGCCTGCCCGACTCGGCGCGGTCGCGCTGTTCGCCGGCCTGTCCGCCGCCGAGCTCGGCCGGCTGAGCGGGCTGCTGCGGCTCGAGGAGCGCGAGGCCGGGGCGAGCCTGCTCTTCCGCGGCCAGCCGGGCACGACCGTCTACGTCCTGCTCGAGGGGACGCTCAAGGTGCACGCCGCCCAGCCGGACGGCAAGCAGGTGATCCTGGCGGTGCTGGGCCCCGGCGAGGTCGTGGGCGAGCTCAGCGCCGTCGACAGCCTCGGCCGCTCGGCGACCGTGACCGCGCTCGAGCCCTGCACGCTGCTCGTCATGGACGGGGACAGCTTCCGCGACTGCCTGCGCTCGTTGCCGGCGCTGGCGCGGAACCTCGTCCTCGTCCTGTCGCGGCGCCTGCGGCTCGCGAACGTCCAGCTCCAGGCGCTCGCCGGGCTCGACGCCGACGGGCGCCTCGCCCGGCAGCTGCTCGCGTTCGCGGCCGAGTACGGCGAGGACGCGGGCGGCGGCGCGGTCCGGATCCCGCTGCGCCTGACGCAGGAGGATCTCGCCAGCCTGATCGGGGTCTCCCGCGTACGGGTGAACCAGGTGCTCGGGACGTACCGCCGCCTCGGCCTCGTCTCCGTCGACTCGAGCCGGAGGCTCACGGTGCTCGACCGCGACGCGCTGGCGCGGCGCTGCGGCTGAGGCGACCGTCGCCTACACTCGGGGCAACACGACCGGGGAGGGCAACGTGGATGTCGAGGGGAGCGGAGGCGGAGACGCGGCGGAGCGGCTCTCCGGGAAGCTGCAGGAGCTCTACGACTCGCTACCGGAGGACGAGCAGGCGCTCCTCGCAGCGGTGCTCGCCCAGGCGCAGGAAGAGGACGTCGGCGGCTTCTCGGCGGCCGGCGACCGCGTCCGCATCCGGGTCGCGGACACGCCCTACCCGGACTCGGGCCCGTCGGGGATCGTCGAGATCCTGTTCTGAGCGAGTCGCGAGGCGAGCTCCTCGACCACCCGGACGAGCGAGCTCTCGTCCCCGCCGGCGAGGCCCGCCGGTAAGCCGAGCTGGGCGGCAGCGGCCGCCTCCCGCTCGCCGCTCGCGAAGAGCGCCCGCGCGCAACGGTGGAGGTCCGTGTTCTTGCGCTCGGTCAGGTCGACGAGGTCCGCGAGCGCGGCCAGGTAGCGCCAGGCAAGCTCGCGGTCGGCGGGCGGGAGCAGCGCCGCGAGTCGCTCGCGTGCCCGTGCCCCTTCCGCGCGCGCCTGCGATTCGGGCAGCGCCGGCTCGCCCCGCCCCGTCCCCCAGACCGTCTCCACGCCGTCGAGCGCGCTGCGCAGGATGTACGACGCGTCCGGCAGGATCAGGCTCCCGAGGTAGAGCCGCTCGCGCTCGTCGGCGTCGACCGCGCCGAGCCGCCCGAGCAGGAACGCCCGGTAGCGCTCCGCGAGCGGCTCCCGGACGAGGCTCGCGGCCCAGACGAGCTGGTATGCCTCGGCGTAGCGGCCGAGATCCGCCTCGAGCGCATCCCCGTCACCCGGCGAGACGAGGCGCTCGAAGCGGGCCCGGAGCCCGCCCGTGTCGACCACGCCGCCCTCGATCCGGTCGCTCAGCGCGGCGACGACCGCCCGAAGCCGGTCGCGCCGGACGAGCACCCGCCCGTCGCGGATCTCGACGTCCAGCGCGGAACCGACCCCGAAAGCCGCGGGCACCGAGGCGAGAGCCGCGACCGACACGGCGGTGTCGACACCCGCCCGCTGCCCGAGCGGCTCGAAAGCGGCGCCGAAGAGCCCGAACTGCATCACCGCGACGAGGCCGCCCTCGTCCTCGACGGGCGGCTCGGCGGCGCGGAACTCCTCCGCCTCGACGATGCCCCGCGTGCCGTCGACGCGGATCCACGCCCCGGGCTCGACCGCGTCGACGATCCCCGCCACCCCGGTCACGCACGGCTGGCCGAGGTCGGGCGCGAGCACGGCCAGGTGGTTGAGGACGCCGCCGCGCTCGCCGACGACCGCCGCCGCGCGCAGGAGCGCGGGCAGCATCGCGGCGGTCGCGTGACGGACGACCATGACGTCGCCGCGGGCAACACGGGCGAGGTCGCCCTCGGAGAGGCCGACCGCGCCCGGCCCCCCCGCCCCGCCCACGCTGGCGCCGGAGCCCCGCCCGATCCGCCCCCCCCCCCCCGGGGCATGTGGGGGGGGGGG
>CAYJLE010000004.1:0-117808 GCA_964370985.1 uncultured Gaiellales bacterium | reverse complement strand
GGGCGCTGAAGCGCCCGAACTGAGTCTGCGGGAATAGACACTCGGGAAGCCGGCGGGTCGCGCGAAGGCGCTGGGCGGCGGAGGCGCGGGTAAAGGGTCGCCCTTACAGCGGCTGCGGGCGACCGGTTACCGGGCGACGACTTCCCGGGCGAAGCGGATGAGCTTGTTCGCCTGCGTGGAGGCGGACTTCAAGTCCTGCGCGCTCACGTTGTGGAAGCCGTAGTGGGCTTCGTCCTTGAGGTTGATCAGTCGGCGTATCGCGTTGGCCGCGTTCTTGCCGCCCGGCTCGATCAGCTCGAGCAGGGCTTCGGCGTCGTGGTGATCCTGGCCGCGTGAACGGCGACCGAGGGCCTTGCAGCAGGCCGCATCGGAGGCGGCGATGCCTGCGAGAACGGCCAGCGCTGCTGCCGCGCTCGCCCAGTCGGGATCGGGCTCGTCCTTGATCAGCCCGGCGACCTCCATGAACTGCTCGGCACGCCGGAGCTTGGCCTGGGCCTCGCGCTTGCCGCAGGCCTGGGTACCGCCTCTGGCTCGCGCTCGATCGTTCATCGCCGCCTCCGGAAGAGGCTCGACGGCTCATCGCCGATGAGTGTGATCCCATCGGCGACAACAGCCTCGATGACGGGTGGCCGTTCGCGGCGTAGGCGCGGGAGATCGCGCTCGGAGACCTCTGCGATACCCGCGTGATTCCCTGTCCAGGAGCGAACGGTCGCGGCGAGCGAGTCGATCTGCGACCGCCAACTCTCGTCCCCCTCCTCCACGTTTCTCGGTCGGATAACCAGGATGTCGATGTCGCTGTCCTTGTCCCCGTCGCCGCGCGCCGCCGATCCGAAAACGGACGCATGGATCGGTTGAACCTCCCAACCTGCGAGCAGTTCCCTGAGCCGCTCGATCAGGATCGACCGGAGGCGAGTAAGGGTGACGATCGGCTCGGCGGCGATATGGTCGCGATTCAGCGTGTAGAGCAGCGATCGGCCACCCGCCGGCTGCTCGATAACGACGCCTTGAACGACCAGCCGGCGTAGCGCCTTCCAAGCTCCATTCTGGGATATACCGGCGAGACGGGCGACCTCCCGCCCACCAAGAGGCCTTGTCGTTCCCGCGAGCACCGACAAGACCTGCCCATCGGTCCTCGAGAGGGCGACGGTGTGGGGGAAGGAGAGATCCACTCCATGTCCGAGTATAGCGTGCGTGTGACCCCAAACGAGGTCATATGACCTCAATCAGGGTCAAGACACGTGCTCCCCACCGAACGCCCTGCGCCGTTACCCCGCGCCATCGGTGGCGAGCCTCAGCAGTTCACCGGGCCGCGGTCCAACGAGCGTGATGGCATCGAAGCGGAAGTAGGCGACGATCGGCTGCTCGGGACGAAGGCGAGCGAAGTCGCGCTGGGAGACGTCAACTCCACCGGCCCGGTTCCCGCTGAGTTGCCCTCGCCAGCGAGTGTCGTCTTCGGCCTGGGCGCACGCTCCGCGAGAGCTCCTGCGGGCCCGTTCCTGGCCCGGCTCAGTGAGGTTTGCACTTCGGGTCGCCGCCGGCGATCTCGAGCGCGAGCGCGCGCAGCTCCGTGGAGCGGGTCTCGTCGTAGTCGCCGATGTCCGTGCTCTCCCAGTAGGCGTCGGGTGCGACGCCGGGGCCCCTCACGGTCGCGCGGTAGCGGGTGCCCTGGCCGGTGCCGGTCGAGCGGTGGCGGTAGAAGCCGTAGCAGAAGCTCCCGTTCGGCCGGTGCGTGAGGAACGAGTTCTCGCGTTTCCAGCCGCTGCCGTAGACGGAGTCGTAGGTGTCGACGTAGATGTTGCGCCCGTACGGGTCGAGCGGCTGGCCGGTCGGCGTGGCGTCGAACCCGAACACGGGCTTGCCCTTGTAGGTGTAGCGCCCGAACAGGTGGCGGAACTTCCCCTTGTACGCCCAGTCGAGGTGGATCTCGAGCTTCGGGATCTCGCCGCGCCAGTGCGAGAGCTGGAGCTCCCACGCGGCTCGCTCCCTCGACGCGGGCAGGCCGTAGTTGGGGAGCCGCCGCTGCCAGGCCTGGAGCGCCCAGTAGGAGCCGTCGGGCGCCTTGCGCGCGACGACCAGCCAGTGCAGCTGCGGGCCGTCGTAGCGTTTCGAGCGGTCCGCGAACGGGCCCGGATCGCTGGTGTAGAGGAGGTCGAACTTCAGGTCCTCGTTGATCGCGCCCTGGGCGAGCACGTGGCGGCGTACGCCCTTCCGGGTGAAGCTGACGAGCGCGCGCCCGCTCGCGTCGACCTTCAGGCTCACATGCGTGGCGTCGCGCGCGAGGATCACGGACGCGCTGGCGGCTCCCGGCCAGGCCAGGACGAGAGCCACGAGGCACAAGCAGATCGGGCTGCGAGGCAGGCAGCCATCATACGACGAGCGCTGCCTCGAGTCAGGTTATCGACGAGCCGGCGAGCGCGCATATCGTAGGGCCGCCCCCGAGCAAGGAGAGCGCACATGCCGCACGTCCGCGTCAACGACTGCGACCTCTATTACGAGGAGGAGGGGCAGGGCTCGCCGGTGCTGCTCATCCATGGGCTCTGGCTCTCGAGCCGCTTCTTCCACCTGCAGCTGCCGTACTTCGCGCGAGACCACCGCACCGTTGCGGTCGACCTGCGCGGTCACGGCCGCTCCGAGCGCACCGAGGCCGGGCACACCGTGGCCCAGCACGCCAGGGACATCCGGGCCTTCTGCGAGGCGCTCGAGCTGCGCGACCCCGTCATGGCCGGGTGGTCGATGGGCTCGCTCGTGATCTGGGAGCTGATCCGCCAGTTCGGCACGGACGGCCTCCGCGGGATGGTCGTGATCGACCAGTCCCCGTCCGACTTCAGGTGGCCCGACTGGCCGGAGGGCCCGCTGGACCTCCCCGCCCTGCACCACTTCCACTCCGCGGTCCAGGACCGGGATCCGGAGCTCCCGGCGGCGTTCATCCGGATGCTGTTCAAGGACGTGCCGGCCGCGGCCGAGCTGGCCTGGATGGCAGGCGAGGTCGCGCAGGTCCCGCCCGGCATCGCCGCGTCGATCCTGTTCGACCAGTCGGTCGTCGACTACCGCGAGCTCCTGCCGAGCGTGACCGTGCCGGCCCTGCTCTGCATCGGGCGGGTCGAGGGGCTCGTCACGGTCGCTGCCGGCGAGTACATGCGCGACCGGATGCCCGACGCGACGCTCGTGATCTTCGAGGACTCGAACCACTGCCCCTTCCTCGAGGAGGCCGACCGCTTCAACCAGGTGGTCGGCGACTGGGTCGCCGCGCTCCCCTAGGGTCGTGGACAACCAGCGGCGGGTGTGAATACCCCCTACGGGTACTTAGGCTATGCTGCGAGCGTGACCGTGGAGCCCGATCGCCGCCAGCGCCTGCGCCTGGCGCTCGTGGTCGCGGCGCTCGCCTGCACCGTGCTGCTCTTCTTCCTCCTGGGCCACGGCCTGCACGTGGCGGGGCCCGCGGATCACGATGCCGCCGCCGCGAGCCTGACGGGCGTCTGCCTCGCCCTCCTCGCCTTGATCGCCCCGTTGGCTGCGCTCCTGCGCCCGGTCGGGCCGGTCGCGGCGGTGGGGCTCCCTACCGTTCGTCCCGCGTGGCTCGCCGCGAGGCCGCCGGCGATCGGGGCTCGCGCCTCACCCTCCTGGTTGCAGCGGTTTCTCCGCTGATCCCGTCCGGCAGCCGCCGCGGGGGCAATCGCCCCTGCCCTGTCACGGGACGAAAGGAGAACACATGAAGCTGACCAGAAGGACACGACTTGCCTTCCTCGCCCTGCCGGTCCTGCTCGGCGCCGTGCTCGCCCTCGCAGCGTGCGGCGGCGCCGGCGAGGAGGCGGAGGCCGGCGGCCAAGCGGAGCCCGCCTTCGACCGGGCCTTCATCGACGCGATGGTGCCCCACCACGAGGAGGCGATCGCGATGGCCAGGGCCGCGACGGAGGCGGGACTCGACGAGCCCGAGCTGGTCGAGATCGTCGAGGCGATCATCGCGACCCAGCAGGAGGAGATCGACCTGATGCTCCGGTGGCGGGCCGACTGGTACGGCTCGGGCGAGGTCGATCCGGCGGGAGCGGAGGCGCTCGACCTCACGCTGGAGGAGATGGGCATGCAGCACGCCGCGGGCGATCTCGGCGAGGCCGGCGACGCCGACCAGGCCTTCGCGGCGATGATGGTCGACCACCACGGCGGAGCGATCGTGATGGCCCGGCTCGCGCTCGAGCGGGCCGAGCACCCGGAGCTGCGGGAGCTCGCGGAGGCGATCGTCGCCGCCCAGGAGGCGGAGATCGACGTCATGCGTGCCCACGCGGCGGCGATGCACGGTGACGGCCACGAGGCGGCCGCGGGCGGCATCGAGGGCACCGTCTGGGTCGCCAACGAGGAGGAGGGCAGCCTCAGCGTGATCGACGCGGCCACGAATCGCGTCGTGGCGACGCTCCGGGGGATCGAGGGCCCGCACAACGTCCAGGCCTCCCCGGACGGGCTGAGCGCGTGGGCCGTCAGCGGCCACGACGACGCGGCCGTCAGGGTCGACGCCGAGACCTACGAAGTGACCGGGGTCGTCTCCGTAGGCGATTCGCCAGCCCATGTCGTCGTCCTGCCCGACGGGAGCGCCGCCTACGTGACGAACGCGGGCGACGACACCGTCTCCGTGATCGACGTCGGGACGCTGGAGGTCGTGGCGACGATCCCCGTCGGCGCGTACCCGCACGGCCTGCGGCCGAGCCCCGACGGTCGGCTCGTCGTGCTCGCCAACGCGGGCGGCACGACGCTCACCGTCATCGACACGGCCACGAGCACGGTGTCGGCCGAGATCGAGGTCGGGAAGGCGCCGGTCCAGGTCGCCTTCTCCCCCGACGGGGCGTTCGTCTACGCGTCCCTCCGCGACGAGGACGCGGTTGCGAAGATCGACCTCGCCACCGGCGCGGTCGTAGGCAAGGTGTCCGTCGGCCCCGGCCCGATCCAGGTCTACGTCTCCCCGGACGGGCGCTACGTGGTCGCGGCCAACCAGGGGACGGAGGACGCCCCGGGCACCACCCTCTCGATCGTGGACGCGGCGACGTTCGTGGCCGTCGCCGAGGTGGAAACCGGGCTCGGCGCCCACGGCGTCGTCGTCGACCCGTCGAGCCGCTACGCGTACGTCGCCAACCTCTACAGCGATGACGTGGCCGTCGTCGATCTCGAGGAGCGGGCGGTCGTCGCCCGCATCCCCGTCGGCGACGTGCCGAACGGGATCAGCTTCTCGCCGCTGCCGCCGGCCTCCGGCGGGGCGGTCGACCTCGGCCCGATGATGGGCGAGCACGGCGAAGGGGAGATGCCGGGCATGGATCACTGAGCCGGCCGAGACCAGGAGGGGCCCCGGCCGCCCCGGGGTCCCTGCCCACTCTCACGCTCGAGGAGGGCCGGAAGCAGCTGCACGAGCTCGCCAGCCGGTTCGGGAGGCTGAGCAAGCCGAGTGCCTCCCTGCTCGAGCGGGCGCGGTCGGTCGGGCCGTACAGAAGGGGCGGGCTGCTGTTCGTGCCCGAGATCGATGCGCTGGCTGCCGTCGACCGGCTCGAACGGGCCGAGCGAGAACGGGAGGAGTTGCTCGAGGAGCTCGAGGACATGGGGATCGTGCTGCTCGCGCAAGCGCGGTTCGCGGAGCCGACTCCGGTCGCGGAGCTGATCCCGCTGGAGGAGCTCGCGCGCCGGTTCGGCCGCGAGCACCTGCTTGGGGACTGAGCGCTACCGCGTCGCCGCCGAGCCGGAGGTCAGCGACGATCTCCGCGATCTGGCTACGGTGGGGGAGCGCCTCGTCGACGAGGCGCTCCCGGATGAGCGAGTTGCGCGACAACCCGTGGGCCGGCGACGACCTCTGGGAGCGCTACAAGCTCCGTCCCGTCGAGCGCTGCCGGAAGCTGCGCTTCGACGTACCCGGGTGGCGGGGCAAGCCGCGCTACCGGATCGTCTACCGAAACGAGCCCATAGACGGCGCCCCGGGTCTGGTGCACGTCTGGGCTGCCGGGCCGCGCAGCGGCCTGGTCGCGTACGCACGCGCGGCGACGCGGATCACCCGTGCCGAGGCTACGCGGCGGCGTCGCGCGCATTGAGCAGCGGGTGAACCGGGTGGCCGCCACATGCGGGCCCCGTTCCGCGAGAATCGGCCGATGGGCAATCAGCAGCCACGCCGGCTCTCCCCGCTCGCCGCGCGCCTTGCCGCGATCGAGGACGACAGCAGGCTCGTGCACCGGCTCGCGCGCGAGCGCGCCGCGGCCGGCCACGACGTGATCGTGCTCAGCCTCGGTGAGCCGGACTTCCCGCCACCCGAGGCGGCGGTCGAGGCGGCCGTCGCTGCGCTGCGGGCCGGGCGGGCCCGCTACACGCCGGCGCGGGGCGAGCGGGCGACGCTCGAGGCGATCGCGGCGCAGGCGGGCCGCCAGGCCGGACGGCAGGTCGACCCGGAGCGGGTCGTCTTCTTCCCGGGCTCCCAGGCCGCGTTATTCGCGACGATCCTGTGCCTCGCCGGCGAGGGCGACGAGGTGATCGTGGGGGAGCCCGCCTACTCGACCTACCCGGGCGTGCTCGCCGCGGCCGGCGCGACCCGGGTCGACGTCCCGCTGCGGCCCGAGGACGGGTTCCACGTCCGAGCCGGGGACATCGCCCGCGCGGTGTCGGAACGAGCCCGCGTCGTACTCCTGAACTCCCCGCACAACCCGACCGGGGCGGTGCTCTCCCGGGCCGAGCTCGAGGAGGTCGCCGCCGTCTGCCGCGAGGCCGGGGCGTGGCTCGTGGCCGACGAGGTCTACGCGTCGCTGACGTGGGCGCGTCCGCACGCGAGCGTGCTCGCGCTCGACGGGGCGGAGGACTTCGCGGTCTCGCTCGGGAGCCTCTCGAAGTCGCACGCGATGACCGGCTTCCGCCACGGCTGGGCGGTCGCCCCGGTCGAGCTGGCAGCGCGGCTCGAGCTGCTGCTCGAGTCGATGCTGTTCGGCTGCCCGCCGTTCGTCCAGGACGCCGGGGTCGCCGCGCTCGCCGGCGAGGCCGCCACGCGCGCGATGCGCGACGCCTACGAGCGGCGGGCCGCGCTCGTCTGCCGGCTGCTCGAGGAGGCGCCCGGCCTCGCCGTCCACCCGCCCGAGGGCGGCATGTTCGTCACGGTCGGCGTCCGCGCCACCGGTCTTGGCGGCGAGGCGTTCGCGCTGCGGCTGCTCGAGGAGGAGGACGTCGCCGTGACCCCGCTCGACGGCTTCGGTCCGAGCGGCGCCGGGCACGTCCGGATCGGCCTCGGCGCGGACGACGAGCTGCTGGCGGAGGCGGCGCGCCGGATCGCCCGCCTCGCCGAACGCGTGATGGCCTCGTGCTGACCGGCGCTACGGCGCCAGCAGCTCGAGGGCCGCTTCCGGCTCCCGGAACGGCGGCACCACGTAGACGCCGGCCGCGCGGGTGCGTGCCTGCTCGTGGAGAGCGCGGGCGAGCTCGAGTCCGACGCGGGGGGCGTCCGGGCCGGCGTCGGCGAGCCGCTGCTGGACGGCCTCCGGGACGACGATCCCCGGAACCTCGTTGTGGAGGCGGTAGGCGAGCTGGAAGCTGCGCAGCGGCCAGAGCCCGACGAGCAGCGGCACCGGCGGCGCTCCGCCGAGCGCCTCGAGGAACCGGTCGAGGTGGGCGACGTCGAACAGGGGCTGGGTCATCGCGAAGCGGGCGCCCGCATCGAGCTTGCGGCGGAAGCGCTCCAGCTCGGTCGCGAGGTCGTCCGCGGTCGGGTTGACTGCGACGCCGACGAAGAACGAGGTCGGGGAGTCGATCGCCCGGCCCGCGTGATCTTCCCCTTCGTTGAGCCGGGCGAGCAGCGCCGTCAGGCCGATCGAGTCGACCTCGTACACGGCCCGGCGCCCGGGTAGTCCGCCGACGCTCGGCGGGTCGCCGGTGACCGCGAGCACGTTGCGGATGCCCTCGGCGTGCGCGCCGAGAAGCTGGGACTGGAGACCCATCACGGTGGCGTCCCTGGGTGTCACGTGCGGCACGGTCTCGAGCCCCGTCTCGCGCTGGATCACCGCCGACGCGGTCAGCGCGCTCATCCGGGCGCGGGCCATCGGGTTGTCGTTGACGTCGACCGCGTCGACGGCCCCGGAGGCGGCGAGGCGGGCTGCCGTCTCGACCAACGCGTCGAGGTTCGCCCCTTTCGGCGGGTCGAGTTCCACGAGCGCGACCCACTCACCCGCGGCGAGCCGGGCCTCGAGCCGGGAGCGCTCGGCGCTTCGCCCGGGCGCGGCGACGTCCGAGCGCGCGGCCGCCGCCACGCGCAGGCGCGGCTCGCGCTCGTCGTCGACCGCCGCCTTGATCGCCGCGATCTGGGCGGGGGTGGAGCCGCAGCAGGCCCCGATGATGCGGGCCCCGAGCGAGCGCGCCTGGGCCGCAAACTCGGCGAAGTAGTCGGGCGTCGCGCTCGGAAACACCAGGCGCCCGCCGCTCCTGGCCGGCAGCCCGACGTTCGGCTGGGCGGTGAGGGGGAGGCCGCGGGCCCGGGCCGGCGCGGCCATCTCCGCGAGCGCCTCGAGCGCGGCGCGGGGGCCGAGGCCGCAGTTGGCGCCGACGGCCGCGACGCCGAGCTCGCTCGCGCGGACGACCGCCCTGCCCGCCCGCACGCCGGCGAGCGTCTCCCCGCCCTCGTCGAAGGCAAGCTGAGCCACGATCGGCAGCGCCGAGACGCTCCGCACCGCCTCGACCGCGAGCGCGAGCTCTGCGAGGTCGACGAACGTCTCGACCAGGAAGAGGTCGACCCCGCGCCCGTCGAGCAGGCGGGCCTGCTCCACGAACATCGCAGCCCGCTCGTCCGTCCCGAGCCGGCCCTCGAAGTCGCCGAGCGGCCCGATCGAGCCGCCGATCAGGAGCGGCTCGCCCGAGACCTCCCGGGCCTCCCGCGCGATCCTGGCGCCCCGCTCGACGATCTCCTCCAGCCGGTCGTCGAGCAGGTGCGCCCGGAGCTTGTGGCGGCTTGCCCCGAACGTGTTGGTCGAGATCAGCTCGGCGCCGGCCCGGACGAACCCGAGCTGGAGCGCCAGCACCGTCTCGGGGTCGCTCAGGTCTGCCTCCTCCGGGCAGCGCACCCGCGCGACCCGGCTCGCCACCAGCGCGCCGAGGCCGCCGTCGGCGACGATCACCGGGCCCGCGTGCAGCCGCTCGAGAAAGCGGCTCACGGGTGAGCCTCGCCCGGGTCAGCAGGCAACGAGCGCCTCCTCGCCGCGGATCGCGGAGGCGAGAGCCGCGACGTCGCCGATCACGACGAGCGCGGGCGGGCGCAGGCCCGCCGCCGCGGCGGCGAGGCCGCCGAGCGGTGCCGTCACGACCCGCTGTGCGGGCAGCGTGCCGCTCTCGATCACGGCGGCCGGCGTGGCCGGGTCCCGGCCGGCCGCGACGAGGCCGGCCGCGAGCTCGCCGAGGCGGGCGAGACCCATCAGCACGATCAGCGTGCCCGGCGCGGCCGCGAGCGCCTCGTGGTCGAGCCGTTCGGGTTCGTGGCCGGCGACGACGGTGAGCTGCGAGGCGAGGCCGCGGTGCGTGACGGGGATCCCGACCGCGGCCGGGACGGCCGTGAGCGACGACACGCCCGGGACGACGTCGAAGGGAACGCCCGCCCCGGCGAGCGCGAGCGCCTCCTCGCCACCCCGGCCGAACAGGTACGGGTCGCCGCCCTTCAGCCGCACGACATCGAGCCCCGCCCGCCCGTGGGCGATGAGGAGCGCGTTGATCTCCTCCTGGGCGAGCGGGTCGCGGTCGATCACGAGGGCGTGGCACGGGGCCTCGGCGACGAGCTCGCGCGCGACCAGGCGGTCGTGCACGAGCACCTCGCAGCCGCGAACGAGCTCGAGGCCGCGGGCGGTGATGAGCCCGGGGTCGCCGGGTCCGGCGCCGACGAGGTGGACGGTCACGCGAGCGCCTCCTCGACGAGCGCGCGGAAGTAGTCGCGGCGTTCCTCGTAGGTCGCGAACGCAGCCCTCGCGTGGGGGCGCAGCGCCTCGAGCTTCCTCGCGAGCTCGGCGTGCCGGGCGCCGTAGCGGGCGGCGAGCTCGTCGCGGATCCGCTGCGCCAGCGCCGGCGAGGCCCCGCCGGTCGAGACCGCGATCGAGATCGGCTCGTGCCGGTGGATCGCGGGCAGGATGAACGAGCAGAGTCCGGGGACGTCGGCGACGTTGCAGAGGACGCTGCGGGCCTCCGCGTCCTCGAACACCCGCCGGTTGACCGCGGGATCGGAGGTGGCGGCGCAGGCGAGGAAGCAGCCGTCGAGGTCGGCGCTCTCGTACGGCCGCCCGAGCCAGCGGACGCCGAGCGCAGCGACCCCGGGCTCGGCCGCGGGCGCGACGACGGTCACCCGGGCGCCGGCGTCCGCGAGGCCGCGGGCCTTCTCGAGCCCGACGCGGCCGGCGCCGACGACGAGGCAGCGGCGCCCGCGGAGGTCGCAGAAGATCGGGTACGCCCAGCTCGCCGCCACGCTACGCGGACACCCCCGCGACCCGGGCTCCCTCGCGCCCGAGGCGGACGGTCAGCTCGAGCCCGCCGGCGGCGAGCGTGAGGGTGAACGCCCCGGGTCCGACCGCCTGCAGGGAGGCCGCCTCGAGCGGCTTCCCGAGCAGCGTGCCGAGGGCGTCCGTGACCTGGCAGGCGCTCGCCGTGCCGGCGGCGCCGGCGGGCAGCCGGCGCCAGGTGCGAAGCGCGGCCTGCTCCCCGCCGGGCCCGTAGAGCGCGCGGACGCGCCCGGTCTGGAGGCCGAGCTCGAGCAGCTCCTCGAGCGCGGCCGCGTCCTCGCCCGCGACCTCGCCCTCGCTTGCCGCCGCGACGAGGTCCTGCAGCCGCTCGCGGCGGTGCCCGTCGCGGACGAGCGCGAGCACCGCCTGGGCCTCGGCGAGCGCGACCTCGCGCGCCTCGCCCTCGAGCGCGACCGCGTCAGTCATCGCCGTCTCCGAGCAGCGCGCGCAGCTCGTGCTCGAAGCCGCCCGTCTCGATCGCGCAGTGGATCCCGCACTCCTTGGGCGCGTTCTCCTCCCACCACCAGCGCCCGGCCCGCGCCGGCTCGCCCGGCCGGGTCGCCCGCGTGCAGGGGGCGCACCCGATCGAGCTGAAGCCGCGGTCGTAGAGGGCGTTGTACGGGACGTCGTTCGCGCGCACGTAGTCCCAGACGTCCTCCTCGCTCCACTCGGCGAGCGGGTTCAGCTTCACGATCGCGCCGTGGTCGTGGTCGATCTCGACCTTGCGGATGTTCGTCCGGGTCGCCCACTGGTCGCGGCGCAGCCCCGTGATCCAGGCGTCGAGGCCGGCCAGGTGCCGCAGGAGCGGCAGCACCTTGCGCACCTGGCAGCAGAGGAGCCGCAGCGACACGTCGCGGCGAAACAGGTTCGGGCCGTGGGCGGCGACGAGCCGTTGCACCTGACCCGCGTCCGGCGAGAGCAGTGTCAGGTCGAGCCCCGGGTAGCGCTCGCGCAGCGCCTCGACGAGGTCGTGCGTCTCCTGCGGCAGCCGCCCCGTGTCGACCGAGAAGACCCTGATCTCCGGGTCGATCCGGTAGGCTATGTCGACGAGGGCCACTCCGTCGAGCTGGAACGCGGTCGAGATCGCGATCCGGGGCGAGAACCGCTCGAGCGCCCACGCGATCGCGGTCTCGGGCTCCTCGCCCTCGAGCTCGACGGAGAGCTCGCCGGCCTCGAGCTCGTCGATCAGCTCGGTCGCCATCCCTACTCCTCCTCGCGTCCCGCCCGGGTGCGGGCGGGCTCGAGCCCCGCGAGCGCCCCGAGCTCGTCATCCGAAAGGCGCCGCGCGAACGAGGCGAAGCTCTCCTCGCCGGCTCGCCCGGCGAGCCAGCCGCCGACGAGGCCCGCGACCGCCACGTCGAGCTCGTCGGTCGGGACGCGGCGGAAGAGCGGCCTGCCGATCGCAGCCTCCGGGCCGAGCCCGCCCCGGAGGAAGATGTCGTAGGCGGGTCTGCGCAGACCCGCTGCGTCCCGCGCGGTCGTGCCCTGGAAGCCGAGGTCGCCGACCCAGTGCTGGGCGCACGCGTGCGGGCAGCCGTCGAGGTGGAGGCGGAGCCCGCCGGCCGCGTCCCCGAAGCGCCCCTCGAGCGTCTCGATCAGCGCGCCGAGGCGGCTTTTCGTCTCGGTCACGGAGAAGTTGCAGTGCGGCTCGCCGGTGCAGGCGATCGAGCGGCCGCGGATCGGGTTCCCGTCGAGCGGGAGGCCGAGCGTGGCGAGCTCCCGGCTAGCCGCGGCCGTGTCGGTGGCGGGGACGTTCGCGAGCACCAGGTTCTGCCGGCGCGTGACCCGGATGTCGGCGCCGAGGCTCTCGGCCAGGTCGGCGAGCGCGAGCATCTGCTCCGCGGCGACGAGGCCCAGGTGGACGGGGACGCCGACGAGGACGAGCCCTTCCTGCTGCTGCGGCCGGATTCCGAGGTGGTCGCGCGGCTCGGGTGCGGGTGGCAGGCGGTAGTCCTCGAGCGTGCGGCCGAGCCGCTCCTCGACGAGCGCGCGCATCCCCTCGGGGCCGACGTCGTCGACCATGAACTTGAGCCGCGCCTTGACGCGCGAGACGCGGTAGCGCAGATCCTCCTTCCAGACGTCCGTGACCGCGGCGAGGACGGAGATCGCGTCCTCCTTCGGCACGAACACGCCGAGCTCCCGGGCGAGGCGTGGCACCGAGGAGAGCCCCCCGCCGACGAGCACGGCGAAGCCCTCCCGGCGCTCGTGGACATGCCCGACGAGCGAGACGCAGTTCAGCTCGGGCGCGTTGCAGCGGTCCGCGCAGGAGGCGATCGTGTACTTGTGCTTGCGGGGCAGGTCGCAGTAGTCGGCGCTCCCGTAGAAGAAGCGTGCCGCCTCCTCGACGACATCGGAGCAGTCGAACAGCTCCGCCGCGTCGAGCCCCTGCACCGGGCAGCCGGTGATGTTGCGGACGGTGTCGCCGCAGCCGCCGACGGTCGAGAGGCCCGCCGCGTCGAGCCCGTTCAGGACGTCCGGGAGCGAGGCGAGCTCGAGCCAGTGCAGCTGGATGCACTGGCGGGTCGTCAGCTCGCCGTCGCCGCGCCCGTGGCGGCGCGAGAGCTCCCCGACCGTTCGCAGCTGCGCCGGCGTGAGCCGCCCGCCTGGCAGCTTGACCCGCAGCATGAATGTGCCGACCTTCGGCTTGTCGTGGTACAGGCCCCACCACTGGAGCCGCACGACGTCCTCTTCCGGGACGGCCTCGTAGCCCGCTGCGATCAGCGCCGGCAGCTCGTCGCGGATCGCGAGCGGCGCCTTCTCGCGCTTGATCCGCTCGACGGGGTTGCGCCTGAGCACGAGCTCCCAGTCGGGCTCCGGCCTGCGCGGTCGGTCGAGCGTGACGGGCGTCCCGGGCATGAAGCGCGATCGGCTCATGGGCCCGACTCTAGCGTGGCAACTACAGAAAGTAAAGCGACTTCTATTCGGAAAGTATCATCGCGCTTCGGCCGCTCTTCGGGGTGGCCCGGGCGTCCCGGCCGCGCTCGGACAGCCGCGGGTGACCGCGACCTTCGCGGCGCCCTCCCCTCGCGAGCCCCCCGGGGTCAGTTGCCGAGGAGCGAGCGGCCGCTGTCGGCGTCGAACAGGTGGATCCCCTCGAGGGCGAGGACGAGGCTGAGCCGCTCCCCCGGGGCCGCCCGCGTCCGCGGGTCGAGCCGGGCGGCGAACGCGCCCGCGAGCTCGACCGGCCGCTCGCCGACCTCGGCTGCCTCGAGGCCGTCGAGGCGGAAGTACGCGTACGTCTCGGGGCCCAGCTGCTCCGTGATCTCGACCTCTGCCGCGAGCGTCACCCCGGAGCCGTCGCCGAGCCGGGCGTCCTGGAAATCCTCGGGCCGGACGCCGACGAGGACCCGTCCTTCCTCGCGCTCGAGCCGCCCGGTGACCGACGCCGGCAGCTCGAAGCGATAGCTGCCCGTTTCGACGGTGCCGCCCGACAGGGCGCCGGGGAGGAAGTTCATCGGCGGCGAGCCGATGAAGCCCGCCACGAACGTGTTCGCGGGCTGCCGGTAGAGGCGCTGCGGCGTGTCCACCTGCTGCAGGAGGCCGCGATCGAGGACTGCGACGCGCTGCCCGAGCGTCATCGCCTCCGTCTGGTCGTGGGTCACGAACAGCGTCGTCGCGCCGAGGCGCCGGTGCAGCCTGGCCAGCTCGGCCCGCATCTGCACGCGCAGCTTCGCGTCGAGGTTCGAGAGCGGCTCGTCCATCAGGAACGCCTGCGGGTGCCTGACGATCGCCCGGCCCATCGCGACCCGCTGGCGCTGCCCGCCCGACAGCTCCCTCGGCTTGCGCTCGAGTAGCTCCTCGAGGCCGAGCAGCTGTGTGGCCTCGCCGACCCTGCTCGCGACCTCGGGCTTCGCCAGCTTCTGCATCCTGAGCGGGAAGGCGATGTTCTCCTGGACCGTCATGTGCGGATAGAGCGCGTAGTTCTGGAACACCATCGCGACGTCGCGCTCCTTCGGCTCGAGGTCGTTCACGACGCGCTCGCCGATCCGGATCTCGCCGGACGTGACGTCCTCGAGGCCGGCGACCATCCGCAGCGCGGTCGTCTTGCCGCACCCGGAGGGGCCGACGAGGATCATGAACTCGCCGTCGGCGATCTCGAGCGACATGTCATCGACGGCGACGACCGTGTCGCCGAAGCGTTTCGTCACGTGGTCGAAGACGACTCTGGCCATGATCAGGAGACCCGCAGGCGCTGCACCAGGTCCTCGTCGAGCTCTACGCCGAGCCCCGGCCCCGCGGGCACGGCGAGTCTACCGCCGTCGAGCGCGAATGGCGACGTGACGAGACCGCTCGCGATCGGAGAGGGAGCGACCGAGAACTCCGAGTACGTGGGTCGGTCGAGCGTCGAGGCGAAGTGCAGCGAGGCCGCGACCAGCACCCCGGAGGCGAAGCAGTGGGGCACCACTTCGACCCGCCGCTCCCAGGCCAGCTCGGCGATCCGGCGGGCGACGGTGAAGCCGCCGCAGCGGCCGAGATCCGGCTGGAGCACGTTCACGTGCCCCCGCTCGACGAGCTCCCTGAACGGCCCGATCGTCGTGTCGGCTTCGCCCGCCGCGATCCGCGTCGCGACCGCGTCCGAGAGCTGGCGGTAGCCGTCGTAGTCGTCGGGCCAGAGCGGCTCCTCGAGCCAGTAGAGGCCGACGTCGTCGACGCGGCGCAGGAGCTCGCGCGCCGACTTGACCGTGTACGCCTGGCCCCCGTCGATCATCAGGTCGCGGTCGGGGCCGAGCACGTCCCGGGCGGCGCGGATCAGGCGCTCGTCGCGTGCGAGGTCGCTCCCGAGCGGGCCCCACCCGAACTTGAGCGCCGTGTAGCCGTCCGCGACCGCGCGCTCGGCGATCGCGCGCACCCCGTCCTCCGTCTGCGGCATCACCTCGCTCGCGTAGACGGGGACGCGGTCGATCCGCGAGCCGCCGAGCAGGTCGGAGATCGGCCGGCCCGCGGCCTTCCCGGCGATGTCCCAGAGAGCCATGTCGATCCCGCTGATCACGTGCAGCGCGGGGCCGACCCTGCCGTAGTAGGAGGAGCCCTGGTACATCAGCCGCCAGAGCCGGTCGATCGCGAGCGGATCCTCGCCGACGAGCAGTTCTTCCACGCCACGCGCGATCGCGTGGGAGGGCGGCATCGAGACGATCGCCGCCGCGACGTGAGGGGCGGTGTCGGCCTCGCCGATCCCGACGATGCCCTCGTCGGTGTGGACGCGAACCAGGAAGGCGTCCTGAGTCCCGTCGGCGCGGCTGGCATCGACGTCCGGAAGGCGTAGGACGACGGGCTCGACGCGGGTGATCTTCAAGCGACTCTCCTCTCGAGACGGTCGGCAACGGCCAGGGCCGAGCTGGCCGCGAGGCCGAGGTACGAGGCGGGCTCGAGCAGGCGCTCGAGCTCGGCGGGGGGAAGCAACGTGGCCACGCGGGCGTCCTCCGCGAGCACGGAGCCGAGCGGGCGCTGCTCGGCTGCAGCCCGGCGCGCGGCGACGAGCACGAGCTCGTGCGCCGGCTCGTGACCGAGCGTGCGCGCGAGCGCCATCATCGCCGCCTCGGCCATGATCAGGCCGCCGGTCGAGTCGAGGTTCGCCCGCATGCGCCGCTCGTCCACCTCGAGGCCCTCGAGGACGTAGGCGAGCTTGTCGAGCAGGCCGCCCGCGAGGATGAAGGCCTGGGGCAGGGCCACCCACTCGGCCGCCCAGAAGCGCATGTCGCGCTCGTAGGCGTGGGCCGGGCTGTCGGCCAGCACGCCCGCGGCTCCGCGCAGGAGGCGCGCGCTCGCGACCACGTACTCGCACGTCATCGGGTTTCGCTTCTGCGGCATCGTCGAGGAGCCGACGTGCGCCTCGGTCGTGGGCTCGGCCACCTCGGCCACCTCGGTCGACTGGAGGCGGATGATCTCGGATGCGATCCGCTCCGCGGCCGCGGACACCTCGGCCAGGGCGTGGGCGAGGTCGCGGAGGCGGTCGCGGGTCGCGTGCCAGTGGACGTCGGCGCACGCGAGCCCGAGCCGGCCGCAGAACGCCACCTGGACGGCGGCCGCAGCCGGTCCCAGCGTCGCGAGCGTGCCCGCGGCGCCCGAGAGCTGCGCCGTCGCGGCGGCCGCGGCGGCCCGATCGAGCCGCTTGCGCGCGCGGTCGAGCTCGTCCGCCCAGGTCGCCGCCTTCAGCCCGAACGTGATCGGCACGGCGTGCTGGCCGTGGCTTCGTCCGGCCATCGGGGTGCCGGCGTGGCGGCGAGCCAGCGCGGCCGCCGCCGCGGTCGCCCGGTCCAGGTCGCGCCCGATCGGCTCGAGCGCGCGGCGCGCCTGCAGGACGAGCGCGGTGTCGACGATGTCCTGGGTCGTCGCGCCCCAGTGCACCCACGCGCCGTGCTCGCCGCAGCGCTCGACCAGCGCCCGGACGAGCGGCACGAGCGGGTGCTTCGAAGTCGCGATGCCAGCGCGGAGGGTGGCCACGTCGAACCCGGTCGCGTCCGCCTCCGCGGCGATCCGCTCGGACGCCGCCCTCGGGATCACGCCCACCTCCGCCTCGGCCTCGGCGAGCGCCCGCTCGACGTCGAGCCACGACTGGAGCAGACTCCCGGTGTCGAAGATCGCCCGCAGCTCGGGGGTGCCGTAGAGGTCGCCGAGCAGCTCGCAGTCGAGCGTCGTCGGCACCGGCTCAGGCGTTCCAGGTCATACGATTGTCTCACGACCCTAGAATGCTGCCCATGACGATGTCAAGGCACGCCGGAAGGCGCGCCTCGTGACGCGCCCCCCGCGCCTGCGTGACGTGGCGGCCGCCGCCGGCGTCGACGCCTCGGTCGTGTCCCGGATCCTGTCCGGCGACCGCGGGCTCTCGGTTCGCCCCGAGACGCGCCAGCGCGTGCTCGCGCAGGCGGCCCGCCTCGACTACCGGCCGAACCGGGCCGCGCGGACGCTGAAGACCGCGCGGACGATGGCGCTCGGCATGCTCGTGCCCGACCTCGCGAACGCGAACTACGCGACCATCGCGACCGGTGCCGAGGAGGCCGCCGCCGCGGCCGGCTACCTGCTCCTCGTTGCGCGCGGCTCGGCCGCCGACCGCGTGCCCGAGCTCCACGGCCGGATCGATGGGCTGCTCGTCGGCGGGGCGACCAGCGAGACCCCGAGGCGCGTCGACGTCGGGAACGTTCCGGCCCTGCTCGTCAATCGTCGCGAGCCCTGCGGAGTCCCGAGCGTGACGGTGGACGACGCGGCGGGTGCCGCCCTCGCGACCGGCTACCTCGCCTCGCTCGGACACCGCGCCATCGCCCACGTCGCCGGTCCGCAGAACTCGGACACGGCGCGGCGCCGGCTCGACGGCTACCGCCGGGCGCTCGCGCAGGCCGGAATCGGGGAGCAGCCCGAGTGGATCGTCGAGTGCCCGTTCGACGAGGCGGGCGGTCACGCGGCCGCCAGCCGCCTGCTCGAGCTCGAGCCGCGCCCGACCGCGCTCTTCGTCGCCAGCGTGTCGGCGGCGATCGGCGCGTGCTGTGCTGCCGCCCGACTCGGCCTGCGCGTCCCCGAGGAGATCTCGATCGTCGGCTTCCACGACGCCTCGGTGGCCGCCTACCTCGACCCTCCCCTCACGACGGTGCGGATGCCGCTCGCCGAGATGGGTCGCGAGGCGGTCGGCGGACTGCTCCGGCTGCTGCGCGGAGAAGCGGTGGCGGACGTGGTGGTGGCGACGCCTCCTGAGCTCGTCGTGCGAGCGTCGGCCGTGCCGCCGGCACGGTAGGCTGCCGCTCACATGAAGCCACGCCAGGAGCGCGCTCTCGAGCTCGCACGCGCCGTCGGCGCCGACGCGTTGCTCGCGGCGCACCCGGGCACCGTGACGTGGCTGACCGGCTTCGCCGGCGACATCGAGACCGGCCCCAGTCCGTTCTCGCTTCCGGCTCTCGCCGTGCTCGCGGCCGGCGAGCCGCCCGTGCTCGTCGTCAGCGAGGACGACGCCGGCACCGCGGAGGAGCTCGGCTGCCAGACCGTCACCTACACCGGCTTCACGGTCGAGCCGCTCGAGCCGGTCGCAGGTGCCGCCCGGGCTCTTGCCCGGGCCGTCGGTGGCAGGCGCGTCGCGACCGAGCCCGGGGCGCTTCCGGCGGCCCTCGCCGGCGCGCTCGAGCTCGTCGACGTCACGGCGGCGCTCGCCCGCGCGCGTGCGGTCAAGGATCCGGACGAGCTCGAGGCGATCCGGGCGGCGATCGCCCTCTGCGACGTGGGCCAGCGCGTCGCTCGCGAGGCCGCGGAGCCGGGGCTGAGCGAGCTCGAGCTCTGGTCGGCGGGCCGCGCGGCGATCGAGCTCGCGGCGGGAGTGCGAACGCCGCTGCTCGCCGACCTCGTCTCCGGCCCCCGCACCGCGGAGGTGGGCGGCCCGCCCGGCACGCGCACCCTCGCGGCCGGCGACCCGGTCCTCTGCGACCTCGTTCCGCGGCTCGCGGGCTACTGGGGCGACAGCTGCGCGACGTTCGTCGTCGGCGGCGAGCCAGCCGCGGGGCTCGCGCAGGCCCACCGGCAGGCCCGGGAGGCGCTGGCCGTGGCCGTCGAGGGCGTGCGCCCCGGCGTGCGCGCCGGCGAGCTCGATGCCGCCATCCGTCCCGGCCTCGACTACCCGCACCACACCGGCCACGGGCTCGGCACCGCCTACCACGAGGAGCCCCGCATCGTGCCCGGCGGCGAGACGGTGCTCGAGCCCGGCATGGTCGTGGCGCTCGAGCCGGGCGTCTACGGCGACAGCGCCGGGGTCCGGGTCGAGCAGGTCGTGCTGGTGACCGCGGACGGCTGCGAGCTCCTCTCCGGGCACGCGCTCGAGCTCTGACCGGCCCCGTCAAGCCGCCGGGATCGTCGTCAGGCCACCGTCGATCGTGAGCACCGAGCCGGTCACGTACGCCGCGTCATCCGAGCAGAGGTAGACCGCGAGCCGCCCGACCTCGCCGGGGCTGCCGAGCCGCCGGGCCGGAATGCGGTCGAGGTAGGCCTGCTCGTCGATCACCCCGCTCGCCACGTCCGCGTCCCACATCGGCGTTCGCAGCGCGCCGGGGCAGATCGCGTTGACGCGAACGCCCCGCGGTCCCCACTCCCCGGCAGTCACTCTCGTCATCATGATCACCGCGGCCTTGGCGGCGCAGTAGGCGAGCCGGCCCGGGTTCGGCGAGAAGCCGCGGATCGACGAGACGTTGACGATCGAGCCGGATCCGCGCGGGAGCATATGCCTGCCGGCCGCGCGCATGCCGTAGAAGACCCCGGTTTGCAGGACCGCGATCGAGTCGCCCCAGTCCTCGTCGGTGACGTCCTCGGTGTGCGGCCCGATGCGGCTGATGCCGGCGTTGTTGACGAGGATGTCGACCTTCCCGAGCTCCCGGATCGCGGCCGCGAACGTCGCGTCGACCTGCTCGCGTCGCGAGACGTCGGTCGCGAAGGCCCGGGTCTCCACGCCCAGGCCGGCGAGCTCGCCGGCCGCCCGGGAGCCCGCCTCCCCGTCGAGCTCCGCGACGGCGATCGCTGCGCCCGCGAGCGCGAGCTCCTGCGCGATCGCTCGACCCAGCCCGGCGCCGGCGCCGGTGACCATCGCGACCTTGCCCTCGAGCACACGCATGGGTGCCTCCGTGTCGGTTACGCAAACGCTTGACTCGTTCGGGCGCAGCGTGCCATAGTCGGGCCTCGGTGGTCAACGCCGTCCAGCACACCGGCCTCACCGTCAGGGACCTCGACCGCGCGCTCGCGTTCTACCGCGACCTGCTCGGGCTCGAGGTCTTCGCCGAGGGCGAGCGGCAGGGCGGCTACTTCGCGGCGATCGTCGGCTACCCGGACACGCATGTGCGGTTCGCGCTGGCCCGCCCGCCCGGCTCCGCGTACCACCTCGAGCTGTTCCAGTTCCTGTCGCCCGACTCCCGGACGGTCGAGCTCGAGCCTCGGCTCGTCGGCGTGACGCACGTCTGCTTGCTCGTCGAGGACATCGCGAGCCTGTACGCGCGGCTGCGCGCGGCGGGCGTCGACACGTTTCTCAGCGGGCCGGTCGAGATCGACCACGGCATCAACGAGTGTGGCGTCGGGCTCTACCTGCGCGATCCCGACGGGATCGTCGTCGAGCTGTTCCAGCCGCCGCGGCCGTGACCGGGAGCCCGGCCGTGGGCAGTGCCGCCGGTCTCACGATCCGGCGGATCGAGGCGATCCCGATCCGGGTGCCGCTCGCGAGGGTGTACCGGGGCAGCGGCTACCGGATGACGCACCGCTCGACGGTCGTCACTCGCGTCCACACGGACGCGGGCATCGTCGGCGAGGCGTACGCGGGTGACGAGGACGCCGGGCTCGCGCAGATCGTGCGGATCATCCGGGACGAGATCGCCCCCGCGCTCGACGGGGAGGACGCGCGGCGGACCGAGCGCTGCTGGGAGCTGGCGCGGCCCGCGACCTTCGACATCCTGCGCGACCGCAGGCTCGGCCTCGTCGCGTGCGCGTGCGTGGACGCGGCGCTCTGGGACGCCGTCGGCAAGGCGCTCGGTCAGCCGCTGTGGCGCCTCTGGGGCGGCTACCGGCGCTCGCTGCCGATGATCGCGATCGGCGGCTACTACGACACCGGCATCTCGATCGCCGACGAGATCGCCGAGCTGCGGCAGCTCGGGCTCGCCGGGCTCAAGCTCAAGGTCGGCGGGCTGGCGCCCGAGGACGACGCGGCTCGCTTCCGGGCGGCCAGGGACGCTGCCGGCTCCGACTTCATCCTCGCCGCAGACGCGAATCAGGGGTGGACGGTTGCGGAGGCGATCCGGTTCGCGCGGCTGGTTGCGGATTGCGACCTCGCCTGGCTCGAGGAGCCGTGCCGCTGGGCCAACGACCGCCGGGCGATGCGCGACGTCCGCTTTGGCGCGCCGGTGTCCGTGTGCGCCGGCCAGAGCGAGCTGTCCGCCGCCGGTTGTCGCGACCTGATGGCCGAGGGCGCGATCGACATCTGCAACTTCGACGCGTCCTGGTCGGGAGGGCCGACCGAGTGGCGGCGTGCGGCCGCGATCGCGCACGCGTTCGACGTCAGGATGGGCCACCACGAGGAGCCGCAGGTCGCCTCGCATCTGGTCGCGTCGATCCCGCACGGAACCGTGGTCGAGTGCTTCCACCCGGATCGAGACCCGATCTGGTGGGGCCTCGTCGCCAACCGGCCGGAGCTGGCCGGTGGCGAGCTCGTGCTACCCGAGTCGCCGGGCCTCGGGTGGGAGCTCGACCCCGAGTTCGTCGAGGTGCATCGGGTCGCCGTCGACTAGCGCGGCCTCTCATCACGTTCGACCGGAAACCGCTGGCCGGGGTTGGTCGCGACGATCGGAGGGCGTAGGGGCCGGACCTGTCCGGCCCGCAACCCGTCCCGTTTCCCGGTGCTCGCATCGTCTCGGGCGGGACAGATCGTCTCGGGCGGGACAGGTCCCGCCCCTACACCGCCCCTGCGTTGCCAGTTCAACGTTGTGAGACGCCGCACGAGGCGCCCGGGCGCTCCTTTCAGGCGTCGAGTCGCAGCCGCTGCACGAGCTCCTCGTCGAGCTCGATTCCGAGCCCGGGGCCCGTGGGCACGGTGAGCCTGCCGGAGCTGAAGGCCAGGGGCTCGGCCAGGAGGCCGCTCGCGAGCAGCGAGCTGGCCACCGAGTACTCGGAGAGGGTGGGCCGGTCGAGCGTCGAGGCGAAGTGGAGCGACGCGGCCACGAGGATGCCGGTCGCGAAGCAGTGCGGCACGACCTCGACGCGCCGCTCGTGCGCGAGATCGGCGATCTGGCGGGCGACGGTGAAGCCGGTACGTGCCATGTCGGGCTGGAGCACGTCGACGTGGCCGCGGTCGACGAGGTCGTGAAACGCCCTGATCGTCGCGTCGGCCTCCCCGGCCGCGATCCGAATCGAGGCGCCGTCCGAGAGGCGGCGGTAGCTCTCGTAGTCGTCCGGGGCGAACGGCTCCTCGAACCAGTAGAGGCCGACGTCCTCGACGCGCCGCAGAAGCTCGGACGCGCGCTTCAGCGTGTAGATCTGGCCGCCGTCGATCATCAGCGAGCGGCCCGGGCCGAGCACGTCGCGGGCGGCGCGGATCAGCCGCTCGTCGTGATCGAGGTCCCGGCCGAGGGGGCCCCAGCCGAACTTGAGCGCCGTGTAGCCATCCGCGACCGCGCGCTCGGCGATCTGCCGCACCTCGTCCTCGGTCTCCGGCATCACCTCGCTCGCGTAGACCGGGAGCTCGCTCACCCGGGCGCCGCCGAGCAGCTCGGACACCGGCCGCCCGGACGCCTTGCCCGCGAGGTCCCAGAGCGCCATGTCGATCGCGGCGATCGCGTGCAGCGCGACGCCGGTGCGTCCGTAGTAGGCGGAGCCCTCGTAGAGCCGCTTCCAGAGGCGGTCGAGCTCGAGCGGGTTCTCCCCGATCAGGAGCTCGCGCAGGCCGCGGGCGACGGCGTGTGACGACGGCATCTCGATCGCCGTGCGGACGAGATATGGCGAGCTGCTCGCCTCGCCGATCCCGGCGAGACCCTCGTCGGTGTGGACGCGAACGACGAGCGCGTCCTGGCTCGCGTCGGCCCTGGACGTGTCGAGTCCGGGCGAGCGCAGGACGATCGGCTCGACGCGGGTGATCTTCATCGCGGCGCCTCCTCGGGGCGTGACGGGACGGTCTCGGCGCCGTCGCTGGTCGGACGGTTGGCTCGCGGCGACACTAGAGCGCCGGGCTCGAGCCTGTCAAGAAGGCTCGGTGCGGGCGACCCGCCTGCGTCACGGGCCGGATTGCCTCCCGTCGTGGGTGGCGCGCGCCCACGCGAGCATCTCCTCCGGGGTCTTCTTCGGGAGCTCGAGCAGCTCGACCGTCACGCCGTCGGGGTCCCGCAGGTACGCGGCCTTCCCCCCGGCCGCCGGCTCCCCGGGGCTGTTGCCCGGAACCTCGACCGGGCTCGGCCACCGGAACGCGACCCCCGCTCTTTCCAGGCGCTCGAGCTCGGCGTCGAGGTCGTCCACGACCAGGCAGAGGTGGCTGTTCCCGACGTTGTACGTCTCCAGGTCGACCGTCCCGCTGGCGGGCTTGTGGTACTCGAGCAGCTCGAGGGTCGCGCTCGTGCCTTCGAACTGGAAGAACGCGCAGTCGATGTCGACCTCGTCGTACCCGACGATGTTCGCCACCCACTGCTGCCGGTAGCGCTGCCTGATGATCGGCTCGCGCTGGAGGAGCAGCCGCCAGAACTCGATCGCCCGGTCGAGATCGCTGACGGTGATCCCGTAGTGGTGGACCTCGCCGATCGTGATGCCCATGTTCCCTCCGCTGTCGCTCGGCTAGGCGCGGCGCAGCCGCGCGAGTGCATCCTCGTCGATCTCGACACCGAGGCCGGGGAGCGTGGGCGCTGCGAACGCGCCGTCGACCAGCCATGGCTCGGGCCCGGCGAGCTCGTTGCGGAGCGAGGCCTCCGGGTAGAAGGCGGGCGGCGCGTACTCGACGAGCGCCACGCTCCCGTTCGCCTGGGCGACGTTGACGAGCGCTCCGACCGCGAGGGCCGTCGCGTACCAGCCGAAGCCGACGATCCGTCGGTCACGCCGGGCGGCGAGGCGGGCCAGGCGGTCGGTCTCGGTGACGCCGAGGCGGTTGCAGCCCGGCTGGAGGATCGGGACGCCGGCGTCGAGCAGCTGCGCGAACTCGGCGTACGAGGTCAGGATCTCCGCCGCCGCCACCGGAGTCTCGACCGCCTGGCAGAGGCGGCGGTAGCCGTCCACGTCGTCGGGATGGAGCGGCGCCTCGAGCAGGAAGAGGTCGAGCTCGTCCAGCCGGCGGACGCAGCGGATCGCCTGGTCGGCGTCCCGCCACCGGTAGCCGACGTCGCAGAGGAGCGTGAAGTCGGGGCCGGCGTGCTCGCGGACCGCCCGCACCAGCTCGACGATCTCGTCGTCGTCGGCCGTCGTGTCGACCAGGGCCTCGATCTTCGCGGCTGCGAAGCCGAGCTCGCGGGACCGATCGACCAACTCGATCGTGCCCGCGATCGTCTGCGGAAGCGGCGTAGCGCCCCGGTAGATGGTCACGTAGGGAACGATCGGGTCGGGCCGCTCGCTGCCGAGCAGCCGCCAGACCGGGAGTCCGGCTGCCTTTCCCGCCAGGTCCCACAGCGCCATGTCGACGCCGCCGAGCGCAACGTGCCCGAGGCCGGCGCGGCCCGACCACCAGGTGCCGTCGTAGAGGCGCTGCCAGAGAGCGCGCGGGTCGCGGAAGTCCTCGCCGACGAGCATGCCGCTGATGCTCTGCTCCCAGGCCCAGGAGCCGCGCTCCTCGATGAAGGCCTTCACCGCCGCCGGCCTCGCACCGGCCTCGCCGAAGCCCACGAGCCCCTCGTCCGACGTGATCTTGACGAGGGCGGTGTCGAGCGTGCTGTCGATGACGCGCTCGTCGTGCTCCGGCGCGCCGACGATCACCACTTCCACGTCCGCGATGGTCATGCGCCCTCCTTGTCGCCGGTCTCGGTGCCGATTGCTCCGTGTGCCCCCGCGACCGTGGCGGCCGGGAGCAGCCTGATGTCGGCCAGGTCCTCGAGCCGCCGGATCGTGTCCATCAGGTGATCGAGTCCCTGCCCGCCGCCCGGCAGCTCCGCGGCGAGCCGCCCGGCCGCGGCCACGACGCCGTCCCAGCTGGGCAGGTCGTCGCCCGCGGGCCGAACCTCGCTCTCGTAGCGGCTGCCGTCCACCGTCACCAACTCGAGCCTCGCTCCCAGCTCCGGCAGGCGGGGATCGGCGAGGACGTCGACCTTCTCGACCAGGGCCACCATGGTCGCATCCTCCCACTCCTCCAGCGCCGCCAGGGTGGCGCCCCGGTGCTTCAGGGCCATCGCCACGCAGTACGGGGCGCTCATCAGGGTCGCGCTCACCCCCGCGAACGGGCCCCGGCTCAGCGTTCCCGGGTACTCCCGCTCCTCGGGGTTCATGTACAGGCGCACCGCAGCGACCCCCTCCGGTGCGAGGTCGTGCCGCGAGGCCAGGTCCGAGGCCAGCGCCACCGCGGTCTGGGTGTTGCTGCACACGGGGTACGCCTTGTGCACGACCTCCTTGACCCGCCAGCGCTCCCCCAGTTGCCAGTCGTCGGGCGGCTCCCAGCCCTCGCGTCCGGAGAACGCGCGCACGAACCCGGCCGGGCCCTCGAGGGCGTGCGCCGCGCCCCGCTCGCCTGCGGCGGCCAGCAGGGCAGCGGCGACGCCGTTTCGCGCCGCGAGCCCGAGGTGGTACAGCCACTCGCTCGAGCCCTCGAGCCAGGTCTGGTTGAGCCCGCCCGCGAAGCTCGTGGCCAGCGCGATCGCGCCCGCGACCCGTCCGGGCTCTCGATCGAGCAGGGCGGCGCTCGCGGCCGCGGCGCCGAGCGTTCCGAAGACCGGCGAGGCGCGGAAGCCGCGCGCGATCGCGTCAGCGGCGAGGAGCTCGCCCAGGGCAGCGGTGACCTCGTAGCCGGCGACGACTGCCCCGATCAGCTCACGCGGGCTCGAGCCCTGGCGCTCGGCCACGGCGAGCGCCGCGGGGATGATCGTCGCGCCGGGATGGCACTGCGACGGGACGTGCGTGTCGTCCTGCGCCCGCGCGTGCAGTAGCACCCCGTTGGCGAAGGCGGCGTCCCCGGCCGGCACCCGCTCGCCGCCGCGAAGGAGCGTTGCCTCCGCGGGCCGGTGCCCCCGAACGAGCCGCAACGCCGGCTCCACCGCCGCCTCGGGCGCCGCTGCGCCGCAGGCGAGGTTGAAGAGAAGGTGACACCTCGCCGCCTCGATGACGTCGGCGGGGAGCGCCTCGTAGCGGCAGGAGGCGACGAACTCCCCGAGCACTGCTGTCGCTGGTCGCATCAGCCTGGGTCGAGACCCGTTGGAGCCGCCCCGACCGTCAGCTGGGGACAGCCTGGCGCCCCGCGTTCGCGATCAGCTGCCTGGCGCACCGCAACGCGATGGCGCAGATGGTCGCGGTCGGGTTCGTGCCGCCCGCCGTGACGAAGACGCTGCCGTCGATCACGTACAGGTTCGGCACGTCGTGCGCCTGGCACCACTCGTTGACGACCGAGGTGGCGGGGTCGTCGCCCATCCGGGTCGTGCCGAGCAGGTGCCAGCCCGCGTCGGGCAGCCACTCGGTCGGGATCGTCTCGATCGCCCCGGCGGCCAGGTGCGCCTCGGTGACCCGCTCGCTGTGGAAGTCGAGCAGCTTCCTCGTCGTTGCCGACGTCCTGTAGACGATCTTGGGGGCGGGGATCCCGTCCGGGTCCTTCAGCCCGGGGTCGAGCGTGACCCGGTTCTCCTCGAGCGGGAGGTCGTCAGCGTTGATCGCCCAGTCGAAGGCGCGGCCGAGCACCTGCCGGACGCGATCGTGAAGCGCCGGGCCGAACCGCTGCTCGAAGGGGAGGCCGGCCGAGCGGGCGAGCACTCCGAGCGGGGTCTGGAGCGGCACGGCATGCCAGCTCGCGCCGCGCGGGAAGCCGCGGGACTCGTCGGTCTCGTAGAACGCGAACGAGTAGATCGCGTTGCCGAAGGGGCCGAGCCAGCTGTCCAGATCCTCCTCGTAGATCCCGAGCACGCTGACGAGCGGGTGCACCATCAGCCTCTTCCCGACGAGACCCGACGAGTTGGCGAGGCCGTCGGGGAAGAGGGAGGAGCGGGAGAGGAGCAGCAGGCGTGGCGTGCCCACGCCGTTCGCGGCCACGATCACCACCGACGCGCCCTGGAACCGCTCGGTGCCGTCCCGGTCGATGTAGATCGCCCCGGTTGCGCGGCCGCGCGCGTCGACCGTGATCTCCCGCACGCGCGCCCGGGTGACGAGGCGCGCCCCGAACCTCAGCGCATCGGGCCAATGAGTCAGGTCCATGGACGCCTTCGCGCCTTCGGCGCAGCCCCACATGCAGGTGCCGCGGCGGGTGCAGCCGGCGAGGCGGCCGTAGGGCTGCGAGGGGATCGAATGGATTCCGGGCCACCAGTGCCACCCGAGCTTGTTCATCCCCTCGGCGGCCTTTCGCCCCACCTTGCCGATCGGGAGCGCCGGAAGCGGCGGCGGGGCGCCCGGCGGGTAGGCGGGATCGCCGCCGATGCCCGATACGCCCATCTCGATATCGAGCTGCTCGTAGTGCGGGACGAGGTCCTCGTAGGAGATCGGCCAGTCGTCGGCGACGCCGTCGAGAGACCGGGCGCGGAAGTCGGAGGGCACAAGCCGCATCCACTGGGCGCCGTAGTGGATCGTGCTGCCCCCGACCGCGTTGTGCATCAGCGGGTTGATGTCCGAGTCGGACGTCTCGCACGGGTAGTCCTGGGGCAGCTGCCGCACGTTGGGGTTCGGATGCCACTTCTTGCCGGCGAGCAGCTCCCATTCGGGCTTGTCGCCGGGGTAGTCCGATGCGTTCACCCAGTCGCCCTGCTCGAGGCAGACGACGCTGAAGCCGGCCTCGGCGAGATGCTTGGCGGCGACCGAGCCCGACGCGCCCGCGCCGATCACGAGGACGTCCGCGCTCTCCTCGGCTCTCGCTCTCATCGCAGCTACGCGCTCCCGATCCCGGGAGTCGCGCGGTAGACCGGCCCGCGCTGGAGCACCGGGTCCAGCAGCCCGTCCCCCAGGTAGTAGTCGGACTCGTCCGGGAAGGGCGGGGTCGCCTTCTGGCCCGGGTACCCGATCAGCCGCCGCACCTTCGGGTTCAGGTAGTAGGCGCTCACGACCACGAGAGCGAGGATCTCGAAGCCGGCCCGGTCATCGCGCTCGAGCCGGCGGATCTCGTCGGCAGGCTCGGATCCCTCCGCGCCGGCGAGCACCCGTGCCAGTTCCGGCTCGAGATCCGGCCGGGCTCCCAGAACCCGGTCGAGCCACTTGCCGGTCACGCCCGTCTCGCTCGCCGCCGGCATGCCGGCGGCCGCCGGGATGAGCGCGTCGGCGAGGCCGGCAAGGGTCGAGCGGAGGGATGGCGACAGATCGGTCATGTGGGCACGGCTCGCGGCGCGGGGACCGTAAGCGCCACGGGCGTGAGGTGTCAAGTGGACCGGGCGGCTGCCGCAGCGATCTCGTCCGGTACCGGGTACGCGTAGCAGCGGGCGGTCGCACCGCCGTCGACCGGGATCGCCGTGCCGCTGACGAACGACGCCCGCTCGGAGAGGAGGAAGACGACGACCTCCGCGACCTCCTCGGGTTGCCCGATGCGGCCGAGAGGGTGCAGCTCGCCCTCGCGACGGACTCCCTCCTCGCGCGGCAGGTCGGGCGAGAAGGTCGCGTACGTCATCGGCGTCTCGATCGAGCCCGGCAGGACCGCGTTGCAGCGGATCCCGAAGGGCCCGTAATCGACGGCGACGCCCTTGGAGAGCATGATCACCGCCGCCTTCGCCGCCTGGTACGTGAAGTAGCGCGGGAAGGCCGCGATCCCCTGGATCGAGGACATGTTGACGATCGAGCCGCCGCCGCCGGCGGCAAGCATCCGCCGCACCGCGACGGCGGTGCCGTACATGACACCCAGCTGGACGACGCGCAGGCCGCGCTCGATGTGCTCGGGTGTGACCTCGTGCGCGCCGCCGGCGATGTCGATGCCCGCGTTGTTGACCCAGGCGCGCAGAGGCGCCGCGCGCTCCGCGGCGTCCGCCGCGCGCTCGTGCGTCTCCCAGTCCCCGACGTCGCCGACCAGGGGCTCGACCGAGCCTCCGAGCCCCGCGACGGTCTGCTCGAGCGCCTCGCGGTCCCAGTCGACGGCGACCACGTGATCCCCGTTCTCGGCGAGCCGCCGCGCGACCGCCTGGCCGATCCCCATCGCCGCCCCGGTCACGACTGCAGAACGCATCCTTCGACCCCTTTCCGATCTTGACCGGTCACCCGGAGAAGCACGGCCCGCGACTCGCCCCCGCCGCCACGCGCGGGACGCCGGGCAATCGTGTGTGCGGGCGATTCTAGGGGCGGTGCTTCGGCAGGGTCAAGGCGTCCTCCGGTGGCCTTGACGGCGGCGCGACGACCGTGCCATAGTCGGAGCTCGGCAGGTAATCGGTAACCGGCACGTCCCGCGCGGGCGAGAAGTTGCGATGGCGTCGAGGCGTCACTCGGCGGAGATCGAGCAGCTCCACGACGCCGGCTTCACGGAAGGAAGCAACGGACAAGGAGGGGACAGTGGACGAGATCACAAGGAAGATGCTGAGCAGGCGCCGCTTCCTGCAGCTCGCAGGCGGTGGCCTCGCGGCGGCCGGCCTCGCGCCGGTTCTCGCCGCGTGCGGCGGCGACGACGGTGGAGGAGGCGAGGCCGCGACCACGGAGGCCCCGAGCGACACGGGGGCCCCCGAGACGCAGGCCCCGACCGGCGGCGGCTCGCTCACCTGGTGGTGGTGGGGAGAGCAGGAGGCGGCGGGGCTCCAGAAGTACGTGGACGAGTCGGTCGCTGCCTACGAGGAGGCGACCGGGACGAAGGTCGAGACGACCCTGCTCGACACCGGCAACGTGATCCCGCAGTTCACGGACGCCTCCGCGGCCGGCAAGCCGCCGGACCTCCAGTACTTCTGGAACGGGATCTACCACATGGAGAACGTGTGGCACGGGTACATCGAGCCGCTGAACGGACTCGTCTCGGACGAGGTGCTGGAGCAGTCCGGTGCGACCGTGCTCTCGACGTACGCGGGCCAGCAGTACCGGGTCGGCTGGTACAACATCGGCATGGGCCTCACCTATGGCAAGGCCCTGTTCGAGGCTGCCGGCCTCGACCCGGATGCACCCCCGCTCACGTGGGACGCGTTCCTCGATGCCTGCGACAAGCTGAAGGCGAGCGGCACCATACCGTTCGGCGGCGGGGTCAAGGAGGGCTACCTCGGCGAGTGGTGGCTCGGCGGCATGCTGGCCCAGAATCTGGATTCGCCCGCTGACGCGATCAACCTGTTCATCGGCGAGCTCGACTGGCGCGAGCCCAAGTACCACGAGTTCTGGACGAAGTTGCGCGAGATCTACGACCTCGGGTTCATCAACGACGACATCAACTCGCTGGAGCTCTACCAGGGCATTCAGCTCATGACCACGGGCAAGCTGGCGATCACCCCGAACACGTCCACCCAGATCCCGGCCGCCCAGGAGCAGCTCGGCGAGGACGGAGTCGGCTGGATGGCCTGGCCCAACTCGGGCACCGGCAAGATGGCCGGGCTGCCCGTGCTCGACGCGCAGGGCCTCGGGATCGCGAGCGGCTCCGAGAACAAGGAGAGCGCCGCCGCGTTCCTCGAGTTCCTGCAGACGCCGGAGCGCCTGACCCGGCTGTGGGAGGTCTGCCAGCAGATCCCGTCCAACACGGGCTTCGACGCGAGCGTCGTCACGAATCCCACGCTCAAGCAGCTACACGACGTCTGGAGCTCGTCCGACCTCGCGCCTCACCTGCCGAATCTGATGCCGACGCTCTTCTGGACCGACGCGATGTTCGTCAACTCGCAGAAGATCCTTGCCGGCAACATGACCGGCGAGGAGGCGGGTGAGCTCGCCCACGAGATCACGGAGAAGTGGAAGGCCCAGAACCCGGATCTCGTGGAGAACTACTCGACCTGGGCGCAGGATCTGGCGGGCGCCTAGCGTCCACGAGCAACGCAGCCGGCGATGCTGAGAACCCGCCCCTGGGTTCCGTACCTGTACGTCCTGCCGATGCTCGGTGTGCTCGGCCTGGTCTTCGGCTACTCGATCGTGCGGGTCTTCGACTTCAGCATGCGCTTCATCCGCGGCGCGAGCGGGCCGTTCGTCGGGCTCGACAACTACCGCCTCGTACTCGACGATCCGACGTTCCGAATGGCAGCGAAGCACAGCGCGCTGCTTCTGCTCGCGGTGCCCGCGCTGGTAGCGATCTCGCTGCTCGTGTCGGTGCTTCTGTTCGAGCAGGCGCGGGGCTGGCGCTTCTACCGCTCGACCGTCTTTCTCCCGTACGTGCTGGCGGTGCCGATCGTCGGGATCGTGTTCGGCTACCTGCTCCAGCTGAACGGTGTCCTCAACGAGTCGCTGCGCGCGATCGGGCTCGGGGCGCTATCGCTCGACTGGATCGGCAGCGAGGACCTCGCGCTCTGGAGTGTCCTCGGGGTGATCGTATGGCGCGAGGTCGGGTTCGGCATCGTGCTGTTCCTCGCCCGGCTGACGACGCTCGACGAGGCCCAGCTCGAGGCGGCGCGGATCGACGGGGCGGGCTGGTGGCAGCGACTGCGCCACGTCGTGATCCCGCAGGTCAGGGGGACGATCGAGTTCTACGCGGTCGTGGCCACGATCACGATGCTCGCGTGGGTGTTCGCGTACGTCTGGACGCTCACGTCGGGCGGGCCCGGCGGCGCGACCGGAATCGTCGAGCTTTACATCTACAACCAGGGCGTGCGCAACTCGCTGCCGGGCATGGCGGCCGCTGTTGCGGTGCTCCTGCTCCTGACCACGCTCCTCCTGATCGCGGCGCTGTTCCGGATCCGGGCGCGCGCTGCGGCGGAGGAAGTCGCGTGAGGGCGGTCTCGTGAGCGAGACTGCCCTCACCGGCGACCGCGCTGTCAGGCCCGGCGTGAGCATCCGTCGCCGGCTGCGGATCGTGCTTCGGCAGGCCGTGCTGATCGTGGCGGCCGCGCTTGCCCTCTACCCCGTCTACTTCATGGTCGCGACCGCGCTCAAGGGTCGCTCCCAGTACCTCGACGACAAGATCGGCCTCCCCTGGCCGCTCGCATGGGGGAACTTCGAGGAGGCGTTCCGCGGCGGCCAGCTCGTCCACTGGTTTGCGAACAGCGCCATCCTCACGACGAGCTCCGTGGCGTTGTCGACGCTGCTCGCCGCGCTCGGCGCGTTCGCGATCGCGCGCATGAGCTTCCGCGGCCGCAACCTGCTCCTGACCATGAACGTCGCGCTGATGGTCGTGCCTCCGGTCGTGATGCTGATCCCGCTGTTCGTCCTGTTCACGCAGTTCGACCTAGTCGGTACGTACCACGGGGTGATCCTGATCTACGCGGGGCTCGTCACGCCCTTCTCCGTCTACATGCTCACGGGCTTCTTCCGGGCGATCCCGAAGGAGCTGTTCGAGTCGGCCGTGATCGACGGCGCCTCGCACGTGCGCATCCTCTGGCGGATCGTGTTCCCCCTGTCGGCGCCGGCGCTCTTGACGCTCGTGCTCGTCAACTCGCTGTTCGTGTGGAACGAGCTCCTGATCGCGCTCGTCTTCCTGCCGACGGACGAGCTGAAGACGCTCATGGTCGGGCTGACCGTCTTCCGCTCCCGCTACAACCTCGACGTGCCCGTGACGATGGCCGGGATGATGCTCGCCGCTCTCCCGATGGTGCTGCTCTATCTGTTCGGCCAGCGCTTCTTCATCCGCGGGCTGACCGCGGGCGCCGTGAAGGGCTGAGCCACGGTGATCGTCGATCCCGCGCTCGTCCGGGACGACGTGCCCGGGATCGGGCTCGAGACGGAGGAGCTGTTCGTCTCGGTCTTCCCCGACGCCGGCGGCAAGGTGCTCGACCTCGTGCACAAGCCGACGGGCGTCAACCTGCTCTGGCAGAACCCGCGCGTGCCGCTCCGGCGCACCCACGCCGGGGCGGCGTTCGACGACGTGTGGTGCGGCGGCTGGGACGAGCTGTTCCCGACCGACGCCCCCTGCAGTGTCGACGGGAACGCGTTCCACGACCACGGCGACCTCTGGATCGGCCCCTGGGACTGGTCGGTGGAGCGCGAGGACAGCCACTCCGCGACGCTGCGGCTGAGCCGGTTCAGCCCGTCGCTGCCCTGCCTCGCGGAGAAGTGGTTGACGGTCGCGAGCGGAACGCCCGCGCTCACCTGCCGCTACCGGCTGACGAACGTCGGCACGCAGCCGATCGTGTTCGTCTTCAGCCTCCACGTCGCGCATGCGATCGGACCGGGCTCGGTCGTCCACCTGCCCGCGTCGCTCGTCGCGATCGAGCCGCCGTACGAGGGAAGGCCGCCGGTTGGCGAGCGGGAATGCTCCTGGCCCGGGTCCGGCGAGGCGAGCGACCTGAGCCGCCTGCCGGGGGCCGAGAGCGGCCTGACCGAGTTGCTCTGGACGCGTGACCTCGCTGACGGCTGGTGCGCGGTCGGCCACCCCGCGAGCGGCGTCGGCCTCGCGCTCGCATTCGACCGGGAGGTGTTCCCTACGCTGTGGCTCTTCGGAGTCTACGGCGGCTGGCGCGGCCACCACTTCCTGCTCACGGAGCCGGCGACGAGCCCGCCCGGCAGTCTCGCGACAAGCGTCGAGGCAGGCACCGCCTTGACGCTCGAGGCCGGCGAGGTGCTGGAGACCAAGGTAGTGGCGACCGTCTACGCGACCGCCGACCCGCCGGGGCCCGGAGACGCGAGCCCTCTCTAGCGGCCGCGGGAGGCCTCGAGCCGGCGGGCCGCCTCCTCGAAGCGTTCGAGCGCCTCCCCGTCGAGCTCGACGCCGAGCCCGGGACGGGACGGGAGCGCGAGCCGGCCGTCGGCGAGCTCGAGCTCCTCGCGGACAAGCTCGCGTCGCAGCGCCGACTCGGCAAGCCGGCCCGGGAGGAACTCGAAGTAGGGGCAGTGGGGCGTGACCGCGGCCAGGTGCGCCGCCGCCGCGACCGAGATCCCGGTCTTCCAGCAGTGGGGGACGATCTCCCGGCCGCGCGCGGCGGCAAGGTCGCAGACGCGGCGCGCCTCCGTCAGCCCGCCGACCCGGCCGACGTCGGGCTGCGCGACGGCGATGAGGCCGCGGTCGATCAACTCCAGGAACTCGTGCCGGGTCGCGAGCCACTCCCCGGCGGCGAGCTTCATGGGCGCGCGCCGGGCAAGCTCCGCGTAGCCCTCGAGATCGTCCGCCCACAGCGGCGTCTCCACGAAGAAGAGGTCGAAGGGCTCCCACGTCTCGAGGACACGGGCGGCCCGCTCGACCGTGTCGAAGGCGTAGCCGACGTCGACCATGAGCGTGAATTCGGGCCCGACGGCCTCGCGCACGGCTGCGATCACCTCGGTGACCCGTTCGTCGGGCTCGCGCAGGCCCATGCTCGCGTACGGCCCGTCGAAGATGATCTCGAGCTTCGCGGCGCCGAAGCCGAGTCGCCGTGACTCGAGGACGAGCTCGACGAGGGCGGGCAGGTACTCCTCGAAGGTCGTCACCTGCGGCATCAGCGACGCGTACGGCCGGAGCGTCTCGTGGGCCCGCTCGCCGAGGAGCTGCCAGCAGGGCCGACCCGCAGCCTTGCCGGCGATGTCCCACAGGGCGACGTCGATCGCCCCGAGGGCGTGCACGCCCGCGCCGCGGCGGCCGGTCATGGCCGTGCCGACGTAGAGGCGCTCCCACACTGCCGCCGGATCGAGCGGATCCTCGCCGATCACCATCGCGCCGAGGCCCCGATCCATGGTGTGCGTGCCGGGGGCCTCGATCAGCGCCCGGGCCACCCACGCGTTCAGGTCTGTCTCGCCGATCCCGACGATCCCCTCGTCGGTGTGCACCTCCACCACGATCGTGTCCTGCGCCGAGCTCGTCGCGTCCGGCTCGAAGTCGGGGTCGAGCAGGATGTGGCAGTCGACGGCGGTGACCTTCATGTGTGCTTCGGACGCAACGGCTGGCGCCCGACCCCTACTCCTCCAGGGTGTCGATGCCGCAGACGTTCTTGGCGTGGGTGTTGATGTTCTCGAGGTGGCCCCATGCCGCCTCTTGCTCCGCTTCCGACAGATTGCCGCCTTCGAAGTAGCCGGCGCGGTCGCGTTCGTAGAGATCGCGCCAGAAGACCCAGGACTCCCTCACCTCGGGCGGGGCGATGTTCGCGAGGTCGCGGAGCGCGCCGCCCACGAACTCCTGGTACTCGGCCGAGTTCGTGTCGTCGTCGAGCTGCCTGTCGATCTCGATGTACTCCGCGAGCGCCGTGCAGTAGTCACGGGACGACAGGACTTCAGGCTCCTCGGTCACGGTCGCCGGCGGCTCCGTCTCCGTCAGCGGCGGCTCCGTCGTCTCGGGCGGCGCCTCCGTCGTCGGGGGCGCCTCGGTGGTCGGGGGCGCCTCGGTCTCGGTCTCGGCCTCGGTCGGGGGTACCTCGATCACGGTCGGCTCGAGCGTCGCCTCGGCGGCGGGCGTGCCCGGTGGCCGGAAGATGAAGTCGTCGGTGAGGATGTCGTCGATCGAGAACTCGGGCACGATGACGGTCTGGGTGATCACCACGGTGGTCTCGATCGTGAAGCCGGGCCACGGCTGCCCCTTGATCTTCGGCGTGCCGGCGGTCACCCGGGGCGGCAGCAGGGGGTTGCCGCAGTAGCAGCGCGCGCGCGGCACCCCGAACGCGTCGACGAGGACGGCGGTGCCGGCCTGGAGGATCGAGTCGATCGCCGTCGCGACACCGTTCGTGAAGCCGTGGTTCGTGACCCGCGTGTCGGCCTGGAGGACCACGTCGGTGAGGCCCCGCAGGTAGGCGGGGATCTCGCTCGGGTCGATCCCCTGCACCTTCGCCCACGCGCGGGCCTTGTCGGCGTTCTCGGCGAGGAAGCGGATCAGCTGCTCGACGTCGCAGACGTTGATCACCTGGGTGCCGCCGTAGAGGCCGGGCGCCGCGCCTGAGACGCTCGTGACTCGCCCGGGAGCGGCCTTCGGAATGTTCAGGCTCGGCAAGTCGATGCCGGGGCTTCGGCCCGGCTCGGGATTGAGGCCGGTGAGGATCTCGTCGACCACCTCGCCGGCCGCCTCCGCGCCGCCGGCGATCTGCTCGGCGATCTCCGCGGGGAGCTCCGCGTCCGCGGGGATCTCGACGTCGTCGCCCGGCTTCGGGACGATCGAGGGCGCGAAGGGATCCTGGCCGACCGAGGCGACCGGCTCGAGCAGGATCTCGGTGACGTCCGGCGCGTCGCCCTCCCCGCCGCCGACCGCGACGAGGACGCCGACGACGGCTCCGGCCACGGCGAGCGCGGCCAGGGCGGGAACCGCGATCCGCCACCAGCGCCGGCGTCTGCGCCCGTCGTCACCAGGCGGCGCGGGAGGCGGGGGTCCGGCCGGAGGAGGTGGAGGTGGCGCTGCGGTGGCCGCGTAGGCGGGCTCGGCCGGCGGGGGCGCTGCCGCGCGGGGCGGCGGAGGTGGAGGAGGCGGAGGTGGAGGCGGCGGCTCGGACCCGCTTGCGGCGGCGGCGGCCGCCGCCGCGAGTGCGCTCGGGCCGACGGTCGCCTGGAAGTCCGACGGGAACGCGGCGGCCGCGGGCGGAGGTGGAGCGGCGCCGGCGCCGGCGATCGCTGCGGCCCAGGCCGTGGCGTCGGGCCAGCGGTCGTCGGGCCGCACCGACAGGCCCCGGTGGATCGCGGCGGCGAGCCCGGCAGGCACGTCCGGCCGCAGCGCCGCGATCGGCTGGGGCGGGCTCGCCTGGTGTGCCACGAGCAGCTCCCGCAGCGAGTCGTACGGGTAGGGAACACGGCCGGCGAGCAGCTCGTAGGCGATCACCGCTGCCGCGTAGAGGTCGCTGCGCTCGTCGGCCTTGCCCTCCGTCTGCTCCGGGGCCATGTAGTGCGGGGTACCCGTCGCGATCGTCGTCCCGCGCGAGCGCGCGAGCGACTTGGCGATCCCGAAGTCCGTGAGCACGAGCCGCTCGTCGCGCGGCTGGCCGTGGTGGGCCGGCACGGACTGGAACATCACGTTCGCCGGCTTCAGGTCGCGGTGGACGATCCCGAGCGCGTGCGCGATCTTGAGCCCGTCGGCGATCGCGAGGGACAGCTCCACGACCTCCTCGACCGCCCAGGGGCGGCTCGCCCCGGCGCGACCCGCCATCCGCCGCTCGAGCGTGCCCCGGTCGGCGTAGTCCATGACGAAGTAGGGCCGCCCGTCGGGCAACTCGTCGACGTTGTGGATCCTGACGATGTGATCGGAGTCGGCGCGCCAGAGGATGCGCGCCTCCTCCATGAAGCGGCGGCGCACCTCCTCGTCGTGCGCCCAGTTCTCCGCCAGCACCTTGATCGCGACCTCGGCTCCCAGCGTCTCGTCCAGCGCGAGCCAGACCGTCGCAAAGGCTCCGGAGCCGACGACCTTCTCGGCCCGATACCGCCCTATGTACTGAGTCACGCCGTCTGGCCCCGCCGGAGAGGATCGCGTAGGCTCACCCTACACTTCCCCTCCCGGCGAATGCAAAGAGGGCAGGGCACCCGAACTGGCAGGCCCACGTCTCGACATCGTCAGCGCGGAGCAGCGCCTCATCGTCGAGGCAGGCACCGTCGTCACCGTGGGGCGGCACTCGGCCGCGGGGCTCAGGATCGACGACCCGCGCGTCTCCCGCCACCACCTGCGGCTACTCGCCGTCGGCGACGCCTGGGTGGCCGAGGACGCCGGCTCGAGCTACGGCGTCTACGTCGACGGTCAGCGGCTCGACCGGTTCAGCATCGTCGCTGAGACGATCGTGCGGCTCGGCGACCCCGAGCTGGGTCCGTGGTTGCGGCTGACGCCGCTCGGTGGGGTCGCCGCGCCGGTGGCGTCCCCGCCGCAGGCCGGCAGCGAGCCCGTCACCGTCCGGATCGGGCGTGGCTCGGCGAACGACCTCGTGCTCGACGACCTGCTCGTCTCGCGCCACCACGCGGAGCTGCGCCGGCTCCCGGACGGACGCCTCGTGCTCGTCGACCTCGGCAGCTTCAACGGCACGTTCGTGAACGGGCGGCAGGTCGACGAGGTGGTGCTGACCGAGGGCGACCTCGTCGGGATCGGCCGCTCGCAGCTTCGCCTGACCGGCTCCCGGCTCGAGGTGCAGGCGGAGGGAGGCGCGGTCGCGCTGGCCGCGGCAGGGATCTCGGTCGAGACCCGCTCGGGCTCGCTGCTCGTCGACGACGTCGGCTTCGCCGTCGACGAGGGCACGCTGCTCGCCGTCGTCGGCCCGTCGGGTGCTGGGAAGTCGACGCTCTTGGGGGCGCTGTCCGGGCTGAAGCAGGCGGCCCGGGGCAGCGTCTACTTCGGCGGTCGCGATCTCTACGCCGACTACGACGCGCTGCGCCAACGGATCGGCTACGTGCCCCAGGACGACGTCGTTCACCCCGGGCTGACGGTCGCCCAGTCGCTCGAGTACGCCGCCGAGCTGCGCTTCCCGCCGGACGTCAGCGCTGCCGAGCGCCGGGCGCGGGTCGAGGAGGTCCTCGCGGAGCTCGACCTGACCGCGCGGCGCGACCTGCCCGTCCGCAGGCTCTCCGGCGGGCAGCGAAAGCGGGTCAGCGTCGCGCTCGAGCTGCTCACCCAGCCGGCACTGCTCTTCCTCGACGAGCCCACCTCGGGGCTCGATCCCGGTCTCGAGCGCAGCCTGATGCAGCTCCTGCGCCGGCTCGCCGACGCGGGGCGGACCGTCGTCGTCGTCACCCACAGCGTCGAGAGCCTCGCCCTCTGCGACCGGGTGCTCTTTCTGGCGCCGGGCGGGCGCACCGCGTTCTTCGGGCCGCCGCAGCTCGCGCTCGCCTACTTCGACCGCGCCGACTACCAGGGGGTGTTCCAGAGCCTCTCGGGCGGCGATCCCCGCGAGTGGCGGGAGCGCTTCTCCGCACACGAGCTCGGCCGGCGCTACCTGCGCGAGCCGCTCGCCGGCTACGAGGCCGGGTCACGGCAGCCGGCCACCGTCGGAGCGCCGCCGGGACGGCTGAGCTGGTGGCGGCAGGTCTGGATGCTGACGCGGCGCTACGGGCGGGTGCTCGCAAGCGACCGCGGCAACCTGGTCATGCTCGGGCTCTCGGCGCCCCTGCTCGGCCTGATCGCGCTCTGGCGGCTGCCGGGAGGGGAGCTGTCGCCACCCCCCCTGCCTGAGATCCGGCTCGTCTCGCAGGCGTCGCTCGTTCTCTTCGTCCTGATGCTGAGTCTTACGCTGCTCGGCCTGACGAACGCGATCCGCGAGATCGTCAAGGAGCAGCCGCTGTTTCGCCGCGAACGGGCGATCGGGCTCTCGATTCCCGCCTACGTGGTCTCGAAGCTGCTCGTGCTCGGTGCGATCGTGACGCTTCAGGCCGCTGTCGCGGTTCCGATCGTCGTGGCCGCCCAGAACGGGCCGCGCGACGCGGTCCTGCTCGGCTGGCCGCTCGGCGAGCTGATCGTCGCGGGCGCCGCGACCGGGATCGCCGCGGTCGCGCTCGGCCTGCTCGTGTCCTCGCTCTCCTCCTCGGTCAACGTAGCCGTGGCGATCCTGCCGGCGCTCCTGACCATCCAGCTCCTGCTCGGCTCGGGCGGCGTCTTCCCCGCGGCCGAGGAGAAGCCCGTGTTGCGGGAGCTGTCGTACGCCTCCAGCCTCACCTGGGGGTTCGGCGCGGGCGCCTCGACGTCCGAGCTGAACCGCCTCCAGGCAATCGATGCGATCGGCCGCAAGCTGCCGACGATCGACCTGAGCAAGCCGGAGAAGCTGCTCGAGGTCCTGAGCGAGGAGAACCGGGGCGAGCGCCTGTGGAACCACGAGCGTGGCGCGTGGCTTCGCAACCTGGGCGCGCTCGGCGCGATCACGCTCGTCTGCCTTGTGCTCGCCGGCTTTGCGCTGCGGCGCTTCGACCCCGTCTAGCCCGCCGCGCCCTCCGGGTGTACCGTGCCGGCGATGGAGGAGCCGGCCCCGGCAACCGTCAGCCGCGAGGCCTTGCGGGGTCTCCTGCTGGCGATGCTCGCGTTCGGGCTCTGCTTCACGGCCATGGGGCTCGTCGCGCCGCTCGCGCGCAAGTTCGAGGACGACTGGAGCCTCTCGAGCTTCGAGACGTCGGTCCTGATCGCCGCCCCGATCATTCTCGGCTCGCTGCTCCGGATCCCGATGGGTGCGCTCACCGATCGGTTCGGCGGCAGGCGCGTGTTCGCCGGGCTGCTGCTCGCCTCCGTCCCCCCCTGCATCCTGCTCGGTCTCGCCGACAGCTACTGGGCGCTGGTCGGTACCGCGCTCCTGCTCGGGATCGCGGGCTCCTCGTTCGCCGTCGGGGTGCCGTTCGTCGCCGGCTGGTTCAGGAGAGAGCGCCAGGGCTTCGCCCTCGGCATCTACGGGATGGGCAACGCGGGAACGGCGATCGCGGCGTTCGGGGCGCCGTTCGTCGTCGATCACCTCGGCGGCCGGCGGGTGCTCGGCTTCGGCGTGGCCGCCCTGCTCGCCGCGGGCGCGCTCGCGTGGTGGGGACTCGCGCGCGACGCTCCGGGCCGGCCGGCGCCGAGCGGCTACCGGCAGGTCCTCCGCTCCGGCATGCCCCTCTACCGGCTCTCGCTCTTCTACTTCGTCACCTTCGGCGGCTTCATCGCCATGGCCATCTTCACGCCGAAGCTGCTCGTCGACTGGTTCGACTTCTCGCTCGTCGATGCCGGCCTGCGGGCGGCCGGGTTCACGGCGGTCGCCACCATCACCCGCCCCCTGGGCGGCTGGCTCTCCGATCGGTTCGGCGCCTACTCGATACTCGTGATCGCCTTCGCCGGGATCGCGGTGGATGCGGCGGCGCTCGCGACGATCTCGCCGACTCCCCGGATCGTCCCCGTGACGATCGCGTGCCTGTCGCTCGCAGCCTTCTTCGGGCTCGGCAGCGGCGCCGTGTTCAAGCTCGTCCCGGCGGAGTTTCCCGACGACACCGGCGCCGCGAGCGGCATCATCGGCGCTGCCGGCGGTCTCGGCGGCTTCTTCCCGCCGCTGCTCATGGGTCTCGTCAACGACCTCTTCGGCAGCTACACGCTCGGCTTCGTCGGCCTGCTCGCCTTCTGCAGCGTCTGTTTCGTCGTCACCGTCTGGCTGTTACGCGCTCACGGCAGCGGCTTGCAGCGCAGCGCCGAGTCGAGCGTCATCCCGCCGTAGAGCACGCCCGCGAGCGGGAGTGTCAGCGCCCACGCCGGGTGGAGCGCGAAGTAGTGGATCGTCGGCGCGAACGCCGCGGTCGCCGCCGCCCAGGCCGCGAGCGCTAGCACCCCGATGGCCGCGCCGGCCCAGACGGGCCCGCCGAGCGCGACGGCGGCGGCTGCGCCCAGCACGCCCGCCGGCGGGGCCACGAACAGCACGGCGAGCGCGACGAGCGTTCCGGCCAGCAGCGCCCAGGAGTAGCGCAGCTCGTCGAACGCGGTTCGCCGCACCATCCTCCAGACCGCCGCGACCGAGCCGTACTCGCGCACGCTGACCACGTGCTCCCGGCTCACGGAGAGGCGGATTCGCTCGCCGAGCGCCTTTACGCGCTTGCCGAGGTTGACGTCGTCGATCACCTCGCCGCGGATCGCTCCGAGCCCTCCGGCCCGCCCGAGCGCATCCGCGCGGACGAGCACGCAGCCGCCGGCCGCCGCGGCCACCTGGCTCGTGGGATCGTTGACGCGCCGCTGGGGGTAGAGCAGGTTGAAGAAGTAGACGAACGGCGGGATCAGGAGCCGCTCCGGCGTGGACACGCACCGTAGCCTGGCCATGCGGCTGTTCAGGGCCAGGCCGTTCGCCTCGCTCTCGGCGACGAGGCGGGCGAGTGACCCCGGCGTGTGGCGGATGTCCGCGTCCGTGAGCAGCAGGTACGCGGGTGGGTCCGGGTCGAGCGCGCACTCGACGGCAGCCTGCTCGAGCGCCCACACCTTGCCGACCCAGCCGGCCGGCAGAGGGCCACCCTCGACGATCGCCAGGCGTTCGTCGCCGCCGGCGGTGCGCCTGGCGACCTCCGCGGTGCCGTCGCGGGAGCGGTCGTCGACGAGGATCACCCGCCACGGCCCCCTGTAGTGCTGGCCCAGCAGCGCCGGCAGCGTCTCCGGGAGCGCCTCCGCCTCGTCGTGCGCGGGCACGAGCACGTGCACCCGCGGCCAGGCGGCCGGGGCCGGAGGCTCCGGCTCGTCCTCGGCGATCGGGCCAAGGTCCCACGCGCGGGCGCGCGCGAGGAGCACGACGAGCCAACCCGCGAGCGCGGCGGCTTCGGCGGCGAGGGCTGCGACGACGATCGGGGTCAACGGCACTCGCGATTCTCTCGGTTATCCTCGCGTCAGGATGGCCGAGGACGTCACGGAAGACGAGCTCGTGGCCTGGGTCGAGGACGCGCTCCGCTCGTTGCCGCCGGAGCTGGCCGAGCGCGTGGACAACGTCGGCATCGAGATCGCCGACGAGGAGCCGGGTCGCCCGGGCCTGCTCGGGCTCTACCGCGGGATCCCCCTGACCCGACGCACCCATCGCTACGTGCTCGCGCTGCCCGACCGGATCACCATCTACCGCGGGCCTCTCGAGCGCCTCTACGGTCGCGACCCGGCGGTCCTGCGGGAACGTGTGCACCACGTCGTGCTGCACGAGCTCGCTCACCACTTCGGGATCTCCGACGAGCGCCTGAGGGAGATCGGCCGCTACTGATGCGGCCGCCGCGAAGCGCCGCGGTCGTCGTCGTCGGCGGTGGGATCACGGGGACGAGCGCTCTCTACCACCTGGCGAAGGCTGGCTGCTCCGACGCTGTCCTGGTCGAGCGCGACACCCTCGGCTCGGGCTCGACGAGCAAGGCCGCTGGCGGGATTCGGGCGCAGTTCTCCGACGAGCTGAACGTCCGGATCGCGCTCGAGTGCATCCGCCGGTTCGAGCGCTTCGCCGAGGAGCCCGGCGGCGAGATCGACTTCAAGCAGTGGGGCTACCTGTTCCTGCTCTCCCGGGACGAGGACGTTGCCTCGTTCGACCGTTCGCTCGCGCTCCAGCAGCGTCTCGGCGTTCCGTCTCGGCTGCTCGAGCCCTCGGAGGCCGCGGAGATCGTGCCCGGTCTCGTCGTCGACGACCTGCTGGCGGCCACGTTCTGCCCGATCGACGGGTACGCGACGCCCGAGGCCGCGGTCCAGGGCTACGCGTCCGCCGCGACCGCGCTGGGGGCGGCGATCGTCCAGGGGTGCGCCGCCGTGCGGATCGCCGTCGAGCACGACCGCGTCACGGGCGTCGAGACCGCCGACGGGATGATCGCGACGGAGCGGGTGATCGTCGCGGCCGGCGTCTGGTCGCGCGAGCTCGCCGCCACGGCCGGCCTCGACCTGCCCGTTCGCCCCGAGCCGCGCCACGTCTTCTTCACCGGGCCCGGCGACTCGCTGCCGCACGAGCTCCCGCTGACGATCGACTTCGCGACCGGCTTCTACCTGCACCGGGAGGGCCGGGGCCTGCTCCTCGGCGGTCGCGAACGGAGCCTCGAGGAGCTGGCGCCGGTCGCGGCCGCCCGGCTGCCTTCGCTGGCCGAGCTCGAGGTTCGGGGCGGCTGGTGGGGCTACTACGAGATGAGCCCCGACCACAACGCGATCGTCGGCGTGGCGGCCCAGCCGGCCGGCCTCGTCTACGCAACCGGGTTCTCCGGGCACGGTTTCCAGCAGGGGCCGGTGGTCGGTGAGCACGTGGCCGACCTCGCGCTCGAGCGTCCCACCCACTTCGACCTGTCCCCGCTCGCGGTCGAGCGCTTCGCCGGCGGGGCCGAGAGGGTCGAGCTGAACGTGGTCTGAGCGTCCGGGCTCTACGCGCCGGTGTCGCGCACCAGGCGGACGAGCGTCCTGAGGAGCGTCCACGCCACGGTCGGGTGCTCCTGGACGAACGGCCGGAACTCCCAGGCGGAGAGCGCCATGCAGCGCAGATCGGAGGTCGCCGTGATCGTCGCGGCGCGCGGGCCCTCGTCGATCAGGGCGAGCTCCCCGAACGAGTCGCCCGGGCCGAGCGTTCCACGCGGCTCGCCGCCGACGGAGACGTTCGCCGTTCCCTCGACGATCACGAAGAAGCCGACGCCCGCCTCGCCCTCGCGCGTGACCGCGGAGCCCGCCGGAAACGTCCGCTCGCGAAACGAGCGCGCGAGCTGCTCGAGTTCGCCGCGCTCGAGCCCGGCCAGGAGCGGTGTGCGCGCAAGCACGTCGGTGCCGTCGACGGGCATGAGCGGATCATAGTGCGGAGACGCCCCGGCGAGCTACCACGCGACCCGTGCTGCGGGCCGGAGTCGCTTGCTACACTGCGCGCGGCGCGGCGGCGTAGCTCAGTTGGTTAGAGCAGCGGAATCATAATCCGCGTGTCGGAGGTTCGAGTCCTCCCGCCGCTACTGCACCGCCCGTCAATCCGAGAGAGAGAGCACAGTGGCGAAAACCGGAGTCCGAGTCGCGATCACGCTTGCCTGCACGGAGTGCAAGCGGCGGAACTACCAGACGACGAAGTCGAAGCGCAACACGCCCGACCGGGTCGAGTTCTCGAAGTACTGCCGCTGGTGCGGACGCCACACGCCCCACCGGGAGACCCGGTAGGGACCCGGCCGTGGCTCGCTCTCGCACGCGTCGCAGCAAGGACTACCAGGCGCCGGCGACCGGGTCGGCTGCCGAGCGTGCCCGCGCGCGCCGCCAGCAGGTGCGGCCGGCCGGCGAGACCAAGGCGCAGACCGGGCAGAAGCGCGAACGCCGCGGGGGCGTCAGGGCCTTTGCCGGCGAGTCCGCCGCCGAGCTGAAGAAGGTCGAATGGCCCGGCCAGCGCCAGCTCGTCTCCGCTACCGTAGTCGTCCTGATCGCGATCGCCGTCGTCGGCGTCTTCCTCTGGGCCGCGGACGAGGCGCTGAGCCGGCTCGTCCGCGACGTCCTCCTCCGCTAACACAGCAGGGTTGCCCATGTTCCAGTGGTACGTCATCAACACCTACTCGGGTCACGAGAACAAGGTGAAGGCCAATCTCGAGCACCGCATCGTCTCGATGAACCAGCAGCCGTCGTTTCGCCGTGTCGTCGTGCCGACCGAGCAGGTCGTCGAGACGAAGGACGGCCAGAAGGTGCAGACGGAGAAGAGGGTGCTCCCCGGGTACGTGCTCGTGAACATGGAGATGACGGACGACTCCTGGTCGGTGGTGAAGAACACCCCGGGCGTCACGGGGTTCGTCGGCTCCGGCGCGACGCCGGTGCCGCTGTCGAAGCCGGAGGTCGACCGGATCCTGCACACGGCGACGGCCGCGGAGCGGCCGCGCGCGGTCGCTCAGTTCGAGCTCGGCGAGTCGGTGAAGGTAACATCGGGCCCGCTGTCCGACTTCGACGGCGAGATCGTCGACGTGAACCCGGACCAGCACAAGCTCAAGGTGCTCGTGAACATCTTCGAGCGGCAGGTGCCGGTGGAGCTGTCGTTCGACCAGGTGAAGAAGATCGATTGACCCCGTAGGGGCCGGATCTGTCCGGCCCGAGGAAACAAGGAATGGCCAAGAAAGTACTGACGATGATCAAGCTCCAGATCCCGGGCGGGCAGGCGAACCCTGCGCCGCCGGTCGGGCCTGCGCTCGGCCAGCACGGGGTCAACATCATGGAGTTCTGCAAGGCGTTCAACGCCCAGACGACCGACCAGAACGGGCGTATCACGCCCGTCGAGATCACGGTGTTCGAGGACCGCTCGTTCACGTTCATCACGAAGACGCCGCCCGCCGCCGTCCTGATCAGGGAGGCGCTCGGTCTCGAGAAGGGCTCGGCCGAGCCGAACCGGGAGAAGGTCGGGCGTCTGACCCGCGCTCAGCTCAGGAGCATCGCGGAGACGAAGCTCGTCGACCTGAACGCGCGAGACGTCGACCAGGCCATGCTCGTGATCGCGGGGACGGCCCGGTCGATGGGAGTGGAGGTGGAGGACTGATGGCAGACCGTGGGAAGCGCTACCGGAACGCGCGGGGGCAGGTCGACCGCGAGCACGCCTATACGCCGCTCGAGGCGATCCGGCTGCTCAAGTCGCTCGAGCCGGCGAAGTTCGACGAGACCGTGGAGACCCACTTCAACCTCGGGCTCAACGTGCGGCATGCCGACCAGCAGCTCCGCGGCACGCTGATGCTCCCGCACGGGACCGGCCGCGAGATGCGGGTCGCCGTCTTCGCAGAGGGCGAGAAGGCGAAGGAGGCGGAGGACGCGGGCGCCGACGTCGTCGGCTCGGCCGACCTGGCCACGAGCATCGAGGGCGGTTTCGACGACTTCGACATCGCGGTCGCGACCCCGGATCTGATGGGCGTCGTCGGCAAGCTCGGGCGGATCCTCGGGCCTCGCGGCAAGATGCCGAACCCGAAGACCGGCACTGTCACGTTCGACGTCGCCAAGGCCGTTCGCGACGCGAAGGCGGGCAAGCTCGAGTACCGCACCGACCGCGGCGCGAACGTCCACCTGCCGATCGGCAAGAAGAGCTTCGACGAGCGCGCGCTGCTCGAGAACTACGCCGTCGTGGTCGAGGAGATCGTCCGGGCGAAACCGGCTGTCGCGAAAGGCCGCTACATCCGGTCGATCACGGTGACGACGTCGATGGGCCCGGGCGTGAAGGTCGACCCGGGCCGCACCCGCGACATCACCGCCGAGTTCGAGGAGGCGCCGGTACCCGCCTGAGCGGGACCGCTAGGCTGCGAGCACCAACCGACACCACGCTCTCGCCGAAGACAACCGGCAGCCCGCAAGGGCGGAAGTCCGGTCGAGGCGGTAGACACGGGGATCACGACCTCCGCCTCTGCCCGCCTCACGGCGGGTTTCGTGTCGAGAGAGGAGACCACGCGATGGACGAGCGGTTCAGGGCCGGAGGCCGGGGATGCTGAGGGAGAACAAGGAGCGCATCGTCGCCGAGCTCACCGAGCGCCTGCGCACGGCCGAGACGCTGATCGTCGCCGACTACCGAGGCCTCACCCACAAGGAGCTGGACGGCCTGCGCACGCGGCTGCTCGAGAGCGGTGCGCAGCTCACCGTCGTCAAGAACACGCTCACGCGCCGGGCGGCGGAGGCGGCGGGGGTCGAGGCGCTGCTCGAGCTCCTGACCGGGCCGACCGCGATCGCGTTCGTTCACGACGGCGACATGGTGGCCGTTGCCAAGGCGCTCGACGAGACAGCGAGGCAGACGCGGCGGCTCGGGCTCAAGGGCGGCGTGCTTGCCGGTCGACCGGTCGGCGAGGACGACGTCAAGCAACTCGCCTCGTTGCCGCCGGTCGACGTGTTGAGAGGCCAGGTGCTCGGCGCTATCGTCGCCCCGTTGACGGGGCTGCTCGGGATCGTGAGCGCGCCGCTCACGGATCTCGTCGGGCTGATCGACGCCCGGGTCGAGCAGCTCGGTCCGGGCCCGGCGGCCGAGCTGGCGCCCGTTGCGCCCGCCGTGTCGGAAGCGCCGGAGCCGGAGCCGGAGCCGGAGGCAGAGCCGGAGCCGGAGGCAGAGGCGAGTGAGCCGGGCGAGGAGACCCAGGACGAGGAAAGTCAGGATCAGGACGAGGCTCCTGCGACAGAGGAGCCGGAGGGAAAGGACGAGGAATGAGCGCAGTCGACACCGTGTTCGAGCAGCTCGGGAGCATGACCGTTCTCGAGCTCGTCGAGCTGAAGAAGAAGATCGAGGATGAGTGGGGCATCACCGCCGCCGCACCGATCGCGGTTGCGGCGCCCGGCGCCGCCGGCGGCGGCGGCGACGGCGCCGCCGAGGCCGAGGAGAAGACCGACTTCGACGTGGTCCTCACGGCCGCGGGTGACAAGAAGATCCAGGTGATCAAGGTCGTCCGGGCCGTCACCGGCCTCGGTCTGAAGGAGGCGAAGGACCTCGTTGACGCGGCTCCGAAGGCAGTGAAGGAGGGCGTCGCCAAGGACGAGGCCGATTCGGTCAAGGCGCAGCTCGAGGAGGTCGGCGCCACCGTCGAGCTCAAGTAGGGCCGAGCAGCGACCGTTTGCTGCTGTAGGGGCGGGGCATGACCCGCCCCTACGCGTTGTCGGGGCGCGTGCGGGCGCCGCTGGTGCCGTAGGGGCGGGACTTGTCCCGCCCCCCGCGCCTGCTTGCTCAGCCGGCGATGAGCCCCGTGAGGTACATGATCGTGATGCCGGCGAGGTAGCCGCCGATTGCCCAGCCGGACTGGAGGCCGCCCGGGGCGCTTCGTCGCACGTAGCGGCCGACCTCGACGACAACCTGGAGGGCGGCGCCGGCGGCGAGCCCGAAGAAGAGGACGCCGAGGACGTCGTTCGTGACGTAGCCGCCGAGCCAGGTGCCGAGGATCGTCGGGACGCCGGCGATGAGCGCGAGCCCGGCGACGAGGGCGATCGTGACACGTTCGCGGGCGATGGGGGAGGCGATGCCGAGGCCCTCGGTGACGTTGTGGATCATGAAGCCGACGATCAGGAAGGTGCCGAGCTGGAGCTCACCGAACGCGAACGAGGCCCCGATCGCGAGCCCTTCGCCGAGATTGTGGAGGCCGATCCCGATCGCGACCAGCAGGGCGAGAGTGCTGCCCGTGGCGCCGCTGCGGCGGCCGAGCCTGGTGGAGAGGAAGGTCATGCCGAGGGCGCTGAGCGCGACGCCGAGCAGGACAAGCCCGGATCCGCCGAGCGCGCCCGGCAGCGCTGCTTGCAGCTCGAACGCCTCGAAGAGGGCGTCGATGCCGAGAAAGGTGAGCAGTCCGGCGGTGAGCGCCATGAATGCAGACAGCCAGCGGGCGCCGGCGCGGCGCAGCGAGGGCAGCCAGAGCAGGCCGAGCGCGACGGGGACGACGCCGACGAGGAACCCGATCAGCCCGTAGCCGAGGAACCCACGCGCCGAAGGAGCGGGGGTCTCGACCGCCGCGGGAATCTCGGCAACGGTCTGGATCCCGCTCGAGCTGGTGACACCGAGCGTGATCGGGTCGTCTTCGACCCAGTCGTAGGGGATGACGATCGTGCTCGATCGCAGCCGTGAGAGCGTGCTGTCGCCCTCGACGGTGAACGGGGCGATCGCGTCGTCGACGGCGACCGACGCGATCGTGATCTCGTCGGACTGCGGGTTGCGGACGAGGACGCGGATCTCACCCGGTTCGAACGTGACCCGGCGGATGTCGAGCTCGTCGGCGGGTGGAGGGTTGCGGCCGACGAGGTCGACGAGCGAGGAGCCGCCGGAGACGAACGCGCCGACGACGAGCGCGAGCAGCAAGATCGGGACGAGCGCCCAGAGGCGCCACCCGAGCGACCCGGCCGTGGTGGAGCCGGTCTCCATCAGTCGATGACCTGGAAGAACCCCATCCAGCCGAGCTCGGCGAACTCCGACTGGTGGGCGTGGAACATGAACGCGCCGGTGTTCGAGAACCGGATCTCGAGCACGCCACGCTGGCCCTGGCACTGCATCACCGTGTCGGTGTACTCCCAATGCTCGCCCGTGCCGGTGGGCTGATAGCGGAAGAACTCGCCGTGCAGGTGGAATGAGTTGATCAGGTCGAACTCGGTCAGGTTCGCCAGGTACACGCGTACGAGCTCGCCGCGCTTCACCTGGATCGGGTGGCGCGCGTAGTAGAACGTGCGACCGTTGACGGTGTAGAAATTGTTCTCACCGTCGCCATCGGTGTCGTAGCCGTTCATGACCAGCACGAGCTCGCGCGCAGGCTCGCGCGGCGCCTTCGGGTCGATGATGAACGCTCCGTACAGCCCCTTGTGGATGTGCTTCTTCAGCGGGGCCGCGTGGCAGTGGTAGACGTGGAAGCCGGCCGGCCGAGCGGGGAACTCGTAGGTGAGCTCCTCGCCCGGCCCGACGATCTCGAACACCCCGTCCATGCTCGCCGGATGGATGCCGTGGAAATGGATCGTGTGCGGATGCGCGCCGGCGTTCGCAAAGCGCACCCGCAGCAGATCGTCCTCGGTCGCCCGGATCACCGGGCCGGGCACGGTCCCGTTGTATGCCCACGCCGGGAAGAACACGCCCGGCGCGATCTCGATCTCCGTGTCCGTCGCGAGGAGCGTGTACTCGCGCACCTGCCCCAGCTCGTACGGCAGTCCCGGCGGCGGATACAGCAGCCCGTCGAGATCGTTCGGGCCACCCACCGCGGGCGCACCCTCCCCGATCATCGCCGCGTGACCCGCCGCCCCCGCTGCATGTGACGAGGACAGGGCATGCCGGTGTGTGACGCGATCCACTGCCTCGCCGTCGAGGACGAGGGCGACCTTCCCGACCACGGGCACCGCCGCAAGCGGCGCACCCAGCGCGAGCAGCTGCTTCCGCGTAAATTTAGCCACGGCTAATCATTGGTTTGAGTGTACCTCGAAAGAATTGTGACGGAAAGCGCGCTCGCGGCGCTCGCCCCGGCCGTGCGGGCCACCCGCGCGCCACCGCGTCGGCGGAGGCCACGCCGTCGGGTTAGCGACGCACGCTCTCGCGTGGCGGTGGGTCAGGCCGGGGCATGACGGCCGCGGCCGTTGCGACGTCGTCTCTCGCGTGGCGGTGGGCAGGGCAGGTCGATGACCCGCCCGGGCTTGCGTTTTTCCACAGGCCGGTCTACAGTTCTGTGGAACGTATGCGGGCCCGCAAGGGCCTCGCTTGCGGCCGCTCCGATGCGTCTGCTACGCTTGCTAGTCGCGCCGCCGTTTCGCGTGTCTGCACGCCCGTTGTTCGTTTGACCCTGCCCGGAGGGAGGTCGCCGCTTTTGGCCAGCAAGGTCGTCGCTCGCCGTGAGCGCAAGAGCTTTTCGCGTCTCGACCATGTACTCGAAGTACCGAACCTGATCGACATCCAGAAGGCCTCGTTCGAGTGGTTCCTGAACGGGGGTCTTCGGGAGACGATCGACGATATCTCCCCGATCGAGGACTACACCGGCTCGCTCGCCGTCGAGTTCGGCTCGTACGAATTCGGCGAGCCCCCGGCGTCGATCAAGGAGTGCCGCGAGAAGGACCAGACGTACGAATCCCCGCTCTCGATGGTCGTCCGCTTCGTGAACAAGGACACCGGCGAGATCCGGGAACAGACGGTCTTCATGGGGCAGTTCCCGATGATGACCGAGCAGGGCACGTTCATCATCAACGGCACCGAACGGGTGATCGTCACGCAGCTCGTCCGCAGCCCGGGCGCCTACCTGATGGAGCCCAAGGACCCGACGAAGCAGGTCTTCACCGCGAACCTGATGCCGTCGCGCGGCTCGTGGCTCGAGCTCGAGATCGACAAGAAGGGCGTCGTCTACGCCCGCATCGACCGCAAGCGCAAGCTGCCGGTCACGACGCTCCTGCGGGCGCTGCCCCGCGAGGACCCGTCGACGGGCTGGACGCTCGACACCTCCTCGAACGAGGCGATCCTCGCTCTCTTCGACGATCCCGTCTACATCGGCAACACGCTCGAGAAGGACCCCTCCACGCGTGAGGAGGAGGCGGTCATCGAGGTGTTCAAGAAGCAGCGGCCGGGCGAGCCCCCGACGCTGGAGAACGCCCGCAACCTCCTGCGCGGCCTGTTCTTCGACCCGAAGCGCTACGACCTGACGAAGGTCGGGCGCTACAAGCTCAACCAGCGGCTCGACCTCGACGTCCCCGAGGACGTTCGCGTGCTCACCACGAAAGACATCGTGGCGCTTGTCCGGAGGCTCGTCGATCTGCCCAAGCGGCTCGGCGTGCCCGAGGACTCGAAGGACTACGCGGCCGACGCGATCGGCCTCACGCGTGACCCGATTCGCAAGGAGCTCGACGAGTACGAGCACTTCGGCAACCGCCGGCTGCGCACCGTGGGCGAGCTGATCCAGGAGGCCTTCCGGGTTGGCCTCTACCGGATGGAGCGGGTGGTCCGCGAGCGGATGACGACCGAGGACGTCGACACCATCACCCCGCAGACGATCATCAACGTCCGCCCGGTGCAGGCGGCCCTGAAGGAGTTCTTCGGCTCCTCGCAGCTCTCGCAGTTCATGGACCAGACGAACTCGCTGGCGGGCTTGACCCACCGCCGCCGGCTGTCGGCCCTCGGTGCGGGCGGGCTCACGCGCGAGCGTGCGCCGATCGAGGTGCGCGACGTGCATCCCACGCACTACGGACGCATGTGCCCGATCGAGACCCCGGAAGGCCCGAACATCGGCCTGATCGGATCGCTCGCCTCGATGGCGACGGTCTCCGAGTTCGGCTTCGTGCAGACCCCGTACCGGGTCGTCAAGGGCGGCAAGGTGACCGACGAGATCGTCTACCTCGACGCGAGCGCGGAGGAGAAGTTCACGATCGCCCAGGCGAACGAGCCGGTCGACTCGAAGACCGGGAAGTTCCTCCACCAGCAGGTGCTGTGCCGTGCGGGCGCGGGCGACTACGTGACCGCCGACCCGAAGGGCATCCAGTACATGGACGTCAATCCCGCGCAGCTCGTGTCGGTGGCGACGGCGCTGATCCCGTTCCTCGAGCACAACGACGCGAACCGCGCGCTGATGGGATCGAACATGCAGCGCCAGGCGGTGCCCCTCCTCATCACCGACCCGCCGCTCGTCGGTACCGGCCTCGAGTACCGCGCCGCCGTCGATACCGGCGACGTCGTGCTGGCCCGGAGGGACGGATCCGTCGTCGACGTCGACGCGGAGCGCATCGTCGTCGAGGCGAAGGACGGTCGCGACGAGTACAGCCTCATCAAGTTCATGCGCTCGAACCAGGGCACGCTGATCCACCAGACGGCGATCGTCCATCTCGGCCAGCGCGTGAAGGCCGGCGACGTCCTCGCCGACGGCAGCTCCACCTCGAACGGCGAGCTTGCCCTGGGCCGGAACGTGCTCGTCGCCTTCATGCCGTTCGAGGGCTACAACTTCGAGGACGCGATCGTCATCTCCGAGCGGCTCGTCAAGGACGATGTCCTCTCGTCGATCCACATCCACGAGTACGAGATCGACGCCCGCTCGACGAAGCTCGGCGACGAGGAGATCACGCGCGACATCCCGAACCGCTCGGAGGAGTCCCTGAAGGACCTCGACGATCGCGGCATCGTCCGCATCGGGGCCGAGGTCGGGTCCGGCGACCTGCTCGTCGGGAAGGTGACCCCGAAGGGCGAGACCGAGCTGACCGCGGAGGAGAAGCTGATCCGCGCGATCTTCAAGGAGAAGGCGCGCGAGGTCCGCGACACGTCGCTCAAGGTGCCCCACGGCGAGGGCGGCAAGGTGATCGCGGTCAAGACGTTCTCGCGCGAGGCGGGCGACGACCTCTCCCCGGGCGTGAACGAGCTCGTCCGCGTCTACGTCGCCAAGAAGCGCAAGGTGTCCGAGGGCGACAAGCTCGCCGGGCGTCACGGCAACAAGGGCGTGATCGCAAAGATCGTGCCCGAGGAGGACATGCCGTTCCTCGAGGACGGCACGCCCGTCGAGGTCGTCCTCAACCCGCTCGGCGTCCCGAGCCGGATGAACATCGGCCAGGTGCTCGAGACGCACCTCGGCTGGGCCGCGTTCCACGGGGTGTTCGACGGCGAGGGCAACGGGTCGACTCCGATCGCGACGCCCGTGTTCGACGGCGCCACGCCCGAGCAGGTCGACGACGCGCTCGTCGAGTGGGTGCGGCAGAACCCCGACTCGCCGATCGCGTTCACCGTCGACGAGACCCGGCCCAAGGGCCGCTGGACGTCCGGCAAGGTGCGGCTCTTCGACGGGCGCACCGGCGAGCCGTTCATCCAGAAGGTGACGGTCGGGTACATGTACATCCTGAAGCTCCTGCACCTCGTGGACGACAAGATCCACGCGCGCTCGACCGGCCCGTACTCGCTCGTCACGCAGCAGCCGCTCGGCGGCAAGGCCCAGTTCGGCGGCCAGCGCTTCGGCGAGATGGAGGTGTGGGCGCTCGAGGCCTACGGCGCCGCGTACACGCTCCAGGAGATGCTGACGATCAAGTCCGACGACACCGTCGGGCGCGTGAAGGCGTACGAGGCAATCGTGAAGGGCGAGAACATCGCCGAGCCCTCGATCCCCGAGTCGTTCAAGGTGCTCCTCAAGGAGATGCAGTCACTCGCGCTCGACGTGCAGGTGCTGTCGGAGGAGGGCGCAGAGGTTGTCGTCCGTGAGGAGGAGGACGAGCTGCTTCGCGCCGCGGAGGAGCTCGGCATCGACCTCTCGCCCGGGTCGCTGCGGGCTGCGGCTCGCCCCCCGACCGCCGAGGAGGTGGAGGAGGGCCAGGACCGCACCGATGAGGCGGGTGAGCTGGCGCTCCCCGCAGACGAGGATCTCGGGGACATCGACGACCTGGGTGCCGAGCCGGCGCTCGCCGGCGAGGACGCGGTCGAGGCGGCCCCCGACCTCGCCGACGTCGAGATCGAGGAATGACCGCCGCGGCGGCCCGTCGAACGATGGTCAACGTCCCGGGAAAGGAACGGCCCTTGCCGCGCAGACTTATCACCGCCGCCCGCCGAGACCGGAGGGCGAGATGATCGACATCAACCATTTCGATGCGATCCGCATCGGCCTCGCGTCCTCGAAGCTGATCCGCGACTGGTCGTCGGGCGAGGTCACGAAGCCCGAGACGATCAACTACCGCACGCTCAAGCCCGAGAAGGACGGCCTGTTCTGCGAGCGCATCTTCGGTCCGACGAAGGACTGGGAGTGCTACTGCGGCAAGTACAAGCGCGTCCGCTACAAGGGCATCATCTGCGAGCGCTGCGGGGTCGAGGTGACCCGCCAGAAGGTCAGGCGCGAGCGCATGGGCCACATCGACCTGGCCGCGCCCGTCTCGCACATCTGGTTCTTCAAGGGCGTTCCCAGCCGCATCGGCTACCTGCTAGACATCGCCCCCAAGGAGCTCGAGAAGGTGCTGTACTTCGCGGCGTCGATCGTCACGAAGGTCGACCACGAGAAGCGTGCAGCCGACCTCGCCGACCTCGAGGACAAGGTCCGCGCCGAAGCCGAGCGGATCGCCGTTGACCGGGATGAGCAGCTCGCGGCGCTCGAGCAGCGGCTCGCCCGGCGGCGCGACTACTTCGCCAAGGGCAAGGAGAAGGACTTCGACGAGGACGACGAGTTCTGGGCCCGGGGCCTGTCGGCGTGGGCCGAGGAACAGATGCTCCCGACCCTGGAGGATGCGCGCAAGCTCGTCGGGAACATCTTCGTCAGCGTCGCGAACGAGGTCACGACCGAGGACTCGAAGAAGATCCGCGAGCTGGTCAGGCGCGCCGCCATCCGTGACGATCGGGCGGACCTGACCTCGCGCGAGCTCGACTCGGTCGCTCTCGCCGCCGGTCAGATCCGCGCTGCGCTCGCGTCCCTGGTCGCGGACGCGGAGAGCGCATCAGGATCGAAGAAGGGCGCGATCACGAAGCACGTGAACCGGGTGCAGGAAGCGCTGCTTGCCGGGGGCGAGCTCGAAGGCGACGACGCCGAGCTCGTTCGGGGCGTCGACGCCAGGAACCTCGAGAAGGCGCGCGGGCTCGGCAACGGGCTGCTCGCCGAGCTGCTCGCGACGGCTTCCACCGGCGCGTCACCCGAGGAGCTGCGTGAGCTCGCGAACGACCTCTGCCTCAAGGCGGAAGGGCGGATGCAGAAGGACGAGATGGACGCGATCGTCCAGTGGTCGCACAAGGTGCGCGAGATGTATCTCGACATGGAGTCGCGCCGCAGGGACGCCCACGAGGCCTCGATCGAGGCGGTGCGCCGCCTCGAGGAGACCTGGACGCGCTTCCGCGATCTGGAGCCGAAGGAGATCGTCAACGACGAGTTGATCTTCCGCGAGCTCAAGGAGCGCTTCGGGTCGTCGTACGGGTTCGGTGTTTACTTCGAGGGCGGCATGGGCGCGGAGGCGATCCGCAACCTGCTCCGCGATCTCGACCTGAGCGCGGAGGCGGAGACGCTGCGGGAGACGATCCGCACCTCGAGGAGTCAGAAGCAGCAGCGCGCGATCAAGCGTCTCAAGGTTGTGAACGCGTTCATCAAGTCGGAGAACCGGCCGGAGTGGATGATCCTCGAGGCGGTGCCGGTGATCCCGCCCGAGCTGCGGCCGATGGTTCAGCTCGACGGCGGCCGCTTCGCGACGAGCGACCTCAACGACCTCTATCGCCGCGTGATCAACCGCAACAACCGACTCAAGCGCCTGCTCGATCTCGGCGCGCCCGAGATCATCGTCAACAACGAGAAGCGCATGCTCCAGGAGGCCGTCGACGCGCTCTTCGACAACGGGCGCCGCGGGCGGGCCGTGACCGGCCCGGGCAACCGTCCCCTGAAGTCGCTCTCGGACATGCTCAAGGGCAAGCAGGGCCGGTTCCGCCAGAACCTGCTCGGGAAGCGCGTGGACTACTCCGGGCGCTCCGTGATCGTCGCCGGCCCGAAGCTCAGGCTGCACCAGTGCGGCCTGCCGAAGCTGATGGCACTCGAGCTGTTCAAGCCGTTCATCATGAGCCGGCTCGTCGAGCGCAAGGCGGTTCAGAACATCAAGGCCGCGAAGAAGATGGTCGAGTCGATGGTGCCCGAGGTGTGGGACGTCCTCGAGGAGGTGATCACCGAGCACCCGGTGCTCCTGAACCGCGCGCCGACGCTGCACCGCCTCGGCATCCAGGCGTTCGAGCCGGTGCTCGTCGAGGGCAAGGCGATCCAGATCCACCCGCTCGTCTGCCACGCCTTCAACGCGGACTTCGACGGCGACCAGATGGCGGTGCACCTGCCGCTGTCCGCGGAGGCGCAGGCGGAGGCGCGGGTGCTCATGCTCTCCGCGAACAACATCCTCTCGCCGGCACACGGCAAGGCGCTCGCGACTCCGACCCAGGACATGATCCTCGGCTGCTACTACCTGACGTACTCCGTGGACGACGATGGTGCGCCGGCCGGCGCGACCGCCCGGCGGCCGAAGCGGTTCGCCTCCGAGGACGAGGTGATCCTCGCGCTCGAGGCGCGCCAGGAGGGCGTTGGCCTGCAGGATCCGATCGAGTACCGCTGGAACGGCGAGCTGATGCAGACGACGCCGGGGCGCGTGATCTTCAACGAGGAGGTCTGCCGCGCGCTCGAGTCGTCGATGGGAGCGGCGTTCGTGCGCGACCGCGTGACGTTCCACAACCACACGCTCGGCAAGCGGGAGATGAGCGATCTGATCTCGGAGCTCGTCGACGAGTTCGGCGCGCACCGACTCGCCCCTGTGCTCGACACGATCAAGCAGCTCGGGTTCGACTACGCGACCAGGGCCGGCATCACGGTCTCGAAGAACGACATCGTGATCCCGCCGAACAAGGAGGAGATCCTCCAGGGCTACGAGGGCCAGGTGCAGGTGATCGAGCGCAACTACGAGCGCGGCCTGATCACCGAGCAGGAGCGCCACGAGGCGATCGTCCAGGTCTGGACCGAGGCGACGGACGAGGTCGCGGACGCGATGGAGAAGACGCTCTGGAAGCTGAACCCGATCTACATGATGGCCAACTCCGGCGCCCGTGGCTCCTTCAAGCAGATCCGCCAGCTCGCCGGCATGCGCGGCCTGATGGCGAATCCGAAGGGCGAGATCATCGAGCGCCCGATCAAGGCGAACTTCATGGAGGGCCTGTCGGTGCTCGAGTACTTCATCTCGACGCACGGCGCTCGCAAGGGGCTGGCGGACACGGCGCTTCGCACCGCGGACTCCGGGTACCTGACGCGGCGGCTCGTGGACGTGTCGCAGGACGTGATCGTCCGCGATGAGGACTGCGGCACAGCCGAGTACATCGAGCTCCCCCTGCTCGCACCGGAAGGCGGGCTCAACCGCTCTGTCGCCGGCAGGGTGATCCTCGAGGACGTTCACAAGCTCCTGGCGAGCGGCAAGCCCGGCAAGACCGTGCTGCTCGCGCAGGACGACGTCACGACCATGAAGCTCCTGAAGGTCGTCCGCGAAGAGCTCGGCGATGCTGCGGAGGGCTTCAGGGTGCCGGTACGCTCGGTGCTCAAGTGCCGGAGCGAGTTCGGAGTCTGCCGGAAGTGCTACGGGGTCTTCCTCGCGACCGACGAGATGTGTGAGATCGGCGACGCGGTCGGGATCATCGCCGCCCAGTCGATCGGCGAGCCGGGCACCCAGCTCACCATGCGCACGTTCCACACGGGGGGCGTCGCGGGTGCCGACATCACCCACGGCCTGCCGCGGGTGGTCGAGATCTTCGAGGCGCGCAACCCGAAGGGGGCCGCGACCCTGGCGGGCCTGGCGGGTCGCGTCGAGATCGAGGACACGGAGCGCGGGCCGAAGGTGCGGATCGTTCCGGCAGGCGTCGACGAGAGCGGCGAGCCGCTCCAGCCGCGCGAGTACCAGCTGCCCCGGCGCACGCGCCTGCTCGTCGCGGCCGGGCAGCTCGTCGAGGCCGGAGACCCCATGCACGACGGCTCGCGGTCGCCGGCCGAGCTGCTCCAGCTCAAGGGCGCGACTCCGACCGAGCTCTACCTGGTCGACGAGGTACAGCGGGTGTACAAGTCGCAGGGGGTCGACATCCACGACAAGCACATCGAGCTGATCGTGCGCCAGATGATGAAGAAGGTGCGCGTGGACGCGTCCGGCGACACCGACCTGCTGCCGGGCGAGCTGACGGATCGCGTCCGCCTCGAGCGGGAGAACGCGCGCATGCGCGCGGAGGGCGGCGAGGAGGCGACGTTCGAGCCTGTCATCCTCGGGATCACGAAGGCCTCCCTCGCCACCGAGTCGTTCCTGTCCGCGGCCTCCTTCCAGGAGACGACCAAGGTCCTCACCGATGCCGCAATCGAGGGCAAGAAGGACAACCTGCTCGGGCTGAAGGAGAACGTGATCATCGGCAAGCTGATCCCGGCCGCGACCGGCCTCAGGAAGTACCGGTCGCTCGAGATCGCACCGTCCGAGCAGATCCCGATCTCCGCCTACGCGCGGCCGGAGACCGAGGAGCAGCTGCTCGCGGCGCTCGAGGAGATCGGTGCGGACGGTGGCGGGCTCGCCGGCTTCGACCTCGATCTCGAGGGTCCGTCCGGAAACGGCGCGGAGCTCTCGTCGCTCGAGGCCGAAGAGGTGCCGGAGGTCGACAGCCCCGAGGAGTAGCGGTTTGCACCGCGCGGCCGCGCGGTGCAAACCGCTACTCCTCGGGGCTGTCGACCTCCGGCACCTCTTCGGCCTCGAGCGACGAGAGCTCCGCGCCGTTTCCGGACGGACCCTCGAGATCGAGGTCGAAGCCGGCGAGCCCGCCACCGTCCGCACCGATCTCCTCGAGCGCCGCGAGCAGCTGCTCCTCGGTCTCCGGCCGCGCGTAGGCGGAGATCGGGATCTGCTCGGACGGTGCGATCTCGAGCGACCGGTACTTCCTGAGGCCGGTCGCGGCCGGGATCAGCTTGCCGATGATCACGTTCTCCTTCAGCCCGAGCAGGTTGTCCTTCTTGCCCTCGATTGCGGCATCGGTGAGGACCTTGGTCGTCTCCTGGAAGGAGGCCGCGGACAGGAACGACTCGGTGGCGAGGGAGGCCTTCGTGATCCCGAGGATGACAGGCTCGAACGTCGCCTCCTCGCCGCCCTCCGCGCGCATGCGCGCGTTCTCCCGCTCGAGGCGGACGCGATCCGTCAGCTCGCCCGGCAGCAGGTCGGTGTCGCCGGACGCGTCCACGCGCACCTTCTTCATCATCTGGCGCACGATCAGCTCGATGTGCTTGTCGTGGATGTCGACCCCCTGCGACTTGTACACCCGCTGTACCTCGTCGACCAGGTAGAGCTCGGTCGGAGTCGCGCCCTTGAGCTGGAGCAGCTCGGCCGGCGACCGCGAGCCGTCGTGCATGGGGTCTCCGGCCTCGACGAGCTGCCCGGCCGCGACGAGCAGGCGCGTGCGCCGGGGCAGCTGGTACTCGCGCGGCTGGAGCGGCTCGCCGCTCTCGTCGACGCCTGCCGGAACGATCCGCACCTTCGGCCCGCGCTCCGTGTCCTCGATCTCGACGCGACCCGCCAGGCCCGCCAGGGTCGCGGCCCCCTTCGGGTTGCGCGCCTCGAAGATCTCGACCACCCGCGGCAGGCCGTGGGTGATGTCGGCACCCGCGACGCCCCCCGTGTGGAACGTGCGCATGGTGAGCTGGGTGCCCGGCTCGCCGATCGACTGGGCGGCGATGATCCCGACCGCGTCGCCGATCTCACACATCTCGTCGGTCGCGAGGAAGACCCCGTAGCACTTCCGGCAGACTCCGAACTCGCTCCGGCACTTGAGCACCGAGCGTACCGGCACCCTGAAGCCCTCCGCAGCATCGCCGAGCTCTTCGCGGACGACCTTCAGGAGCTTCATGGTCGTGACGTCGTCCTGCGCGAGCAGCACGGTCTTGCCGGGCTTGCCGCTCGCCAGGAGCTTGTGAACGTCCTCGAGGATCACCCTGCCGGCGACAGAGCGGTTGAGCCCGCCTTCCGGTGCGAGCAGGGGGAGCTCGATGTACTCGGCTGTGCCGCAGTCCTCATCGCGGACGATCACGTCCTGCGACACGTCCACGAGCCGCCGCGTCAGGTACCCGGAGTCCGCGGTGCGAAGCGCCGTGTCCGCCAGCCCCTTGCGAGCGCCGTGCGTCGAGATGAAGTACTCGAGCACCGACAGGCCCTCCATGAAGTTCGCCTTGATCGGGCGCTCGATGATCTCGCCCTTCGGATTCGCCATCAGGCCGCGCATGCCGGCGAGCTGGCGGATCTGCTTGAAGGAGCCACGGGCGCCGGAGTTGGCCATCATGTAGATCGGGTTCAGCTTCCAGAGCGTCTTCTCCATCGCGTCCGCGACCTCGTCCGTCGCCTCGGTCCAGACCTGGACGATCGCCTCGTGGCGCTCCTGCTCGGTGATCAGGCCGCGCTCGTAGTTGCGCTCGATCACCTGCACCTGGCCCTCGTAGCCCTGGAGGATCTCCTCCTTGTTCGGCGGGATCACGATGTCGTTCTTCGAGACCGTGATGCCGGCCCTGGTCGCGTAGTCGAACCCGAGCTGCTTGATCGTGTCGAGCACAGGGGCGAGTCGGTGCGCGCCGAACTCGTCGACGAGCTCCGAGATCAGATCGCTCATCTCCCGCTTGCCGAGCGTGTGGTTGTGGAACGTCACGCGGTCGCGCACGAACGCCGCTCCCATCGACGACTCGAGCGCGCGGCAGACCTCCTCGTTGAAGATCACGCGCCCCGGCGTCGTCTGCATCAGCTCGCCGTTCCAGCGGTACTCGATCGGATCCTGCAGGCCAACGCCCTCCTGGCGCGCCTCGAGCGCGAGGATCACCTCGTCCTCGGAGGCGAACCGCTTCGGCCGCCGGGCGGTCGCGCCGGCCGGCGCACCATCGTCGTCCACGGAGTACGTCAGGTAGTAGCAGCCGAGGATCATGTCCTGGGTCGGAGTCGCGAGCGCCTTGCCGTGTGCCGGCGAGAGGATGTTGTTCGCGGAGAGCATGAGCACCCGCGCCTCCGCCTGCGCCTCCGCGGACAGCGGCAGGTGCACCGCCATCTGGTCGCCGTCGAAGTCCGCGTTGAAGGCGTGGCAGACGAGCGGGTGGATCTGGATCGCCTTGCCCTCGACGAGCACCGGCTCGAACGCCTGGATGCCGAGGCGGTGCAGCGTCGGCGCGCGGTTCAGGAGCACCGGGTGCTCGGTGATCACCTCCTCGAGGACGTCCCACACCTCGGGCACCATCGACTCGACCATCTTCTTCGCGGCCTTGATGTTCTGAACCGCCTTGCGCTCGACGAGCCGGCTCATGATGAACGGCTTGAACAGCTCGAGTGCCATCAGCTTCGGCAGGCCGCACTGGTGCAGCCTGAGCTTCGGGCCGGCGACGATCACGGAGCGCCCGGAGTAGTCCACGCGCTTCCCGAGCAGGTTCTGGCGGAACCGGCCCTGCTTGCCCTTGAGCATGTCCGAGAGCGACTTCAGGGGACGGTTGCCCGGGCCGGTCACGGCCCGCCCGCGGCGCCCGTTGTCGAAGAGCGCGTCGACGGCCTCCTGGAGCATGCGCTTCTCGTTGTTGACGATGATCTCGGGCGCGCCGAGATCGAGCAGGCGCTTGAGTCGGTTGTTGCGGTTGATCACGCGGCGATAGAGGTCGTTGAGGTCGCTCGTCGCGAAGCGGCCGCCGTCGAGCTGAACCATCGGCCGCAGCTCGGGCGGGATCACCGGCACCGCCTCGAGGATCATCCACTCCGGCCGGTTCTCCGACTTGATGAACGCGTTCACAACCTTGAGACGCTTGATCGCGCGCTGCTGCTTCTGACTCCTCGAGGTGCGGATCGTCTCCCGCAGCGTCTCCGCCTCCGCGCTCAGGTCGAGATCGCGGAGCAGGTTGCGGATCGCCTCCGCGCCCATGCCGCCCTCGAAGTAAACACCGAACCCGTACGACGACCCGAAGCGCTCCTTGAGCTCGCGGAAGATCAACTCGTCGTTGACGATCTCCTTCGGCTCCAGATCGCGGAAGCGCGTCCAGGTCTCCTCGAGGCGGCGCACCGCCTCGATCGAGGCCTCGTGGGCGTCCCTGCGGCGCGACTCCATGTCGAGATACATCTCGCGCACCTTGTGCGACCACTGGACGATCGCGTCCATCTCGTCCTTCTGCATCCGCCCTTCCGCCTTGAGGCAGAGGTCGTTCGCGAGCTCACGCAGCTCCTCGGGTGACGCGCCGGTGGAAGCCGTCGCGAGCAGCTCGGCGAGCAGCCCGTTGCCGAGCCCGCGCGCCTTCTCGAGGTTCCTGGCGTCGACGCCCCGAACGAGCTCGGCGTCGTCGCCTTCGAGCTCGCCCCCGGCAAGCAGCGCTTCCTGCACCCGGTTCACGTGCTTCGTGATCGCGCCCTTCTTCGATCCTGATGCGCTCTCCGCGTCCGCGACCAGGGACGCGAGCGCAGCGCGGATCTGACCGGCGGCGAGAGCGACCGAGTCGAGCTCGCGCGAGGTCAGGTCCGCCCGATCGTCACGGATGGCGGCGCGCCTGACCAGCTCGCGGATCTTCTTCGAGTCCTCGGTCGTGACCTCGTTCGCGACGCTGACGAAGATGTTCCCGACGAGCTTGCGCGCATCCTCCAGGGTCGGGAGCATCTGTTCCTCGGCCCACGCCGACAGGCCCCGGGCCCAGAACTCGTCGTCCTCGTCGAAGTCCTTCTCCTTGCCCTTGGCGAAGTAGTCGCGCCGCCGGGCGAGCCGCTGCTCGAGCGCCGCGAGCTGCTCATCCCGGTCAACGGCGATCCGCTCGGCTTCGGCGCGGACCTTGTCCTCGAGGTCGGCGAGGTCGGCTGCACGCTTCTCGTGGTCGACCTTCGTGACGATCGACGCCGCGAAGTACAGCACCTTCTCGAGCTCCTTGGGGGCGATGTCTAGCAGGTAGCCGATGCGGCTGGGAACGCCCTTGAAGAACCAGATGTGCGAGACGGGCGCGGCCAGGTCGATGTGGCCCATGCGCTCGCGCCTGACCTTCTGGCGGGTCACCTCGACCCCGCAGCGCTCGCAGATGATGCCCTTGTAGCGGACGCGCTTGTACTTGCCGCAGTAGCACTCCCAGTCCTTCGTCGGACCGAAGATGCGCTCGCAGAACAGGCCGTCCTTCTCGGGCTTGAGCGTGCGGTAGTTGATCGTCTCGGGCTTCGTGACCTCGCCCGACGACCAGTCGCGGATCAGCTTCGAGGACGCGAGGCCGATGCGGATCGCATCGAAATGGTTGATGTCGATCATCTCGCCCTCCGGTCTCGGCGGGCGGCGGTGATAAGTCTGCGCGGCAAGGGCCGTTCCTTTCCCGGGACGTTGACCATCGTTCGACGGGCCGCCGCGGCGGTCATTCCTCGATCTCGACGTCGGCGAGGTCGGGGGCCGCCTCGACCGCGTCCTCGCCGGCGAGCGCCGGCTCGGCACCCAGGTCGTCGATGTCCCCGAGATCCTCGTCTGCGGGGAGCGCCAGCTCACCCGCCTCATCGGTGCGGTCCTGGCCCTCCTCCACCTCCTCGGCGGTCGGGGGGCGAGCCGCAGCCCGCAGCGACCCGGGCGAGAGGTCGATGCCGAGCTCCTCCGCGGCGCGAAGCAGCTCGTCCTCCTCCTCACGGACGACAACCTCTGCGCCCTCCTCCGACAGCACCTGCACGTCGAGCGCGAGTGACTGCATCTCCTTGAGGAGCACCTTGAACGACTCGGGGATCGAGGGCTCGGCGATGTTCTCGCCCTTCACGATTGCCTCGTACGCCTTCACGCGCCCGACGGTGTCGTCGGACTTGATCGTCAGCATCTCCTGGAGCGTGTACGCGGCGCCGTAGGCCTCGAGCGCCCACACCTCCATCTCGCCGAAGCGCTGGCCGCCGAACTGGGCCTTGCCGCCGAGCGGCTGCTGCGTGACGAGCGAGTACGGGCCGGTCGAGCGCGCGTGGATCTTGTCGTCCACGAGGTGCAGGAGCTTCAGGATGTACATGTACCCGACCGTCACCTTCTGGATGAACGGCTCGCCGGTGCGCCCGTCGAAGAGCCGCACCTTGCCGGACGTCCAGCGGCCCTTGGGCCGGGTCTCGTCGACGGTGAACGCGATCGGCGAGTCGGGGTTCTGCCGCACCCACTCGACGAGCGCGTCGTCGACCTGCTCGGGCGTGGCGCCGTCGAACACGGGCGTCGCGATCGGAGTCGACCCGTTGCCCTCGCCGTCGAACACCCCGTGGAACGCGGCCCAGCCGAGGTGCGTCTCGAGCACCTGGCCGATGTTCATCCGGCTCGGGACGCCGAGCGGGTTGAGGACGACCTCGACGGGCGTGCCGTCCTCGAGGAACGGCATGTCCTCCTCGGGCACGATCTTTGCGATCACGCCCTTGTTGCCGTGACGCCCGGCGAGCTTGTCGCCCTCGGACACCTTGCGCTTCTTGGCGACGTAGACGCGGACGAGCTCGTTCACGCCCGGGGAGAGGTCGTCGCCCGCCTCGCGCGAGAACGTCTTGACCGCGATCACCTTGCCGCCCTCGCCGTGGGGCACCTTGAGCGACGTGTCGCGGACCTCGCGCGCCTTCTCCTTGAAGATCGCGCGGATCAGCTTCTCCTCCGCGGTCAGCTCGGTCTCGCCCTTCGGGGTCACCTTCCCGACGAGCAGGTCGCCGGACCCGACCTCGGCCCCGATGCGGACGATGCCGCGATCGTCGAGGTCCTTCAGGGACTCCTCCGAGCGGTTCGGGATGTCGCGCGTGATCTCCTCGTCGCCGAGCTTCGTCGAGCGGGCGTCGATCTCGTACTCGTGGATGTGGATCGACGAGAGGACATCGTCCTTGACGAGCCGCTCGGAGATGACGATCGCGTCCTCGAAGTTGTAGCCCTCGAACGGCATGAAGGCGACGAGCACGTTCCGGCCCAGGGCAAGCTCGCCGTTCGAGGTGGAGCTGCCGTCGGCGAGGACGTCGCCGGCCTTCACGCGCTGGCCGAGATGGACGATCGCCGTCTGGTGGATCAGCGTGCCCTGGTTCGAGCGCATGAACTTGATGAGGCTGTACTCGTCGCGACCGTCCTTCGCCTCGACGACGATGCGCTCCGCGTCGACGTCGACGACGGATCCGTCCCTCCGGGCCAGCACGACGTCGCCGGTATCGACGGCGGCGCGGTACTCGAGGCCGGTACCGACGAGCGGCGGGTCGGTGATGAGGAGGGGCACCGCCTGGCGCTGCATGTTCGATCCCATCAGCGCGCGGTTCGCGTCGTTGTGCTCGAGGAACGGGATCAGCGCCGTCGCCACCGACACGAGCTGCGCGGGATTGACGTCCATGTACTGGATGCCCTTCGGGTCGGCGGTCACGTAGTCGCCCGCGCCCGCACGGCACAGCACCTGCTGGTGGAGGAACTTCCCGGTCTTCGAGTCGACCGGCTCGTTCGCCTGGGCGATCGTGAACTTCTCCTCCGCGCTCGCGTCGAGGTAGACGATCTCGTCGGTCACCTTGCCGCCCTTGACGACCCGGTACGGGGTCTGCACGAAGCCGAACTCGGAGACCGTCGCCATCGAGGCGAGCGATCCGATCAGGCCGATGTTCGGGCCTTCCGGGGTCTCGATCGGGCACATGCGTCCGTAGTGCGTGGGATGCACGTCGCGCACCTCGATCGGCGCACGCTCGCGCGTGAGCCCGCCCGCACCGAGGGCCGACAGCCGGCGGCGGTGGGTCAAGCCCGCCAGCGAGTTCGTCTGGTCCATGAACTGCGAGAGCTGCGAGGAGCCGAAGAACTCCTTCAGGGCCGCCTGCACCGGGCGGACGTTGATGATCGTCTGCGGGGTGATGGTGTCGACGTCCTCGGTCGTCATCCGCTCGCGGACCACCCGCTCCATCCGGTAGAGGCCAACCCGGAAGGCCTCCTGGATCAGCTCGCCCACGGTGCGCAGCCGGCGGTTGCCGAAGTGCTCGTACTCGTCGAGCTCCTTGCGAATCGGGTCACGCGTGAGGCCGATCGCGTCGGCCGCGTAGTCCTTCGAGTCCTCGGGCACGCCGAGCCGCTTGGGCAGATCGACGAGCCTCCGGACAAGCGCCACGATGTCTTTCGTGGTGAGCACGCGAACGTCCTCGGGGACGTCGAGGTCGAGCCGCTGGTTGAGCTTGTAGCGCCCGACCTTCGTCAGGTCGTAGCGCTTCGGGTCGAAGAACAGGCCGCGCAGGAGGTTGCGGGCGTTCTCCAGCGTCGGGGGCTCGCCCGGCCGCTGCTTCTTGAACACCTCGATGACCGCCTCCTCCTCACGCGTGGAGGGGTCCTTCTCGAGCGTGTTGCCGATGTAGACGGGATCGTCGAAGAGAGCGAGGATCGCCTCGTTCGAGGAGGTGTCGAGCGTCCAGCCCGTCGACGGGTCCTCGCGGGGCAGCGCCCGCAGGAGCGTCGTGACCGGCAGCTTGCGCTTGCGGTCGATGCGGGCGTAGACGACGCCCTTCTTGTCGATCTCGAGCTCGAGCCACGAGCCGCGCGACGGCATCAGGTTCGCGGTGAAGACCTGCTTCGTCGGGTCCTTGGGCTCCATCAGGTAGGCGCCCGGGCTGCGGACGAGCTGCGTGACGATCACCCGTTCGGTGCCGTTGATGATGAACGTGCCCTGCTCGGTCATCATCGGGAACTGCCCCATGAAGACCGTCTGTTCCCGGATCTCGCCGGTGTCCTTGTTCACGAAGCGGACGACCATCGAGAGCGGGGATTCGTACGTCTGGTCCTTCTCGCGGCACTCCTTGATCGACGCCGGGGGCTCGCCGAATTCGTACGAGCCGAACTCGACGGCGAGCGAGCCGGTGTAGTCCTCGATCGGGGAGATATCGTCGATCGTCTCCCGAAGACCCCCGTTCAGGAACCACTCGAACGAGGCCTTCTGGATGTCGATCAGGTTCGGTACTTCGAGTACATGGTCGAGACGCGAAAAGCTCTTGCGCTCACGGCGAGCGACGACCTTGCTGGCCAAAAGCGGCGACCTCCCTCCGGGCAGGGTCAAACGAACAACGGGCGTGCAGACACGCGAAACGGCGGCGCGACTAGCAAGCGTAGCAGACGCATCGGAGCGGCCGCAAGCGAGGCCCTTGCGGGCCCGCATACGTTCCACAGAACTGTAGACCGGCCTGTGGAAAAACGCAAGCCCGGGCGGGTCATCGACCTGCCCTGCCCACCGCCACGCGAGAGACGACGTCGCAACGGCCGCGGCCGTCATGCCCCGGCCTGACCCACCGCCACGCGAGAGCGTGCGTCGCTAACCCGACGGCGTGGCCTCCGCCGACGCGGTGGCGCGCGGGTGGCCCGCACGGCCGGGGCGAGCGCCGCGAGCGCGCTTTCCGTCACAATTCTTTCGAGGTACACTCAAACCAATGATTAGCCGTGGCTAAATTTACGCGGAAGCAGCTGCTCGCGCTGGGTGCGCCGCTTGCGGCGGTGCCCGTGGTCGGGAAGGTCGCCCTCGTCCTCGACGGCGAGGCAGTGGATCGCGTCACACACCGGCATGCCCTGTCCTCGTCACATGCAGCGGGGGCGGCGGGTCACGCGGCGATGATCGGGGAGGGTGCGCCCGCGGTGGGTGGCCCGAACGATCTCGACGGGCTGCTGTATCCGCCGCCGGGACTGCCGTACGAGCTGGGGCAGGTGCGCGAGTACACGCTCCTCGCGACGGACACGGAGATCGAGATCGCGCCGGGCGTGTTCTTCCCGGCGTGGGCATACAACGGGACCGTGCCCGGCCCGGTGATCCGGGCGACCGAGGACGATCTGCTGCGGGTGCGCTTTGCGAACGCCGGCGCGCATCCGCACACGATCCATTTCCACGGCATCCATCCGGCGAGCATGGACGGGGTGTTCGAGATCGTCGGGCCGGGCGAGGAGCTCACCTACGAGTTCCCCGCTCGGCCGGCCGGCTTCCACGTCTACCACTGCCACGCGGCCCCGCTGAAGAAGCACATCCACAAGGGGCTGTACGGAGCGTTCATCATCGACCCGAAGGCGCCGCGCGAGCCTGCGCGCGAGCTCGTGCTGGTCATGAACGGCTACGACACCGATGGCGACGGTGAGAACAATTTCTACACCGTCAACGGTCGCACGTTCTACTACGCGCGCCACCCGATCCAGGTGAAGCGCGGCGAGCTCGTACGCGTGTACCTGGCGAACCTGACCGAGTTCGACCTGATCAACTCATTCCACCTGCACGGCGAGTTCTTCCGCTATCAGCCCACCGGCACGGGCGAGCATTGGGAGTACACCGACACGGTGATGCAGTGCCAGGGCCAGCGTGGCGTGCTCGAGATCCGGTTCTCGAACACCGGCGCGTTCATGTTCCACGCCCACCAGTCGGAGTTCGCCGAGCTCGGCTGGATGGGGTTCTTCCAGGTCATCGACTGATGGAGACCGGCTCCACCACGGCCGGGTCGCTCGGGTGGCGCCTCTGGGCGCTCGTCCCGATCTTGCTGCTCGCGCTCGTCGTCGGCGCGTTCGTCTCCGGCGGCTCCTCGCTCGTCGACCTCGTCGGCCGCAACCCTCCACCCGCCGACGAGCTCGACATCCGCCGGGTCACGTTCGAACCGGGTGAGATCCGCGTCCTCGTCCGCAACCCGCAGTCCGACGAGATCACGATCGCGTCGGTCGCCGTCGACGACGCGATCGCCCCGTTCACCGTCGAGGGCGACAGCACGCTCTCACGGCTGCGATCGAGCACGATCGTCATCCCCTACGACTGGGTCGAAGACGACCCGATCACGCTCGGTGTCACCAGCTCGAGCGGGATCCAGACCGTTGCCGAGATTCCCGCGGCGGTCGAGACCCCCGCTCCTTCGGCGCGTGGGTTCCTCGGCTACGGGCTGATCGGGTTCCTCGTCGGCGTCGTCCCCGTCGCGCTCGGCCTGCTCTGGCTGCCCTCGCTGCGCCGCGCCGGCGCCCGCTGGCTGTCTGCATTCATGGCGCTCACCGCCGGACTGCTCACCTTTCTCGGCATCGACGCCCTCTTCGAGGCGTTCGAGCTGCAAGCAGCGCTGCCGGGCGCGCTCGGCGGATCCGGGCTTGTCCTGCTCGGCGTCGCGCTCAGCGCCCTCGGCATGACCTTCCTCTCCACCAGGCTCGGCCGCCGCAGCGGCGCCACGGGCAGCACTCTCGCCCTGCTGGTCGCGATCGGGATCGGCCTCCACAATCTCGGCGAAGGGCTCGCGATCGGGGCCTCGTTCGCGTTCGGTGAGCTCCAGCTCGGCACCTTCCTGATCGTCGGCTTCATGATCCACAACGTCACCGAGGGCCTCGGCATCGCCTCCCCCATCGCCCGCGAACGTGTCACGATCGCCCTCGTCGCCGGGCTCGCGCTCATCGCCGGCGTCCCGACGATCCTCGGCACCTGGCTCGGCGGCTACGTCACGAACGACGTCCTCGGCGTCCTCTTCTTCGGGCTCGCCGCCGGCGCCGCCCTCCAGGTTGTCGTCGAGGTCGGCCGCTACGTGCGACGAAGCGCCCCGGGCGGCCTCCAGTCCGGCTGGGCAATCGGCGGCTACCTCGCCGGCATCACGATCATGTACCTCACGGGGCTCATCGCCGGCTGAGCAAGCAGGCGCGGGGGGCGGGACAAGTCCCGCCCCTACGGCACCAGCGGCGCCCGCACGCGCCCCGACAACGCGTAGGGGCGGGTCATGCCCCGCCCCTACAGCAGCAAACGGTCGCTGCTCGGCCCTACTTGAGCTCGACGGTGGCGCCGACCTCCTCGAGCTGCGCCTTGACCGAATCGGCCTCGTCCTTGGCGACGCCCTCCTTCACTGCCTTCGGAGCCGCGTCAACGAGGTCCTTCGCCTCCTTCAGACCGAGGCCGGTGACGGCCCGGACGACCTTGATCACCTGGATCTTCTTGTCACCCGCGGCCGTGAGGACCACGTCGAAGTCGGTCTTCTCCTCGGCCTCGGCGGCGCCGTCGCCGCCGCCGCCGGCGGCGCCGGGCGCCGCAACCGCGATCGGTGCGGCGGCGGTGATGCCCCACTCATCCTCGATCTTCTTCTTCAGCTCGACGAGCTCGAGAACGGTCATGCTCCCGAGCTGCTCGAACACGGTGTCGACTGCGCTCATTCCTCGTCCTTTCCCTCCGGCTCCTCTGTCGCAGGAGCCTCGTCCTGATCCTGACTTTCCTCGTCCTGGGTCTCCTCGCCCGGCTCACTCGCCTCTGCCTCCGGCTCCGGCTCTGCCTCCGGCTCCGGCTCCGGCTCCGGCGCTTCCGACACGGCGGGCGCAACGGGCGCCAGCTCGGCCGCCGGGCCCGGACCGAGCTGCTCGACCCGGGCGTCGATCAGCCCGACGAGATCCGTGAGCGGCGCGCTCACGATCCCGAGCAGCCCCGTCAACGGGGCGACGATAGCGCCGAGCACCTGGCCTCTCAACACGTCGACCGGCGGCAACGAGGCGAGTTGCTTGACGTCGTCCTCGCCGACCGGTCGACCGGCAAGCACGCCGCCCTTGAGCCCGAGCCGCCGCGTCTGCCTCGCTGTCTCGTCGAGCGCCTTGGCAACGGCCACCATGTCGCCGTCGTGAACGAACGCGATCGCGGTCGGCCCGGTCAGGAGCTCGAGCAGCGCCTCGACCCCCGCCGCCTCCGCCGCCCGGCGCGTGAGCGTGTTCTTGACGACGGTGAGCTGCGCACCGCTCTCGAGCAGCCGCGTGCGCAGGCCGTCCAGCTCCTTGTGGGTGAGGCCTCGGTAGTCGGCGACGATCAGCGTCTCGGCCGTGCGCAGGCGCTCGGTGAGCTCGGCGACGATGCGCTCCTTGTTCTCCCTCAGCATCCCCGGCCTCCGGCCCTGAACCGCTCGTCCATCGCGTGGTCTCCTCTCTCGACACGAAACCCGCCGTGAGGCGGGCAGAGGCGGAGGTCGTGATCCCCGTGTCTACCGCCTCGACCGGACTTCCGCCCTTGCGGGCTGCCGGTTGTCTTCGGCGAGAGCGTGGTGTCGGTTGGTGCTCGCAGCCTAGCGGTCCCGCTCAGGCGGGTACCGGCGCCTCCTCGAACTCGGCGGTGATGTCGCGGGTGCGGCCCGGGTCGACCTTCACGCCCGGGCCCATCGACGTCGTCACCGTGATCGACCGGATGTAGCGGCCTTTCGCGACAGCCGGTTTCGCCCGGACGATCTCCTCGACCACGACGGCGTAGTTCTCGAGCAGCGCGCGCTCGTCGAAGCTCTTCTTGCCGATCGGCAGGTGGACGTTCGCGCCGCGGTCGGTGCGGTACTCGAGCTTGCCCGCCTTCGCGTCGCGAACGGCCTTGGCGACGTCGAACGTGACAGTGCCGGTCTTCGGGTTCGGCATCTTGCCGCGAGGCCCGAGGATCCGCCCGAGCTTGCCGACGACGCCCATCAGATCCGGGGTCGCGACCGCGATGTCGAAGTCGTCGAAACCGCCCTCGATGCTCGTGGCCAGGTCGGCCGAGCCGACGACGTCGGCGCCCGCGTCCTCCGCCTCCTTCGCCTTCTCGCCCTCTGCGAAGACGGCGACCCGCATCTCGCGGCCGGTCCCGTGCGGGAGCATCAGCGTGCCGCGGAGCTGCTGGTCGGCATGCCGCACGTTGAGCCCGAGGTTGAAGTGGGTCTCCACGGTCTCGTCGAACTTCGCCGGCTCGAGCGACTTGAGCAGCCGGATCGCCTCGAGCGGCGTATAGGCGTGCTCGCGGTCGACCTGCCCCCGCGCGTTCCGGTAGCGCTTCCCACGGTCTGCCATCAGTCCTCCACCTCCACTCCCATCGACCGGGCCGTCCCCGCGATCACGAGCATGGCCTGGTCGACGTCTCGCGCGTTCAGGTCGACGAGCTTCGTCTCCGCGATGCTCCTGAGCTGAGCGCGGGTCAGACGCCCGACCTTCTCCCGGTTCGGCTCGGCCGAGCCCTTCTCGAGACCGAGCGCCTCCCTGATCAGGACGGCGGCGGGCGGCGTCTTCGTGATGAACGTGAACGAGCGGTCCTCGAACACCGTGATCTCGACGGGCGTGATACGCCCGTTCTGGTCGGTCGTCTGGGCGTTGAACGCCTTGCAGAACTCCATGATGTTGACCCCGTGCTGGCCGAGCGCAGGCCCGACCGGCGGCGCAGGGTTCGCCTGCCCGCCCGGGATCTGGAGCTTGATCATCGTCAGTACTTTCTTGGCCATTCCTTGTTTCCTCGGGCCGGACAGATCCGGCCCCTACGGGGTCAATCGATCTTCTTCACCTGGTCGAACGACAGCTCCACCGGCACCTGCCGCTCGAAGATGTTCACGAGCACCTTGAGCTTGTGCTGGTCCGGGTTCACGTCGACGATCTCGCCGTCGAAGTCGGACAGCGGGCCCGATGTTACCTTCACCGACTCGCCGAGCTCGAACTGAGCGACCGCGCGCGGCCGCTCCGCGGCCGTCGCCGTGTGCAGGATCCGGTCGACCTCCGGCTTCGACAGCGGCACCGGCGTCGCGCCGGAGCCGACGAACCCCGTGACGCCCGGGGTGTTCTTCACCACCGACCAGGAGTCGTCCGTCATCTCCATGTTCACGAGCACGTACCCGGGGAGCACCCTCTTCTCCGTCTGCACCTTCTGGCCGTCCTTCGTCTCGACGACCTGCTCGGTCGGCACGACGACACGGCGAAACGACGGCTGCTGGTTCATCGAGACGATGCGGTGCTCGAGATTGGCCTTCACCTTGTTCTCGTGACCCGAGTAGGTGTTGATGACGTACCACTGGAACATGGGCAACCCTGCTGTGTTAGCGGAGGAGGACGTCGCGGACGAGCCGGCTCAGCGCCTCGTCCGCGGCCCAGAGGAAGACGCCGACGACGGCGATCGCGATCAGGACGACTACGGTAGCGGAGACGAGCTGGCGCTGGCCGGGCCATTCGACCTTCTTCAGCTCGGCGGCGGACTCGCCGGCAAAGGCCCTGACGCCCCCGCGGCGTTCGCGCTTCTGCCCGGTCTGCGCCTTGGTCTCGCCGGCCGGCCGCACCTGCTGGCGGCGCGCGCGGGCACGCTCGGCAGCCGACCCGGTCGCCGGCGCCTGGTAGTCCTTGCTGCGACGCGTGCGAGAGCGAGCCACGGCCGGGTCCCTACCGGGTCTCCCGGTGGGGCGTGTGGCGTCCGCACCAGCGGCAGTACTTCGAGAACTCGACCCGGTCGGGCGTGTTGCGCTTCGACTTCGTCGTCTGGTAGTTCCGCCGCTTGCACTCCGTGCAGGCAAGCGTGATCGCGACTCGGACTCCGGTTTTCGCCACTGTGCTCTCTCTCTCGGATTGACGGGCGGTGCAGTAGCGGCGGGAGGACTCGAACCTCCGACACGCGGATTATGATTCCGCTGCTCTAACCAACTGAGCTACGCCGCCGCGCCGCGCGCAGTGTAGCAAGCGACTCCGGCCCGCAGCACGGGTCGCGTGGTAGCTCGCCGGGGCGTCTCCGCACTATGATCCGCTCATGCCCGTCGACGGCACCGACGTGCTTGCGCGCACACCGCTCCTGGCCGGGCTCGAGCGCGGCGAACTCGAGCAGCTCGCGCGCTCGTTTCGCGAGCGGACGTTTCCGGCGGGCTCCGCGGTCACGCGCGAGGGCGAGGCGGGCGTCGGCTTCTTCGTGATCGTCGAGGGAACGGCGAACGTCTCCGTCGGCGGCGAGCCGCGTGGAACGCTCGGCCCGGGCGACTCGTTCGGGGAGCTCGCCCTGATCGACGAGGGCCCGCGCGCCGCGACGATCACGGCGACCTCCGATCTGCGCTGCATGGCGCTCTCCGCCTGGGAGTTCCGGCCGTTCGTCCAGGAGCACCCGACCGTGGCGTGGACGCTCCTCAGGACGCTCGTCCGCCTGGTGCGCGACACCGGCGCGTAGAGCCCGGACGCTCAGACCACGTTCAGCTCGACCCTCTCGGCCCCGCCGGCGAAGCGCTCGACCGCGAGCGGGGACAGGTCGAAGTGGGTGGGACGCTCGAGCGCGAGGTCGGCCACGTGCTCACCGACCACCGGCCCCTGCTGGAAACCGTGCCCGGAGAACCCGGTTGCGTAGACGAGGCCGGCCGGCTGGGCCGCCACGCCGACGATCGCGTTGTGGTCGGGGCTCATCTCGTAGTAGCCCCACCAGCCGCCCCGAACCTCGAGCTCGGCCAGCGAAGGCAGCCGGGCGGCCGCGACCGGCGCCAGCTCCTCGAGGCTCCGTTCGCGACCGCCGAGGAGCAGGCCCCGGCCCTCCCGGTGCAGGTAGAAGCCGGTCGCGAAGTCGATCGTCAGCGGGAGCTCGTGCGGCAGCGAGTCGCCGGGCCCGGTGAAGAAGACGTGGCGCGGCTCGGGGCGAACGGGCAGGTCGAGGCCGGCCGTGGCGGCGAGCTCGCGCGACCAGACGCCGGCCGCGACGATCACCCGCTCCGTCGCGATCATCCCGTCGGCGGTCTCGACGCCCGTGACGCGGTCGTGCTCGACGGCGATCCGCACGGCGGCGCACCCCTGGACGATCGCCGCCCCCAGCGCGGTCGCGGCGGACGCGTAGCCCTGGACCGCGGCCTCGGGCGTCGCGTACCCGTCGATCGGGCAGAACGTGGCCGCCAGCAGGTCGTCGACGACGAGACCGGGCACGATCTCCGCGGCCTCCGAGGGCTCGAGCAGCCGAGACGGAACGCCGAGACGCTGCTGGAGCGCGAGCGAACGGTCGAACGAGGCAACGTCCTCGTCCCGGGAGAGCAGGAACAGGTAGCCCCACTGCTTGAAGTCGATCTCGCCGCCGGGCTCCTCGGCGAAGCGCTCGAACCGGCGGATGCACTCGAGCGCGATCCGGACGTTCAGCTCGTCGGAGAACTGCGCCCGAATCCCGCCAGCGGCCTTGCTCGTCGAGCCCGAGCCGAGGGTGTCGCGCTCGACCAGGACAGCGTCGGAGCAGCCAGCCTTCGCCAGGTGGTAGAGAGCGCTCGTCCCCGTGATCCCACCGCCGACGACGACGACCGCGGCGCTTCGCGGCGGCCGCATCAGTAGCGGCCGATCTCCCTCAGGCGCTCGTCGGAGATCCCGAAGTGGTGAGCGAGCTCGTGCAGCACGACGTGGTGCACACGTTCCCGCAGGACCGCCGGGTCGCGACCGTAGAGGCGCTCGAGAGGCCCGCGGTAGATGGTGATCCGGTCGGGCAGCGCGAGCACGTAGCGATGGGTGCGTCGGGTCAGGGGGATCCCGCGGTAGAGCCCGAGCAGGCCCGGGCGACCCGGCTCCTCGTCGGCGATCTCGATGCCGACGTTGTCCACGCGCTCGGCCAGCTCCGGCGGCAACGAGCGGAGCGCGTCCTCGACCCAGGCCACGAGCTCGTCTTCCGTGACGTCCTCGGCCATCCTGACGCGAGGATAACCGAGAGAATCGCGAGTGCCGTTGACCCCGATCGTCGTCGCAGCCCTCGCCGCCGAAGCCGCCGCGCTCGCGGGTTGGCTCGTCGTGCTCCTCGCGCGCGCCCGCGCGTGGGACCTTGGCCCGATCGCCGAGGACGAGCCGGAGCCTCCGGCCCCGGCCGCCTGGCCGCGGGTGCACGTGCTCGTGCCCGCGCACGACGAGGCGGAGGCGCTCCCGGAGACGCTGCCGGCGCTGCTGGGCCAGCACTACAGGGGGCCGTGGCGGGTGATCCTCGTCGACGACCGCTCCCGCGACGGCACCGCGGAGGTCGCCAGGCGCACCGCCGGCGGCGACGAACGCCTGGCGATCGTCGAGGGTGGCCCTCTGCCGGCCGGCTGGGTCGGCAAGGTGTGGGCGCTCGAGCAGGCTGCCGTCGAGTGCGCGCTCGACCCGGACCCACCCGCGTACCTGCTGCTCACGGACGCGGACATCCGCCACACGCCGGGGTCACTCGCCCGCCTCGTCGCCGAGAGCGAGGCGAACGGCCTGGCCCTGAACAGCCGCATGGCCAGGCTACGGTGCGTGTCCACGCCGGAGCGGCTCCTGATCCCGCCGTTCGTCTACTTCTTCAACCTGCTCTACCCCCAGCGGCGCGTCAACGATCCCACGAGCCAGGTGGCCGCGGCGGCCGGCGGCTGCGTGCTCGTCCGCGCGGATGCGCTCGGGCGGGCCGGAGGGCTCGGAGCGATCCGCGGCGAGGTGATCGACGACGTCAACCTCGGCAAGCGCGTAAAGGCGCTCGGCGAGCGAATCCGCCTCTCCGTGAGCCGGGAGCACGTGGTCAGCGTGCGCGAGTACGGCTCGGTCGCGGCGGTCTGGAGGATGGTGCGGCGAACCGCGTTCGACGAGCTGCGCTACTCCTGGGCGCTGCTGGCCGGAACGCTCGTCGCGCTCGCCGTGCTGTTCGTGGCCCCGCCGGCGGGCGTGCTGGGCGCAGCCGCCGCCGTCGCGCTCGGCGGGCCCGTCTGGGCCGGCGCGGCCATCGGGGTGCTAGCGCTCGCGGCCTGGGCGGCGGCGACCGCGGCGTTCGCGCCGACGATCCACTACTTCGCGCTCCACCCGGCGTGGGCGCTGACACTCCCGCTCGCGGGCGTGCTCTACGGCGGGATGACGCTCGACTCGGCGCTGCGCTGCAAGCCGCTGCCGTGAGCGCGTAACAGCCAGACGGTGACGACGAAACAGACGCTGCAGAAGGCGAGCAGGCCGACGAAGCCGAGCGTGTAGCTGCCGAAGAGGTCGTTGACGAGACCCATGAGCAGCGGCGGGAAGAAGCCGCCGAGACCGCCGGCAGCGCCGATGATGCCGCTCGCGGCGCCGGTGTCGTCGGGAAACTCCGCCGGGACGAGCTTGAACACGGCGCCGCTGCCGAGCCCGAAGAAGGCTGCGAGCGACAGGCACGCGATCGTCACGGGGACGATCCGGGGAGTCGGCGAGATCGTCGCGAGCGCCGCCGCATCCACCGCGATCCCGGCGAAGGCGATCACGAGTATCGAGTAGGCGCCGAACCGATCGGAGAGCCAGCCGCCCAGGGGGCGGGTGATGGTGGCGACCGCCGTGAACCCGGCCGCCCGCAGGCCGGCATCGACGAGCGAGAAGTCGAACCAGTCGACGAGCAGCTTCGGCGTGAAGATGGCCATGGCGATGAAGCCGCCGAAGGTGACGAAGTAGAAGAGCGAGAGCCGGTAGAGGGGCATGCCGGAGCGGAGGACCTGCCGGTAGCCGCTCGGCGCCGGCCGGCCCGGAGCGTCGCGCGCGAGTCCCCACCACGCGAGCGCGCCCGCGGCGAGCAGGGCGGCCACGCCGAAGCCGAGCACCCGCCGGCCGCCGAGGTGATCGACGACGAACGGCGCCCCGAACGCCGCGATCGCCGTTCCCGCGTTGCCCATCCCGTAGATGCCGAGGGCGAAGCCCTGGCGCTCTCTCCTGAACCAGCCGGCGACGAACGGCACCCCGACGGCGAACGAGGAGCCCGCGATCCCGAGCAGGAGCGCGGTACCGACCAGCGCCCAGTAGCTGTCGGCGAGACCGAGCAGGATGCAGGGGGGGACGGAGGCGAGCAGCAGCCCGGCGAACACGCGCCTGCCGCCGAACCGATCGGTGAGCGCACCCATCGGGATCCGGAGCAGCGAGCCGAGAATGATCGGGGCGGCGATCAGGACCGACGTCTCGAAGCTCGAGAGGCTCCAGTCGTCCTCGAACTTGCGCGCGAGCGGCGCGACGAGCCCCATGGCCGTGAAGCAGAGCCCGAACGCGAGCATCGCCAGCAGGAGACCCCGCAAGGCCTCGCGGCTGACGGTTGCCGGGGCCGGCTCCTCCATCGCCGGCACGGTACACCCGGAGGGCGCGGCGGGCTAGACGGGGTCGAAGCGCCGCAGCGCAAAGCCGGCGAGCACAAGGCAGACGAGCGTGATCGCGCCGAGCGCGCCCAGGTTGCGAAGCCACGCGCCACGCTCGTGGTTCCACAGGCGCTCGCCCCGGTTCTCCTCGCTCAGGACCTCGAGCAGCTTCTCCGGCTTGCTCAGGTCGATCGTCGGCAGCTTGCGGCCGATCGCATCGATTGCCTGGAGGCGGTTCAGCTCGGACGTCGAGGCGCCCGCGCCGAACCCCCAGGTGAGGCTGGAGGCGTACGACAGCTCCCGCAACACGGGCTTCTCCTCGGCCGCGGGGAAGACGCCGCCCGAGCCGAGCAGGAGCTGGATGGTCAGGAGCGCCGGCAGGATCGCCACGGCTACGTTGACCGAGGAGGAGAGCGAGGACACGAGCAGGCCGAGCGCGACCGCGGCGATCCCGGTCGCGGCGCCCGCGACGATCAGCTCGCCGAGCGGCCAGCCGAGCAGGACCGCGTCGCGCGGCCCGTTCTGGGCGGCCACGACGATCGGAACCGCGACAGCGGCCTGAAGCGTCACGATCGCACCGAGCACGAGCAGCTTCGAGACCACGTAGGCGGGAATCGAGAGCCCGATCGCCCGTTCGCGGCGAAACAGCGGCTGCTCCTTGACGATCTCGCGGATCGCGTTCGTCAGGCCGAGCAGCGTAAGACTCAGCATCAGGACGAAGAGAACGAGCGACGCCTGCGAGACGAGCCGGATCTCAGGCAGGGGGGGTGGCGACAGCTCCCCTCCCGGCAGCCGCCAGAGCGCGATCAGGCCGAGCAGGGGCGCCGAGAGCCCGAGCATGACCAGGTTGCCGCGGTCGCTTGCGAGCACCCGCCCGTAGCGCCGCGTCAGCATCCAGACCTGCCGCCACCAGCTCAGCCGTCCCGGCGGCGCTCCGACGGTGGCCGGCTGCCGTGACCCGGCCTCGTAGCCGGCGAGCGGCTCGCGCAGGTAGCGCCGGCCGAGCTCGTGTGCGGAGAAGCGCTCCCGCCACTCGCGGGGATCGCCGCCCGAGAGGCTCTGGAACACCCCCTGGTAGTCGGCGCGGTCGAAGTAGGCGAGCGCGAGCTGCGGCGGCCCGAAGAACGCGGTGCGCCCGCCCGGCGCCAGAAAGAGCACCCGGTCGCAGAGGGCGAGGCTCTCGACGCTGTGGGTGACGACGACGACGGTCCGCCCCGCGTCGGCGAGCCGGCGCAGGAGCTGCATCAGGCTGCGCTCGAGACCGGGATCGAGCCCCGAGGTGGGCTCGTCGAGGAAGAGCAGTGCCGGCTGGGTGAGCAGCTCGAGCGCGACGCTGACCCGCTTTCGCTGCCCGCCGGAGAGCCTGCGGACGGGCAGGTCGCGCCGCGCGGTCAGGTCGAGCTCCGCGAGGACCTCCTCGACCCGCGCCCGGCGCTCGGCAGCGCTGACGTCCGGCGGGAAGCGCAGCTCGGCGGCGTACTCGAGCGACTGGGCGACCGTCAGCCCGGGGTGAACGACGTCGTCCTGGGGCACGTAGCCGATCCGTTGGCGCAGCGCGTCGTAGTCGGCGTAGAGATCGCGACCGCCGAAGTAGACGCTGCCCCGGGCCGCCTGCTTCAGCCCGGACAGCGCCCCCAAGAGCGTCGACTTCCCAGCACCCGACGGGCCGACGACGGCGAGCAGCGTGCCCTCGTCGACGGCGAAGCCGACGTCGTCGACGAGCAGCGAGCCCGAGCGGGTCTCGACCGAGATCCCTGCCGCGGCCAGCGCGACCGCGCCTCCCTCCGCCTGCACCTCGAGCCGGGAGCCGGTCAGGCGAAGCTGCGAGCGGCCGATCCCGACGAGGTCGCCCTCGGTCAGCACCACCTCGTCGACCTGCCGCCCGTTCACGAACGTGCCGTTGAAGCTGCCGAGGTCGACGAGCACGAGGCGTCCGTCCGGGAGCCGGCGCAGCTCCGCGTGGTGGCGCGAGACGAGCAGGTCGTCGAGCACGAGGTCGTTCGCCGAGCCACGCCCGATCCGGACGGTGACGGGCTCGCTGCCGGCCTGCGGCGGGGACGCCACCGGCGCGGCGACCCCACCGAGCGGCGTCAGCCGCAACCACGGACCCAGCTCGGGGTCGCCGAGCCGCACGATCGTCTCAGCGACGATGCTGAACCGGTCGAGCCGCTGACCGTCGACGTAGACGCCGTAGCTCGAGCCGGCGTCCTCGGCCACCCAGGCGTCGCCGACGGCGAGTAGCCGCAGGTGGTGGCGGGAGACGCGCGGGTCGTCGATCCTGAGCCCCGCGGCCGAGTGCCGCCCCACGGTGACGACGGTGCCTGCCTCGACGATGAGGCGCTGCTCCGCGCTGACGATGTCGAGACGTGGGCCTGCCAGTTCGGGTGCCCTGCCCTCTTTGCATTCGCCGGGAGGGGAAGTGTAGGGTGAGCCTACGCGATCCTCTCCGGCGGGGCCAGACGGCGTGACTCAGTACATAGGGCGGTATCGGGCCGAGAAGGTCGTCGGCTCCGGAGCCTTTGCGACGGTCTGGCTCGCGCTGGACGAGACGCTGGGAGCCGAGGTCGCGATCAAGGTGCTGGCGGAGAACTGGGCGCACGACGAGGAGGTGCGCCGCCGCTTCATGGAGGAGGCGCGCATCCTCTGGCGCGCCGACTCCGATCACATCGTCAGGATCCACAACGTCGACGAGTTGCCCGACGGGCGGCCCTACTTCGTCATGGACTACGCCGACCGGGGCACGCTCGAGCGGCGGATGGCGGGTCGCGCCGGGGCGAGCCGCCCCTGGGCGGTCGAGGAGGTCGTGGAGCTGTCCCTCGCGATCGCCGACGGGCTCAAGATCGCGCACGCGCTCGGGATCGTCCACCGCGACCTGAAGCCGGCGAACGTGATGTTCCAGTCCGTGCCGGCCCACCACGGCCAGCCGCGCGACGAGCGGCTCGTGCTCACGGACTTCGGGATCGCCAAGTCGCTCGCGCGCTCGCGCGGGACGACGATCGCGACGGGTACCCCGCACTACATGGCCCCGGAGCAGACGGAGGGCAAGGCCGACGAGCGCAGCGACCTCTACGCGGCAGCGGTGATCGCCTACGAGCTGCTCGCCGGCCGTGTTCCCTACCCGTACGACTCGCTGCGGGAGCTGCTCGTGGCACACCAGGCGAGCCCGCCCCAGCCGATCGCGGCGCTGCGGCCGGACGTGCCTGCCGGGCTCGCCGCCGCGATCCACCGGGGCCTGTCGGTGCGGCCCGACGACCGCTGGCCCGACGCCACGGCCTGGGCCGCAGCGATCGCCGGCGCCGGCGCCGCTCCACCTCCGCCCGCGGCCGCCGCGTTCCCGTCGGACTTCCAGGCGACCGTCGGCCCGAGCGCACTCGCGGCGGCGGCCGCCGCCGCCGCAAGCGGGTCCGAGCCGCCGCCTCCACCTCCGCCTCCTCCACCTCCGCCGCCCCGCGCGGCAGCGCCCCCGCCGGCCGAGCCCGCCTACGCGGCCACCGCAGCGCCACCTCCACCTCCTCCGGCCGGACCCCCGCCTCCCGCGCCGCCTGGTGACGACGGGCGCAGACGCCGGCGCTGGTGGCGGATCGCGGTTCCCGCCCTGGCCGCGCTCGCCGTGGCCGGAGCCGTCGTCGGCGTCCTCGTCGCGGTCGGCGGCGGGGAGGGCGACGCGCCGGACGTCACCGAGATCCTGCTCGAGCCGGTCGCCTCGGTCGGCCAGGATCCCTTCGCGCCCTCGATCGTCCCGAAGCCGGGCGACGACGTCGAGATCCCCGCGGACGCGGAGCTCCCCGCGGAGATCGCCGAGCAGATCGCCGGCGGCGCGGAGGCGGCCGGCGAGGTGGTCGACGAGATCCTCACCGGCCTCAATCCCGAGCCGGGCCGAAGCCCCGGCATCGACTTGCCGAGCCTGAACATTCCGAAGGCCGCTCCCGGGCGAGTCACGAGCGTCTCAGGCGCGGCGCCCGGCCTCTACGGCGGCACCCAGGTGATCAACGTCTGCGACGTCGAGCAGCTGATCCGCTTCCTCGCCGAGAACGCCGACAAGGCCCGCGCGTGGGCGAAGGTGCAGGGGATCGACCCGAGCGAGATCCCCGCCTACCTGCGGGGCCTCACCGACGTGGTCCTCCAGGCCGACACGCGGGTCACGAACCACGGCTTCACGAACGGTGTCGCGACGGCGATCGACTCGATCCTCCAGGCCGGCACCGCCGTCCTCGTCGACGCGTTCGGGGTGCCGCGCGCGCGCTGCTACTGCGGCAACCCCCTGCTGCCGCCCCGGGTGACCGCCGGCACGCCGAAGATCAAGGGGCAGCCGTGGCCCGGCTTCACGATCGAGACCACCGTGGTGATCACCCAGACCGTCATCGTGCCCGAGTTCTCGATCGACGACATCCTCACCGACGACTTCATCTTCCGGCCACCGGGCACGCCCGCCGCCGAGGCGACGCTCGAGCCGACCGTGATCGAGGTACCCCCGACCGAGGCCGAGACCGAGACCGAGGCGCCCCCGACCACCGAGGCGCCCCCGACGACGGAGGCGCCGCCCGAGACGACGGAGCCGCCGCTGACGGAGACGGAGCCGCCGGCGACCGTGACCGAGGAGCCTGAAGTCCTGTCGTCCCGTGACTACTGCACGGCGCTCGCGGAGTACATCGAGATCGACAGGCAGCTCGACGACGACACGAACTCGGCCGAGTACCAGGAGTTCGTGGGCGGCGCGCTCCGCGACCTCGCGAACATCGCCCCGCCCGAGGTGAGGGAGTCCTGGGTCTTCTGGCGCGATCTCTACGAACGCGACCGCGCCGGCTACTTCGAAGGCGGCAATCTGTCGGAAGCGGAGCAAGAGGCGGCATGGGGCCACCTCGAGAACATCAACACCCACGCCAAGAACGTCTGCGGCATCGACACCCTGGAGGAGTAGGGGTCGGGCGCCAGCCGTTGCGTCCGAAGCACACATGAAGGTCACCGCCGTCGACTGCCACATCCTGCTCGACCCCGACTTCGAGCCGGACGCGACGAGCTCGGCGCAGGACACGATCGTGGTGGAGGTGCACACCGACGAGGGGATCGTCGGGATCGGCGAGACAGACCTGAACGCGTGGGTGGCCCGGGCGCTGATCGAGGCCCCCGGCACGCACACCATGGATCGGGGCCTCGGCGCGATGGTGATCGGCGAGGATCCGCTCGATCCGGCGGCAGTGTGGGAGCGCCTCTACGTCGGCACGGCCATGACCGGCCGCCGCGGCGCGGGCGTGCACGCCCTCGGGGCGATCGACGTCGCCCTGTGGGACATCGCCGGCAAGGCTGCGGGTCGGCCCTGCTGGCAGCTCCTCGGCGAGCGGGCCCACGAGACGCTCCGGCCGTACGCGTCGCTGATGCCGCAGGTGACGACCTTCGAGGAGTACCTGCCCGCCCTCGTCGAGCTCGTCCTCGAGTCACGGCGACTCGGCTTCGGCGCCGCGAAGCTCGAGATCATCTTCGACGGGCCGTACGCGAGCATGGGCCTGCGCGAGCCCGACGAACGGGTCACCGAGGTGATCGCAGCCGTGCGCGAGGCCGTCGGGCCCGAATTCACGCTCATGGTCGACGTCGGCTACGCCTTCGACACGGTCGAGCGGGCCGCCCGTGTCCTCGAGACGTGGGAGCCCTTCGACCTCTTCTTCGTGGAGACGCCGCTGTGGGCGGACGATCTCGAGGGCTACGCGGAGCTTGCCCGGCGCGCGCCCATGAAGCTCGCCGCCGGGGAGTGGCTCGCGACCCGGCACGAGTTCCTGGAGTTGATCGACCGCGGCCTCATCGCCGTCGCGCAGCCCGACGTCGGCCGGGTCGGCGGGCTGACGGAGGCGCGCCGCGTCTGCGACCTTGCCGCCGCGCGCGGCCGGGAGATCGTCCCCCACTGCTGGAAGACCGGGATCTCGGTCGCGGCGGCGGCGCACCTGGCCGCGGTCACGCCCCACTGCCCCTACTTCGAGTTCCTCCCGGGCCGGCTTGCCGAGTCGGCGCTGCGACGCGAGCTTGTCCGCGAGGAGCTCGAGCTCGCCGACGGCCGGCTCGCGCTCCCGTCCCGTCCCGGGCTCGGCGTCGAGCTCGACGGGGAGGCGCTCGAACGCTTCGAGGAGGCGGCCCGCCGGCTCGAGGCCTCCCGCGGCCGCTAGAGAGGGCTCGCGTCTCCGGGCCCCGGCGGGTCGGCGGTCGCGTAGACGGTCGCCACTACCTTGGTCTCCAGCACCTCGCCGGCCTCGAGCGTCAAGGCGGTGCCTGCCTCGACGCTTGTCGCGAGACTGCCGGGCGGGCTCGTCGCCGGCTCCGTGAGCAGGAAGTGGTGGCCGCGCCAGCCGCCGTAGACTCCGAAGAGCCACAGCGTAGGGAACACCTCCCGGTCGAATGCGAGCGCGAGGCCGACGCCGCTCGCGGGGTGGCCGACCGCGCACCAGCCGTCAGCGAGGTCACGCGTCCAGAGCAACTCGGTCAGGCCGCTCTCGGCCCCCGGCAGGCGGCTCAGGTCGCTCGCCTCGCCGGACCCGGGCCAGGAGCATTCCCGCTCGCCAACCGGCGGCCTTCCCTCGTACGGCGGCTCGATCGCGACGAGCGACGCGGGCAGGTGGACGACCGAGCCCGGTCCGATCGCATGCGCGACGTGGAGGCTGAAGACGAACACGATCGGCTGCGTGCCGACGTTCGTCAGCCGGTAGCGGCAGGTGAGCGCGGGCGTTCCGCTCGCGACCGTCAACCACTTCTCCGCGAGGCAGGGCAGCGACGGGCTGAACCGGCTCAGCCGCAGCGTCGCGGAGTGGCTGTCCTCGCGCTCCACCGACCAGTCCCAGGGGCCGATCCAGAGGTCGCCGTGGTCGTGGAACGCGTTCCCGTCGACACTGCAGGGGGCGTCGGTCGGGAACAGCTCGTCCCAGCCGCCGCACCACACGTCGTCGAACGCCGCCCCGGCGTGGGTGCGCCGGAGCGGCACGCGCGGGTTCTGCCAGAGCAGGTTGACGCCCGTCGGCTTGTGCACGAGGTCGAGCACCTTGCCGCCGGCGTCGGGGAAGACCGAGACGAACAGCTCCTCCGTCTCGAGCCCGATCCCGGGCACGTCGTCCCGGACGAGCGCGGGATCGACGATCACCGTGGCTCAGCCCTTCACGGCGCCCGCGGTCAGCCCGCGGATGAAGAAGCGCTGGCCGAACAGATAGAGCAGCACCATCGGGAGAGCGGCGAGCATCATCCCGGCCATCGTCACGGGCACGTCGAGGTTGTAGCGGGAGCGGAAGACGGTCAGCCCGACCATGAGCGTCTTCAGCTCGTCCGTCGGCAGGAAGACGAGCGCGATCAGGAGCTCGTTCCACACGAACAGCGAGTTGACGAGCACGAGCGTCAAGAGCGCCGGCGCCGACAGGGGGAACACGATCCGCCAGAGGATGCGCACGTGCGAGGCGCCGTCGATCACGGCCGACTCGAACAGCTCCTTCGGGATCGCCCGGAAGAAGCCCGTGAGCATGTAGACGGAGAAGGGCGTGACGAGCCCCGCGTAGATCAGGATCACCCCGTGGTACGTACCGACTAGGTCGAACTGCGTGAACAGGACGAACAGCGGGATCAGCATCACGACCGGAGGCACGACCATCAGCGCGACGTTCATGGTCAGGAGCAGGTTGCGGCCGCGGAAGCTCATGCGCGCGATCGCGAACGCGCCGAGCGCGGCGAGCAGCGTCGACAACGCCACGGAGCTCGTCGTGAGGATGGCGCTGTTCGCAAACCAGTGGACGAGCTGGCCGCCGCGGAACGCCTCCTCGAAGTTCCCCCATGCGAGCGGCCAGGGGAGGCCGATCTTGTCGTCGAGGTACTGGGAGCGACCCTTGAGCGCGGTCGCGACCATGAAGTAGACGGGGTAGAGGGCAAGCGCGGCCGCCACGATCAGCACGGCCTGCCGAAGCACGATCCGCAGCCGGCGACGGATGCTCACGCCGGGCCTGACAGCGCGGTCGCCGGTGAGGGCAGTCTCGCTCACGAGACCGCCCTCACGCGACTTCCTCCGCCGCAGCGCGCGCCCGGATCCGGAACAGCGCCGCGATCAGGAGGAGCGTGGTCAGGAGCAGGAGCACCGCAACAGCGGCCGCCATGCCCGGCAGCGAGTTGCGCACGCCCTGGTTGTAGATGTAAAGCTCGACGATTCCGGTCGCGCCGCCGGGCCCGCCCGACGTGAGCGTCCAGACGTACGCGAACACCCACGCGAGCATCGTGATCGTGGCCACGACCGCGTAGAACTCGATCGTCCCCCTGACCTGCGGGATCACGACGTGGCGCAGTCGCTGCCACCAGCCCGCCCCGTCGATCCGCGCCGCCTCGAGCTGGGCCTCGTCGAGCGTCGTCAGCCGGGCGAGGAACAGCACGATGCCGAACCCGACCTCGCGCCATACGATCACCCCGAGGACACTCCAGAGCGCGAGGTCCTCGCTGCCGATCCAGTCGAGCGATAGCGCCCCGAGCCCGATCGCGCGCAGCGACTCGTTGAGGACACCGTTCAGCTGGAGCAGGTAGCCGAACACGATCCCGACGATCGGCACCGCCAGCACGTACGGGAGAAAGACGGTCGAGCGGTAGAAGCGCCAGCCCCGCGCCTGCTCGAACAGAAGCACCGACACGAGCAGCGAGATCGCTACCAGCGCGGGCACCGCGAGCAGAAGCAGCGCGCTGTGCTTCGCTGCCATTCGGAACGTCGGATCGTCGAGTACGAGGCGGTAGTTGTCGAGCCCGACGAACGGCCCGCTCGCGCCGCGGATGAAGCGCATGCTGAAGTCGAAGACCCGCACGATCGAGTAGCCGAAGACCAGGCCGAGCACACCGAGCATCGGCAGGACGTACAGGTACGGAACCCAGGGGCGGGTTCTCAGCATCGCCGGCTGCGTTGCTCGTGGACGCTAGGCGCCCGCCAGATCCTGCGCCCAGGTCGAGTAGTTCTCCACGAGATCCGGGTTCTGGGCCTTCCACTTCTCCGTGATCTCGTGGGCGAGCTCACCCGCCTCCTCGCCGGTCATGTTGCCGGCAAGGATCTTCTGCGAGTTGACGAACATCGCGTCGGTCCAGAAGAGCGTCGGCATCAGATTCGGCAGGTGAGGCGCGAGGTCGGACGAGCTCCAGACGTCGTGTAGCTGCTTGAGCGTGGGATTCGTGACGACGCTCGCGTCGAAGCCCGTGTTGGACGGGATCTGCTGGCAGACCTCCCACAGCCGGGTCAGGCGCTCCGGCGTCTGCAGGAACTCGAGGAACGCGGCGGCGCTCTCCTTGTTCTCGGAGCCGCTCGCGATCCCGAGGCCCTGCGCGTCGAGCACGGGCAGCCCGGCCATCTTGCCGGTGCCCGAGTTGGGCCAGGCCATCCAGCCGACTCCGTCCTCGCCGAGCTGCTCCTGGGCGGCCGGGATCTGGGTGGACGTGTTCGGGGTGATCGCCAGCTTGCCCGTGGTCATGAGCTGAATGCCCTGGTAGAGCTCCAGCGAGTTGATGTCGTCGTTGATGAACCCGAGGTCGTAGATCTCGCGCAACTTCGTCCAGAACTCGTGGTACTTGGGCTCGCGCCAGTCGAGCTCGCCGATGAACAGGTTGATCGCGTCAGCGGGCGAATCCAGATTCTGGGCCAGCATGCCGCCGAGCCACCACTCGCCGAGGTAGCCCTCCTTGACCCCGCCGCCGAACGGTATGGTGCCGCTCGCCTTCAGCTTGTCGCAGGCATCGAGGAACGCGTCCCACGTGAGCGGGGGTGCATCCGGGTCGAGGCCGGCAGCCTCGAACAGGGCCTTGCCATAGGTGAGGCCCATGCCGATGTTGTACCAGCCGACCCGGTACTGCTGGCCCGCGTACGTCGAGAGCACGGTCGCACCGGACTGCTCCAGCACCTCGTCCGAGACGAGTCCGTTCAGCGGCTCGATGTACCCGTGCCACACGTTCTCCATGTGGTAGATCCCGTTCCAGAAGTACTGGAGGTCCGGCGGCTTGCCGGCCGCGGAGGCGTCCGTGAACTGCGGGATCACGTTGCCGGTGTCGAGCAGGGTCGTCTCGACCTTCGTCCCGGTCGCCTCCTCGTAGGCAGCGACCGACTCGTCCACGTACTTCTGGAGCCCCGCCGCCTCCTGCTCTCCCCACCACCACCAGGTGAGCGAGCCGCCGCCGGTCGGGGCCTGCGTCTCGGGGGCCCCCGTGTCGCTCGGGGCCTCCGTGGTCGCGGCCTCGCCTCCTCCACCGTCGTCGCCGCCGCACGCGGCGAGAACCGGCGCGAGGCCGGCCGCCGCGAGGCCACCGCCTGCGAGCTGCAGGAAGCGGCGCCTGCTCAGCATCTTCCTTGTGATCTCGTCCACTGTCCCCTCCTTGTCCGTTGCTTCCTTCCGTGAAGCCGGCGTCGTGGAGCTGCTCGATCTCCGCCGAGTGACGCCTCGACGCCATCGCAACTTCTCGCCCGCGCGGGACGTGCCGGTTACCGATTACCTGCCGAGCTCCGACTATGGCACGGTCGTCGCGCCGCCGTCAAGGCCACCGGAGGACGCCTTGACCCTGCCGAAGCACCGCCCCTAGAATCGCCCGCACACACGATTGCCCGGCGTCCCGCGCGTGGCGGCGGGGGCGAGTCGCGGGCCGTGCTTCTCCGGGTGACCGGTCAAGATCGGAAAGGGGTCGAAGGATGCGTTCTGCAGTCGTGACCGGGGCGGCGATGGGGATCGGCCAGGCGGTCGCGCGGCGGCTCGCCGAGAACGGGGATCACGTGGTCGCCGTCGACTGGGACCGCGAGGCGCTCGAGCAGACCGTCGCGGGGCTCGGAGGCTCGGTCGAGCCCCTGGTCGGCGACGTCGGGGACTGGGAGACGCACGAGCGCGCGGCGGACGCCGCGGAGCGCGCGGCGCCTCTGCGCGCCTGGGTCAACAACGCGGGCATCGACATCGCCGGCGGCGCGCACGAGGTCACACCCGAGCACATCGAGCGCGGCCTGCGCGTCGTCCAGCTGGGTGTCATGTACGGCACCGCCGTCGCGGTGCGGCGGATGCTTGCCGCCGGCGGCGGCGGCTCGATCGTCAACATGTCCTCGATCCAGGGGATCGCGGCCTTCCCGCGCTACTTCACGTACCAGGCGGCGAAGGCGGCGGTGATCATGCTCTCCAAGGGCGTCGCCGTCGATTACGGGCCCTTCGGGATCCGCTGCAACGCGGTCCTGCCGGGCTCGATCGAGACGCCGATGACGTACGCGACCTTCTCGCCCGACCTGCCGCGCGAGGAGGGAGTCCGTCGCGAGGGCGAGCTGCACCCTCTCGGCCGCATCGGGCAACCCGAGGAGGTCGCGGAGGTCGTCGTCTTCCTCCTCTCCGAGCGGGCGTCGTTCGTCAGCGGCACGGCGATCCCGGTCGACGGCGGTGCGACCGCCCGCTGCTACGCGTACCCGGTACCGGACGAGATCGCTGCGGCAGCCGCCCGGTCCACTTGACACCTCACGCCCGTGGCGCTTACGGTCCCCGCGCCGCGAGCCGTGCCCACATGACCGATCTGTCGCCATCCCTCCGCTCGACCCTTGCCGGCCTCGCCGACGCGCTCATCCCGGCGGCCGCCGGCATGCCGGCGGCGAGCGAGACGGGCGTGACCGGCAAGTGGCTCGACCGGGTTCTGGGAGCCCGGCCGGATCTCGAGCCGGAACTGGCACGGGTGCTCGCCGGCGCGGAGGGATCCGAGCCTGCCGACGAGATCCGCCGGCTCGAGCGCGATGACCGGGCCGGCTTCGAGATCCTCGCTCTCGTGGTCGTGAGCGCCTACTACCTGAACCCGAAGGTGCGGCGGCTGATCGGGTACCCGGGCCAGAAGGCGACCCCGCCCTTCCCGGACGAGTCCGACTACTACCTGGGGGACGGGCTGCTGGACCCGGTGCTCCAGCGCGGGCCGGTCTACCGCGCGACTCCCGGGATCGGGAGCGCGTAGCTGCGATGAGAGCGAGAGCCGAGGAGAGCGCGGACGTCCTCGTGATCGGCGCGGGCGCGTCGGGCTCGGTCGCCGCCAAGCATCTCGCCGAGGCCGGCTTCAGCGTCGTCTGCCTCGAGCAGGGCGACTGGGTGAACGCATCGGACTACCCCGGCGACAAGCCCGAATGGGAGCTGCTCGCCGGCAAGAAGTGGCATCCGAACCCCAACGTGCGGCAGCTGCCCCAGGACTACCCGTGCGAGACGTCCGACTCGGACATCAACCCGCTGATGCACAACGCGGTCGGGGGCAGCACGATCCACTACGGCGCCCAGTGGATGCGGCTTGTGCCCTCCGACTTCCGCGCCCGGTCTCTCGACGGCGTCGCCGACGACTGGCCGATCTCCTACGAGGACCTCGTCCCGCACTACGAGCAGCTCGATATCGAGATGGGCGTATCGGGCATCGGCGGCGATCCCGCCTACCCGCCGGGCGCCCCGCCGCCGCTTCCGGCGCTCCCGATCGGCAAGGTGGGGCGAAAGGCCGCCGAGGGGATGAACAAGCTCGGGTGGCACTGGTGGCCCGGAATCCATTCGATCCCCTCGCAGCCCTACGGCCGCCTCGCCGGCTGCACCCGCCGCGGCACCTGCATGTGGGGCTGCGCCGAAGGCGCGAAGGCGTCCATGGACCTGACTCATTGGCCCGATGCGCTGAGGTTCGGGGCGCGCCTCGTCACCCGGGCGCGCGTGCGGGAGATCACGGTCGACGCGCGCGGCCGCGCAACCGGGGCGATCTACATCGACCGGGACGGCACCGAGCGGTTCCAGGGCGCGTCGGTGGTGATCGTGGCCGCGAACGGCGTGGGCACGCCACGCCTGCTGCTCCTCTCCCGCTCCTCCCTCTTCCCCGACGGCCTCGCCAACTCGTCGGGTCTCGTCGGGAAGAGGCTGATGGTGCACCCGCTCGTCAGCGTGCTCGGGATCTACGAGGAGGATCTGGACAGCTGGCTCGGCCCCTTCGGCAACGCGATCTACTCGTTCGCGTTCTACGAGACCGACGAGTCCCGCGGCTTCCCGCGCGGCGCGAGCTGGCATGCCGTGCCGCTCCAGACCCCGCTCGGAGTGCTCGCCCGCTCGGCCGGCCTCCCCTTCGAGCAGCGGTTCGGCCCGGCGCTTCACGATCGCGTCCGGCAGGTGCTCGGCCGCGCCTTCGACTGGGCGATCAACGCTGACGACCTCCCGCTCGAGGAGAACCGGGTCACGCTCGACCCCGGGCTGAAGGACCCGGACGGGATCCCCGCCCCCAAGATCGTCTACAGGACGTCGGCAACGACGAGGAAGCTGCTCGACTTCCACAGCGAGCGGGTCACCGAGGCGCACCTGGCCGCCGGGGCGATCGAGACGATCCCGACCGAGTGGCTGCCCGACGCGGGCTGGCACCTGCTCGGCACGACCCGGATGGGCGACGACCCCGCCACCTCGGTCGTCAACGAGTGGTGCCAGGCGCACGACGTGCCGAACCTGTACGTGATCGACGGCAGCGTCTTCGTCACGGCGGGCGGCACGAACCCGACCGCGACCATCTGCGCCATCGCGTTGCGGTGCGCCAGGCAGCTGATCGCGAACGCGGGGCGCCAGGCTGTCCCCAGCTGACGGTCGGGGCGGCTCCAACGGGTCTCGACCCAGGCTGATGCGACCAGCGACAGCAGTGCTCGGGGAGTTCGTCGCCTCCTGCCGCTACGAGGCGCTCCCCGCCGACGTCATCGAGGCGGCGAGGTGTCACCTTCTCTTCAACCTCGCCTGCGGCGCAGCGGCGCCCGAGGCGGCGGTGGAGCCGGCGTTGCGGCTCGTTCGGGGGCACCGGCCCGCGGAGGCAACGCTCCTTCGCGGCGGCGAGCGGGTGCCGGCCGGGGACGCCGCCTTCGCCAACGGGGTGCTACTGCACGCGCGGGCGCAGGACGACACGCACGTCCCGTCGCAGTGCCATCCCGGCGCGACGATCATCCCCGCGGCGCTCGCCGTGGCCGAGCGCCAGGGCTCGAGCCCGCGTGAGCTGATCGGGGCAGTCGTCGCCGGCTACGAGGTCACCGCTGCCCTGGGCGAGCTCCTCGCCGCTGACGCGATCGCGCGCGGCTTCCGCGCCTCGCCGGTCTTCGGAACGCTCGGCGCCGCGGCCGCGAGCGCCGCCCTGCTCGATCGAGAGCCCGGACGGGTCGCGGGCGCGATCGCGCTGGCCACGAGCTTCGCGGGCGGGCTCAACCAGACCTGGCTCGAGGGCTCGAGCGAGTGGCTGTACCACCTCGGGCTCGCGGCGCGAAACGGCGTCGCCGCTGCCCTGCTGGCCGCCGCAGGCGAGCGGGGCGCGGCGCACGCCCTCGAGGGCCCGGCCGGGTTCGTGCGCGCGTTCTCCGGACGCGAGGGCTGGGAGCCGCCCGACGACTGGCAACTGGGGGAGCGCTGGCGGGTCAAGGAGGTCGTGCACAAGGCGTACCCCGTGTGCAGCAACACCCAGACCGCGGTGGCGCTGGCCTCGGACCTGGCCTCGCGGCACGACCTCGCACCGGAGGGGGTCGCTGCGGTGCGCCTGTACATGAACCCCGAGGAGCGGGAGTACCCGGGAACGCTGAGCCGGGGCCCGTTCGCGGGGGTGAGCGCGACCCTGATGAGCGCCCCGTACTGCGTGGCGATGGCCCTGAAGCACCGGGGCGCCACCCTGGCGGCGCTGGAGGAGTGGGAGGATGCGACCATGGTGGCCCTGGTCGAGAAGGTCGACGTCCTCGCCGATCCCCGCCTGCCGGAGCTGGGAGCGAGGCTCGAGTTGGTGACGGTGGACGGCAGCCGCTACGAGAGCGAGGTTCGGCCCGCGGGCGACGACCTGCCCAGCTGGGACGGCGTCGTGGCCGCGGCCGGGCGGCTCGCCGCGGAGCTGCCGGGCGGCGGGCAGGGACTCGATCACCTGATGGACACGATCCGGCGGCTCGAGGACCTGGCCGACATCAGGCTGCTCCCGGCCGCCACGGTCGCGGGGGCACACGGAGCAATCGGCACCGAGACCGGCGACAAGGAGGGCGCATGACCATCGCGGACGTGGAAGTGGTGATCGTCGGCGCGCCGGAGCACGACGAGCGCGTCATCGACAGCACGCTCGACACCGCCCTCGTCAAGATCACGTCGGACGAGGGGCTCGTGGGCTTCGGCGAGGCCGGTGCGAGGCCGGCGGCGGTGAAGGCCTTCATCGAGGAGCGCGGCTCCTGGGCCTGGGAGCAGAGCATCAGCGGCATGCTCGTCGGCGAGGACTTCCGCGACCCGCGCGCTCTCTGGCAGCGCCTCTACGACGGCACCTGGTGGTCGGGCCGCGCCGGCCTCGGGCACGTTGCGCTCGGCGGCGTCGACATGGCGCTGTGGGACCTGGCGGGAAAGGCAGCCGGACTCCCGGTCTGGCGGCTGCTCGGCAGCGAGCGGCCCGACCCGATCGTTCCCTACGTGACCATCTACCGGGGCGCTACGCCGCTTCCGCAGACGATCGCGGGCACGATCGAGTTGGTCGATCGGTCCCGCGAGCTCGGCTTCGCAGCCGCGAAGATCGAGGCCCTGGTCGACACGACGGCCGACGACGACGAGATCGTCGAGCTGGTGCGGGCGGTCCGCGAGCACGCCGGCCCCGACTTCACGCTCCTCTGCGACGTCGGCTACCGGTGGCGGGACGCCGACCAGGCGATCCGCTGCGTCCGCCGGCTGGACGAGCTCGACCTCTTCCTGCTCGAGGCGCCGCTCCATCCCGACGACGTGGACGGCTACCGCCGCCTCTGCCAGGCGGTCGAGACTCCGGTGGCGGCGGCGGAGATCCTGACCTCGTACGCCGAGTTCGCGCAGCTGCTCGACGCCGGCGTCCCGATCCTCCAGCCGGGCTGCAACCGCCTCGGCGTCACCGAGACCGACCGCCTGGCCCGCCTCGCCGCCCGGCGTGACCGACGGATCGTCGGCTTCGGCTGGTACGCGACGGCCCTCGCGGTCGGAGCGCTCGTCAACGTCGCCCAGGCGAACGGGAGCGTGGCGCTCGTCGAGTACGCGCCGCCCGCCTTCTACCCGGAGGCCTCGCTCCGCAACGAGCTCGCCGGGCCCGAGCCATGGCTGGTCGACGGCGCGTTCGCAGCGCCCACGCTCCCCGGCCTCGGTGTCGAGATCGACGAGGATGCACTCGCGCGGCTGCGCCGCGCCTAGCCGAGCGACAGCGGAGGGAACATGGGCATCACGATCGGCGAGGTCCACCACTACGGGATCACCGTCAGCGATCTCGACCGGGCGATCGAGTTCTGGCGGCTGCTCCTCCAGCGCGAGCCGATCATCAGGCAGCGCTACCGGCAGCAGTGGGTGGCGAACATCGTCGGGTACGACGAGGTCGACATCGACTGCGCGTTCTTCCAGTTCGAAGGCACGAGCGCGACCCTCGAGCTGCTCGAGTACCACAAGCCCGCCAGCGGGACGGTCGACCTGGAGACGTACAACGTCGGGAACAGCCACCTCTGCCTGGTCGTGGACGACCTCGACGCCGAGCTCGAGCGCCTGGAAAGAGCGGGGGTCGCGTTCCGGTGGCCGAGCCCGGTCGAGGTTCCGGGCAACAGCCCCGGGGAGCCGGCGGCCGGGGGGAAGGCCGCGTACCTGCGGGACCCCGACGGCGTGACGGTCGAGCTGCTCGAGCTCCCGAAGAAGACCCCGGAGGAGATGCTCGCGTGGGCGCGCGCCACCCACGACGGGAGGCAATCCGGCCCGTGACGCAGGCGGGTCGCCCGCACCGAGCCTTCTTGACAGGCTCGAGCCCGGCGCTCTAGTGTCGCCGCGAGCCAACCGTCCGACCAGCGACGGCGCCGAGACCGTCCCGTCACGCCCCGAGGAGGCGCCGCGATGAAGATCACCCGCGTCGAGCCGATCGTCCTGCGCTCGCCCGGACTCGACACGTCCAGGGCCGACGCGAGCCAGGACGCGCTCGTCGTTCGCGTCCACACCGACGAGGGTCTCGCCGGGATCGGCGAGGCGAGCAGCTCGCCATATCTCGTCCGCACGGCGATCGAGATGCCGTCGTCACACGCCGTCGCCCGCGGCCTGCGCGAGCTCCTGATCGGGGAGAACCCGCTCGAGCTCGACCGCCTCTGGAAGCGGCTCTACGAGGGCTCCGCCTACTACGGACGCACCGGCGTCGCGCTGCACGCGATCGCCGCGATCGACATGGCGCTCTGGGACCTCGCGGGCAAGGCGTCCGGGCGGCCGGTGTCCGAGCTGCTCGGCGGCGCCCGGGTGAGCGAGCTCCCGGTCTACGCGAGCGAGGTGATGCCGGAGACCGAGGACGAGGTGCGGCAGATCGCCGAGCGCGCGGTCGCGGATGGCTACACGGCGCTCAAGTTCGGCTGGGGCCCCCTCGGCCGGGACCTCGATCACGACGAGCGGCTGATCCGCGCCGCCCGCGACGTGCTCGGCCCGGGCCGCTCGCTGATGATCGACGGCGGCCAGATCTACACGCTGAAGCGCGCGTCCGAGCTTCTGCGGCGCGTCGAGGACGTCGGCCTCTACTGGTTCGAGGAGCCGTTCGCCCCGGACGACTACGAGAGCTACCGCCGCCTCTCGGACGGCGCCTCGATTCGGATCGCGGCCGGGGAGGCCGACGCGACGATCAGGGCGTTTCACGACCTCGTCGACCGCGGCCACGTCGACGTGCTCCAGCCCGACATGGCACGTACCGGCTTCACCGTCGCCCGCCAGATCGCCGATCTCGCGCACGAGCGGCGCGTCGAGGTCGTGCCGCACTGCTTCGCGACCGGCATCCTCGTGGCCGCGTCGCTCCACTTCGCCTCGACGCTCGACCGGCCCACCCTCTCCGAGTACTCGGTGGCCAGCTCGCTGCTCGCGAGCGGCCTCCTGGCCGAGCCCCTGGCCTTCAGCTCCGGCAGGCTCACCGTGCCCACGGGCCCCGGGCTCGGAATCGAGCTCGACGAGGAGCTCGTGCAGCGGCTGCGACTCGACGCCTGAAAGGAGCGCCCGGGCGCCTCGTGCGGCGTCTCACAACGTTGAACTGGCAACGCAGGGGCGGTGTAGGGGCGGGACCTGTCCCGCCCGAGACGATCTGTCCCGCCCGAGACGATGCGAGCACCGGGAAACGGGACGGGTTGCGGGCCGGACAGGTCCGGCCCCTACGCCCTCCGATCGTCGCGACCAACCCCGGCCAGCGGTTTCCGGTCGAACGTGATGAGAGGCCGCGCTAGTCGACGGCGACCCGATGCACCTCGACGAACTCGGGGTCGAGCTCCCACCCGAGGCCCGGCGACTCGGGTAGCACGAGCTCGCCACCGGCCAGCTCCGGCCGGTTGGCGACGAGGCCCCACCAGATCGGGTCTCGATCCGGGTGGAAGCACTCGACCACGGTTCCGTGCGGGATCGACGCGACCAGATGCGAGGCGACCTGCGGCTCCTCGTGGTGGCCCATCCTGACGTCGAACGCGTGCGCGATCGCGGCCGCACGCCGCCACTCGGTCGGCCCTCCCGACCAGGACGCGTCGAAGTTGCAGATGTCGATCGCGCCCTCGGCCATCAGGTCGCGACAACCGGCGGCGGACAGCTCGCTCTGGCCGGCGCACACGGACACCGGCGCGCCAAAGCGGACGTCGCGCATCGCCCGGCGGTCGTTGGCCCAGCGGCACGGCTCCTCGAGCCAGGCGAGGTCGCAATCCGCAACCAGCCGCGCGAACCGGATCGCCTCCGCAACCGTCCACCCCTGATTCGCGTCTGCGGCGAGGATGAAGTCGGAGCCGGCAGCGTCCCTGGCCGCCCGGAAGCGAGCCGCGTCGTCCTCGGGCGCCAGCCCGCCGACCTTGAGCTTGAGCCCGGCGAGCCCGAGCTGCCGCAGCTCGGCGATCTCGTCGGCGATCGAGATGCCGGTGTCGTAGTAGCCGCCGATCGCGATCATCGGCAGCGAGCGCCGGTAGCCGCCCCAGAGGCGCCACAGCGGCTGACCGAGCGCCTTGCCGACGGCGTCCCAGAGCGCCGCGTCCACGCACGCGCACGCGACGAGGCCGAGCCTGCGGTCGCGCAGGATGTCGAAGGTCGCGGGCCGCGCCAGCTCCCAGCAGCGCTCGGTCCGCCGCGCGTCCTCCCCGTCGAGCGCGGGGGCGATCTCGTCCCGGATGATCCGCACGATCTGCGCGAGCCCGGCGTCCTCGTCACCCGCGTACGCCTCGCCGACGATGCCCGCGTCCGTGTGGACGCGAGTGACGACCGTCGAGCGGTGCGTCATCCGGTAGCCGCTGCCCCGGTACACCCTCGCGAGCGGCACCCGGATCGGGATCGCCTCGATCCGCCGGATCGTGAGACCGGCGGCACTGCCCACGGCCGGGCTCCCGGTCACGGCCGCGGCGGCTGGAACAGCTCGACGACGATCCCGTCGGGATCGCGCAGGTAGAGCCCGACGCCACACTCGTTGATGCCGTGGTCGATCTCGACCGGCCCGCTGAGAAACGTGTCGACGCCCGCCGCGCGCAGCCGCGCGTACAGGCTCGCGATGTCCTCGACGAGCAAGCAGACGTGCGTCACGCCGACGAGCCGAGGCTCGAGCTCGACCGTCCGGGAGTCGGGCGACAGGAACTGGAACAGCTCGAGGTGGTACGCGGAGCCGGGCGGGCGGGCCAGCGCGAACCGCACATGCGTGTCCGGGTAGCCGACGATCGCCGCGAAGTAGCCGCCCTGCCGCTCGCCCTCGGCGAAGACCTCGAGCCCGAGCAGGTCGCGGTAGAACGCGAGCGCGCGGTCGAGGTCCCTGACGGTGAGGCCGGTGTGCTGGACGGCGTTGACCACCGAGGCCCGACTATGGCACGCTGCGCCCGAACGAGTCAAGCGTTTGCGTAACCGACACGGAGGCACCCATGCGTGTGCTCGAGGGCAAGGTCGCGATGGTCACCGGCGCCGGCGCCGGGCTGGGTCGAGCGATCGCGCAGGAGCTCGCGCTCGCGGGCGCAGCGATCGCCGTCGCGGAGCTCGACGGGGAGGCGGGCTCCCGGGCGGCCGGCGAGCTCGCCGGCCTGGGCGTGGAGACCCGGGCCTTCGCGACCGACGTCTCGCGACGCGAGCAGGTCGACGCGACGTTCGCGGCCGCGATCCGGGAGCTCGGGAAGGTCGACATCCTCGTCAACAACGCCGGCATCAGCCGCATCGGGCCGCACACCGAGGACGTCACCGACGAGGACTGGGGCGACTCGATCGCGGTCCTGCAAACCGGGGTCTTCTACGGCATGCGCGCGGCCGGCAGGCATATGCTCCCGCGCGGATCCGGCTCGATCGTCAACGTCTCGTCGATCCGCGGCTTCTCGCCGAACCCGGGCCGGCTCGCCTACTGCGCCGCCAAGGCCGCGGTGATCATGATGACGAGAGTGACTGCCGGGGAGTGGGGACCGCGGGGCGTTCGCGTCAACGCGATCTGCCCCGGCGCGCTGCGAACGCCGATGTGGGACGCGGACGTGGCGAGCGGGGTGATCGACGAGCAGGCCTACCTCGACCGCATTCCGGCCCGGCGGCTCGGCAGCCCCGGCGAGGTCGGGCGGCTCGCGGTCTACCTCTGCTCGGATGACGCGGCGTACGTGACCGGCTCGGTGCTCACGATCGACGGTGGCCTGACGACGATCCCGGCGGCTTGACGGGGCCGGTCAGAGCTCGAGCGCGTGCCCGGAGAGGAGCTCGCAGCCGTCCGCGGTCACCAGCACGACCTGCTCGACCCGGACCCCGGCGCTGTCGCCGTAGACGCCCGGCTCGAGCGCCACGACCATGCCGGGCTCGAGCACCGTCTCGCCGCCGGGCACGATGCGGGGCTCCTCGTGGTAGGCGGTGCCGAGCCCGTGGCCGGTGTGGTGCGGGTAGTCGAGGCCGGGACGGATGGCGGCATCGAGCTCGCCGGCGCGCACGCCGGGGCGCACGCCCTCGACGGCCACGGCCAGCGCCTCCCGGGCCTGCCGGTGGGCCTGCGCGAGCCCCGCGGCTGGCTCGCCGCCGACGACGAACGTCGCGCAGCTGTCGCCCCAGTAGCCCGCGAGCCGCGGAACGAGGTCGCAGAGGACCGGGTCGCCGGCCGCGAGGGTGCGCGTGCCGGGCGGGCCGCCCACCTCCGCGGTGCGGGGGCCGGAGACGAGGTCGGCGAGCAGCGGCGTTCGCACTCCCGCCGCGAGCTCGATCGCCGCGCGGCCCGCCGACCAGAGCTCGAGCTCGCTCAGCCCCGGCTCCGCGGCCTCGCGAGCGACGCGCTGGCCCACGTCGCAGAGGGCGATCGCCGCCCGGATCGCCTCGAGCTCGTCCGGATCCTTGACCGCACGCGCGCGGGCGAGCGCCGCCGTGACGTCGACGAGCTCGAGCGCGCCGGCGAGGGCCGCCGGAAGCGCCCCGGGCTCGGTCGCGACGCGCCTGCCACCGACGGCCCGGGCAAGAGCCCGGGCGGCACCTGCGACCGGCTCGAGCGGCTCGACCGTGAAGCCGGTGTAGGTGACGGTCTGGCAGCCGAGCTCCTCCGCGGTGCCGGCGTCGTCCTCGCTGACGACGAGCACGGGCGGCTCGCCGGCCGCGAGCACGGCGAGAGCCGGAAGCGAGAACGGACTGGGGCCGGTCTCGATGTCGCCGGCGAAGCCGGTCAGCCACGTCACGGTGCCCGGGTGCGCCGCGAGCAACGCGTCGGCGCCGACGGCGCGTGCGAGCTCGAGAGCGCGCTCCTGGCGTGGCTTCATGTGAGCGGCAGCCTACCGTGCCGGCGGCACGGCCGACGCTCGCACGACGAGCTCAGGAGGCGTCGCCACCACCACGTCCGCCACCGCTTCTCCGCGCAGCAGCCGGAGCAGTCCGCCGACCGCCTCGCGACCCATCTCGGCGAGCGGCATCCGCACCGTCGTGAGGGGAGGGTCGAGGTAGGCGGCCACCGAGGCGTCGTGGAAGCCGACGATCGAGATCTCCTCGGGGACGCGCAGGCCGAGTCGGGCGGCAGCACAGCACGCGCCGATCGCCGCCGACACGCTGGCGACGAAGAGCGCGGTCGGGCGCGGCTCGAGCTCGAGCAGGCGGCTGGCGGCCGCGTGACCGCCCGCCTCGTCGAACGGGCACTCGACGATCCACTCGGGCTGCTCCCCGATTCCGGCCTGCGCGAGCGCCCGGCGGTAGCCGTCGAGCCGGCGCCGCGCCGTGTCCGAGTTCTGCGGACCGGCGACGTGGGCGATGGCGCGGTGTCCGAGCGAGGCGAGGTAGCCGGTCGCGAGGGCGGCACCCGCCGCGTCGTCCACCGTCACGCTCGGGACTCCGCAGGGCTCGCGACGATTGACGAGCAGGGCCGGAACGTTCCCGACGTCGACGCGCCTCGGGGTCTCGCTGGTCGCCCCGCCGACGAGCAGCCCATCGATCCGGCCGTGGAGCTCGGGCACGCGGTCGGCGGCCGAGCCGCGCGCAACGAGGAGCAGGTAGCCGGCCGCGGCGGCGGCCTCCTCGGCACCGGTCGCGATGGTCGCGTAGTTCGCGTTCGCGAGGTCGGGCACGAGCATGCCGAGCGCCATCGTCCGCGCGGTCTTCAGCGTCCGCGCGGCCCGGTTCGGCCGGTAGTCGAGGCGGGCCGCCTGCGCGAGCACGCGCTGGCGCGTCTCGGGGCGAACCGAGAGCCCGCGGTCGCCGGACAGGATCCGGGACACGACCGAGGCGTCGACGCCGGCGGCGGCCGCCACGTCACGCAGGCGCGGGGGGCGCGTCACGAGGCGCGCCTTCCGGCGTGCCTTGACATCGTCATGGGCAGCATTCTAGGGTCGTGAGACAATCGTATGACCTGGAACGCCTGAGCCGGTGCCGACGACGCTCGACTGCGAGCTGCTCGGCGACCTCTACGGCACCCCCGAGCTGCGGGCGATCTTCGACACCGGGAGTCTGCTCCAGTCGTGGCTCGACGTCGAGCGGGCGCTCGCCGAGGCCGAGGCGGAGGTGGGCGTGATCCCGAGGGCGGCGTCCGAGCGGATCGCCGCGGAGGCGGACGCGACCGGGTTCGACGTGGCCACCCTCCGCGCTGGCATCGCGACTTCGAAGCACCCGCTCGTGCCGCTCGTCCGGGCGCTGGTCGAGCGCTGCGGCGAGCACGGCGCGTGGGTGCACTGGGGCGCGACGACCCAGGACATCGTCGACACCGCGCTCGTCCTGCAGGCGCGCCGCGCGCTCGAGCCGATCGGGCGCGACCTGGACCGGGCGACCGCGGCGGCGGCCGCGCTGGCTCGCCGCCACGCCGGCACCCCGATGGCCGGACGAAGCCACGGCCAGCACGCCGTGCCGATCACGTTCGGGCTGAAGGCGGCGACCTGGGCGGACGAGCTCGACCGCGCGCGCAAGCGGCTCGATCGGGCCGCCGCGGCCGCCGCGACGGCGCAGCTCTCGGGCGCCGCGGGCACGCTCGCGACGCTGGGACCGGCTGCGGCCGCCGTCCAGGTGGCGTTCTGCGGCCGGCTCGGGCTCGCGTGCGCCGACGTCCACTGGCACGCGACCCGCGACCGCCTCCGCGACCTCGCCCACGCCCTGGCCGAGGTGTCCGCGGCCGCGGAGCGGATCGCATCCGAGATCATCCGCCTCCAGTCGACCGAGGTGGCCGAGGTGGCCGAGCCCACGACCGAGGCGCACGTCGGCTCCTCGACGATGCCGCAGAAGCGAAACCCGATGACGTGCGAGTACGTGGTCGCGAGCGCGCGCCTCCTGCGCGGAGCCGCGGGCGTGCTGGCCGACAGCCCGGCCCACGCCTACGAGCGCGACATGCGCTTCTGGGCGGCCGAGTGGGTGGCCCTGCCCCAGGCCTTCATCCTCGCGGGCGGCCTGCTCGACAAGCTCGCCTACGTCCTCGAGGGCCTCGAGGTGGACGAGCGGCGCATGCGGGCGAACCTCGACTCGACCGGCGGCCTGATCATGGCCGAGGCGGCGATGATGGCGCTCGCGCGCACGCTCGGTCACGAGCCGGCGCACGAGCTCGTGCTCGTCGCCGCGCGCCGGGCTGCAGCCGAGCAGCGCCCGCTCGGCTCCGTGCTCGCGGAGGACGCCCGCGTGGCCACGTTGCTTCCCCCCGCCGAGCTCGAGCGCCTGCTCGAGCCCGCCTCGTACCTCGGCCTCGCGGCCAGCTCGGCCCTGGCCGTTGCCGACCGTCTCGAGAGGAGAGTCGCTTGAAGATCACCCGCGTCGAGCCCGTCGTCCTACGCCTTCCGGACGTCGATGCCAGCCGCGCCGACGGGACTCAGGACGCCTTCCTGGTTCGCGTCCACACCGACGAGGGCATCGTCGGGATCGGCGAGGCCGACACCGCCCCTCACGTCGCGGCGGCGATCGTCTCGATGCCGCCCTCCCACGCGATCGCGCGTGGCGTGGAAGAACTGCTCGTCGGCGAGGATCCGCTCGCGATCGACCGGCTCTGGCGGCTGATGTACCAGGGCTCCTCCTACTACGGCAGGGTCGGCCCCGCGCTGCACGTGATCAGCGGGATCGACATGGCTCTCTGGGACATCGCCGGGAAGGCCGCGGGCCGGCCGATCTCCGACCTGCTCGGCGGCTCGCGGATCGACCGCGTCCCCGTCTACGCGAGCGAGGTGATGCCGCAGACGGAGGACGGGGTGCGCGCGATCGCCGAGCGCGCGGTCGCGGACGGCTACACGGCGCTCAAGTTCGGGTGGGGCCCGCTCGGGAGCGACCTCGCACGCGACGAGCGCCTGATCCGCGCCGCCCGGGACGTGCTCGGCCCCGACCGCGACCTGATGATCGACGGGGGCCAGGCGTACACGGTCAAGTCGGCGCGCGAGCTCCTGCGCCGCGTCGACGACGTCGGCCTCTACTGGCTCGAGGAGCCGCTCTGGCCCGACGACTACGACGGCTACCGCCAGCTCTCGGACGCGGTCGCGACGCGGATCGCGGCGGGCGAAGCCGACACGACGATCGGGCCGTTCAGGGAGCTCGTCGAGCGGGGGCACGTGAACGTGCTCCAGCCGGATCTCGGCCGCTGCGGCGGCTTCACCGTCGCCCGCCGGATCGCCGAGCTGGCCTGGGAGCGGCGGGTCGAAGTGGTGCCCCACTGCTTCGCCTCCGGGGTGCTGGTCGCGGCCTCGCTGCACTTCGCCTCGACGCTCGACCGACCCACGTACTCGGAGTTCTCGGTCGCTCCCTCTCCGATCGCGAGCGGTCTCGTCACGTCGCCATTCGCGCTCGACGGCGGTAGACTCGCCGTGCCCGCGGGGCCGGGGCTCGGCGTAGAGCTCGACGAGGACCTGGTGCAGCGCCTGCGGGTCTCCTGATCATGGCCAGAGTCGTCTTCGACCACGTGACGAAACGCTTCGGCGACACGGTCGTCGCCGTCGATGACATGTCGCTCGAGATCGCCGACGGCGAGTTCATGATCCTCGTCGGCCCCTCCGGGTGCGGCAAGACGACCGCGCTGCGGATGGTCGCCGGCCTCGAGGACGTCACGTCCGGCGAGATCCGGATCGGCGAGCGCGTCGTGAACGACCTCGAGCCGAAGGAGCGCGACGTCGCGATGGTGTTCCAGAACTACGCGCTCTATCCGCACATGACGGTCCAGGAGAACATCGCCTTCCCGCTCAGGATGCAGAAGCTGGCGAAGCCCGAGGTCGCGAGCAGGGTCGGCGAGGCCACACAGCTGCTCGGCCTCGAGGAGCTACTCGAGCGCAAGCCGAGGGAGCTGTCGGGCGGGCAGCGCCAGCGGGTCGCGATGGGCCGGGCGATCGTCAGGCACCCGCAGGCGTTCCTGATGGACGAGCCGCTCTCGAACCTCGACGCGAAGCTGCGCGTGCAGATGCGGGCCGAGCTGGCCAGGCTGCACCGGCGCCTCGGCGCGACGACGCTGTTCGTGACCCACGACCAGACGGAGGCGATGACGCTCGGGCAGCGCGTCGCAGTCCTCGATCGCGGCCTCCTGCAGCAGGTGGACACGCCGCAGCGCCTCTACCGGCAGCCCGCGAACACGTTCGTGGCGGGCTTCATCGGCTCGCCGCCGATGAACTTCCTCCCCGGCGCCCTGTCGGGCGGCACCGTCGAAACGGGCAGCTATCGCTTCGAGCTGCCGGCGTCGGTCACCGGGCGGCTCGAGCGCGAGGAAGGACGGGTCCTCGTCGGCGTCCGGCCCGAGGATTTCCAGGACGCCCGGCTCGGCGACGGCTCCGGGGTGACGCTCGCGGCAGAGGTCGAGATCACGGAGCAGCTGGGCCCCGAGACGTACGCGTACTTCCGCCTCGACGGCCTCGAGGCAGCCGAGGTCGGCGAGCGGCCGGTCGAGCTCGCGGGCGCGTTCGCCGCCCGGCTCGACCCGCGGACGCGGGCGGCCCCGGGGGAGCGGCTCAGCCTCGTCCTCGCCCTCGAGGGGATCCACCTGTTCGACGCCGACAGCGGCCGCTCGCTCCTCGGCAACTGACCCCGGGGGGCTCGCGAGGGGAGGGCGCCGCGAAGGTCGCGGTCACCCGCGGCTGTCCGAGCGCGGCCGGGACGCCCGGGCCACCCCGAAGAGCGGCCGAAGCGCGATGATACTTTCCGAATAGAAGTCGCTTTACTTTCTGTAGTTGCCACGCTAGAGTCGGGCCCATGAGCCGATCGCGCTTCATGCCCGGGACGCCCGTCACGCTCGACCGACCGCGCAGGCCGGAGCCCGACTGGGAGCTCGTGCTCAGGCGCAACCCCGTCGAGCGGATCAAGCGCGAGAAGGCGCCGCTCGCGATCCGCGACGAGCTGCCGGCGCTGATCGCAGCGGGCTACGAGGCCGTCCCGGAAGAGGACGTCGTGCGGCTCCAGTGGTGGGGCCTGTACCACGACAAGCCGAAGGTCGGCACATTCATGCTGCGGGTCAAGCTGCCAGGCGGGCGGCTCACGCCGGCGCAGCTGCGAACGGTCGGGGAGCTCTCGCGCCGCCACGGGCGCGGCGACGGCGAGCTGACGACCCGCCAGTGCATCCAGCTGCACTGGCTCGAGCTCGCCTCGCTCCCGGACGTCCTGAACGGGCTCGACGCGGCGGGCCTCTCGACCGTCGGCGGCTGCGGCGACACCGTCCGCAACATCACCGGCTGCCCGGTGCAGGGGCTCGACGCGGCGGAGCTGTTCGACTGCTCCGATGTCGTCGAGGAGGCGGCACGCTTCTTCTACGGGAGCGCCGACTACTGCGACCTGCCCCGCAAGCACAAGTACACGATCGCCTCCTGCGCGGACCGCTGCAACGCGCCCGAGCTGAACTGCGTCTCGCTCGTCGGGCATGTCCACGAGCGCCGGGAGGGCTTCGCCGTGCTCGTCGGCGGGGGGCTCTCCTCGGTGCCACGCCTCGCCCGGGAGCTCGGCGTGTTCGTGCCGAAGGAGGACGCGATCTCCGTCCTCGCCGCGGTCACGGACGTCTGGAAGGAGGATCTGCGCTACCGCGTCTCGCGCGTCAAGGCGCGGCTCAAGTTCATGGTCGACGACGTCGGCCCCGAGGGGATGCGCGCGCTCGTCGAGGAGCGGCTCGGCCGCACGCTCGAGGACTACCGCCTGCCACCCGCACCCGAGCCGCGCGACCACCTCGGAATCCGGCCGCAGCAGCAGGAAGGGCTCGTCCTCGTCGGCGTCCCCGTCCACCTGGGCCTCGTCGCCGCGGAGCAGATGCTCGCGCTCGCCGACCTGGCCGAGAGCCTCGGCGCCGACATCCGGGTCACGCGCCGGCAGAACCTGGTGCTCGCGAACGTCCCCGCCACCGACACGGCCGCGGCTAGCCGGGAGCTCGCCACGCTCGGCCTCCCGCTCGACGGGAACCCGATCCGCGGCCGCTCGATCGCCTGCACCGGCGAGCCGCACTGCAACTTCTCCGTGACCGAGACGAAAAGCCGCCTCGGCGCGCTGATCGAGACGCTCGAGGGGCGCTTCGGGGACGCGGCCGGCGGGCTCCGCCTCCACCTCGACGGCTGCCCGCACGCGTGCGCCCAGCACTGGGTCGGCGACCTCGGCTTCCAGGGCACGACCGCGCGGGACGCAGCGGGTCTGCGCAGACCCGCCTACGACATCTTCCTCCGGGGCGGGCTCGGCCCGGAGGCTGCGATCGGCAGGCCGCTCTTCCGCCGCGTCCCGACCGACGAGCTCGACGTGGCGGTCGCGGGCCTCGTCGGCGGCTGGCTCGCCGGGCGAGCCGGCGAGGAGAGCTTCGCCTCGTTCGCGCGGCGCCTTTCGGATGACGAGCTCGGGGCGCTCGCGGGGCTCGAGCCCGCCCGCACCCGGGCGGGACGCGAGGAGGAGTAGGGATGGCGACCGAGCTGATCGACGAGCTCGAGGCCGGCGAGCTCTCCGTCGAGCTCGAGGGCGAGGAGCCCGAGACCGCGATCGCGTGGGCGCTCGAGCGGTTCTCGCCCCGGATCGCGATCTCGACCGCGTTCCAGCTCGACGGAGTGGCCCTCGTCGACATAGCCTACCGGATCGACCCGGAGATCAGGGTCTTCTCGGTCGACACGGGGCGGCTGCCGCAGGAGACGCACGACCTCGTCGAGGCGCTGCGCGAGCGCTACCCGGGGCTCGACCTGACACTGCTCTCGCCGGACGCGGGTCAGGTGCAACGGCTCGTCGCCGCCCACGGCCCGAACCTGTTTCGCCGCGACGTGTCGCTGCGGCTCCTCTGCTGCCAGGTGCGCAAGGTGCTGCCGCTCCTGCGGCACCTGGCCGGCCTCGACGCCTGGATCACGGGGCTGCGCCGCGACCAGTGGGCGACCCGGACGAACATCCGCAAGGTCGAGATCGACCACGACCACGGCGCGATCGTGAAGCTGAACCCGCTCGCCGAGTGGAGCGAGGAGGACGTCTGGGACTACGTGCGCGCGAACGACGTCCCGTACAACGCCCTCTACGACCGCGGCTTCAGCTCGATCGGGTGCGCCCCCTGCACGCGGGCGACCCGGCCGGGCGAGCCGGCGCGGGCCGGGCGCTGGTGGTGGGAGGAGAACGCGCCCAAGGAGTGCGGGATCCACTGCGCGATCGAGACGGGCGGCTTCGAGCACGAGCTGCGCGCGCTGCTCGGAGACGGCGATGACTGACGCGGTCGCGCTCGAGGGCGAGGCGCGCGAGGTCGCGCTCGCCGAGGCCCAGGCGGTGCTCGCGCTCGTCCGCGACGGGCACCGCCGCGAGCGGCTGCAGGACCTCGTCGCGGCGGCAAGCGAGGGCGAGGTCGCGGGCGAGGACGCGGCCGCGCTCGAGGAGCTGCTCGAGCTCGGCCTCCAGACCGGGCGCGTCCGCGCGCTCTACGGGCCCGGCGGGGAGCAGGCCGCGCTTCGCACCTGGCGCCGGCTGCCCGCCGGCGCCGCCGGCACGGCGAGCGCCTGCCAGGTCACGGACGCCCTCGGCACGCTGCTCGGGAAGCCGCTCGAGGCGGCCTCCCTGCAGGCGGTCGGACCCGGGGCGTTCACCCTCACGCTCGCCGCCGGCGGGCTCGAGCTGACCGTCCGCCTCGGGCGCGAGGGAGCCCGGGTCGCGGGGGTGTCCGCGTAGCGTGGCGGCGAGCTGGGCGTACCCGATCTTCTGCGACCTCCGCGGGCGCCGCTGCCTCGTCGTCGGCGCCGGCCGCGTCGGGCTCGAGAAGGCCCGCGGCCTCGCGGACGCCGGCGCCCGGGTGACCGTCGTCGCGCCCGCGGCCGAGCCCGGGGTCGCTGCGCTCGGCGTCCGCTGGCTCGGGCGGCCGTACGAGAGCGCCGACCTCGACGGCTGCTTCCTCGCCTGCGCCGCCACCTCCGATCCCGCGGTCAACCGGCGGGTGTTCGAGGACGCGGAGGCCCGCAGCGTCCTCTGCAACGTCGCCGACGTCCCCGGACTCTGCTCGTTCATCCTGCCCGCGATCCACCGGCACGAGCCGATCTCGATCGCGGTCTCGACCGGCGGGGCCTCGCCGGCGCTGGCGCAGCGGATCCGCGACGAGCTCGCCGCCCGCTACGGCGCCCGGCACGCCGAGCTCGCGAGGAAGCTCGAGGCGCTGCGCCCCCACGCGAGGGCTGCGTTCGCGACCTACGAGGAACGCCGCGACTACTTCCGCGCGCTCGTCGAGGAGGCGCTCGCGTGACCGTCCACCTCGTCGGCGCCGGACCCGGCGACCCCGGGCTCATCACCGCCCGCGGCCTCGAGCTCGTTCGCGGCTGCGAGGTGCTCGTGCACGACCGCCTGGTCGCGCGCGAGCTCGTCGCCGAGGCCCCGTGCCACGCCCTCGTGATCGACCGCGACCCGCTCGCCCAGGAGGAGATCAACGCGCTCCTCATCGCCCACGGGCGGGCGGGGCTCGATGTCGTGCGGCTGAAGGGCGGCGACCCGTACCTGTTCGGCCGGGGTGGCGAGGAGGCGCTCGCGCTCGCCGGGGCGGGCGTTCCCTTCGACGTCGTCCCGGGCGTGTCGTCGCTCACGGCCGTCCCGGCCGCGGTCGGGATCCCCGTCACGCACCGCGGCCTCGCCTCGCAGCTCACCGTCGTCGCCGGCCACGAACCCGAACGGCTCGACCACGAGGCGCTCGCGGCCGCGCCGGGCACGCTGATCGTGCTGATGGGTCTCGCCCGCCTCGGCGAGCTCGCGGCCGGCCTCGTCGCGGCCGGCCGGGACCCGGCCACGCCGGCCGCCGTGATCGAGAGCGGCACGCTGCCCGCACAGCGGGTCGTGACGGCACCGCTCGGCGGCCTCGCCGCCGCGGCGGCGGGCCTGCGCCCGCCCGCGCTCGTCGTGATCGGCGACGTCGCGGCTCTCGCCTCCGCGATCCGCGGCGAGGAGGCGCTCGTTGCCTGCTGACCCGGGCGAGGCTCACCCGTGAGCCGCTTTCTCGAGCGGCTGCACGCGGGCCCGGTGATCGTCGCCGACGGCGGCCTCGGCGCGCTGGTGGCGAGCCGGGTCGCGCGGGTGCGCTGCCCGGAGGAGGCAGACCTGAGCGACCCCGAGACGGTGCTGGCGCTCCAGCTCGGGTTCGTCCGGGCCGGCGCCGAGCTGATCTCGACCAACACGTTCGGGGCAAGCCGCCACAAGCTCCGGGCGCACCTGCTCGACGACCGGCTGGAGGAGATCGTCGAGCGGGGCGCCAGGATCGCGCGGGAGGCCCGGGAGGTCTCGGGCGAGCCGCTCCTGATCGGCGGCTCGATCGGGCCGCTCGGCGACTTCGAGGGCCGGCTCGGGACGGACGAGCGGGCTGCGATGTTCGTGGAGCAGGCCCGCCTGCTCGACGGGCGCGGGGTCGACCTCTTCCTGGTCGAGACGTTCGTCGACCTCGCAGAGCTCGCGCTCGCGGTCGAGGCGGTGCGGAGCGTCTCGGCGCTGCCGATCGTGGCTCAGCTTGCCTTCGACGAGGGCGGGGAGACGCTCGCCGGCGTGCGGGCGGGCAGGGCGGTCGTCCGCGCGAGCGAGCTCGGCGTCGCGGCCGTCGGCGCCAACTGCGGCCTCGGCCCCCGCGCCGCGCTCGAGGCGCTCGCGGAGATGGCCGCGCCGGCCCGGGCCCGCGGCCTCCCCCTCACCGCCCAGCCGAACGTCGGGCTGCCGGCCAGGAGCGGCGGGCGCCTGGTGTTTCCGAGCGCGACGCCCGACTACTTCGCCGAGTTTGCGGCCCAGGCGCGCTCGCTCGGGGCCCGCATCATCGGGGCCTGCTGCGGCTCCACCCCCGCCCAGATCGCGGCGATCAAGGCGGCGGTCGACGACGAGCGCGAGCCGCGCCTGCGCGTGGCGGCGGCCGCGCGCTCGGACGTCGCCGCGCCCGGGCGAAGCGCCGAGCGCTCCCGGCTCGAGGCCCGGCTCGCCGCGGGTGAGTGGGTCGCGCTCGTGGAACTCGACCCGCCGAAAGGGGCGAACCTCGACGCGTTGGTCGAGACGGCAGCCCGCCTCGCCGCCTCCGGGGCCGTCGACGCGGTCGACGTCAACGACAACCCGATGGCCCGCGCCCGGATGAGCGCGCTGACCGCGTCGGCGGTGATCCAGCGCGAGACGGGGCTCGAGACCGTGCCGCACGTGACACCCAGGGACGCCACCGTGATGGGTCTCCAGTCCCAGCTTCTCGGCGCGCACGCCGAGGGCATCCGCAACGTGCTCGCGGTCACCGGCGACCCGCCGAGCGTCGGCGGACTACCCGGGCGCCGGGCCGTGTACGAGGTCGACTCGATCGGCCTGACGGCGCTGCTCGCCCGGCTCAACGAAGGGGAAGATCACGCGGGCCGGGCGATCGACTCCCCGACCTCGTTCTTCGTCGGCGTCGCAGTCAACCCGACCGCGGACGACCTCGCGACCGAGCTGGAGCGCTTCCGCCGCAAGCTCGATGCGGGCGCCCGCTTCGCGATGACCCAGCCCCTGTTCGACGTCGCCCACCTCGACCGGTTCCTCGAGGCGCTCGGCGGAGCGCCGCCGGTGCCGCTGCTCGTCGGGCTCTGGCCGCTGCGCAGCTTCCAGCTCGCCTACCGCCTCCACAACGAGGTTCCGGGGATCGTCGTCCCGGAGGCCGTCCAGCAGCGGCTCGCCGACGCCGGCCCGGACGCCCCCCGCGTCGGACTCGAGCTCGCCCGCGCTCTCCACGAGCAGGCACGCACCCGCGCGGCCGGCGTCTACGTGGTGCCGCCGTTCCGGGAGCCGGAAGCGGCCCTCGAGCTGCTGGCGCCGTAGCGCCGGTCAGCACGAGGCCATCACGCGTTCGGCGAGGCGGGCGATCCGGCGCGCCGCCTCCGCCAGCAGCTCGTCGTCCGCGCCGAGGCCGATCCGGACGTGCCCGGCGCCGCTCGGACCGAAGCCGTCGAGCGGGGTCACGGCGACGTCCTCCTCCTCGAGCAGCCGCAGCGCGAACGCCTCGCCGCCAAGACCGGTGGCGCGGACGCCGACCGTGACGAACATGCCGCCCTCGGGCGGGTGGACGGCGAGGCCGGGCGCCTCCTCGAGCAGCCGGCAGACGAGCGCGGCCCGCCGCTCGTAGGCGTCGCGCATCGCGCGCGTGGCGGCCTCGCCGGCGAGCGCGGCGACCCCGGCGTCCTGGACGAACGGCGGGCAGCCGAACAGCATCGACTCGAGCAGCAGCTCGAGCCGCGCTGCCAGCTCGACCGGGGCGACCGCCCAGCCGTGGCGGAAGCCGGTCATCGCGTGCGACTTCGAGAGGCTCCCGAGCGAGACCGCGAAGTCCTCCGCCCCGTCGAGCGCGAGCACGCTCGCGTGCGGACGCGCCCACGTCAGCGACGCGTAGACCTCGTCGGCCACGAGCCACGCCCCGGCCTCGCGGCAGACGGCGGCGACCTCCTCGAGCTCGGCCCGGGAGAGCACCGCCCCGGTCGGGTTGTGCGGGGAGTTCAGGAGTACGACGCGGGCTCGTTCCGACACCGCGCGGGCGATGTCCCCGGCTCGGACGTGGAACCCGTCCTCGGGCCGCAGCGGGACGTCGACCCGGGTCGCGCCGGCCGCGGCGAGCACGCCCGGGTAGGTCGAGTAGGCGGGCTCCCCCACGATCACCTCGTCGCCCTCGCCGGCGAGGCACAGGATCGTCGCGAATAACGCGGCCTGGGAGCCCGGGAAGAAGACGACCCGCTCCGGGTCGACCTGCCGTCCGGCCTGGCGGCCCGCCTGCGCCGCGATCGCCTCGAGCGTCGCCCGCTCGCCCCGCGCCGGCGTGTAGCGGGCCCGCCCGGCCCGCAGCGCAGCGACGGCCGCCTCGACCGCCGCCTCGGGTGGCGGGAAGTCCGGCTCACCGAGGCTGAGCACGATCACGTCGTGGCCGGCCGCGGCGCGCTCGCGCGCGAGCCGGTGCACGAGCCTGCTGTCGTCCTCGATCGCGGCAAGGCGCGCGGCGAGCGGGGAGAGCCGGCGTGGCTGCTGATTGCCCATCGGCCGATTCTCGCGGAACGGGGCCCGCATGTGGCGGCCACCCGGTTCACCCGCTGCTCAATGCGCGCGACGCCGCCGCGTAGCCTCGGCACGGGTGATCCGCGTCGCCGCGCGTGCGTACGCGACCAGGCCGCTGCGCGGCCCGGCAGCCCAGACGTGCACCAGACCCGGGGCGCCGTCTATGGGCTCGTTTCGGTAGACGATCCGGTAGCGCGGCTTGCCCCGCCACCCGGGTACGTCGAAGCGCAGCTTCCGGCAGCGCTCGACGGGACGGAGCTTGTAGCGCTCCCAGAGGTCGTCGCCGGCCCACGGGTTGTCGCGCAACTCGCTCATCCGGGAGCGCCTCGTCGACGAGGCGCTCCCCCACCGTAGCCAGATCGCGGAGATCGTCGCTGACCTCCGGCTCGGCGGCGACGCGGTAGCGCTCAGTCCCCAAGCAGGTGCTCGCGGCCGAACCGGCGCGCGAGCTCCTCCAGCGGGATCAGCTCCGCGACCGGAGTCGGCTCCGCGAACCGCGCTTGCGCGAGCAGCACGATCCCCATGTCCTCGAGCTCCTCGAGCAACTCCTCCCGTTCTCGCTCGGCCCGTTCGAGCCGGTCGACGGCAGCCAGCGCATCGATCTCGGGCACGAACAGCAGCCCGCCCCTTCTGTACGGCCCGACCGACCGCGCCCGCTCGAGCAGGGAGGCACTCGGCTTGCTCAGCCTCCCGAACCGGCTGGCGAGCTCGTGCAGCTGCTTCCGGCCCTCCTCGAGCGTGAGAGTGGGCAGGGACCCCGGGGCGGCCGGGGCCCCTCCTGGTCTCGGCCGGCTCAGTGATCCATGCCCGGCATCTCCCCTTCGCCGTGCTCGCCCATCATCGGGCCGAGGTCGACCGCCCCGCCGGAGGCCGGCGGCAGCGGCGAGAAGCTGATCCCGTTCGGCACGTCGCCGACGGGGATGCGGGCGACGACCGCCCGCTCCTCGAGATCGACGACGGCCACGTCATCGCTGTAGAGGTTGGCGACGTACGCGTAGCGGCTCGACGGGTCGACGACGACGCCGTGGGCGCCGAGCCCGGTTTCCACCTCGGCGACGGCCACGAACGTCGCCGCGTCCACGATCGAGAGGGTGGTGCCCGGGGCGTCCTCCGTCCCCTGGTTGGCCGCGACCACGTAGCGCCCGTCCGGGGAGACGTAGACCTGGATCGGGCCGGGGCCGACGGACACCTTGCCTACGACCGCGCCGGTGGCGAGGTCGATCTTCGCAACCGCGTCCTCGTCGCGGAGGGACGCGTAGACGAACGCCCCGTCGGGGGAGAAGGCGACCTGGACCGGCGCCTTCCCGACCTCGATCTCGGCCGACACCGTGCTCGTGGCCGTGTCGATGACGGTGAGCGTCGTGCCGCCCGCGTTGGCGAGCACGACGAGCCGACCGTCGGGGCTCGGCCGCAGGCCGTGCGGGTACGCGCCGACGGGGATCGTCGCCACGACCTCCAGCGTCCCGACGTCGATCACGGAGACGGTGTCGTCGCCCGCGTTCGTCACGTAGGCGGCGCTCCCGTCGGGCAGGACGACGACATGGGCTGGCGAATCGCCTACGGAGACGACCCCGGTCACTTCGTAGGTCTCGGCGTCGACCCTGACGGCCGCGTCGTCGTGGCCGCTGACGGCCCACGCGCTCAGCCCGTCCGGGGAGGCCTGGACGTTGTGCGGGCCCTCGATCCCCCGGAGCGTCGCCACGACGCGATTCGTGGCCGCGTCGATCACGCTGAGGCTGCCCTCCTCCTCGTTGGCGACCCAGACGGTGCCCTCGATGCCGCCCGCGGCCGCCTCGTGGCCGTCACCGTGCATCGCCGCCGCGTGGGCACGCATGACGTCGATCTCCGCCTCCTGGGCGGCGACGATCGCCTCCGCGAGCTCCCGCAGCTCCGGGTGCTCGGCCCGCTCGAGCGCGAGCCGGGCCATCACGATCGCTCCGCCGTGGTGGTCGACCATCATCGCCGCGAAGGCCTGGTCGGCGTCGCCGGCCTCGCCGAGATCGCCCGCGGCGTGCTGCATGCCCATCTCCTCCAGCGTGAGGTCGAGCGCCTCCGCTCCCGCCGGATCGACCTCGCCCGAGCCGTACCAGTCGGCCCGCCACCGGAGCATCAGGTCGATCTCCTCCTGCTGGGTCGCGATGATCGCCTCGACGATCTCGACCAGCTCGGGCTCGTCGAGTCCCGCCTCCGTCGCGGCCCTGGCCATCGCGATCGCCTCCTCGTGGTGGGGCACCATCGCGTCGATGAAGGCCCGGTCGAAGGCGGGCTCCGCTTGGCCGCCGGCCTCCGCCTCCTCGCCGGCGCCGCCGCACGCTGCGAGGGCGAGCACGGCGCCGAGCAGGACCGGCAGGGCGAGGAAGGCAAGTCGTGTCCTTCTGGTCAGCTTCATGTGTTCTCCTTTCGTCCCGTGACAGGGCAGGGGCGATTGCCCCCGCGGCGGCTGCCGGACGGGATCAGCGGAGAAACCGCTGCAACCAGGAGGGTGAGGCGCGAGCCCCGATCGCCGGCGGCCTCGCGGCGAGCCACGCGGGACGAACGGTAGGGAGCCCCACCGCCGCGACCGGCCCGACCGGGCGCAGGAGCGCAGCCAACGGGGCGATCAAGGCGAGGAGGGCGAGGCAGACGCCCGTCAGGCTCGCGGCGGCGGCATCGTGATCCGCGGGCCCCGCCACGTGCAGGCCGTGGCCCAGGAGGAAGAAGAGCAGCACGGTGCAGGCGAGCGCCGCGACCACGAGCGCCAGGCGCAGGCGCTGGCGGCGATCGGGCTCCACGGTCACGCTCGCAGCATAGCCTAAGTACCCGTAGGGGGTATTCACACCCGCCGCTGGTTGTCCACGACCCTAGGGGAGCGCGGCGACCCAGTCGCCGACCACCTGGTTGAAGCGGTCGGCCTCCTCGAGGAAGGGGCAGTGGTTCGAGTCCTCGAAGATCACGAGCGTCGCGTCGGGCATCCGGTCGCGCATGTACTCGCCGGCAGCGACCGTGACGAGCCCCTCGACCCGCCCGATGCAGAGCAGGGCCGGCACGGTCACGCTCGGCAGGAGCTCGCGGTAGTCGACGACCGACTGGTCGAACAGGATCGACGCGGCGATGCCGGGCGGGACCTGCGCGACCTCGCCTGCCATCCAGGCCAGCTCGGCCGCGGCCGGCACGTCCTTGAACAGCATCCGGATGAACGCCGCCGGGAGCTCCGGATCCCGGTCCTGGACCGCGGAGTGGAAGTGGTGCAGGGCGGGGAGGTCCAGCGGGCCCTCCGGCCAGTCGGGCCACCTGAAGTCGGACGGGGACTGGTCGATCACGACCATCCCGCGGAGGCCGTCCGTGCCGAACTGGCGGATCAGCTCCCAGATCACGAGCGAGCCCATCGACCACCCGGCCATGACGGGGTCGCGCAGCTCGAGCGCCTCGCAGAAGGCCCGGATGTCCCTGGCGTGCTGGGCCACGGTGTGCCCGGCCTCGGTGCGCTCGGAGCGGCCGTGACCGCGCAGGTCGACCGCAACGGTGCGGTGGTCTCGCGCGAAGTACGGCAGCTGCAGGTGGAAGAAGCGGCTCGAGAGCCAGAGCCCATGGATGAGCAGCACCGGCGAGCCCTGCCCCTCCTCCTCGTAATAGAGGTCGCAGTCGTTGACGCGGACGTGCGGCATGTGCGCTCTCCTTGCTCGGGGGCGGCCCTACGATATGCGCGCTCGCCGGCTCGTCGATAACCTGACTCGAGGCAGCGCTCGTCGTATGATGGCTGCCTGCCTCGCAGCCCGATCTGCTTGTGCCTCGTGGCTCTCGTCCTGGCCTGGCCGGGAGCCGCCAGCGCGTCCGTGATCCTCGCGCGCGACGCCACGCATGTGAGCCTGAAGGTCGACGCGAGCGGGCGCGCGCTCGTCAGCTTCACCCGGAAGGGCGTACGCCGCCACGTGCTCGCCCAGGGCGCGATCAACGAGGACCTGAAGTTCGACCTCCTCTACACCAGCGATCCGGGCCCGTTCGCGGACCGCTCGAAACGCTACGACGGCCCGCAGCTGCACTGGCTGGTCGTCGCGCGCAAGGCGCCCGACGGCTCCTACTGGGCGCTCCAGGCCTGGCAGCGGCGGCTCCCCAACTACGGCCTGCCCGCGTCGAGGGAGCGAGCCGCGTGGGAGCTCCAGCTCTCGCACTGGCGCGGCGAGATCCCGAAGCTCGAGATCCACCTCGACTGGGCGTACAAGGGGAAGTTCCGCCACCTGTTCGGGCGCTACACCTACAAGGGCAAGCCCGTGTTCGGGTTCGACGCCACGCCGACCGGCCAGCCGCTCGACCCGTACGGGCGCAACATCTACGTCGACACCTACGACTCCGTCTACGGCAGCGGCTGGAAACGCGAGAACTCGTTCCTCACGCACCGGCCGAACGGGAGCTTCTGCTACGGCTTCTACCGCCACCGCTCGACCGGCACCGGCCAGGGCACCCGCTACCGCGCGACCGTGAGGGGCCCCGGCGTCGCACCCGACGCCTACTGGGAGAGCACGGACATCGGCGACTACGACGAGACCCGCTCCACGGAGCTGCGCGCGCTCGCGCTCGAGATCGCCGGCGGCGACCCGAAGTGCAAACCTCACTGAGCCGGGCCAGGAACGGGCCCGCAGGAGCTCTCGCGGAGCGTGCGCCCAGGCCGAAGACGACACTCGCTGGCGAGGGCAACTCAGCGGGAACCGGGCCGGTGGAGTTGACGTCTCCCAGCGCGACTTCGCTCGCCTTCGTCCCGAGCAGCCGATCGTCGCCTACTTCCGCTTCGATGCCATCACGCTCGTTGGACCGCGGCCCGGTGAACTGCTGAGGCTCGCCACCGATGGCGCGGGGTAACGGCGCAGGGCGTTCGGTGGGGAGCACGTGTCTTGACCCTGATTGAGGTCATATGACCTCGTTTGGGGTCACACGCACGCTATACTCGGACATGGAGTGGATCTCTCCTTCCCCCACACCGTCGCCCTCTCGAGGACCGATGGGCAGGTCTTGTCGGTGCTCGCGGGAACGACAAGGCCTCTTGGTGGGCGGGAGGTCGCCCGTCTCGCCGGTATATCCCAGAATGGAGCTTGGAAGGCGCTACGCCGGCTGGTCGTTCAAGGCGTCGTTATCGAGCAGCCGGCGGGTGGCCGATCGCTGCTCTACACGCTGAATCGCGACCATATCGCCGCCGAGCCGATCGTCACCCTTACTCGCCTCCGGTCGATCCTGATCGAGCGGCTCAGGGAACTGCTCGCAGGTTGGGAGGTTCAACCGATCCATGCGTCCGTTTTCGGATCGGCGGCGCGCGGCGACGGGGACAAGGACAGCGACATCGACATCCTGGTTATCCGACCGAGAAACGTGGAGGAGGGGGACGAGAGTTGGCGGTCGCAGATCGACTCGCTCGCCGCGACCGTTCGCTCCTGGACAGGGAATCACGCGGGTATCGCAGAGGTCTCCGAGCGCGATCTCCCGCGCCTACGCCGCGAACGGCCACCCGTCATCGAGGCTGTTGTCGCCGATGGGATCACACTCATCGGCGATGAGCCGTCGAGCCTCTTCCGGAGGCGGCGATGAACGATCGAGCGCGAGCCAGAGGCGGTACCCAGGCCTGCGGCAAGCGCGAGGCCCAGGCCAAGCTCCGGCGTGCCGAGCAGTTCATGGAGGTCGCCGGGCTGATCAAGGACGAGCCCGATCCCGACTGGGCGAGCGCGGCAGCAGCGCTGGCCGTTCTCGCAGGCATCGCCGCCTCCGATGCGGCCTGCTGCAAGGCCCTCGGTCGCCGTTCACGCGGCCAGGATCACCACGACGCCGAAGCCCTGCTCGAGCTGATCGAGCCGGGCGGCAAGAACGCGGCCAACGCGATACGCCGACTGATCAACCTCAAGGACGAAGCCCACTACGGCTTCCACAACGTGAGCGCGCAGGACTTGAAGTCCGCCTCCACGCAGGCGAACAAGCTCATCCGCTTCGCCCGGGAAGTCGTCGCCCGGTAACCGGTCGCCCGCAGCCGCTGTAAGGGCGACCCTTTACCCGCGCCTCCGCCGCCCAGCGCCTTCGCGCGACCCGCCGGCTTCCCGAGTGTCTATTCCCGCAGACTCAGTTCGGGCGCTTCAGCGCCC